>NZ_CM002128.1:1128243-1179401 GCF_000448565.1 Streptococcus sp. HSISM1 | reverse complement strand
TGAGTAGGGCTGTAAAAGCTGATGAAATCAGCGTAGAGAGCCCACTCAACCACTGCGTCTTGCTCGACAATCCAAAAATAATTGAGAGGCTAGGACTTTTGTCCCAGCCTCCTTTATTTCCTCCGTTCTGCATAGTCGACAAAATGGAACTTATCTAATTTGTGACGGCTTTCGCTGAACTGGAATTGGCGTCCGTCTGCTAGGTGAATTTGGGAGCGGACCGTCACCACGTGTTGGTCTTTTCCAAGATCCAGTAAGATTTTGTCACGATTATCGATTGGTGAAATCAAGATTTCTTTTTTGGCATAGCCAATCTGCAATTTCAAGTCTTCTTCTATATATTGGTAGATAGAGTGCTGGGCAATTTCCTTGGTTAAGCCAGGGATCAGCTTCCTGTCTAGGTAATCAATATCTAAGACAGAAGCGACGCCATCCACCACCCGTTGTCGGGTTACTTTCCAAACCAATCGGTGAAGGGGGAAACCTGTCTTTTTAGCGCCTTTTTCATCAATACTGATTTTTTCCAAACGAATGACATTGGTTTCTGAGCGAAGACCAGAAGCTTTGACGATTTCTTGGTAGCTGGTTAATTGGGAAACGGGGAAGTCAAAGTGTGCTTGCCTACAAATTTGCGACCCCATCCCTTGAACAGTCTCGATAAAGCCTTCTTCCTGCAAGAGCTTGAGCGATTTACGGATGGTATCTCGACTGACCTGGTAGTGCTCTTTTCTGGAATAACCATGACCAACCTCGTGCTTTGAATCGCTTTGTGGATATCAAGAACTTCCGCAATGAAGGAGCGACCATGCTGGCAGCCAGCATCCACCTTTCACGCGGAACACCCTACATCTACATGGGCGAAGAAATTGGCATGATTGACCCAGACTATGATTCGATGGTAGATTATATGGATGTCGAGTCCATCAATGCTTACCAAATGCTTTTGGATCAAGGCAAGTCTCCTGAGCAAGCCTTTAAGATTATCCAAGCTAAGTCCCGTGATAATTCTCGTACGCCCATGCAATGGGATGCTTCTGAAAATGCAGGTTTTTCAACAGGTACGCCATGGTTGAAAGTTGGGAAGTCCTATAAAGATATCAATGTTGAAAAGGAAATGGATGGTCCAATCTTTACCTTCTATAAAGAATTGATTCGCTTGCGCAAAGAAATGCCCATCATTTCAGAAGGAAGCTACCTGCCAGCACTGGAAGATAGTCAAGAAATCTACGCTTTTGAACGCCACATAGACGATCAAAAACTCTTGGTACTCAATCATTTCTATGGAAGTGAAGTCGAAGTAGCGATTCCAAAAGACTACCAAACAGGGCGCGTGCTTTTATCCAACTATGAGAACGTAGAGCTTTTTGAAAAAGTAATTCTTAAACCGTATCAGACACTGGCAATTTTAGCTTAAGTTCTTGACACTTCGATCTTTTTGGGTCGAAGTGTTTTTTTTGAAAAATATTTTTGAAAGCGCTTGAAAATACAAAGTTCTTCCCTTATAATAAAAGAGGAAAACTTTTTAGGGATGGAGAAACGCATGAGAAAAAACGGTAAAAAGATTCGCCTACTGGGAGTAGCCACCTTATTGGCTAGTCAGTTGGGGGTCTTTAGCAGTGCCCTCACGGTAGTTGCAGACGAGACCACAGCTTCGACTTCAGAGCCAGCGCTTGTGACGAACACTAGCAGCGAGGAAAGCTCGACAAATAGTTCGACTTCCGCTACAACAACAACTACAGACGCTACGACGAGAGCTTCGAGTGATAAAGAAGAGACATCTAGCAGTTCCTCGGACGATACTGAGGAGAAAACGGTTAAGATCGGGGAAATTCAAGGGGAATCGCAACGCTCTCCACTGGAAGGCCAAAAGGTGGCCTTCAAAAATGCGGTGGTGACTAAAACAGATCGCTATGGTTTTTATGCTCAAGATATAGAATCGGATGGTAATAATCGGACTTCAGATGGGATTTATGTTGTTTCTAAATACAAGGTCAAGGTCGGTGACAAGGTAAAAATCACAGCTACCGTCAAGGAAGGATATATGGAAGAAGTCACTTTAGGAGCCGGGAAGACCTTTAAGGAACCGACGAATAGTTTAACGGTGACCATGCTGGTCGATGCTTGGATCACAAAAGATGGGACAGCCCCACTTCCAGAAGCTGTGAATATCACTGCGGGCATGCCATCAGAAGTGAAGCCTAATCCGACGGCTTATGCTCCAGAAACCGATGCCCTCGATTATTGGGAAAGCCTGGAAGGAATGCTCACAGTGGTGAAGAAACCGCATGTACTTGGTCCCCAGTACAAAGGAGATATCTATGTATTGGGAGAAGATTTCACAGGACTTCCTTTAAACAATATTGGGGGTCTGAATCTACGGCCACATGCGCAAAATACAGCGACGATCCCGATTTATGTTGGAAATCAGTTTGTCGCAAAAGCCAAGGATTACTTTACAGAAGACGTGACAGGAGTGGTAACGTATCGAAATAGCTTCTATAAATTAGAGCCCACTCAACAGTTGACAGTCCAAGATGGTGGCTTGCAGCGTCAAGCAGCTCAAACCCAACCAAGTGAGGACAAGCTGACCATCGCTTCCTACAATATTGAAAATTTCTCGGCCAACAATGCCAAAAATGAAACCCCAGAGGATAAGGTGACGCTGATTGCCAATTCCTTTATCCATGAAATTCACAATCCAGACATCATTACTTTGATCGAAGTGCAGGACAATAATGGTAGTGTGGATGACGGGACGACCAGTGGTGTTGAAAGTGGACGCAAACTAGCCAATCGGATCAAGGAATTGGGTGGCAAGAGCTATGAGTATACGGAGGTTGCTCCAGTAGATGGCGCTGACGGAGGAAAGCCTGGTTCTAATATTCGTTTGGGAATCCTCTACAATCCAGAACGCGTGAACTTAGCCAAAAAAGAGGCAGCAACTAGCAACGAAGCAGCACAATTTGACAAGGGACACCTGGTTAAAAATCCAGCTCGGATTGCCCCTAATGACCCATCGTTTAATCATACTCGCAAGTCTTTAGCTGTTGAGTTTGAATTCAAAGGTCAACCAGTTGTGGTGATTGCTAATCACTTGAAATCAAAAATCGGAGATGATGCTATTTATGGGGCAAGCCAACCAGCAGTGGAACATACCTTGCCAACTCGTGAAGCACAAGCTAGTGTCATCCATCAATTCGTCCAAGAAGGATTGAAGCAAAATCCGAAGACGACCTTCGTTTTGACGGGTGATTTTAATGATTACGATTTCTCAACCACAGCACAGATCCTTGCGGGCAATGAGCTAACCAACTTAATGTCCCAACATGATGCAGGTGATCGCTATTCTTATTTCTACCGTGGTAGCAATCAAGTATTGGATAACATTTTTATCTCAAACAACATGGCAGCCAAAGCAAGGTTTGAACCAGTCCATATCAATGCTTCCTTTATGAAGGAACACGGTCGTGCATCAGACCATGATCCTGTTTTGGTCCAAATCGACTTTAGTGGAGCACAAACTCCAGGAACACCGACGGATGATCAACAAGGGAATTCAGGACAAGCAACGGATCAAACCAGCCCTTCTTCATCGAATCCAGGGTCTCAACTAGTCCCTCATCAGACTCAAGCCAATGAACAAAAGAGTTCAACATCTGAAAGCAAAGAGAAGGGCAAGAACGAAGATGAGAAGCAAGACGACAAGGAAGAGGCAACAACAGAAACTAAGACACCAGGCAAGCGGAAAATCCTTCCATCTACTGGACAAGAAACAAGCTATCTAGCTCTTTTTGGAGTGGCAGTAGCTACGATGAGTCTTGCCTTGTATAAGAAGAAAAAGACTACTCATTAACGTGTTTTGTAAGAAAGATCTAAAAAAGGAGTCGCTGGCTCCTTTTTTTCTCCTAAAATACAGGACAGATAGTCCCATATTGGAAACTGTACTAGGACAATGAAAACTACTGAAAAGAACAGTTTCTTTTCAAAAAGAAGCTTCAACTCTTTAAAATAGATGGAATCGTGTTATAATAAAACCATAAAACGTTTTCAAGAGAAGAGGTTCCTCAATGGAAAATGAAACAGTTGACTATGGAAAAGTAACAGGAATGGTACACTCAACAGAAAGTTTTGGAGCAGTAGATGGGCCTGGGATCCGCTTTATTGTTTTTCTTCAAGGGTGTCAAATGCGGTGCCAATACTGCCACAATCCAGATACTTGGGCAATGGAAACCAACAAGTCCCGTGAACGGACAGTGGATGATGTCCTAGAAGAAGCCCTCCGTTATCGTGGATTTTGGGGCCAAAAAGGTGGGATCACAGTCAGTGGTGGAGAAGCCCTCTTGCAGATTGACTTTTTGATTGCACTTTTCACTAAGGCTCAAGAGTTGGGCATTCATTGTACCTTGGATACCTGTGCCCTTCCTTTTCGGAATACACCTCGTTATTTGGAAAAATTCGACCGCTTGATGGCGGTGACAGACTTGGTGCTTCTGGATATCAAGGAAATCAATGATGAACGACACAAAATTGTGACCAGCCATACCAATAAAACGATTCTAGCTTGTGCCAAGTACCTATCTGATATTGGAAAACCAGTCTGGATTCGTCACGTTTTGGTGCCAGGTTTGACAGACCGAGATGACGACTTGATCGAACTTGGAAAATTTGTTAAAACCCTTAAAAATGTCGATAAATTTGAAATCCTGCCTTACCATACTATGGGGGAATTCAAATGGCGTGAATTGGGCATTCCGTACAAGTTGGAGGGTGTGAAACCACCAACAAAAGAACGGGTCCAAAATGCAAAAGATTTGATGGAAACAGAAAGTTACCAAGATTACCTGAAACGGGTCAAAGGATAAAAACTATAGACAGCTGGGCCTTCCAGCTGTCTTTTTCTGATGAAATGCACAACTATTCCCTTTCTTTAAATGGCAAAACGTGCTAAAATAGAGTGAATCTATAAATGAAATAAAGAGGTAGAAACATGTCAAAAATTCTCGTTTTTGGTCACCAAAATCCTGACTCAGATGCTATCGGCTCATCTGTAGCTTTTGCTTATCTTGCAAAAGAAGCTTATGGTTTGGATACAGAAGCAGTGGCTCTTGGAACTCCAAATGAAGAAACAGCTTTCGTATTGGATTATTTTGGTGTGGAAGCTCCACGCGTTATCACATCTGCTAAAGCAGAAGGTGCAGAGCAAGTCATCTTGACAGACCACAACGAATTCCAACAATCTGTTTCAGATATCGCTGAAGTAGAAGTTTACGGTGTAGTGGATCACCACCGTGTGGCAAACTTTGAAACTGCTAGCCCACTATACATGCGTCTGGAACCAGTTGGATCAGCATCTTCTATCGTATACCGCATGTTCAAAGAACACGGTGTAGCAGTGCCAAAAGAATTGGCAGGTTTGATGCTTTCAGGTTTGATTTCAGATACCCTTCTTTTGAAATCTCCAACAACACACCCATCTGATAAGGTGATTGCGCCAGAATTGGCTGAATTGGCTGGTGTCAACTTGGAAGAATACGGTCTTGCCATGCTCAAGGCTGGTACCAACTTGGCAAGCAAATCAGCAGAAGAATTGATCGATATCGATGCTAAGACTTTTGAATTGAACGGAAATAACGTTCGTGTGGCTCAAGTGAACACAGTTGATATTGCTGAAGTTTTGGAACGCCAAGCTGAAATCGAAGCAGCCATCCAAGCTGCCAATGCAGCTAACGGGTACTCTGACTTTGTCTTGATGATTACAGACATCGTCAACTCAAACTCAGAAATTCTTGCCCTTGGTGCTAATATGGACAAGGTAGAAGCAGCTTTCAACTTCAAACTTGAAAACAACCACGCTTTCCTTCCAGGCGCTGTTTCACGTAAGAAACAAGTGGTACCTCAATTGACTGAAAGCTTTAATGGCTAATGATAAATGGGGAAACCCATCGTTAAAAAGGAGTTTCGGCTCCTTTTTTGCTAGGAGAAGACCATGTTGGAGACGGGCGATTTGATTTTTGTCAGTGAAAATACAGAAATGGGGCAGGCCATCCAGGCATCAACTGGCAACTATAGCCATGTGGCCATCTTTTTGGACGGATTCATTTATCATGCCACGGTAGAAGGTGGCGTCCTTGCCCAATCCCCTGAAGATTTCTTTGAAGCTGAGAAAGTCTATGACCTTTATCGCTATTCGGGAATCGATCTCAAAGAAGTCAAAAAGCGGGCAGAGAGTCTTTTAGGTGCTCCCTACAATGCTTCCTTTTACCCGGATGGAGATGGTTATTACTGTTCCCAGTTCATTGCCGAACTACTTCCTATTTTTGAGACCATTCCCATGAGGTTTGGGGAAGGAGAACAAGAGATTAGTCCGTTTTGGGAAGATTACTACAGAGAGCTTGGTCTAGCGGTTCCTTTGGATCAGCCCGGGACCAATCCTAGTCAGTTAGCCCAATCACTACAGCTACAGTTTAAAGAAAGGTATTTGGATGATTACAATCATTAATCCCACACGTTTGACACGTCAGCCATTTTTCAAGGACTTGATCAACTTTTTGGATCAGCACGACGATGTGATCCTGCGGCAAATCAAGGCCCAATTTCCAGATCAACCAGTGGATAAGCTGATGGAGGAATATATCAAAGCGGGCTTTATCCTTCGAGAAAATAAACGCTACACCCTCAACCTGCCTTTCTTGGAGTCAGCTGATCTTGTCGATTTGGATCAGGAGGTCTTTGTCCGAGAGGACAGTGCAGTTTATCAAGAATTAAAAGCCAAGGTCTTCCAAACGGAACTCCGCAATACTACCAATGAAGCGATTCTCATAGAGGAGACGGACTTTGCGCGACATGCACAGACCCTTTCCAATTACTTCTACAAGGTTGCTCACCAATATCCATTGACAGAGGAGCAAGAAAAGCTCTATGCTATTTTGGGAGATGTCAATCCTGAGTATGCTCTCAAGTATATGACTAGCTTTTTGCTCAAGTTCCTCAAAAAAGAAGTAGTCCAGCAAAAGCGCAAGGACATCTTTGTCGACAGTTTAGTTTTATTGGGCTACATCATTCAAAATGAAGATGGAAAGTATGAGTTAGCTGTCGAATTTGATAAAGAACGATTCATTTTTATAAAAAATAAAGGCTAGGAATTTTCCTAGCCTTGTTTTTTTTGATTATAGATAACGTTCAGCGATGGCGGCGTCACCTGGATACTCTTCTTTAACGCCATTTACGATTTGGTAGCAGTCTGCTCCTTTTCCAGCGATAATAACAGCATCTTCAGGCTTGCTGGTTGTCGCCATAGCCAGCTGAATGGCTTGTTCGCGATCTGCGATTTTCTCGACAGGGCGCGTGATAAAACTACTAATCTCTTCAGCGATAGCCAAAGGATCTTCATAGTTGGGATCATCCGCTGTGAGGAAGACTTGGATTTCAGGATGGTCTTCTAAGAGTGAGCCAAAGTCCTTGCGGCGGCTCTCTCCTTTATTCCCAGTTGATCCAAGGACCAGTGAAATGGTCCCGGTTTGATGGGTTTCAACAACTGAGAGCAGTTTTTTCAAGCTATCTCCATTATGGGCGTAGTCGATGAAGACCTTAGCGCCGTTTTTCTGAGTCAAGACTTCCATTCGGCCTGGAACGCGCGTCTTAGCAATCCCTTTTTGGATATCCTCGAGGCTCGCACCTAGGCGAAGGCAAGCAAGTCCGGCAGCCACAGCATTTTCTTGGTTGAAATGTCCAATCAGTTGGATTTCATAGTTTCCAGCTAATTTACCAGTGGCTGAGAAGCTGAAGGCCTTAGAGTTTTCAATTTGATTCTCAGACTGGCTTCCATAAAAATCGTGGTCTTGCTTCGCGACTTGGTCCGCTAAAACTTGGAAATGATCCATATCACTATTGATGACAACGGCTTGGCTGTTCTTCATGAGGAGACGTTTGTGGTAGAAATAATCCTCAAAAGTTGGGTGTTCAATCGGTCCAATATGGTCAGGACTGATGTTGAGAAAAACACCAACGTCAAAGGTCAGACCGTAAACCCGTTTCACTAGATAAGCTTGACTGGAAACTTCCATAATGAGGTGGGTCCGATCATTGGCTACTGCCTCAGCCATCATGGCAAAAAGATCTAAGCTCTCTGGAGTTGTCAGGGTCGATTTAAAGAAGTTTTTACCATCCAGTGTTGTATTCATGGTCGACAGCATAGCTGGTCGGTGACTTTGTTCCAAAATATGGTAAGCAAAATAGGCCGCGGTTGTCTTTCCCTTAGTCCCTGTGAAGGCCAATAGTTTTAATTGTTTCTCAGGGTGTCCATAAAACTCCATGGCGATTAAGCTCATGGCCTGTTTGATATTATTGACGAGGATGGCAGGAATACCAACTTCATAATCTTTTTCAGAGACATAAAAGCCGAGTCCATTAGAAATAGCCTGTTCCAGGTATTCTTTTTTGAAGTTGGCCCCTTTAACAAAAAAGAGGGTACTAGCAGAAACCTTACGGCTATCATAGCTAATAGCATCAAAACTTGTTCCTTCTAGATGGTAGTAGTATTCACCATTTACTAGAACTTCTCGGAAATTTTGGTCTTGTTTTAAAATGTTGAGGGTTTGTTCAATTGTAATCATAAAACTATTGTAAACCGAAAGTCTGAATTTTACAAGTAACATGGAAAAGTTTATAATGAAGAGAAGAAGAAACGAAAGAGGACGTTTATGAGTCACGAACAAAATGACCAGCAAGCCCAGATGCTACGCGGGACTGCCTGGATGACAGCCAGCAACTTTATCAGCCGTTTGCTAGGAGCTGCTTATATTATTCCTTGGTATATTTGGATGGGAAAATATGGGCCACAAGCCAATGGTCTTTTTACAATGGGCTACAATATCTATGCTTGGTTTCTCTTGATTTCGACAGCCGGAGTACCCGTAGCTGTTGCCAAGCAAGTAGCCAAGTACAATACCCGGGACCAAGCCGATCATAGCTTTGCTTTGATTCGGGGCTTCTTGAAATTCATGGGAATTCTAGGCCTTGGATTTGCCATTCTCATGTATCTCTTGTCTCCTGTCTTTGCGAGTCTTTCAGGTGGGGGAAAAGAGTTGATTCCGATCATGCAGAGCCTTTCTTGGGCTGTCCTGATCTTTCCTTCGATGAGTGTCATTCGGGGATTTTTCCAAGGTTTTAACAACATGAAGCCTTACGCCATTAGCCAGATTGCAGAACAAGTCATTCGGGTCATCTGGATGTTGCTCACGACCTTCTTCATTATGAAGATTGGCTCAGGTGATTATGTGCAAGCTGTGACGCAATCGACCTTTGCTGCTTTTATTGGGATGGGAGCGAGCCTTCTGGTGCTCTTTTATTACCTTGCAAAGACAGGCTTGCTCTCTTCTATTTTTAGAAAGCAAGAGGGAAGTGATGGGATTGATACTCGGGCTCTCTTGATCGATACGATTCGTGAGGCTATTCCTTTTATCATCACAGGTTCCGCGATTCAGCTCTTCCAAATTGTTGACCAGATGACCTTTATCAATGTCATGTCTTGGTTCACAGACTATAGTCAAAAGCAGCTCTTGGTCATGTTTAGTTATTTCTCTGCTAATCCAAACAAAATTACCATGATCTTGATTGCGGTAGCGACTTCGATTGGGGGAGTTGGGATTCCTCTGTTGACAGAGAATTATGTGAAGGGGGACCTAAAAGCGGCTGGAAAGCTTGTACAGGATAACTTGACCATGTTGCTAGCTTTCTTGCTTCCAGTCACCTTTGGTGCAGTAGCAGTCGCAAAACCACTTTATACGGTATTTTATGGGCAACCAGATGGCTTGGCCTTAGGACTCTTCATCGTAGCGATGTTGCAGACCGTAATTCTCGGTCTTTACACGGTCTTATCGCCAATGATTCAAGCCCTCTTTCAAAATCGTAAGGCCATCCGCTACTTCCTTTATGGTGTAGTGGTGAAATTGGTCCTACAAATTCCATTTATTTTGGTCTTTCGTTCTTATGGTCCGCTTTTGTCAACGACCATTGCCTTAATGGTCCCAATCGTTCTCATGTATCGGGAGATCCAAACCATTACTCAGTTTAATCGCACCATCGTCTTCAAGCGGACCTTGCTTGGTTCCATTCTGACCGTGGTGATGCTACTTGGAGTCTTGATCGCTGGTTTGATTTTGGGCTGGATTTTCCCACCAAATGGCCGTGTATCGAGCATGATTTATATTATCGTCATTGGCGGATTAGGAGTTGTTATCTATGGAGCCTTAGGATTATGGCTACGGTATTTTGACCGCTTTATCGGAGGTCAAGCTGCACGTCTCAGACAAAAATTCCGCATTAAATAAATCAGAGACTGGACATAAATGTCCAGTCTCTGATTGAGGACAGAGTTATCTTAAAAACTTTCCTTAAGTGAGTACGGACGTCAGCGAACTTCGTAGAAGTTCCATGACTAATTATTGAGCCTAAGGTCTCAAAACTCCCGAGTGCTAGAAACAAAGTGTTTCTAGCACTTTTCTCACGGCGGAAAGTTTCAGTAGATGATTGAATAATTCTAACGTATAAATTCTTATAGAATTTATTAAATTTGTAAAGAAGAACTGTTTGTCTATACTCTCAGGCTGGCCATAAGAGACTAGCCTTTTCTTATAGTTTGAAACTATAGCTAGGTCTTGAAAATGGGAAAACCGCTCTTCTCATAATAGTGATAAAATAGTAAGCAGTTAGATTGAATGTTTATCGGAGGGCAATATGAGTAAAAAACGCAATATCAATACTATCTTGGCACAGGCAGGAATCAAGTCAGATAAAGCAACGGGAGCTTTGACGACTCCTTTGCATTTCTCTACGACTTACCAACACCCAGAATTTGGTCAGTCTACAGGTTTTGACTATACCCGTACGAAAAATCCAACACGCGCAACAGCTGAAAAGACTTTGGCAGCTATTGAGAGTGCAGACTATGCTTTGGCGACAAGCTCTGGAATGTCAGCGATTGTGCTTGCTTTTAGTATTTTCCCAGTTGGTTCAAAAGTCTTGGCTGTTCGTGACCTTTATGGAGGTTCTTTCCGCTGGTTTAACCAACAAGAGCAAGAGGGTCGTTTCTCTTTCACCTATGCCAATACAGAAGAAGAATTGATCCACCATCTAGATCATGATCCAGTGGATGTCCTCTATATTGAAACACCAACCAATCCATTGATGTTGGAATTTGATATTGCTCATTTAGCCAAATTGGCCCATGCTAAAGGTGCCAAAGTTGTGGTGGACAATACCTTCTATAGCCCGATCTATCAACGCCCAATTGAAGAGGGAGCAGATATTGTTCTTCATTCAGCAACCAAGTATCTGGCTGGTCACAACGATGTCTTGGCTGGTGTTGTCGTGACAAATGATGCAGACTTGTATGACAAACTCTTTTACAATTTGAACACGACAGGTGCTGTTCTTTCCCCATTTGACAGCTATCTCTTGATCCGTGGTCTCAAGACGCTCTCTATCCGGATGGAGCGCTCCACTGAGAATGCCCGCAAGGTGGTCGAGTTTTTGAAAACCTCCCCTCAGGTCAAAGAAGTCCTCTACACTGGAAAAGGTGGAATGGTCTCCTTTAAAATTCAAGATGAGAAAAAAATTCCTAACTTGTTGAATTCCCTTCAAGTCTTTACCTTTGCAGAAAGCCTTGGCGGAGTTGAAAGTTTGATCACTTATCCTACCACTCAAACCCATGCGGACATTCCTGCAGAAGTTCGCCATTCATATGGTTTGACAGATGATCTTCTTCGGTTGTCCATCGGAATCGAAGATGCGGATGATTTGATTGAAGATTTGAAACAAGCATTGGAGGCTTAAGATGACCAAATATGATTTCACGACTTTACCGAATCGCTTGACCCACCATACTTACAAGTGGAAAGAAACAGAGACAGATCCAGAAATCATTCCGGCTTGGATCGCGGATATGGATTTTAATGTCATTCCAGAAGTACGAGAAGCTGTTATCGGCTATGCTGACCAAATGGTCTATGGTTACACCTATGCATCGGATAGCCTCTACCAGTCTATCCTTGATTGGGAAAAAGAAGAGCATGGCTATTCTTTTGACAAGGAAGCTGTCGTCTTTATCGAAGGTGTTGTTCCAGCCATTTCAACAGCTATTCAAGCCTTCACCAAGGAAGGGGATGCTGTCTTAATCAATACGCCGGTCTATCCTCCATTTGCCAGAAGCGTCAAGCTCAATCGTCGAAAATTGATCGAAAATTCATTAGTTGAAAAGGACGGTCTTTTCCAAATTGATTTTGATCAGCTCGAAAAAGACATTGTGGAGCAAGAGGTTAAACTCTATGTTTTGTGTAATCCGCACAATCCTGGAGGCCGTGTATGGGATCGTGAAGTCTTGGAAAAAATCGGCCACCTCTGTCAAAAACATGGTGTCCTTCTCGTTTCAGATGAGATCCACCAAGATTTGGCCTTGTTTGGCCACCGTCATACCAGCTTTAACACAGTTGATCCAAGCTTTAAAGATTTCAGCTTGATCTTAACCAGTGCAACCAAGACGTTCAATATTGCAGGAACAAAAAATTCCTATGTGGTCATTGAAAATCCAAAGCTTCGTACGGCTTTTAAACAACGGCAATTGGCTAATAATCAACATGAAATTTCAGGCTTGGGCTATATTGCAACAGAAGCGGCTTATCGCCATGGTAAACCTTGGTTGACAGAGCTCAAGCAAGTCTTTGAAAAACACATCGACTATGTTGTAGATGAATTGCATGAAAAGACCAAAATCCGTGTCATGAAGCCCCAAGGAACCTATCTTCTTTGGTTGGACTTTTCAGCCTATCCTTATACCGGTGATGAGCTGCATGCTAAAATTCATGACCAAGCCAAATTGATTTTGAACCGTGGAACAGATTTTGGAAAAGAAGGAAACTTGCATGCCCGCCTCAATGTGGCAGCTCCCTTCACCCTCATTGAAGAAATTACCAAACGCTTGGTGGAAACTTTTCACAAATAAGTGTTGACTTTCTGTAAGTGAAGGAGTACAATAAACTCGAAATACGGTAGGTGAGGCTACCACAAGGATACGGATGACTACCGCAAAGCAGTGGAGACACTACTCGTTGGTCAACAGTCCTGATCGCAAAGGTCAAGACTAAGCTCATTTCATTGCCTTGTGGAGCTAAAGCTTGGACGGTCAGTTTTTTGAGAGTTTTGATTGAAAAATAAATGACGAGTTTCATGAGTCCTACCGATCGAGGGTAGGACTCTTTTTTATGGCTTACCTAGAAAAGAGAAAGGAGAGAGCTATGATACAAATCGACGATCATCCCGAACCGCACCGAACCAGCCAATCGCTGATTTGTGTCGTAGGGACTCCAAAAGTGATTGGCTCCTGATTGAAAAAGGAGATACCAATGCAAACAAATAAAGAAAGACTTATTAACGCTCTTCAAGAACCACTTGAAAGCACCTTTGCCAACTACCAAACCAGTGCCCTTGGTCTAGTTGACGATCAAGTAGAAGAAAACCGCGATGCTTATGGCGAAAATGTCATCACAAAAGGTCAAGAAGATTCCATGATCAAAAAGATCTACGAATCGATCATCAATCCTTTTACGGTGATTTTGTTGGTCATTGCGCTGGTTTCCTTCATCACTAATGTCTGGCTAGCAAAACCAGGTGAACAGGATCCAACGACCTCCATCATCATTGTGACCTTGGTCTTGATCTCTGGTGGTATCCGCTTCATTCAAGAATTGCGGAGCGACAAAGCAGCCAGCAACTTATCACGTATGATTGTCAATACAGCGACCGTTCTTCGTGATGGATCAGAACAAGAAATTCCGATCGATGAAATCGTCGTAGGAGATGTGATCAAACTAAGTGCCGGCGATATGATTCCAGCAGATGTGGTCTTGATTGATTCCCGTGACTTCTTTGTCCAACAATCTGGCCTCACAGGGGAAAGTGATGCTGTTGAAAAGGTTTGTCTCAGAAAAGCCGACAGTCAAAATCTAGATAGTCTCTTGGAAAGTGAAAGCTTGGCCTTCATGGGAACCAATGTCATCTCCGGACGGGCGACAGCCTTGGTCTTGGTCGTGGGAGATGAAACCATGATGGGAGCTATTGAGCAAACCATCAACACTTATGACGAACCAACCTCATTTGAGAGAGAAATGAATACCATCTCTTGGCTCTTGATTCGGCTCATGTTAGTGATGGTGCCCGTTGTCTTTGTGATCAATGGCCTCACAGATGGTGACTGGTTAGAAGCGGGTGTCTTTGCCCTCAGCGTTGGGGTTGGTTTGACTCCGGAAATGCTGCCGATGATTATTACAGCGAGTCTCGCTAAGGGCTCCATCATCATGGCCAAGGAAAAAGTCGTTATCAAAAAACTCAATGCCATCCAAGACCTCGGCGCTATCGATATTTTGTGTACTGATAAGACAGGAACCTTGACCCAAGATGAAATCGTTTTGGAGTATCCGCTTGATATCCATGGCGAGTTGGATCTATCAGTCCTTCGCCGGGCTTACTTGAATTCCTATTTCCAAACCGGGCTAAAAAATTTGATGGACCGAGCGATTATCAATCGGACCCAGAAAGAAGCCAAGAAACATGAAATTGTTCGCGACCTGGATCAAACCTTCCATAAGATTGATGAATTGCCCTTTGATTTTGAACGTCGTCGCATGAGTGTCATTGTCAAAGACGAAGACGGTGTGGTCAGCATGGTGACCAAGGGTGCCTTGGAAGAAATGCTTTCTGTATCGACTTATGTTGAGTACAAGGGAGAGATTAAACGCCTGACAGATGAAGTTCGTCAAGAGGTCCTCGCTGAAGTTGCTCAGTTAAATGAACAAGGACTTCGTGTTTTGGGTGTTAGCTACAAAACCGACTTGGACGAAAATGACATCTTTAGTGTTGAAGATGAACGAGACATGATCCTAACTGGTTACCTTGCCTTTCTTGATCCACCAAAACCTTCTGCAGCTCCAGCGATCAAAGCTCTTGCAGAATATGGGGTAACCACCAAGATCTTAACTGGGGATAATGAAAAGGTCACCCAAGCTGTCTGTGAAAAAGTAGGACTAGATGTCGAGCGGATTCTTTTGGGAAGCGAAATCGATACGATGACAGACCAAGAGTTAGCACAAGTTGTGGAAACAACAACGGTCTTTGCCAAACTATCACCAGATCAAAAAGCGCGGATCATCCTCTGCCTCAAGAAGAATGGCCACAAGGTTGGTTACATGGGAGATGGGATCAACGATGCTCCATCTATGAAGGTCTCAGACGTTGGGATCTCCGTGGATACCGCTGTGGATATTGCCAAAGAAACGGCAGATGTCATCCTTCTGGATAAGGACTTGATGGTCCTTGAAAAAGGTTTGGTTGAAGGCCGCAAGGTCTATGCCAATATGACCAAGTACATCAAGATGACGGTCTCTTCTAACTTCGGGAACATCTTCTCTCTTCTCTTTGCCAGCATCTTTTTGCCTTTCCTTCCAATGGCGCCCGTTCATTTGATTGTGCTCAATCTTATCTATGATCTTTCTTGTATCGCCCTTCCTTTTGACAATGTCGACAAGGAATTTCTCAAGAAACCTCGTATCTGGGAAGCAAACTCTATCATGCGCTTTATGGCCTGGATTGGTCCAATTTCATCTGTCTTTGATATTATTACCTACATGCTTCTTTACTTCCTTGTTGTTCCTATGATTTTAGGTCATGGCTACAACCATGGAGCAGCAGATGCAGCAGCCTTTATCATGGTATTCCAAACTGGATGGTTTATCGAATCTATGTGGTCTCAAACCATGGTTATTCATATGTTGCGTTCACCAAAACTGCCATTTATCCAAAGTCGTCCAGCCTTCTCAGTCGTGGTGACGACCTTAGCAGCAGCCTTCTTTGTAACCTCCCTTCCATATAGTCCTTTGGCTTCTATCTTGAAGTTGAGCCAACTAAATGGATTGTACTTTGTTCTATTGTTTGCGATTATCGTCCTCTATATGCTGAGTGTGACGGTTGTCAAACGTATCTATATTAAGAAATACAAAGAATGGTTGTAATTGATTGATAGAAAGAGTGAGTCCGAACTTAAAAAATTAAGTGTAAGGGCTCTCTTTTTTTGTAAAATTTGGTATAATAAGAAGAATGTAAAGTTGGAAATGAAGATTTCCATGTGCTGTGAGTATCAAAGAGGGACTGAAAGAAAGAGTAGAGCTTGACTCCACTTTTATCATAGCTCTTTTTTGAATAATAACAGCTTAGAAAGAAGGATCTCAAAATGGGAAAATTAGAAGTTATTACACATCCACTGATTCAACACAAATTGTCTATTCTTCGTCGTACAGATACCTCTACGAAGGCCTTTCGTGAATTGGTAGATGAGATTGCTATGTTGATGGGCTACGAAGTGTTGCGTGAATTGCCTCTTGAGGATGTTGAAATTGAAACTCCTATTACCAAAACCGTTCAAAAACAAATCGCAGGGAAGAAATTGGCTATTGTCCCAATTCTTCGTGCAGGGATTGGGATGGTTGATGGTCTCTTGAGTTTGGTACCAGCTGCTAAGGTTGGCCATATCGGAATGTACCGTGATGAAGAAACCTTGAAACCAGTTGAATACTTGGTGAAATTGCCAGAAGATATTGATCAACGCCGTATCTTTGTAGTAGACCCGATGCTTGCTACGGGTGGATCCGCTATTCTAGCTATTGATTCCTTGAAAAAACGTGGCGCTAGCCATATCAAGTTTGTCTGCTTGGTATCAGCGCCAGAAGGAGTTAAAGCTCTTCAAGAAGCTCACCCAGATGTTGATATCTTTACAGCAGCCCTCGATGATCATTTGAATGAACATGGCTATATTGTGCCTGGTCTTGGGGATGCAGGCGACCGTTTATTCGGTACCAAATAAGAAACCATTCATGATTCGTCCGAAAGGTGCTTAAGATTTGACCTTTTTTGACCATTGGTTTATAATAGCACATATACTTTGAACCTCACGAATCGTGAGAATGAATGGATACTAAAGGAGAAGAATAGATGATTCCAGTAGTTATTGAACAAACCAGTCGTGGAGAACGTTCTTACGATATTTATTCCCGTCTGTTGAAAGATCGAATTATCATGGTAACAGGACCAGTTGAGGACCAAATGGCTAACTCCATTATCGCTCAATTGCTCTTCTTGGATGCCCAAGATAATACAAAAGATATCTATATGTATATCAATACCCCAGGTGGCTCTGTCTCAGCAGGTCTCGCCATCGTAGATACCATGAACTTTATCAAGTCAGATGTCCAAACCATTGTCATGGGGATGGCCGCTTCTATGGGAACTATCATTGCTTCAAGCGGTGCGAAGGGCAAACGCTTCATGTTGCCAAATGCCGAGTACATGATTCACCAACCAATGGGTGGTACTGGTGGTGGTACCCAACAAACTGATATGGCCATTGCAGCAGAACACTTGCTCAAAACACGGAATAACTTGGAAAAAATCCTTGCGGAAAATTCAGGTCAATCCATTGAAAAAGTGCATGCTGATGCGGAGCGTGATAATTGGATGAGCGCACAAGAAACACTTGAATATGGCTTTATTGATGAAATCATGGCCAATAATAAATTGGGCTAAACCATCCTGTGGGAAGGCCCGTCAAGAGGCTGGGACAAAAGTCCTAGCCTCTCAATTATTTTTGGATTTTCGAGCAAAACGCAGTGGTTGAGTGGGCTCTACTACGCTGATTTCATCAGCTTTTACAGCCCTACTCAACTGTGCGGAGGTGGGACGACGAAATCGAATTCTAACGAATTACCGATTTCTGTCCCACCCTCTTTTTTGCTCTCATAAAAGAGTAGTTCTTTTTCTTGAAATTTGATATACTAGTAACAGAACGAGAAAGGGATTGACCATGTTTGAGAAACAAGAAAGAACAGGCTTTATTGTTAAATTGTATTACAATCGAGACGGGAAAAAATTACAATCTGTCGGAGATGTCTTGTACCATTCTAAGAAATGCCGTTATGTCCAATTGTATGTGGACAGTGACAAGGCAGATCAAGTCATGGAAGACTTAAAGAAAGAACGTTATGTCAAAAAGGTCTTGCCTTGCCATCTCAAAGATTTAGATACAGATTTTGTAGGGAGTTTGCAACGATTGGAGACCCCATCTGTGGTCACAGAAGTATAGAAAACGCAATCATTTGATGGATTGCGCTTTTTTTATTGACAATTGTCAGATAATTCGGTATATTCTTAATGTATTTATTTTAAGATTCATTTAAGGAGATCATTACAAATGAAGAAAAAATTTGCTCTTTCATTTTTAACCATTGCAAGTGTCGCTCTTCTTGCTGCTTGTGGTGAAGTTTCTACTTCAGGTTCAAACACAACTGGTAACGAAATCGGCAAGGAACTAAAAGTCGGTTTTAACTTTGAAAAAACTGGTGAAGTAGCAGCCTACGGTAGTGCTGAACAAAAAGGTGCTCAATTGGCCGTTGATGAAATCAACGCTAAGGGTGGAGCTGACGGTAAGAAGATCGTTGTCACAGATAAAGATAACAAATCTGAAACAGCTGAAGCAGCTACAGTCACTACAAACCTTGTCACTCAATCAAAAGTGAACGCTCTTGTAGGACCTGCAACTTCAGGTGCTACTGCAGCAGCGGTTGCCAATGCTGGTAAAGCAGGTGTTCCATTGGTTACACCATCAGCAACTCAAGATGATTTGACAAAAGGTCAAGATTACCTCTTCCGTGCTACCTTCATCGATAGCTTCCAAGGAAAAATCATTGCCAAATACACAACTGATAACTTGAAAGCGAAAAAAGTCGTTCTCTACTACGATAACTCATCTGACTATGCGAAAGGGATTGCTGAAGCCTTCAAGAAATCTTACAAAGGTGAAATCGTAGCAACAGAAACATTCCAATCTAAGGATACAGACTTCCAAGCTGCCCTTACAAAAATCAAAGATAAAGACTTCGATGCGATTGTTCTTCCAGGATACTACACTGAAACTGGTAAGATCGTAAACCAAGCGCGTGGTATGGGAATCAAACGACCAATCATTGGTGGGGATGGATTTAGCGATGCTAAGTTCGTTGAACAAGCAACACCTGCTGCAGCTACAGACATCTACTACGTAGCTGGATTCTCTACTGAAGGTGAAATGACTGATAAAGCCAAGAAATTCGTAGAAGCATACAAAGCGAAATACAATGAAGAACCTTCAATGTTCGCAGCTTTGGCTTATGATTCAGTTTACATGGTTGCAGAAGCATCTAAAGGTGCTAAGAACTCTGTCGAATTGAAAGATAACCTTGCGAAGTTGAAAGACTTGGAAGGTGTGACTGGTACAATGTCAATTGACAAGAACCACAACCCGGTTAAATCAGCTCTTATGATTGGCTTGAAAGATGGTAAAGTCAAATCTGTTGAGTCTGTTAAACCATAATTATCATTTGTTGTTTGTACAAGAGGCTGGGAGAATGAAAATTCCTGGCCTCGCTCTTTATTGTTAGAAAGGATGGTTCAAATGCTCCAGCAATTAGTGAACGGTCTAATCTTGGGAAGTGTCTATGCACTCTTGGCCCTTGGTTATACCATGGTGTATGGAATTATCAAATTGATCAACTTTGCCCATGGGGATATCTACATGGTAGGTGCCTTTATGGGATATTTCTTATTGAACTCGTGGAAAGTGAACTTCTTTGTAGCCTTGCTCCTAGCGATGGTTGGGACAGCTATTTTAGGGGTTGTAATTGAATACCTGGCTTATCGTCCGCTTCGTCATTCGACTCGGATTGCAGCCTTGATCACAGCCATCGGGGTTTCCTTCTTGCTCGAATATGGGATGGTCTTCTTCGTAGGTGCCAATACCCGTTCCTTCCCGCAAGTGATTAAAACGGTTCGTTACAACTTCGGTCCTATTTCAATCTCCAATATTCAGTTGA
The DNA here is from genome assembly GCF_000448565.1 of Streptococcus sp. HSISM1. Taxonomy (GTDB): domain Bacteria; phylum Bacillota; class Bacilli; order Lactobacillales; family Streptococcaceae; genus Streptococcus. Next base: position 1,159,455 of record NZ_CM002128.1, on the reverse strand, counting down.
TGATCTTGGGAGTGTCTGTTTTCTTGATGGTCGCTCTTCAATTTATTATTCAAAAGACAAAGATGGGGAAAGCCATGCGGGCTGTATCTGTCGATAGTGATGCCGCTCAATTGATGGGGATCAACGTAAACCGTACGATCAGCTTTACCTTTGCTTTGGGATCAGCCTTGGCAGGTGCTGGTGGTGTCTTGATTGGTTTGTATTACAACTCGATCGAGCCTTTGATGGGGATGACACCAGGGATCAAAGCCTTTGTCGCAGCCGTTCTTGGAGGAATCGGAATCATTCCAGGTGCTGCCCTAGGTGGATTTGTTATCGGTTTGTTGGAAACCTTCGCTACAGCGATCGGTCTTTCAGACTTCCGTGATGCCATTGTGTATGCCATCTTGATTGTGATCTTGCTCATCCGTCCAGCAGGTATCCTCGGTAAAAATGTGAAAGAGAAGGTGTAAGCCATGAAACAAAATTTAAAAGTGAATTTAGTCTGGCTTGGTCTTTTGGTCGCAGGTTTTGCCTTGATCCAAGTCTTGGTTGCAGCGGGTGTGCTCAACCTCTTCTATATCCAAATTTTGGAACAAATCGGAATTAATATTATCCTTGCAGTTGGCTTGAACCTCATTGTTGGTTTCTCAGGTCAATTCTCACTCGGACATGCCGGATTTATGGCAATTGGTGCCTACTCTGCAGCCATTCTCGGTTCCAAATCACCAACCTACGGGGCTTTCTTTGGCGCGATGGTTTTAGGTGCTTTGATTGCTGGTGTCGTTGCCTTGATCGTTGGGGTTCCAACCCTTCGTTTGAAAGGAGACTACCTCGCGATTGCGACACTTGGGGTTTCTGAAATCATCCGGATCTTGATCGTTAATGGTGGTACTCTAACAAATGGTGCTGCTGGGATCCTTGGTTTGCCAGCCTTTACAACTTGGCAATTGGTTTACCTCTTTGTTGTGATTACAACGATCTTTACGATTAACTTCTTACGCAGTCCAATTGGGCGCTCTACCCTTTCTGTTCGTGAAGATGAAATCGCAGCAGAATCTGTTGGGATCAATACGACCAAGGTCAAAGTCATTGCCTTTGTTTTTGGTGCGATCACAGCGGCGATTGCTGGATCTCTCCAAGCCGGCTTTATCGGCTCTGTTGTTCCTAAAGATTACTCTTTCACCAATACTATTAATGTCTTGATCATTGTCGTGTTTGGTGGTTTGGGATCAATGTCAGGAACAGTTGTGGCAGCCATCGTCTTGGGTATCTTGAACATGGTGCTTCAAGACTTCTCAAGTGTCCGTATGATCATTTACTCATTGGCTTTGATTCTCGTGATGATCTTCCGTCCAGGTGGTCTTCTTGGAACATGGGAATTCAGCTTGAAAAAACTACTCTCAAAAAAGGAGGCTAACTAATGGCGCTTCTTGAAGTAAAAAATTTAACAAAAAACTTTGGTGGTTTGACAGCCGTTGGGGATGTGACCATGGAACTTAATGAAGGGGAATTGGTTGGTTTGATCGGACCCAACGGTGCCGGGAAAACAACCCTCTTCAACCTCCTAACAGGGGTATATGAACCAAGTGAAGGGACCATTACCTTAGATGGTCAGCTACTAAATGGTAAAGCACCTTATAAAATCGCTGCAGGTGGTCTGGGACGGACTTTCCAAAATATTCGTCTCTTTAAAGATTTGAGCGTTTTGGACAATGTCTTGATTGCCTTTGCTAATCACCACAAACCACATGTCTTTGCGAGCCTTTTCCGCTTGCCAAGCTATTACAAGAATGAAGAAGCTTTGAAAGCAAAAGCCCTTGAATTGTTAGCGATTTTTGGTTTGGAAAAAGAAGCAGATACCTTGGCCAAAAACTTAGCTTACGGACAACAACGTCACTTGGAGATCGTTCGTGCCCTTGCGACAGAGCCAAAAATCCTCTTCTTGGATGAGCCTGCTGCAGGGATGAACCCTCAAGAAACAGCAGAATTGACCCAATTGATCCGTCGCATTCAAAAAGAATTCAATATTACGATCATGTTGATCGAACACGATATGAGCTTGGTCATGGAAGTAACAGAACGGATTTATGTATTGGAATATGGTCGCTTGATTGCCCATGGTACGCCAGATGAAATCAAGACCAACAAACGCGTAATCGAAGCATATCTAGGAGGTGAAGCCTAATGTCTATGTTAAAAGTTGAAAATCTTTCTGTACACTATGGCATGATCCAGGCTGTCCGTGATGTCAGTTTCGAGGTAAATGAAGGGGAAGTTGTTTCTCTTATCGGTGCTAACGGTGCTGGGAAAACATCTATTCTTCGTACCATTTCAGGTTTAGTGCGTCCAAGTGCTGGCAAAATCGAGTTTTTGGGTCAGGAGATTCAAAAGGTTCCTGCTCAAAAGATTGTAGCAGCAGGACTTTCTCAAGTTCCAGAAGGCCGCCACGTCTTTCCGGGCTTAACTGTTATGGAAAACTTGGAGATGGGAGCTTTCTTGAAGAAAGATCGAGAAGAAAATCAAGCTAACTTGAAGAAAGTCTTCTCCCGTTTCCCACGTTTGGAAGAGCGGAAGAACCAAGATGCAGCAACCCTATCTGGTGGGGAACAACAAATGCTTGCAATGGGTCGTGCACTCATGTCGACGCCAAAACTCTTGCTTCTGGATGAACCTTCTATGGGATTGGCCCCAATCTTTATCCAAGAAATCTTTGATATCATCCAAGATATCCAAAAACAAGGGACAACTGTTCTCTTGATCGAGCAAAATGCCAATAAGGCCCTTGCCATCGCAGACCGCGGTTATGTTTTGGAAACAGGGAAAGTCGTTCTTACCGGAACAGGAAAAGAACTCTTAGCCTCAGAAGAAGTCCGCAAGGCCTACCTTGGTGGATAAGATTTCTAAAGTTTGTTTGAAAAGAAAAGTTAGCTAAACCTTTCTTCGGATTGATGACAAAGAAAATTTAGAAACTTTCCTCAGGTGAGTACGGACGTTAGGTGAAATTATCCGGTGGATGATTTCAGCAATCCAGGAAGTTCCATGACTAATTAAGATACAAAGGGCGTTTGCGGATAAAGTCAAAATAGGAAGTTTGACGCAGAATCTTTCGATTCTAGGAGAACTTATCTTTTTGGCACAATCTGCGGCCAGTATTCAATTCGTTTTGAGCCCCTTCGCTTTTTAATTTCTTAGCTCAGGCTAAAACAGTTCCCCGAACTGTTTTACTCTCAAAACTCCCGAGTGCTATAAACAATAATGTTTCTAGCACTTTTCTCACGGCGGAAAGTTTCAATATACTCCCAAATGATTCAAAAAATAGCATAATTTCTATCATGAAGAAACATTAATCTCATTTTATAGGAAAAACAGTTTGAATATGTTCGAAAGAAAGGTCCTGAAGACCTTTCTTTTTTCATTTTTACTGGCTAAGATTTTTCTTAGTAAAATAATTTAAAATATATAATTTCCTTTATTAATTTGGTAAAATAAACGTAATTACTAATGACTGAAATGGATTATAAGTTATGCATATAGATCGAAAAATTCAATTGGGTGAATTATATAAGGAACTGAGAATTGCCAGAGGCTTAAAACAAAAGGATGTTGCTAGGAAAGGGTTAAGTATAGCACAATTGTCTAAATTTGAAAATGGGCAAACGATGTTAAGTGCTGATAAATTATTAATAGCGATAGAATCAATCCACATGACTTTTGAAGAGTTTGGCCATAAATTAAATAATTATGAATTACCTAAAGATATTATTTTAGGTAAGAAGATATCCACTTTATTTTTGAAACAGGATATTAAAGGATTAGAGTATCTATTAACTGAAGTATTACAGAGTGAAGAGACGGATCGATATCAAAGAATTCAGTCATTCATTATTGAAAATGCGATACATTCATTAGATCAAAACTATGAAAGAAATATAGAAGATAGAAAAGTATTGGTAGATTATCTATTTTCAATTGAATCTTGGACATGGTTTGAATTATATGTATTTGGAAATACAATGACTTTAATTTCAGATGAAGATCTATTATTTTTTGGAGATCAGCTTGCGGAAAGGACTAAAGATTATAATTTTCTTAAACACAATTTAAGTTCTTTAAAATTAACGTACATAAATTTAATTGGCGAATTGATTTTAAGAAAAATTGATACTCAAGTTCCATTGTTTATACTCGAGCTAGAAAAGCTTCTTTTCCCATATGATATGCTAGAAATCATGTTGTTAAAATTTTTAAAATTAGTAAATGGTTACTTAAAGTCAAAAAATTCTAAAAAGGAAATTAAACAATTTATAGAGTCTCTTCGAGTTGTTGGTGATAGTCAACTGATTAATATTTTAGAGGTAAAATTGGACCAGTTTGGGATACATATAAATTAGGCAAAAGATCAGATGTATGAGATAGGATATTTCATATTTGAAACTCTGTTAAATATTTAAAATTTAGTAGTAAACTATATTTAGATATAACAATTAAATACTTCGATATTTTGTTAATTCATATAAAAGAAAAAGTAATTCTGAAAAACTTAAAAATATTTTTTATTTGAATGAAGTTATGTCTATCAAGTTTCTACTAGAAAGGTATAGCAGATGAAAGTTTTTTTTAGAAATATTTTTTTTAGGAATCTGGTCTTGTCTAGTTTCTTCGATGATTTAGGTTCAACCATTTATAATCTTGTTTTTGTAGTTTTTGCAGCAAGTATGGCGAATAGTAAATTGGCGGTTGGTGTAGCAAGTTTTATACAATATATTCCAACGATTTGTGCTCTTTTTATTGCAATGCAGGCTGACAAAACAAAGAATAAGAAATTGTGGTTGCTATTATTAGGATATATACAAGCAGTATTATTTATTATGGTTGCGTTCTTATCGAAAGAAAATTCATGGCTAGTTTTCTCGATCGTATGTTTCATTAACATCCTATCAGATTGTATTGCAGAGTACAGAAGAGGCCTAGTATTACCTATGTTTCAGTCACACATTCCCGAAGAAGACCTGATGGAAGCGTACTCTTTTGATCAAGTAATAAGTCAAATAACTTTGATTTCTGGTCAAACTTTGGGAGTTTGGTTACTAACGATTTCTCATAATAATTTCTTCTTTTTAGCTACGATAAATGCTATAAGTTTCTTATTATCATCGATGGTATTGCTTAAAATCCAAAGACAATTGACACATCCAGAAGTTAATTATTCACCAGAAAATGAGTTTATCTCACAACTTAAGAACCTTTACAAAAATAGTAAAAGTATATTTAAATATCAAGAGAAAGTACGTTTTGGTCTAATGATTTTTTCAATTTTAGGATTAAATTCGCTAGGCAGTGCTATTTTAATAATGTACAATTTGAAATTTACAGAAATAACTCCTTTTGGTTTATCTTTTGCTCAGTCGGTGTTTTTACTTCAAACAATATTATTTGTTTCAGCCCTAATTGGTGGAATGACCCCTAATGATTATTTTTCTAAACTTTCACTTATTAAAATACTTCAAATAGATAGTGGATTATTAATAGTCATAGGAATATGTGGTTGGATAAATGGTTTGGAAATTATTTCCTTTAGTGTGTTGGCATTCATGATGTATCTTAGTAGTAAGGTAAATCCCAAATTAAATAGTCTCTTAATGGCAAAACTTCCACCGGATATTCTTGCACAAACTAGTAGTTTTTTTAAGGTCATATCAGTATTATCAATGCCAATAGCAACTATTTTATTTACAAGTTTATCTATGTGGAACTCTCAGTTTGCCTGGGGTATATTCTTATTATTATCCATTGTGGTATTTGTACTTTCCTTATTTTCTAATAAATCGATTACTAGTGACTAAGATTAGTTTACAAGATTTAAATGTTGCATAAAAAGGTACGTGTGTTTGATTTTTCTAAATTTTGAAAACAAGAGAAAACTGCTGAAAGCGTTTGAAATCATTCTTAAAATCAAGTATAATAAAACTAATAAAAGCATAGGAGAACTTGTTATGGCTGTTAAAGATTTTATGACACGTAAAGTGGTTTACATTAGTCCAGATACTACAATTGCCCACGCGGCAGATTTGATGCGCGAACAAGGTTTGCACCGTTTGCCAGTCATTGAAAACGATAAATTGGTTGGTTTGGTGACAGAAGGTACGATTGCAGAAGCAAGTCCATCTAAAGCAACAAGCTTGTCTATTTTCGAGATGAACTATCTCTTGAACAAGACCAAGGTTAAAGATGTCATGCTTCGCGATGTCATTACCGTCTCTAAATTTGCGAGCTTAGAAGATGCGACCTACCTCATGTATAAGAACAAGGTGGGAATTCTTCCAGTCGTGGACAATGACCAAGTATCCGGTGTCATCACAGACCGTGATATTTTCCGTGCTTTCCTTGAAGTATCCGGTTATGGAGAAGAAGGAGTTCGTGTTCGCTTTGTGACAGAAGATAAGGTTGGCGTTCTAGAACAAATCATTCACTTGATTGTAGAAGAAGGATATAACATCGCCAATACAGTCAATATCCCAACAAAAGACGATCGTGTGGTTATCGAAGTCCAAATTGATGGGGTGACAGATCTAGAAGGAATCCGTAGTAAATTTGAAGCCAATGGTTTGAAAGTTGATGAAATCACTCGAACAACCGCAAAAGCAATTTAATAAAAAATCAGGCTAGATGAGAATCTAGCCTGATTTTTTCTATTAACGGTTAATGGGTTGTTTTTCTTTATCTAAAGTAAAACCTTCGCCTAGAATTTCATGGGCTTCAGAAATGGTGATAAAGGCAAATGGATCAATACGATTGATGATGTCTTTCATTTGTTTCATCTCATTCCGCGAAACAACACAGTAGACGATATCCAGATCTTTACGGCTGTAATAGCCCATCCCACGGATAAAGGTAATCCCACGACCCAGGTCGTCAGATACCTTTTGGGCAATTTCTTCTGGTTTAGATGTAACGATGAGAAAGCCTTTTCCAGCGAAACCACCTTCTCCAATCAAGTCGATGACAAGCGTATCGATCAGGATAAAGAAGAGGGTATACATGGCGGTGCGGACATCTTGAAAGACAACGACAACAGTTATCAGAACAATGGCATCTACAATCAACATGAGTTTCCCCATACTGAGGGAAGTGTATTTGTTAAAGATGCGAGCGAGGATATCTGTTCCTCCAGTAGTTCCACCAGCATTGAAGATGATCCCTAGCCCCAAACCAAGCACAACCCCTGAGGCGATACAGGCAAGCAGAATATCTCCTTTAAAGGCTGTAAAGATAAAGTGGTGGTAGTGGTGGCTGAGGGGCATGGCCTCAAAAATTGCCATCCATGCCGAAACCGAGAAAGTCCCCAGTAAGCTCAGATAAAGAGATTTCTTGCCCAGCAGTTTCCAAGCCAGAACGAAAAGAGGGATATTGATCAGCAAGTTCATCAGGGATACGGGGACTTTTAAGAGGTAATAGGTGATCAAGGTAATCCCTGTTGCTCCTCCTTCATAGAAGTGAAAGGGAATGACTAAAAAATAGATCCCAAACGAAAAAATGCCGGCCCCCAAGATGATAGCCAGAATATCTTTAAATTTAAACATGATAGGTTGTCTCCTAAAACTTTATAAGAACATTGTAACAAAAAAGTGAAAAAATGAAAATGACTTTGAAAAATTTTCTCTCCTAAAATACAAGATTTTTACCCTTATTTTTGGTAAAATAAAAAGAAGAAAAACAGAAAGAGGATACTATGGTAAACGGTACATTAATTTCATTTGAAGGTCCAGAAGGAGCGGGGAAATCATCGGTCCTAGAAGCCGTTTTGCCTCTACTTGAAGAAAAAGGGATTCCTTTTATTACAACCCGTGAACCAGGCGGTGTAGACATTGCAGAAAAGATCCGCCAAGTCATTTTAGATCCAGACCATACTCGTATGGATGCCAAGACAGAGTTGTTGCTCTATATTGCTAGTCGTCGGCAGCATTTGGTAGAACGTGTCTTGCCAGCCCTTGCAGCTGGGAAGATTGTCTTGATGGACCGCTTTATTGATAGCTCGGTCGCTTATCAAGGGTATGGTCGCGGTCTGAGTGTGGAAGATATCGAGTGGCTCAATCAATTCGCGACAGATGGTCTTAAACCAGATCTCACCCTTTACTTTGATCTGGATGTCGAAGAAGGGCTCGCTCGAATTGCCAAAAACCAAGAGCGGGAAGTCAATCGTTTGGATTTGGAAGGATTGGAGCTTCACCAAAAAGTCAGACAAGGTTATTTGGCCTTGTATGAAAAGGAACCAGAGCGCATTGTGAAAATCGATGCCAGTCAATCCTTTGAAGCAGTCTTTGCAGATGTCTTGGCTGTTTTAGAAAATCGCTTGGGGATATTGAAATGAAGCTAGAAGAGATCCAACAGCTCCAGCCAGAATTGGTGGAGCGCTTCACCCAGATCTTGGAACACAAACAGCTCAGTCATGCTTATCTCTTTACGGGTTCTTTTGCCAGTTTTGAGATGGCCCTCTTGCTAGCTCAAAGTCAATTTTGCGAAGATTTGCAGGGAGTCTGGCCTTGTGGCAAATGCCGTTCCTGCCGCTTGATTGCTGAAGAAGAATTCTCAGACGTAAAGATCGTGCGTCCAGTCAACCAGATCATTAAGACCGACCGCATTCGTTCGCTGGTTCAAGACTTTTCTCAATCAGGATTTGAAGGGAGCCGGCAGGTCTTTATCGTCCAAGATGCGGATAAGATGCATACCAATGCAGCCAACTCTCTCTTAAAAGTCATGGAAGAGCCCCAGAGTGAGATCTATCTTTTCTTGTTGACTTCCGATGAAAACTTGATCTTACCGACTATCAAGAGTCGGGCCCAGCAGGTCCATTTTCCTAAAAAGCAAGCCTACCTAACCGAACTGCTAGAAAAAGAAGGCTTGATCAAATCACAGGCAAATTTAGTAGCTCGTTTTAGTTTTAGTCTCGAAGAGGCAGAGCAACAAAAAAGAATGCTACATTTTTTGAACTGGCAAAAGTTTGTGATCAGTTCATCGAACGTTGTCAATCCAATTTGAATCGTGCTTATTTGGAAGTGACCCGCTTAGTAAGCCTAGCAGATGATAAGGAAAAACAAAGCCAGGCCTTTCGTTTGATGGAGTTGGCTTTAGAAGAGCAGTTGCGCTTGAGCAGATCCCAGCAGTTGCTTGAGAAATTAAGTCTTGCTCGCACCATGTGGAAGGCCAATGTTTCTTTTCAAAATGCTCTAGAATATATGGTTTTGAGCTTAGAAAGTTAAGGAGTCAGAATGAATAAAAAGAATTATTTGATGCTTTAGACGGTTTTTCTCAGAATTTGTTGGTCACCTTGGCTGAAGTCGAAGCCATCAAGAAAAATTTGAAACAAGTCATCGAAGAAAATACAGCTCTTCGCTTAGAAAATGATAAATTGAGAGAGCGTTTGGGGGAAGTTGAGAAGACTTCATCCGCAAAGTCACAACACCATGGCCGTGAAAATTTGCAACGTATTTACAACGACGGTTTTCATATCTGCACTTATTCCTACGGTCAACGCCGTGAGAACGATGAAGAGTGTATGTTTTGTGACGAGTTGTTATTTAGGGAGTAAGCATGCAGATCCAACGAAGTTTTAAAGGGGAAAAGAAAACAGGGGTGCTTTACCTGGTCCCAACACCGATCGGCAATCGGGAGGATATGAGTTACCGCATGGTCCAGACCTTAAAGGATGTCGACTTGATCGCAGCTGAGGATACTAGAAATACAGGCCTCTTGCTCAAGCATTTTGAGATTGCGACACCCCAGACTAGCTTTCATGAGCATAATGCCATGGAGAAAATTCCAGATCTGATCGCCTATTTAGAATCCGGAAAGGATGTGGCGCAAGTCTCAGATGCAGGACTTCCTAGTATTTCTGATCCTGGTCATGATTTGGTCAAGGCAGCGATTGAACGCGAGATTCCTGTCGTAGCTGTGCCTGGTCCTAGTGCAGGTATAACGGGTTTGATTGCCAGTGGCCTAGCCCCTCAACCTCATATTTTTTATGGATTTCTGCCTCGCAAAGAGGGGCAACAAAAGGCCTTTTTCCAAGAAAAAGTGGCCTATCCGGAGACACAGATCTTTTATGAGTCTCCCCATCGAGTGAAGGCAACCCTAGAGAATATGTTGGCTGTCTATGGGGATCGTCCTGTCGTATTGGTTCGTGAATTGACCAAGATCTATGAGGAATATACTCGCGGCAGTATTTCTGAGTTAGTCGCATTTCTTGAAGAAAATCCTCTCAAAGGGGAGTGCCTCTTGATTGTCGAAGGAGCCAAGGAAGAAGAGCTAGACCTAGAAGAGGTCGACTTGATCCAAGAGATCGATACCTTGGTCCAAGAGGGCATGAAGAAAAATCAAGCAATTAAACAGGTCGCCAAACAATACGGCCTGCAAAAGAGTGAGCTCTATGCTCGTTACCATCAAGACTAGGAAAGGTTGGAAGCAGGATGGAAATTAGAATGGCTTATCCCAATGAGATTAAGCGAATTATGGAAATCATCCAAGATGCCAAGGAAAGCCTGGCTCAAAGACAGGTCGACCAGTGGCAGGATGGCTATCCAGATGAAGAGATCATTTTTGAGGATATTCTAGAAAGTCGTGGCTATGTGGCCGTTGAAGATCAGGAAGTTGTCGCCTATGCAGCTGTCTACAAGGGCAACGAAGCGGCCTATAATGAGATTTACGATGGCAAGTGGGAGCATGACAACTATATGTATGTCACTTTTCACCGCGTCGCTGTAGCCAAAGAAGCTGCTGGCAAAGGGGTGGCTCAGACCTTCCTTCAAGGTTTAATCGAAGGAGAAAAAGGGCCAGATTTCCGTTGCGATACGCACCCGGATAATCTGGTCATGCAACATTTGCTTGAAAAATTGGGCTACCATTATTGTGGGAAGGTCCCTATTGATGGAGTCCGTCTGGCTTATCAAAAGATCAAACGAAAAGCAGAAACGAGTCTATTCCAAGTGGTCTCAGAAGAGGACCGCTGGGACCAAAGAGCAGAAGCGGCCTACAATGACTCTCTATCTTAAACAATTCTATGAAAGCCCTATGGGGCTTCTTTCGATCATTGTCAGCGAAGAAGGCCTTGTAGAGCTTGATTTTTATGATCCGAAAGAGGAGGCGCCTGATCCCTATGGGGCGCTGGAGCAGGTCCATCTCTATCATGAGAAGGTGAAGGAGTGGTTGGACCACTATTTTGCGGGAGATCCAATCGCTATCAGCTTTCCACTAGCGCCGCAAGGGACAGCTTTTCAAGAGCGGGTGTGGCAGTTATTGCAAGAGATCCCATACGGTGAGACCAAGACCTATGGCCAGCTGGCCCAGGATCTTTCTTGTGGTTCAGCCCAGGCCGTAGGACAGGCTGTCGGACGCAATCCCTTGACGATCTTAGTCCCTTGTCACCGTGTGATGGGAAAAGATGGACAACTGACAGGCTATGCGGCTGGACTCGATCGCAAACGCTGGCTCTTACACCATGAAGGAATTACCTGGAAGGAGAAATAAAACCGATGTATACCTTTATTGAATACCCAAAATGTTCGACTTGTCGAAAGGCTAAATCAGAATTGGACGGTCTCCAATGTGAGTTTCAAAGCCAAAACATCGTCACAGAAACACCGACTAGCCAAGAATTGCAAGAATGGATGGCAGCTTCTGGCCTACCGATCAAGTCTTTCTTCAATACTAGCGGAATGAAATACCGAGAACTCGGTTTGAAAGATAAGGTGGATCAACTGACAGTGAAAGAAGCGGCGGATCTCCTTGCATCAGACGGTATGCTGATCAAACGGCCTCTACTTGTCAAAGACGGAAAAGTAGTTCAAGTGGGCTACCGGAAACCGTACGCAGACTTAGGTTTGTAAAAGAAAAGGGAGTTGGGCTCCCTTTTCATTTTGCAGTGAAGATGATATAATCATACGAGTGAAATCAATGAAAGAGAGTCAAGCATGAGTATTTTAGAAGTGAAAAATTTGAGTCACGGTTTTGGGGATCGTGCGATTTTTGAGGATGTGTCCTTCCGTTTGCTAAAGGGAGAGCATATCGGTCTTGTCGGGGCCAATGGTGAGGGAAAATCGACCTTCATGAGCATCGTGACTGGTAAGATGCAACCTGACGAAGGCAAGGTGGAGTGGTCTAAGTACGTGACGGCAGGTTACCTGGATCAGCATTCGGTCTTAGAAGAAGGTCAAACGGTTCGCGATGTCTTACGGACCGCTTTTGATGAGTTGTTCACAGCTGAAGCTCGCATCAATGACCTCTATATGGCCATGGCGGAAGAGGGAGCCGATGTTGATGCTCTGATGGAAGAGGTTGGAGAACTCCAAGAGCGTCTAGAAAGTCGTGATTTTTATACCTTGGATGCCAAGATCGATGAAGTGGCGCGTGCTCTTGGGGTCATGGACTTTGGGATGGAGACGGATGTGACCTCCTTGTCAGGTGGGCAACGGACCAAGGTTCTCTTGGCCAAACTCCTCCTTGAAAAACCTGATATCTTGCTACTAGACGAGCCGACCAACTACTTGGATGCAGAGCACATTGATTGGCTCAAGCGCTATTTGCAAAATTATGAAAATGCCTTTGTCCTCATTTCCCACGATATTCCATTTTTGAACGATGTGATTAATATCGTCTACCATGTGGAAAATCAGCAGTTAACCCGCTATTCAGGAGACTACTACCAATTCCTTGAAGTCTATGAAATGAAGAAGTCGCAATTAGAAGCGGCTTATGAGCGTCAGCAAAAAGAAATTGCTGATTTGAAAGATTTCGTAGCCCGTAATAAGGCGCGTGTAGCTACACGGAATATGGCCATGTCTCGTCAGAAAAAGCTGGACAAGATGGAACTCATTGAACTGCAAAGTGAGAAACCAAAGCCATCCTTTGACTTTAAAAATGCCCGTACTCCGGGACGCTTTATCTTCCAGGCTAAGGATCTCCAGATTGGGTATGACCGTCCTTTGACCAAGCCTTTGAACCTAACGTTTGAGCGCAATCAAAAGGTAGCCATCATCGGTGCCAACGGGATCGGGAAAACCACTCTCTTGAAGAGCTTGCTAGGAATCATTCCACCGATCGCTGGAGAAGTAGAACGTGGAGATTACCTAGAACTTGGCTATTTCGAGCAAGAGGTCGAAGGAGGCAATCGTCAGACGCCACTTGAAGCAGTCTGGAATGCCTTTCCGGCTCTCAACCAAGCAGAGGTCCGTGCAGCCCTTGCCCGCTGTGGCTTGACCACCAAGCATATCGAAAGTCAAATCCAGGTCTTATCCGGTGGAGAGCAAGCCAAGGTACGTTTCTGTCTCTTGATGAATCGTGAAAACAATGTCTTGGTCTTGGACGAACCGACCAACCACTTGGATGTGGATGCTAAAGATGAATTGAAACGGGCCCTGAAAGAATACAAGGGATCGATCCTTATGGTTTGCCACGAGCCAGACTTCTATGAAGGCTGGATGGACCAAATCTGGGACTTTAATGAATTGACTTAAAGACAAAAAGAGAACCGCATGGTTCTCTTTTCAGATTCTTCTTAGAAACTTTCCTTAGGTGAGTACGGACGTTAGGTGAAATTATCCAGTGGATGATTTCAGCAATCCAGGAAGTTCCATGACTAATTATTGAGCCTATGGTCTCAATAATTCCGTGTGCCTGAAACTGTATTGTTTCAGGCACTTTTCTCACAGCGGAAAGTTTCAGTAGATGAATGTTTTAAATAATTATAATTGATTTTATGTACCAATGAATCTATTAGGTAATTTTATGTAAAATATTTTATCAATATCTTAAAAAGAGAACCGCGCGGTTCTCTTTTCATTATTTTTTGAAATTATAGTCTTTTAAGATCTCGATTTTTTCAATCTTGATGTCTGTTTTTGGTTTGTCCTTATCATCGGTTTCGGCAGAGGCGATTTTATCGACCACATCCATGCCATCGATCACTTGGCCAAAGACAGTGTAGTTACCACCATCGAGGGTTGGATTTCCACCATTTTTATAAGCGTCGATGATCTTAGCTGGGAAGCGGTCAGTTGGGAGCTTGCTAGAAATATCTTCCTTATTTTGGTTAATATAGAATTGACTACCATTGGTATTTGGACCAGAATTGGCCATGGCAAGGGCTCCACGAAGGTTGTAAAGGTATGGAGAATACTCATTCTCAAAACCAGTACCTGAATCTTTGGATTTGTCTTTGCCCTTCCAGATGGATTCGCCACCAGTACCATCTCCCTTAGGATCCCCAGTTTGGATCATAAAGTTGTTAATGACACGGTGGAAAAGTAAGCCATTGTAGTAGCCTTCTTTTGCGTGGGTCAAGAAGTTTTCAACTGCAAGTGGGGCATATTTAGGGAAGAGCTTCACAGTGATGTCGCCTTCAGTTGTCGTGATTTTAACCTCTGCTTCGTCTTCAGCCACTTCATTTGAGAGCTGTGGGAAGACAGCATTTTCATTGGTCATGGCATCGTTAAAATCTTTGCGCAGTTGTTCTAATTTCTTTTGTTCTTCTTCAATTTTCTTTTGATCTTTTTCACTAGAGCTAGAAGTTGCTGTCTGCTCTGTCTTTTCTTTGCTTGAACTTGAAGAGTTAGCGTCAGTCTTATTAGACGAACAAGCTGTCAAAGCCAAGCCGGAAAATAATAGTAGTGCGATTAATTTTTTCATATTCTTCCTTTCCAACATAGTTGTCTTTCTCTATTGTACCTTAATTTTGCGATACTTTCAAATCTGGATAAAATTTAAGTCGAAAACACTATTCTGAAAATTTGCAGAAAATAGATGCGGCTATTTTAAAATTTTTGTATAATAGGATGACTACAGGAGAACGATCATCAAAAAATGAAATCATCACATTTTGCGAGAGCCCTTTGGTTTGGTATCCTAGGTGCTCTCTTTTTTGCATTTACCTTTATTTTTAATCGAAGCATGAACCTGGCAGGTGGTTCCTGGATGTGGAGTGCTAGTTTGCGTTACCTTTTTAGTTTGCCCATGATGGCTGTATTAGTCTGGCAGAAAGGCGAGTTGAAGGGTGTCTTGTCAGCAATTGCGCGAGCCCCGTGGACTTGGTTACTCTGGAGTACGGTCGGCTTTGGTCTCTTTTATGCGCCTTTATCGATGGCTTCTATCTATGGAGAATCATGGTTTGTGGCTGCGACCTGGCAGATTACGATTTTAGCCGGTCTCCTTCTGACCCCACTTTTTGGCCAAAAGATTCCAAGAAAACAGTTAGGAATGACTTTGCTGATTTTGTTAGGAATCGTATTGATTCAAATTCCATATTTTGGACGAGGTCTCGGAGAAGGTGTGGTGAGAGCTAGTATCTTAATTTTGATCGCTGCTTTTTCCTATCCATTCGGCAATCGAAAGATGCTGGTTCATTGTAAAGAAGAACAATTATCAACGACCCAACGGGTCTTTGGGATGACCTTAATGAGTGTTCCTTTTTGGATGCTCTTATCCGTCTTTGCAGGACTTGATGCAGGCTTGCCATCAGGTGGGCAAATGCTCCAATCCTTGATCGTAGCTGTATTTTCAGGAGTTATCGCAACCTTGCTCTTCTTTGAAGCAACCAACTTGGTGAAACACAACCATCAGCAGTTAGCTGTTGTTGAAGCTACCCAGGCTGGCGAGGTCCTCTTCACCCTATTTGGAGGCTGTCTTTTTCTAGGGGATCAGATCCCAACCCCACTAGGATTTTTAGGGGTCTTCATTGTGATCATCGGTATAGTGGGAAATAGTCTGCTGACGTCTTCAGACTAGACAGTGGTAGAAGAGTAGAACTTTAAAGATGATATTACGGTTCAGTCTATCAATGATAACACCCACAGGGTGTTTTCTTTTTGGCCTAAATCACTAATTAAGAAGGAAGTTGCATATAGATGGATAATTCGGTATGATTGGAGATAAGTTGTTTTGTTGGAAAACAAACGAATTCCCTCAAAAACTGTATCATGAATGGGAGGATACAAATTGGATTATAAAACTCTACGAAAAAACTATAGACTCTATATTAGATCTGCTGGCTTGTTGGCAATGCTTCTGATTGTTTGCATTGGGTTAGTGGTCAGAGATAACCTTCTTCAGACTGCTGGCCTCTTATTGGTCCTTGCAGGCTTGTTTTTATTTATCCAATGGCTCAGGAAGAGCTACACTAACAAGTGCAACACCTTGCTACATGTAGACTTAGATTTAGATTTTTGGCAGCAATACCTTCAGTTGAACAAGAATGTGAAAAAAGCCATTTTACAGATAGATATGAAGCTGACATCGGTCGCCTATTCTTTTATGATGGGAGATTTCGATACTGTCATAAAAGAAGCTAGAGAAGCAATCAGTCAGAAGGAACTACCGCAGAAATATAAGAACTTTTTTGAGAGTTATCTCATGCGATCAATCGTCCTTACAGATCCTGATTTGTCTAGAGAAGAGCTAGAGGCTCAGTTAAATGGATTGACCATTACAGACCCTATACTGGCAGAGAAAACAAAAGAGGTCTGTCTCGCTCTTTATGATTTAACCA
The DNA here is from genome assembly GCF_000448565.1 of Streptococcus sp. HSISM1. GTDB lineage: Bacteria > Bacillota > Bacilli > Lactobacillales > Streptococcaceae > Streptococcus. The sequence goes on along the minus strand of NZ_CM002128.1, from coordinate 1,142,942 downwards.
TTGCACACCAAAGCAATGATTATTTTGAAGACTTAAGCAATGACTTCAAGTACCAGCAGTTGGAAATCATCTACTACCAAGCCTTGAATGCTGCTCTCAAAGGAGATCAGCACAGAGCCAATGATCTTTTTCATAAGTTAGTCTCAGAAGATGAGTCGCTCTATATCGTTCGAAAGGCGCAACAATACTTGAAGGATGAGGGGAATCGTACGTCTCCTTTCCAGTCGAAATAGGAATCAAGAGAGATTTTAGACGAACTATAATGACTGTCTAGTCATTAAAAAGAGGATGTTGAAATGAAAAAATGGAAAATTGTAGCTTTACTTCTAATATCGATTCTATCTATCTCTATGATAGTCTATAAGAAAAACTTAGACCTTCAAAAAAATGAACATAAAATTAAATGGGAAAAGTATGACGCAGGATCAATCAAAGAATTACACTATCTAGATGAAGAGAAAGGAGTTATCTCTTTTCGAGCATCAAAAAATTTCATTACTTTTAGTGGATGGGCATCAATTGGTGATCGTTATTTAGTTTTAAAAACACGGTATGCAAGTAACGAAGGAATAGATGAAGAACCCAAAAAAGGGTGGACTTGGCATGCGATTGTTTATGATCTAGATCACCTAGATAAAAAACCTGAGAAGGTTGATCTCTACCAAGTTGTTAAGAATTACGATAAAAACTTTTATTTAAAAAATCAAGGGACCATCATACTCGAAGATGGGAAGGAGTATTTGTTATTAAAACTCCAACATTATGAAAAAAAGAACAAAATCACTGTTAAAATGGACTTGACTACCAACAAAATAGTGGGTGAAACGACAGAAGAACTCTTCAGAACAAATTATCCTACTAGTTATAACTCTTCATCACTTGGAGATGCCATCAATAATAGCAATGTTTATAACGATAGTGATTTCTTTATCTTCTCTTATCCGTATTGTGACTGTATTAACTTTGAAAAGGACTACCCTAAGTTTATTCAGTTAGGAAAGGCTAATAAAGAAGATAAAATGGTAGTGGCATTTCGGAAGAAAAAAATATCAGTTGAAGAATCCTATCAATTACTGAGACATTGGTTTGCACCAATTGGTCAAGATAAATTAGAAGTGATTGGAACAAATGAAAGTAATGATGGAGAGAAGCAAACCAAGGTATTAGAGACCTATCAAGAGTTTGCAGAGTGGACTCATCTTGAAAGAAGATGGTAAGGATACAGTCTAGTTTTTTAAAAAAGAAAGATGAAAAGGATGACAACTATTTCAGATATACTAGAAAAATTTTACGCTGATCACGAGGTGAAACCCTATATTTCGCCTGAGAGGGATTTGGAAGCTTGGTTGTTGGATCCAAAGCCCGTTTCCAAACGAAATATGGAGCTCCTTCACGATGGCTTGCTTGCTGGGGATATCATTCTCTTGTGGCGGATCCATTTTGGAACCTTTACGACTGAGACTTGGTTTCCTAAGTACTTCGAATACACCTATGGGATTCATGCTTCGGAACACTTGAAGGTTTTGGTGGAGAAGGGCTATGCTTTTATTGAATCCACTTTTGATTCGCTGGACCACATCAATGCGACCATGAAAAAAGCCATTCTCAAAAAGAAGGGAGTCGCGGGTTTGTCCAAGATGAAAGCAGCTGATTTGAACCAAGCTTTGGCTGAACATTTTACGGAGGAAGAACTGGCGGAGCAGTTCACAATTCGGGGTTACCAGTTGACGGACAAAGGAAAGCAAGCGCTGAAAGACTATAAAGCCATCATTGACCGTCACCCAAAGAAAAATCTATAAGTAACAGTGCCTACTCGGTGCTGTTTTTTACTTTATACTGCAAAATTGAGGAAATGATTTTACTAGAGAACTGGCTTGGAAATGTGATATAATAAAGGTTATGGCAAACAATAATCAATCAAAAAAAACACGGTCGACGAGACGACTGTCCAAAGCAGAATTAGAAAGAAAAAAGCGATTCATCGCATGATTGCGACCATTCTGATCAGTCTGGTTTTAGTCTTTGCAGCCTTGAAATTGGGGGCAGTAGGGGTCTTGGCCTACAACTTAATCCGACTCTTTGTTGGGAGTTTGGCTTACTTGGCTATTTTAGCGACCTTTTTCTACCTCTATGCCTTTAAATGGCTGGACAAACACGAAGGGGTTATTTCAGGATTCCTAAGCTTCTTTGCTGGGGTTCTCTTGATGTTTCAGGCCTTCTTTGTATCCTCCCTTCATTTAGACAATAATGGAATCAAGGTCACCTTTTCAAGAATCATGGCAGACTTGATTCATCTGCGAGTGGAGAGCTTTGCCGGTGGTGGTATGATCGGTGCCCTTCTTTATGCTCCGATTTCCTTCCTCTTTTCAAATATTGGCTCTTATTTTATTGGCCTTCTCTTTATTGGATTGGGGATTCTCTTGATGAGTCCCTACTCCATCTATGATTTGTTTGAAAAGGGATCGGAAGCCTTCCATGCTTCTATGGAAAAACGCAAAGAGCGTCGCGAGCAGAAATTCCTTGAAAAGGAAGCAAGAGTTGCCGAGGAAGCTGCTGCAGCTGAAAGAGAGCAAGAAGAAGCAAGAGCTGTTCTTCCAACTCCTCTTTCTATGGAAGGGCACCCTGTAGATCCTGAAACGGGAGAGGTGCTGGCGGCGGAAGAGCCGTTCACAGAGACCTTCCCAGAAGCCGAAATTTTCGCACCAGCAACACCAGAGATCTACCTGCCAGATGAAGAATGGCCTGAAGAGCCTGAAGCATACGAAGAGCTTCCGGAAGCCGAAGAATTCGAGGACGATGGGGAAGAAGTTCAAGTGGATTTCACACCTAAGGAACTCCTCCAGTACAAACTTCCAACCATTGATCTCTTCGCACCTGACAAGCCGAAAAATCAATCCAAAGAGAAAAATATCGTTCGTCAGAATATCCGCATTTTGGAAGAGACCTTTGCAAGCTTTAACATCAAGGCAACAGTGGAGCGGGCGGAAATCGGCCCCTCTGTCACCAAGTATGAAGTGAAGCCGGCTGTCGGTGTGCGGGTCAACCGCATCTCCAACCTAGCAGATGATTTGGCCTTAGCCCTAGCTGCCAAGGATGTACGGATTGAAGCACCGATTCCAGGGAAGTCTCTGGTCGGAATCGAAGTGCCCAACTCAGAGATTGCGACGGTTTCCTTCCGTGAATTGTGGGAGCAGTCCAAAACTGATCCTACCAAACTCCTTGAGATTCCTCTCGGGAAGGCTGTAGATGGTTCAGCTCGGACATTTGATTTGGCTCGGATGCCCCACCTCTTGGTAGCGGGGTCTACTGGATCTGGTAAGTCCGTCGCGGTCAATGGCATTATTTCGAGTATCTTGATGAAGGCCCGTCCGGATGAAGTCAAGTTTATGATGGTCGATCCAAAGATGGTGGAGCTTTCTGTCTACAATGATATTCCTCACCTCTTGATTCCAGTGGTGACCAACCCACGCAAGGCCAGTCGTGCCCTGCAGAAGGTCGTTGATGAGATGGAAAATCGCTACGAGCTCTTCTCAAAAGTGGGTGCTCGCAATATTGCTGGCTTTAATGCCAAGGTGGCGGAGTACAATGCCCGGTCTGAGATAAAGCAAGTGCCCCTTCCATTGATCGTGGTCATTGTCGATGAGTTGGCAGACTTAATGATGGTCGCAAGTAAAGAAGTAGAAGATGCCATTATTCGCCTTGGACAGAAGGCGCGTGCAGCGGGGATCCACATGATTCTCGCGACCCAACGGCCATCGGTTGACGTTATCTCAGGTTTGATCAAGGCCAATGTGCCTTCCCGTGTCGCTTTTGCGGTATCATCTGGGACCGACTCACGGACCATCTTGGATGAAAATGGAGCAGAGAAATTGCTCGGTCGCGGGGACATGCTCTTTAAACCGATTGATGAAAATCATCCGATCCGTCTCCAAGGATCCTTTATCTCTGATGATGATGTGGAGCGGATTGTCAACTTTGTCAAAGAGCAGGCAGAAGCTGATTATGATGATGCCTTTGATCCAGGAGAAGTATCGGAGTCAGACTTTGACGGAGGTATGGGTGGCTCAGACGAAGGCGATCCTCTCTTTGAAGAGGCAAAGGCGCTCGTGATTGAAACCCAAAAAGCCAGTGCTTCCATGATCCAGCGCCGCTTATCGGTTGGTTTTAACCGAGCGACTCGCCTCATGGAAGAGTTGGAAGCAGCGGGTGTGATTGGACCAGCTGAAGGAACCAAGCCTCGAAAAGTATTGCAACAATCATAAGAATAGGGAAAAAGGGCATATGTCCCACTCCCTTTTCTTTTTATAGAAAATAGAAAGTAGGACCAGATGAAGTTAGACACGATTCATCATATTGCCATCATTGGACGGGATCGCGACGCCATGTTGCATTTTTATGTGGACCAGTTGGGCTTTGCGATTGTCAGTGAGTATGACCGTCCCGAACGCGGAGATATCTTGATCAATCTCCGTCAGGGTCAGCTGACTTTAGAACTCTTTATCAAACCGACGGCCCCAGAACGGCCTAAGCTCCCCTTGCCCGAGCATGCGGGACTGCGTCATCTAGCCTTTCAAGTGGACGATGTAGAGACGTATCTAGCTAGATTGGATCAGCTAGGTATTGAGAATACAGGCCTTCGCTATGATGACTTTGATGGCAAGAAGATGGCATTTTTCTTCGATCCAGAAGGATTGCCCTTGGAAATACATGAGTGAGGAAAGCAATGGTTAGATTAGAAGGACTCAGTCAGGAAGAAGTAGCGAAAAAGATCCAAGGGGGCAAGCAAAATAAGGTCACGATTAAAACAGAAAAAAGTATTGGGCAGATCATCCGAGACAATGTCTTTACCTACTTTAATCTGATTTTTCTGGTCTTAGCGGTCTTGCTGGTAGCAGTGAAGTCTTGGAACAATCTCTTGTTTGTCCCGGTCGTCGTGGTCAACTCCTTGGTAGGAATTGTGCAGGAAGTCCGCTCTAGACGGATCTTGCGTCAGATGCAATTTCTGCATATGAGTGAGGCGATCGTTCTTCGAGAAGGAAAAGAAGTCGCTCTACCTATCGATCAGCTGGTGGAGGGAGATCTGGTTCGCTTTCAAGCTGGAGATCAGATCTATGCGGATGGGGTCATGCTGGAGGGCGAGCTAAAAGTCGATGAGTCGCAATTGACCGGTGAAGCCGATGAGGTCAAAAAAGGAGCGCAAGATGCGCTCATGTCAGGTAGTTTTGTGATCGCTGGTCAAGGTTTAGCGCGACTAGAAAAAGTTGGGAACGACTCCTACATCAACCAATTGAGTCTGGAAGCCAAGCAGGTTAAGTCTCATGAGGAGTCCGATATGGTTCATGCGGTCAATCGCATTGTGGGGATCATCGGCCTTCTCATCATTCCGCTAGGTTCGCTCCTTTTTCTTCGTAGCTATATCAGCCTAGGCGATAGCCTCAAGCTCAGTGTGACTTCAACAGTCGGTGCCTTGATCGGGATGATTCCAGAAGGCTTGTATCTCTTGATGACCTTGGCACTGGCTCTGGGTGCTGTCAGATTGGCCAAGGAAAAGGTCCTGCTCAATAGCATGAAGGGGATTGAGACCTTATCGCGCGTGGATGTCCTTTGTGTCGATAAGACAGGGACCATTACAGAGCCTGGTATGGAAGTGACAGAGATTCGTCCAGTTAAAGATGCTCAAGACTTGGAAGCTCTGGCTCAGTATGTAGAGGCTAGTATGGATCAAAACGATACTATGGATGCGATCCGAATTTTTCACAAGACTACAGTAAGCCATCCTTGGAACGCCCTCGACGTTCAACCCTTTACGTCCAAGAAAAAGTATGGGGCCATTGCCTTTGAATCTGGGATCTATGTATTAGGCGCACCGGAATTTGTTTTACGAGAAAGCTTCTCTGAGCTTGAAAAAGAGATTGCTTCTGCTACGCAGGCAGGTAATCGGGTCTTGGCCTTTGGAAAATATAGGGGAGAGGACCTTAGAGAGACGTTAGAGGCTCCTGTAGATTTGGTAGCCTGGATTATTCTCTCCAATCCTTTGAGAAAAAATGCCAAAGAAACCTTCGCCTACTTTAAAGAACAAGGTGTAACCATTAAGGTCATTTCAGGGGACAACCCTGCTACCGTCTCAGCTATTGCACAAAAAGCAGGAATTGAAGGAGCTGAAGATCTGATCGATGCCAGAACCTTACTGACGGAAGAAGACTTGCACCAAGCGGCGAGCCAGTATACAGTCTTTGGTCGGGTGACCCCAGAGCAAAAGAAAAGCCTTGTAGAAGGCTTGCAGGCAAAAGGACACAAGGTCGCTATGACCGGAGATGGTGTCAACGATATTTTAGCCTTAAAAACAGCGGATTGTAGTATTGCGATGGAATCTGGAAATGATGCGACCAAAAAGATGGCGCAAGTGGTCTTACTGGATTCTGACTTTGGGAAGATGCCGTCTATCGTGGCGGAAGGTCGGCGGGTGGTCAATAATATTCAACGATCAGCCAGTCTCTTTTTGATCAAGAATATCTTCTCCATTTTGTTGGCTATCTCAGTGACGCTTTTAGCCTTTACCTATCCCATCATGCCGTCGCAGATGTCTTTGATCAGTGGTTTTACGATTGGGATTCCGGGATTCTTCCTAGCGCTTGAGCCCAATAGCGAGCGCATCAAAGGGCGCTTTATCGAAACGGTCTTTAAAAATGCGCTGCCTGCTGCCTTGACGGATTTTATACTGATCTTCAGTCTGGTATTGCTCTCTTCAGCATTTGGCATGAGGTCGGAAGAACTCTCGAGTGCAGCCATCTGCTTGATGGCCTTCGTTGGTTTTGCTATCATCTACCAAGAATCCCAGCCTCTCAATCACTACAAGAGACTGGTTCTTCTAGGAAATATCCTAGCCTTCCTGGTTTCAAGCAGTATCTTAGGTAGATTCTTCAACATGAGCCCCTTGAGGCTTCAAACGCTGGTTATTTGTGCCATCATGGCCGTTCTTGCTCTCATCTTGATTCAAGTCTTCAAGAAACTAGTGGGCTGGTTCTTTCATCGGAAGAAATAAAAGAAAAGAACAAAACAGATAAAATAGTTTCGATTGGATGACGATATTTTTAATGTTCAGTTAGTTCTATGAAATAGGCATCCCACTCTTGTGCTTCGGCTTTTGAAAGTAACAATGAAACCGAATGGATAACATCATCATGGAGAGATCTCCCTTGCTTTGGATCTTCCCAAATGCTTTGATAGATGGCCTTTAATTCTAGTAAGTATAATTTTTGAAATGCAAAATAGCTAGGGAATTGTTTTGCAAATAGAAGTGTTAGCAGTTGTTTGCTAGCACTTTTTTCTTTTCTACTGATTAAGACAGACACTAAATTTAAAATTGTATCGATTTTGATTCGATCTAGATTGTTCTTAAGTTTGTCCGGTGTATTTTCCAAAATTGTATCCGTAAAGAGAACAATAGCCTCAGTTGTAAAATAGGAGACCACACTTCCCATTAACCCAATGTCAAGATTGGTCCAATAATCTAATGAAAAAAAGTAATCCGTCAGTTCATTTATCGCCTGCTGAGAAACGGTTTTGTGTTGTTTTTCTGCAATGATAATCTCTAAAACGAGGGAGAGGATGTGATAAATGTATTGATGCTTTGAGATTGCTAATTCTTGAAAATCATTTTTAATTTGAAGAAGAGATACCCAATCCGAGTTTTCCATTGCCTCATCCATTCTTTTTTCAAGGTTAAAAACTCAGCACTATGGAAATCACTCCAATCAAAGATCTCATTAATCTCCACAATCATGTACCCCAATAATTGTAGCAATATATCATTGGATAGATTGGTTTTCCCATTTTCAAAATCAGAAATACTCGAAGCAGAACCAGCGATATTCCCAAGTTCTCTTAAGGAGATTTTTCTTTGTTTTCGAATCAATTTAAATTTTTCTCTAATGTCCATTTGTTCGGATTTCCGTAATTTTTCATTTACTATTTTTTTATATTATATACTATATCTATAAAAAGGGAAAGGAGAAAAATAATGATTATTGAAACAATAGTTAACCATGATATGGATGAAGCAATTGAAATCAAGAATCTAATTTGTGGATCTGCTTGTTAGAAATACAGATATGTTAATTATTTTATCCATATTTTAAGGGGGGACAATTGTTTTAAATTGGAACCCCTTATTTATTAAAAATATAAGATTTAAGAGAATAAAATTGAACTATAGAATCATTATTGAGGAGACAATTATGCTTTATTCACCATATGTAATATCATTTGAAAAAGAAGAATATAAATATTTGTTCAATACAAAAAATAATTTGTCTATAAAAATAGAAAATAAGTTATTAAAAAAATAAAAACAGATATTAAAACGAAAGATCAATTAATTTCGTTCTTAGAATCAAATCATTTTTTGAAAGAGAATGATGAGCTAGAGAATATGATAAAAATTTTTAAAGAGAGGGATGAAAAGACATTAAGAATTACAATTTTAGCACATGGAGATTGTAATTTTAGATGTAAGTATTGTTATGAAAAATTTTCGAATTGTGATATTAGTGCTAAATATGAAAGTATTTTATATTTTATAAAGAAAAAATTAAGTGAGCATCGTTTTGAAGATTTACATGTTTCTTGGTTTGGAGGAGAACCGCTTTTGGGTTATAAGGAAATACTAAAAATTTCAGAGGAATTAATAAAATATGCTAAACTAATTGGCGTTAATTATCATTCAGATATGACTACAAATGGTTACCTACTAAATCGTACTATTTTGAATAGATTGATAACTCAGTGCAAAGTAACAAACTATCAAATTACTGTTGATGGATCGAAAAAAGGACATGATAATCAAAGAGTCTTGAAGAATGGTCAAGGCACGTATGAGCGAATTCTAAAAAATTTAAAAAATGCTACCAAGCTTGATTTGGAATTTAATATTTTTATTCGTTTAAATGTTTCAAAAGAAAACTATGATGATGTATGTAAGTTTTTAGAGGAAGATGCTCAAGGCTTTAAAGGTGATGAGAGGTTTAAAATGCTCTTTCGAAATGTAGGAGATTGGGGATGTGGAGATAGATCTAAAGGTTATGAAGTTCAATTATATGATAAAGATGTATCTTTTGGACTCTCAAAATTAGCAATAAAAATGGGATATAATCTATTTGATGATATAGTTTTCAATAGTAATTATAATGCGTGCTACGCTCAGAAACCTCATTCATATACTATCGATACGAAAGGCAATTTGTTAAAATGTACTGTTGCATTATATAATCCTGAGAACATAATTGGTGAATTAGGTAATTCATCAATAAATCAACTGAATAATAAGTTGTGGATTAATTCGTATAAATTTCGTGATGAGTGTCAAAAATGTAATTTATTATTAATTTGTAAAGGAGGAACGTGTCCAAAAAGAGATATTTTTTATGAAATTTCTTTTGAAGAAAAGTGTAGTCGAATGAAACAGAAGATAATGAATAATTTTGAATTATCTATTTTATCGAATAGAATTAATTATGAATTGAGGTCAGAGTAGAATGAAAATCATTTTAAAAAGTTTATCTAAATGGAAATTGATGTTGTATATTCTATTTGCTGTCTTGTACTCACTTCAAGGGCTTTTGTTATCGTTTATTATTCAGTTCGCAGGTGAGATTAATCCGCGAGATAAGGGAGCCTTACTTGTCTTTGGTATAGGGGGAATTGCTCTATTTGTATTGATCTATGCATGTATGTATGTCGATAATCTTCTTGTTCGATCGATCATCAAAGAATTTAATATATTGATCTCGGAGAGAACGTTAACCTACTTTCATCTAAAAAAATTAGAGTATACAGAGGCAGAGTTAAACTCATTTTTAACACAGGATATTCCGATGTTTTGGCAAGAATTTTTGACTCCTATGCTCATTTATCCAGTATTTGGCTTATCCATTCTAGCATCTATAGTCTATCTCATCATGCAGAACTTTTTTATTGGTTGTCTCTTTACAATAGGTGGTTTCTTGATGATCATTCCTCAGTTTGTATTTAACAAACTCCTACAAAAACGTGGGGAAGAGCTAAGTAAGGCAAGAAAGAAAAGTTTATCCAGTATTACCGATTTTAGCAAAGGAATTCAAACCATCCAAAGCAATCAAGCGGGAACTGAATTTTCTCAACATGTTCTGAAAGAAATTAGTGAAACGGAGCATCAACAATATACCTACTATACGACTCACAATTTAGTCATGTTTTGGACAGGTCCCTTAAAAGGAATAGGACTGATTGCCCCCTTGTTAACGGGTTTATTGCTTCTTCCTTCTACGGCCCTGTCTCTGACAACACTCATCGCCATGATGACGGCTTCTATGAATTTAATCTCCCCTTTGCAACAATTATTAGAAATGACATCTAATTTGCAAGGATCAACGGTTGTCAAAAAGAAAGTTGTGTCGATTTTGAAAATGCCTGAAGTGAATGAGACGACAACCATTTTAGAACCTTTGACAGAAAAGCTCAGTATTCAGATCGATGATTTAACGAAGACATTTGGAGATCATTTGATCTTTAGAAATACAAACCTAACAATTGCTGCTTGTCAGAAAGTACTTCTCACGGGTGCCAGTGGCAGTGGTAAAACTTCCCTGTTTCACTTATTATGTGGAGAAGATAAGAAATATAGTGGAAGTATTGAATTGATAGATAGAAAAGGAAAATCTTGTTATCCTTCTTACGACAGGGTCAATCTCATTCATCAAAAACCTTATCTATTTAAAGGGACTGTAAAAGAAAATTTGACTCTATTTCAGGAGTTTTCAGACGACCAACTTCAAAAAGCTTTAGAATCTGTTCATCTTTGGGACGAATTAGCTGGTGATTTAGAGTATCAAATAGATCCACAGAATTTATCTGGAGGACAAATGATGAAATTAGAAATTGCACGGTGTATTCTCCGACCAAAACCCATTTTATTAGCCGATGAGGTGACAGCAGCATTGGATGAAACAAATGCAAGAGAGATTCGAAAAATATTGTCTCAACAAAAGTGTACCTTGATAGAAATAGCTCATAAATACCAGAAAGAAGATTACGATTCTATTTATCAGATTGTCGATCATAAAATTGTAAAAATGAATCATTAACAATGGTAAAGACTTCCTAGTTCATTCAAATCGTCGTAGTTGGTCAAAAAAAGATACCACCTCGAAATGAAGCAAGATGGTATCTTTTTCAGTATTAAATAAACAAACTAGCTGTTAAGATCAGATAGAGTAAGAAGGTGACTAGAAATCCAGCACGCCAGAAGTATTTGATAAATCTAGGGTAATAAAAACACTTTTTCTTTTTTAAGAAATAAATCGTTAGCCCCAAAGCTAAAAGCGAAAGGCTTAAAGCTAGCAGCGGTAAGAGGCTGTGATAAAAGACGCTGTCTGAGATCAGGTAGTACTCTAGGGCAAATAAAGGAAAGGCAATATCGGTCGATCGCCATCCTCTTTTTTGAAGCTTAAAGAGGTGAACAATGATGCCACTCAGAATCAGCGTTAAAAAAATAAATAATACAGAAGCAACTTTGATTAACATAGCTTCATTCTATCATAAAACGAAAAAAAGTTTACTATATTTTAATTTTTTCTTGCAAAAAAAGAGAAATCGTGTATAATAGAAAGGTATGCACAAAGCATACTTGTGGGAGGTAAAAATCTGTAATTACCGCCAAAACCACAAAGGAGGATTTAAGAAATGGCTAAAAAAGTCGAAAAACTTGTAAAATTGCAAATCCCTGCTGGTAAAGCTACTCCAGCTCCACCGGTTGGTCCAGCGCTTGGTCAAGCAGGTATCAACATCATGGGATTCACTAAAGAGTTTAACGCTCGTACAGCTGATCAAGCTGGTATGATCATCCCAGTTGTAATCACTGTTTATGAAGACAAATCATTCGATTTCGTTACAAAAACACCACCAGCTGCTGTTCTTTTGAAAAAGCTGCAGGTGTTGAAAAAGGTTCAGGTACACCGAACAAAACGAAAGTTGCAACTGTAACTCGTGCACAAGTACAACAAATCGCTGAAACTAAGATGCCAGATTTGAACGCTGCAAACATTGAGTCTGCAATGCGTATGATCGAAGGTACTGCTCGTTCTATGGGATTCACTGTTACTGACTAATTGTAACAATCCTATTTGCCCGCAATACACTTGATCAAATGACGAGTGACGTGGGAGATGAAAATCGATATGACCACATTACAAGGAGAAAGATAAAATGGCTAAAAAAAGCAAACAACTTCGTGCTGCTCTTGAAAAAATCGACAGCACAAAAGTCTACAGCGTAGAAGAAGCTGTAGCTCTTGCAAAAGAAACTAACTTTGCAAAATTTGACGCAACTGTAGAAGTTGCTTACAACTTGAACATCGACGTGAAAAAAGCTGACCAACAAATCCGTGGTGCAATGGTATTGCCAAACGGAACTGGTAAAACAGCTCGCGTTCTTGTATTTGCACGTGGTGCAAAAGCTGAAGAAGCAAAAGCTGCTGGTGCAGACTTCGTAGGTGAAGATGACCTTGTTGCGAAAATCAACGATGGTTGGTTGGACTTCGACGTTGTTATCGCTACACCTGACATGATGGCTCTTGTTGGACGTCTTGGACGTGTCCTTGGACCACGTAACTTGATGCCAAACCCTAAAACTGGTACAGTAACAATGGATGTTGCGAAAGCAGTTGAAGAGTCTAAAGGTGGTAAAATCACTTACCGTGCTGATAAAGCAGGTATCGTTCAAGCGATCATCGGTAAAGTTTCATTCGATGATACTAAATTGGTTGAAAACTTTAAAGCTTTCAACGACACAATCCAAAAAGCAAAACCAGCTACAGCTAAAGGTACTTACGTAACTAGCTTGACTTTGACTACAACTCAAGGTCCTGGTATCAAAGTGGACGTTAACTCACTTTAATTGAAATGAAAAGCTGCCTTCGGGTAGCTTTTTTTGTACTCCATTTTTATTTGCTACAGTTGGTAAAACTAATCGGATGGAAAAAAGAAAATTTTGAAGGATATGACTATATAAAAAACGTAATTTATGGTAAAATAATACAGATCAAAAAAGGAGAGAGAAAATGGTAGAACCTAAGTATAAACGTATCTTAATCAAGCTATCTGGTGAAGCCCTTGCTGGCGAACGTGGCGTCGGAATCGATATCAAAACTGTCCAAAATATGGCGCAAGAAATCAAGGAAGTTCACGAACTTGGAATTGAAATTGCCTTGGTTATTGGTGGTGGAAACCTTTGGCGTGGAGAACCTGCTGCTGAAGCAGGGATGGATCGTGTCCAAGCAGACTACACAGGCATGCTCGGTACTGTCATGAACGCCCTTGTGATGGCTGATTCGCTTCAACAAGTTGGCGTGGATACCCGTGTTCAAACAGCGATTGCCATGCAACAAGTCGCAGAACCTTATATCCGTGGTCGTGCCCTTCGTCACCTTGAAAAAGATCGAATCGTGATCTTTGGTGCTGGGATCGGTTCTCCATACTTCTCAACAGATACGACTGCAGCCCTTCGTGCAGCTGAGATTGAAGCAGATGCCATCCTCATGGCCAAAAATGGGGTGGATGGTGTTTACAATGCTGATCCGAAAAAAGATGCTTCAGCTGTCAAATTTGAGGAATTGACCCACCGTGATGTGATCAACAAAGGTCTTCGCATCATGGACTCAACAGCCTCCACTCTCTCCATGGACAACGACATTGACTTGGTTGTCTTCAATATGAATGAACCAGGCAATATCAAACGAGTTGTCTTTGGTGAAAATATCGGTACAACCGTATCGAATAACGTAGAAAAATAATAGAAAATAGAGGAAGATTATGGCAAACCCAATCGTAGAAAAAGCAAAAGAAAGAATGACCCAGTCTCACCAAAGTTTGGGACGTGAATTTGGTAGCATCCGTGCTGGACGTGCAAACGCAAGTCTTTTGGATCGTATTTTCGTAGAATACTACGGAGTAGAGACTCCATTGAACCAATTGGCATCTATCACGATTCCAGAAGCGCGCGTCTTGCTGATCACACCATTTGATAAATCATCTTTGAAAGACATCGAGCACAGCATCAATGCATCTGACCTTGGTATCACCCCAGCTAACGATGGATCTGTTATCCGCTTGGTCATCCCAGCTTTGACAGAAGAAACTCGTCGTGACTTGGCAAAAGAAGTGAAAAAAGTAGGTGAAAATGCTAAAGTTGCGATCCGTAACATCCGCCGTGATGCTATGGACGAAGCGAAGAAACAAGAAAAAGCAAAAGAAATCACAGAAGATGAATTGAAAGGTCTTGAAAAAAGAGATCCAAAAAGTAACGGATGATGCGGTCAAACATGTAGATGAAATGACAGCTCACAAAGAAAAAGAATTGATGGAAGTTTAATCCATCTCAACCACTACAGGAAAGAAAGACTCAGTTGGCACTGCTGGCTGGGTTTTATTTCCATTATTCTTGTGAAGAAGCAAGAGGAAAGAAGGAAACATGAATACGAATCTAGCAAGCTACATCATGGGAATGGTCATTGATGAAAATGATCGCTTCTATTTTGTTCAAAAAGATGGCCAAACCTACGCACTTGATAAAGCAGAAGGCCCGCATCAAGTCGGTGAAAGTGTCAAGGGCTTTGCCTATACCGATATGAAGCAAAAGCTCCGACTCACGACACTTGAAGTCACTGC
>NZ_CM002128.1:1110084-1127370 GCF_000448565.1 Streptococcus sp. HSISM1 | reverse complement strand
CTCACAAAGAAAAAGAATTGATGGAAGTTTAATCCATCTCAACCACTACAGGAAAGAAAGACTCAGTTGGCACTGCTGGCTGGGTTTTATTTCCATTATTCTTGTGAAGAAGCAAGAGGAAAGAAGGAAACATGAATACGAATCTAGCAAGCTACATCATGGGAATGGTCATTGATGAAAATGATCGCTTCTATTTTGTTCAAAAAGATGGCCAAACCTACGCACTTGATAAAGCAGAAGGCCCGCATCAAGTCGGTGAAAGTGTCAAGGGCTTTGCCTATACCGATATGAAGCAAAAGCTCCGACTCACGACACTTGAAGTCACTGCAACTCAAGAAAGCTTTGGCTGGGGGACGGTCACAGAAGTGCGCAAGGATCTGGGAGTCTTTGTGGATACAGGGCTACCAGATAAGCAGATTGTTGTCTCACTAGATATCCTACCGGAGATCAAAGACCTATGGCCTAAAAAGGGCGATCGTCTCTATATTCGCTTAGACGTCGATAAGAAAGATCGTATTTGGGGGATCTTAGCCTTTCAGGAAGATTTCCAGCGTTTGGCTCGTCCAGCCTACAACAATATGCAAAACCAAAACTGGCCAGCCATTGTCTATCGCTTGAAATTGTCTGGGACTTTTGTTTACCTTCCAGAGAACAATATGCTAGGCTTTATTCACCCGAGTGAGCGCTACGCAGAACCACGCTTGGGACAAGTCCTAGATGCCCGGGTCATTGGATTCCGTGAGGTAGATCGGACCTTGAACTTGTCGCTGAAGCCACGCTCCTTTGAAATGTTGGAAAACGATGCCCAAATGATTTTGACCTATTTGGAAGCCAATGGAGGCTTTATGACCTTGAATGATAAGTCATCTCCAGAAGAGATCAAGGCAACTTTTGGGATTTCAAAAGGGCAGTTCAAAAAGGCTTTGGGTGGGCTGATGAAAGCCAAAAAAATCAAGCAAGACCAGTTTGGAACAGAGTTGATCTAAGAGGAGACGTATGCGTAAATCGTTTTATACTTGGCTGATGACGGAGCGCAATCCTAAAAGCAATGCTCCTAAGGCCATTCTAGCGGATCTTGCATTTCATGAGTCCGCTTTTCCCAAGCATACAGATGACTTCGACGAAGTCAGTCGCTATCTAGAAGAGCATGCCAGCTTTTCCTTTAATCTTGGCGATTTTGATGCGATTTGGGAAGAATACCAAGCCCACTAGAAAAGGACAGGTCGAGGATGGTTTTTTCTCGGCCTCTTTGTTATAATAATAGAAAAACACAGGTAGAGAGGTTCTTTATTTGCAAGAACATTCAGTTGAAATTACATTAACGCATCCAGACGATCTCTTTCATTTATTTGGATCCAACGAACGCCATCTCCGTTTGATGGAGCAAGAATTTGGAGTGACTATTCATGCCCGAACAGAAATTGTCCAAATCATTGGGGAAGAAGAAAGCTGCGAGCAGGTTCGTCAGGTCATTCAGGCTCTCTTGGTCCTCGTCAACCGTGGTATGACCATCGGAACGCCAGATGTGGTGACCGCCATTACCATGGTGAGAAATGGGGAATTGGATAAGTTCATCGCTCTCTATGAAGAAGAGATTATCAAGGATAGTTACGGCAAGCCTATACGGGTTAAAACGCTTGGTCAAAAGATCTATGTCGATAGTGTCAAAAATCATGATGTCACTTTTGGAATCGGACCAGCGGGGACCGGGAAAACCTTCCTAGCGGTGACCTTGGCCGTGACCGCCCTCAAGCGTGGTCAAGTCAAGCGCATTATATTGACTCGTCCAGCCGTTGAAGCCGGAGAAAGCCTTGGTTTCCTTCCAGGAGATCTCAAAGAAAAAGTAGACCCTTATCTCCGTCCGGTTTATGATGCTCTATACCAAATCCTGGGGAAGGACCAAACCACTCGTATGATGG
This sequence comes from Streptococcus sp. HSISM1, assembly GCF_000448565.1. Classification (GTDB taxonomy): domain Bacteria; phylum Bacillota; class Bacilli; order Lactobacillales; family Streptococcaceae; genus Streptococcus. The sequence goes on along the minus strand of NZ_CM002128.1, from coordinate 1,125,451 downwards.
AGCGTGAGATTATCGAGATAGCGCCTTTGGCCTATATGCGAGGGCGGACCTTGGACGATGCCTTTGTCATTCTCGATGAAGCGCAAAATACCACCATCATGCAAATGAAGATGTTTTTGACCCGTCTTGGTTTTAATTCCAAGATGAGTGTTAATGGGGATACCAGCCAGATCGACCTTCCGCGAAATGTGAAATCCGGATTGATTGATGCTCAGGAGAAATTGAAGAACATTTCTCAAATTGATTTTGTGCATTTCTCTGCCAAGGATGTCGTTCGACATCCGGTAGTAGCAGAGATTATCCGGGCCTACGAGCCAATACCAAATCCAGTGCTCAAAGAAAAACCGGATGTGGAAGAAGAAGCAGAATAAAAAAGGGAGTGGGAAAGAACTCAGACTAATTAAAAAGAGTTCGTTTTCCCACCCCCGCACAGTTGATTAGGTCGTCTTTGGAGCTTTAAAAGCGAACAAAGATGCCAATCAACCACTGCGTCATGTAGTTATTACTATCATACAACGAAGGCTGGACACTTTTTGCCCAGCCTTTTAAATATTAGAAATTAAACCAATTCGTCGATTGGAGTGAAGTCGCGTTCTAGACCTTCTGCAACTGGTTGGCTTGTGATATGGCCTTGGTAAGTGGTGACCCCTTGGCGCAAGCCTTCGTCGAGGGCAATTGCCTTGTGGAAGCCATTGTCAGCTAGGGATTCAACATAAGGAAGGGTCACATTGGTAAGGGCGATAGTAGAGGTACGAGCGACAGCCCCTGGGATATTGGCAACGGCATAGTGGAGCACGCCATGTTTTTCGTAAACTGGCTCCGTATGCGTTGTGACACGGTCCGCTGTTTCGATAACACCACCTTGGTCAACGGCTACATCGACGATGACTGAACCGGGACGCATTTGTTTAACCATATCGTCTGTCACTAATTTAGGAGCTTTAGCACCAGGAATCAAGACAGCCCCGATGACAACATCGGCATCACGGACGCTGGCTTCAATGTTAAATGGATTGGACATAAGGGTTTGGATTTGGTGACCAAAGACATCTTCCAGTACAGCCAAACGTTTAGCACTGATATCTAAGATGGTCACTTGGGCACCGAGTCCAAGGGCGATACGAGCTGCGTGGGTTCCAACGACTCCACCACCGATGATAGTGACTTTCCCTTTAGGAACACCTGGCACCCCACCTAGGAGGACTCCTGATCCACCTTCTTGTTTGGTCAGGAAGTGAGCACCGATTTGCACGGCCATCCGTCCAGCCACCTCACTCATTGGCACCAAGAGAGGCAATTGTCCATCTAAGTCTCGAACGGTTTCGTAGGCTACACCAGTTGTCTTGGCTGCAACCATGGCATCTGCTAATTCAGGTGCGGCAGCCATATGCAAGTAGGTGAAGAGCAAGAGGTCTTCACGAAGGAAACCATATTCTTCAGCGAGGGGTTCTTTGACTTTGACCACCATCTCAGCGGCCCAAGCTTCTGTAGCAGTCGCAACGATGGTTGCCCCTTGCTTCGTGTAATCTTCATCCGCAAAACCAGAACCTAGTCCTGCATTTGTTTCCACCAAAACGTGATGACCTTTCTTCACCAAGCTTTGTACACCTGCAGGTGTCAAACCGACCCGATTTTCGTTGTTTTTAATTTCTTTAGGAATTCCAATGAGCATTCTTGCCTCCTTGCTCAGATTTAGATGTAAAAAGGCCATTGGTGTGAGATGGCTCTCTTGACTCAATGACCTTTTCACTCCTTATCTGATTGTTTTGATTGATTTAATTGTATAGAAAAGTGGGTTAAAAAGCAAGAAAAATTTGAGCTTGCCTTCCTTTAGGTTATTTGCTAAACTAATCCCTAAAGAAGGAGTGTCATATGGAAAATTTATATGTGAAGTTGGCGGCTTATCGTGAAGTGGAGACAGAGCGTTTGCACTTGCGTCCGGTCACTCTTGATGATGCACCAGCTATGTTTGAGTATGCTTCTGATGAGACAGTTACGCGCTATACCTTTGCAACCAATCAAAGTCTAGAAGAGACGCGTAATAATATTGCCCTCTTTTACCTAGCGAGCCCACTTGGAAGATGGGGGATCGAGCTAAAAGAAAATGGAAAATTTATCGGGACGATTGATTTACTAGATTTGGATCTTTGTATGAAAAAGGGGAGTATCGGCTATGTTCTGAATAAAGACTATTGGAACCAAGGTCTTGCGACAGAGGCTACAAAGGCAGTCATTGCCTTGGCTTTTGAACAGTTAGGGATGAACAAACTCATTGCCGTTCATGATAAGGACAACCCAGCTTCTGGACGGGTGATGGCCAAATCAGGTATGAAATATTCTCACGAGGAGCCCTACGCGATGCTAGACTTGCATAAAGAAGGGAGAATGGTGACGAGAGTTCATTATGTCCTCACGAAGGAAGAATATTTGGCAGAAAAATGAGTCAGGATATTGACAAAAGGCCTATTTCCATGATATAGTAGATAGGTACTGCTGGTTTAGCTCAGTCGGTAGAGCGCATCCATGGTAAGGATGAGGTCGCCGGTTCAATCCCGGCAACTAGCATAGCAGAAGAGAGAAGCTTAGAGAAGATCTAGGCTTCTTTTTTTGCGAGTCCATCTTAAAAATTTTGCTTTTTTCAACAATTTTCAAAAAAGCGTTGACAAGCAAGGAAATACGTGGTAAAGTTAGAACAACAAAGAGAAAGGAGAAAACCATCATGAACAAAGTAGATGTTTTGATGACACAATTGAATACACAGCTTCTCCAATCTCAGTTGAGTTCGATGTAAACTATAAATGGAACCCAAGATGGAGGAGTCTGTCTTGGGTTTTTTGTATGCATTTTTACCTGCCTTAACTGAATTGGTGATAGGCATCAGAAGGCCCAAGTGTGGACTGAGACTACTCTCAGCTCCTTGCTTGGGTTTTTCTGTGCTATTTTGAAAAGGAGAATATATGATCAGAGCTATTTGGGAGTATATCAGGGAGCGCAAGTGGCGATATGTGAAGATCGCTATGGTCCTGATTCTTTATGATTACACCTTATTGATCCCGACGCAAGTTATCCAGCGTTTAGTGGATCATTTGAGTCAGCAGACGCTGACGCAACCGAACTTTGTATGGGATATGGTCCTCTTGGTAGGATCAGCTATCCTCAATTACCTGACGGCTTTTTATTGGCAGTTGCGACTTTTTCAGTCGTCAGTCCATTTCAAGGCGACCCTTCAGGGACAAGCGTTTCGGAAGCTAGTAGCTATGCGGCGTCCCTTTTTTGAGAAATTCCGTTCAGGAGATCTCTTGACGCGCTTTACGACAGATGTGGATGGGATGGCCGATATGGCTGGTTACGGGATGATGGTGCTCCTGTTTGGCGGTGGCTTGTTTGCCTTTATTATTCCGACCATGTTTTTCATTTCTTGGCAATTAACCTTGATTTCCTTTATTCCCATGATCTTCCTCGTCGTCTCTACCTATTTTTTGAGTAGAAAGCAGGAGGAGTATGTTGAGCAAAACCGGGAAGCGGTCGCTCAGTTGAACGATGAAGTCTTGGAGTCCATCGAAGGGATCCGGGTCATGCGGGCCTATAGTAGACGGGACCAGCAGGTCAAACAGTTTCAGAAAAAACAGCCAGTCTATCCAAAACAGGGGACAAAATTGCCTCTATCCAGTATTCTTTTGGACCTTTAGCTCTGTTGTTTATTGGATTCTCGACAGTCTTGCTCCTGCTATTTGGAGGCCAGTCCCTGGCAAGCGGGCAGTTGAGCCTTGGTAAGTTATTGGCTTTACAGCTGTATTTGGTCTTTTTAATTGAGCCTATGTGGATGATGGCGGACCTGATCTTGGTCTACCAGACAGGTCAAATGTCCTATAAAAATTAAAAGAAGTGATTGATGAAACGGATGATCTGGAGCCAGATGGTCCTCACTACTTAGAGCAGATTGATTTGGTGCAGTTTAAGGACTATTCTTTCAGCTATCCTGGTGCTGAGCGAAAGAGCCTGTCAGGCATTGATTGGACCATCCAGAAAGGACAGACGGTTGGAATTGTTGGTCGTACCGGAGCAGGAAAGACTACCCTGGTTCGACAATTCTTGCGGCAGTACCCAGTTGGTGAGGGAGAGTTTTTGGTCAACCAGCAACCGATCGTGGACTACAACCGACACTCCATCGAAGAAAAAATTGGCTATGTTTCCCAAGAACATATTTTATTCTCCAAGTCTATCCGTGAGAATATAGCGCTTGGTAAAAAAGGAGCCAGCCAAGATGACTTGGTGGAAGCAGTAGCCCAAGCTGCTTTTGCGGATGATCTCGAGCGGATGTCTCAGGGAATGGACACCCTGATCGGTGAGAAAGGGGTCTCTGTATCAGGAGGTCAAAAACAACGGATCTCTTTGGCGCGTGCCTTCTTAAGAGATGCTGAGCTCTTGCTGTTAGATGATTCCCTTTCGGCGGTGGATGCGAAGACTGAACAGGCCATTATTGACACGATTCAAAAAGAACGAAAAGACAAGACGACCATTATTGTTTCCCATCGCTTGTCGGCTGTTCATCAGGCTGATTGGATCATCGTCTTGGATCAAGGTCGTATTGTAGAAGAAGGTAGGGCTAGTGATTTATTGGCTCAAGAAGGCTGGTATTATGAACAATACCAACGGCAACAAAAACAGGAAGGAGAATAAGATGAAAGTTTTAAAACGATTATTATCGAGGATCACGCTTTATCCAACTGTCTTTCTGGCTGGCTTTATTTGCCTCTTACTAGCCACCATTTTTTCTGAATTGTCTCCCTTTCTTCTCCAAAAGATGATCGATGGCCCTTTGACCGCACTGACCCATGGTGGCGGGCAAGGTGACTTGCTTCAGATGGGAGGATTTTATCTCTTGGTCTTGAGCCTAGGGCAGCTGATAAGCTACATGGGCAATCGGATCTTGCTACATGGAAGTAATCAAGTAACCGCTAATCTGAGAGATCAAGCCTTTCAAGTCATGCAAGGGCTGCCTATTTCCTATTTTGATGATAAGCCGGCTGGGAAGATCGCGACAAGAATTGTCAATGATACGGAGACCTTGCGGACCCAGTTTTATAATTCTTGTATGATTTTAGTCATCTACTTGGTACGCTTTCTCTTTATCCTAGGAATTCTCTTTTATCTGAGTCCTATGATGGGCCTTCTCTTGTGTTTGGTCTTTCCAATTTTCTATGGGATCCAGTATCTCTACAAGGTCATGACGGATCAGCCTATGAAGGATTTCTTTGATGCGCGAAGCGAGGTCAATACCCAGGTCAATGAACTCTTGCATGGTGCCAGTATGATTCAGCTCTATCATCAAGAGCCTGGTGTGGTGGAGGAGTTTGAAGCTACTACCCAGAAGATGTTAGGAGCCAATGATCGAATCCTCTTGGCTGATTCTATTGCTTCTTGGACCTTGACGGAATTGCTCAAGTTTTTAGTGATTGCAGGCATTTTGACCATTGCTGGGATTTCTTTCCTACAAGGCAATATTGGTGTGACGGCTGGTTTCTTATTTATCAATATTAACTATGTGATTAATCTATTTGATCTCATGGCCAATCTTAGTCGTCAATTTCCGAATATTCGGCGATCCTTAGAGACGGGGAGCCGCGTCCTTGCTTTCTTAGATCAACCGTTGGAGGCCGATGGTGCATTGAAACTGAAGATAGAAAAGGCAGAAGTCGTGTTTGACGATATTCAATTTGCCTATGAAGAAGGAAAGCCAGTTTTACAGGATATTGCCTTTCAGGCTAGCCCTGGGGAAACCATCGCTCTTGTGGGCCATACTGGATCAGGTAAGTCTTCGATTATGAATCTACTCTATCGTTTTTATGATCCTCAAGAAGGAGCGATTTTGATCGATGGTCAAGATATTCGCCAAGTCTCTCGTGAGAGCCTACGCAGCCATATGGGGATTGTTCTGCAGGATCCTTATCTATTTACAGGGACCATTGCTAGTAATGTAGCCATGAGTCAGGATCACATTGATCGGGATGCGGTCAAAGATGCCTTGAAAAAAGTCGGGGCTTGGCCCTTTGTAGAGCGCCTTGAAAAGGGAATCGACCATCCAGTCGTAGAAAAAGGATCCGCCTTTTCAAGTGGCGAGCGCCAATTGATTTCCTTTGCGCGGACGCTCTATATGAATCCGCAAATTCTGATTTTGGATGAGGCAACCTCTCACATCGATACGGAAACAGAAGAAATCATCCAGAAGGCTATGGCAGTCCTGCAAAAGGGACGGACCACCTTTATCATTGCCCATCGCTTGTCCACTATTCAAGATGCGGATCAGATCTTAGTCTTATCTGAAGGACGCATTGTGGAGCGTGGTAGACACGAGGAACTGGTTGCACAAGGCGGGATCTATGCCCAGATGAATGCCATTCAGCAAACAGTGGGGTAAGATTGTCCTGTAAAGAAAAAGATTGAAAACCAGCCTGTATCTAGTATATAGGCTGGTTTTTGTGATATAATAAAGTGATAATAGTGAGGTGATCCAGATGTATATTGAAATGGTAGATGAGACGGGTCAAGTCTCTGACGAAATCTTAAAACAAACACAAGAAATTTTAGAATTTGCTGCTCAAAAAATTGGGAAAGAAGACAAGGAAATGGCCGTGACTTTTGTAACCAATGAACGCAGTCATGAACTAAATCTTGAATACCGTGATACGGATCGTCCGACGGATGTCATCAGTTTAGAATACAAGCCAGAGATGGAGATTTCTTTTGATGAGGAAGACCTTGCAGAAAATCCAGAATTGGCAGAGATGATGGCTGAATTCGATACCTATATTGGTGAGCTCTTTATTTCAATTGACAAGGCGCGTGAGCAAGCCGAAGAATATGGCCACAGCTTTGAGCGCGAAATGGGATTTTTAGCAGTACATGGTTTTCTTCACATCAATGGCTATGATCACTATACGCCGGAAGAAGAAAAGGAAATGTTTGGCTTACAGGAAGAGATTTTGACAGCCTATGGACTCACAAGACAATAAGCGAAAATGGAAAAATCGGGACTTCACTTCAAGCCTGGAGTTTGCGATAACAGGAATTTTTACTTCGATCAAAGAAGAGCGCAATATGCGCAAGCATGCCTTATCAGCCCTTGCAGCAATTCTTGCTGGTTTGGTATTTAGGATTTCTGCGACAGAATGGCTCTTTTTATTGCTCAGTATCACCTTGGTGATTGCTTTTGAAATTATGAATTCAGCCATTGAAAATGTGGTGGATTTAGCTAGTAACTACCATTTCTCCATGTTGGCAAAGAATGCCAAAGACATGGCGGCTGGAGCAGTCCTGGTCGTATCAGGTTTTGCCCTACTAACAGGACTGGTGATTTTTGTGCCCAAATTCTGGGCCTTGGTATTTGGATAAGAGGGAGTATGCCCTCGTGAAAGGATAATATGACATTTAAATCAGGCTTTGTAGCCATTTTAGGACGTCCCAATGTTGGGAAGTCAACGTTTTTGAACCATGTCATGGGGCAAAAAATTGCCATCATGAGTGACAAGGCGCAGACAACGCGCAATAAGATTATGGGGATTTATACGACCGATAAGGAACAGATCGTCTTTATCGATACTCCAGGGATTCACAAACCCAAGACAGCTCTTGGAGACTTCATGGTGGAGTCGGCCTATAGCACTCTTCGAGAAGTGGATACGGTTCTCTTTATGGTGCCAGCAGATGAACCGCGTGGGAAGGGCGATGACATGATCATCGAGCGCCTCAAGGCTGCTAAGGTACCGGTTATTCTGGTGGTCAATAAGATCGACAAGGTGCACCCAGACCAACTCTTGGCGCAAATCGATGACTTCCGTAGTCAGATGGATTTCAAGGAAATCGTGCCGATTTCAGCCCTCCAAGGAAACAATGTTTCGCGTTTGATTGATATTTTGAGTGAAAACTTGGAAGAAGGTTTCCAATATTTCCCTGCCGACCAAATCACTGACCATCCAGAGCGCTTCTTGGTCTCTGAAATGATCCGCGAAAAGGTCTTGCACTTGACGCGGGAAGAAATTCCTCACTCTGTTGCCGTAGTCGTGGATTCCATGAAGCGGGATGAAGAAACCGATAAGGTTCATATCCGTGCAACCATCATGGTCGAGCGCGATAGCCAAAAAGGGATTGTCATCGGAAAAGGCGGGGCCATGCTCAAGAAGATCGGAACCCTTGCGCGTAAGGATATTGAGCTCATGCTAGGGGACAAGGTCTTCCTAGAAACCTGGGTCAAGGTCAAGAAAAATTGGCGGGATAAGAAATTAGACCTAGCCGATTTCGGATACAACGAAAAAGAATATTAAGAAGAGGTGGGCAGAAGCCTGCTTCTTGTTTTTGAAAGGAGTTCTATGCCTGAATTACCAGAAGTAGAGACCGTTCGACGCGGTCTTGAGAAATTAATTCTTGGGAAAACCATCCAGTCCGTGGAAGTAAAGTATCCAAAGATGATTCAGACGGATCTGGATACTTTTCGTCAAGATCTCCCAGGCCAAGAAATTCGGGCCCTGGGGCGCCGTGGGAAATACCTTTTATTTTATCTGACGGATCTGGTCCTCATCTCGCATTTGCGGATGGAAGGCAAGTATTTCTTTTATCCAGACGAGGTTCCTCTTCGCAAGCATGCCCATGTCTTCTTTCATTTTACAGATGGTAGCACTCTGGTCTATGAAGATGTCCGCAAGTTTGGGACCATGGAAGTCCTAGTACCTGAGCTTGTCGACAGCTATTTTTTGGCGAAAAAAATTGGTCCAGAGCCGACGGAAGCGGATTTTAAAGAACCAGCCTTCCAAGCAGCTCTTAAAAAATCAAAGAAACCCATTAAATCAGCTCTTTTAGACCAAAAATTAGTGGCCGGTCTGGGCAATATCTATGTGGATGAGGTCCTTTATCGAGCCAAGGTTCATCCAGCTCGTTTGGGTCAAAGCTTGACTGCTAGAGAAGCCAAAGCCGTTCGCAAAGAAACGATTGCTGTGCTTGCTCAAGCTGTTGAAAAGGGTGGCTCCACCATTCGCTCCTACAGCAATGCTTTTGGAGAAGACGGCACCATGCAGGAAGAACACCAGGTCTATGGAAAAACAGGCCAGCCGTGTTTGCGCTGCGGGACGCCGATTGAGAAAATTCAGCTGGGGGGACGTGGAACCCATTTTTGCCCTCACTGCCAAAAGGAGAACTAGATGGCGAGAATCATTGGATTAACAGGAGGGATTGCTTCAGGAAAGTCCACTGTCACCTCCTATTTGAGAGAAAAAGGCTATCCGGTTATTGATGCTGATCGAGTGGTCCATGACTTGCAAGCACCAGGAGGAGCCCTCTACCGTGTCTTAGTAGATCATTTTGGGAGAGAGATCCTTACCAAAGAAGGAGAGCTGGACCGCGTCGCTTTGGGTCAGCGGATCTTTTCAAATCCTAGTGAAAGAAACTGGTCCAATCGCGTCCAAGGCAGGCTTATTCGTGAGGCTCTAGCTGAGGTAAGAGATAGACAAGCTGCACAATCCGGTCTCTTTTTTATGGATATTCCTCTCTTAATCGAGCAAGGCTATGAAGAGTGGTTTGAATCTGTCTGGTTGGTAGCTGTGTCAAAAGAAACCCAGCTCAAGCGCCTGATGGAACGCAACCACTTATCAGAACGGCAGGCCCAAGAACGCATCGCGTCTCAAATGACGCTAGATGAAAAAGAGCCCATGCAGATCTGGTTCTAGACAATAATGATGATCTAACTGCCCTCTATGCCCAATTAGATGCAGCCCTACAACAATTAGAAAGAAGATGATTTTATCACAAGAGAAATCAATTGGCGTAAAAATCTATATATTGCCTGGATCGGGTGCTTTTTCATCGGAGCCAGCCTTTCTTTAGTCGTCCCTTTTATGGCCCTCTTTGTGGAAGAGTTGGGTGTTACGGGCAAGGCTGTTCCCCTTTATGCTGGGATTGCCGTCGCAAGTTCTTCTGTAACCTCTGCGATCATGTCTCCCATCTGGGGGAGCCTGGCCGACCGCTATGGTCGAAAACCCATGATGCTTAGAGCTTCCATTGCCATGACGCTGACCATGGGAGGCATTGCCTTTGTCCCTTCTGTCTTTTGGCTCTTGGTCCTGCGCTTGCTCAATGGAGTCTTTTCAGGCTTTGTTCCCAATAGTACAGCCTTGATTGCCAGTCAAGTTCCCAAGGACCAATCTGGCTATGCTCTAGGGACCTTGTCGACCGGTGTCGTGGCTGGAACCTTGATGGGCCCTTTGATTGGGGGACTCATTGCTGAAAATCTGGGAATGCGCAATGTCTTTCTCTTGGTCGGCTTCTTCTTATTTTTAGTTTCCGTCTTAACCTTCTGGGGCATTGAGGAAGACTATGAGCCCCTTCCAAAAGAAGAACAAAAATCCAGCTGGCAGTTGCTCATGTCCATTCAGCAAAAGGATATTCTCTTAGGCCTCTTTTTAACCAGTATGACCATTCAAATGATCGCCCAATCTATTTCTCCAATCCTGCCTCTTTATGTGCGAGCTTTAGGGCAAAGAAATAACTTGATTTTTGTATCGGGGATGATTGTTTCGGCTATGGGAGTCTCTAGTATGCTCTTTTCAGGTTGGATGGGAAAACTCGGAGACCGAATCGGGAATCACCGGCTCTTATTAATCGCCCTTCTCTATAGTGGTTGTCTTTATATTCTCTGTGCCCAAGCGCAAACGCCTCTGCAATTAGGAATCTTACGCTTCCTTTTTGGGATTGGGACTGGTGCCCTTTTACCAGGAGTTTCTGCTTTGTTAAATCGCTTAACCCCTCCTGAAGGGATCTCTCGGATCTTTAGCTACAACCAGCTCTTTTACTACTTAGGTGGTGTGTTAGGGCCAATGATGGGATCAAGTATTTTCATGCATTTTGGCTATCATTGGGTTTTTTACGGCACAGCCCTCTTGGCCTTTACCGATTTGATTTTCCTCTTATTCTTATTTAGAAAGTATTTGAAAGTGAGAGACGTACGTGCGAATTAAAGTTCAATTGACCTGCACAAGCTGTGGGAGTCAGAATTATTTGACCAGTAAAAATACCAAAACCCATCCCGAAAAGATCGAGGTCTTGAAGTATTGTCCCAAGGAAAGAAAAGTAACCTTACATATTGAATCAAAATGATTTTCATGGTATAATAGTGAGGATTTTAAGGAGTTTTGAATATGAGCGGAGCATTAACAACTATTTTACTAGTATTATCAGTATTGATTATTATCGCAATTTTTATGCAACCAACAAAAAACCAATCGAGCAACGTCTTTGACGCAAGCTCAAATGACTTGTTTGAACGTTCAAAAGCGCGCGGGTTTGAAGCCGTGATGCAGCGTTTAACAGCTATTATGATCTTCTTTTGGTTATTAATCGCGATGATCTTAATGGTACTTTCTAGTAGATAAGATAGGCTCAGACAATGTCTTTGCCTATTTTTATTTTGTAAAACAAAGACACAAGTAGATAGAAAAAAGGAGGCTGGATAACCAGCAAATAAATCAATGAAAACAAGTATTAAAGAATATTTACAAGAGCATGACAAAGTCCAGATCAATGATCTAGCAGCAGCTCTAGGAAAAGAAGGGGCTAAGGATTTCCGTGACTTGGTCAAGACCATCTCGCTGATGGAACGCCGCCATGAGTTGAAATTCGAAGATGATGGCTCTCTTCGTTTGGCTCAAAAGAAGGCCCCGGCCATTACGCTCAAGGGGATCTTTCATTCCCATAAAAATGGCTTTGGCTTTGTCAGTTTAGAGGGCGAAGAAGAGGACCTCTTTGTTGGCCGAAATGATGTCAACCACGCTATCGATGGTGACACCGTTGAGATCGTCATTACCAAGGTAGCAGACCGAAACAAGGGAACGGCAGCAGAAGCCAAAATTATTGATGTTCTGGAGCATAGCATCAAAACGGTGGTTGGACAAATCGTTCTGGATGAGGAAAAACCTAAATATGCCGGCTACATTCGTTCGAAAAATCAAAAGATCAGCCAGTTGATCTATGTGAAGAAGCCAGCCATCCAATTGGAAGGGACCGAAATCCTCAAGGTCGAAATAGATCAATACCCGAGCCGCAAGCACAATTATTTTGTGGCAACCGTGCGGGATGTGGTCGGTCATGTAACAGATCCAGGAATCGATGTCTTGGAAGTGTTAGAATCCATGGACATTGTCTCAGAATTTCCAGAAGAAGTGCTGAAAGAGGCTGAACAGGTTCCAGATGCACCGTCTAAAAAGGATTTAGAGGGGCGATTGGATCTGCGAGAGGAGATTACCTTTACGATTGATGGGGCAGATGCCAAAGACTTGGACGATGCAGTCCATATCAAGCTACTCAAGAACGGCAACTTTGAGCTGGGGGTTCACATCGCAGATGTTTCTTATTATGTTACAGAAGGTTCAGCACTCGACAAGGAAGCTCTAAATCGTGCTACCTCTGTCTATGTGACCGACCGAGTAGTACCCATGTTGCCCGAGCGTCTGTCCAATGGGATCTGTTCTTTGAATCCGAATGTGGATCGCCTGACCCAGTCTGCCATCATGGAGATTGATCCTCATGGCAAGGTTGTCAAGCATACCATTACCCAAACAGTGATCAATACAACCTTCCGAATGACCTATAGCGACGTCAATGATATCTTAGCAGGCGACGAAGAAAAGGCTCAAACCTTTAAGAAAATTGTCCCAAGTATTCATCAAATGGCCACCTTGCATGGCATTTTAGAAAGCATGCGGATTCGCCGTGGAGCTCTCAATTTTGATACCAATGAGGCTAAAATCCTGGTCAATAAAGAAGGAAAACCGGTCGATATCGTCCTTCGTCAAAGAGGAATTGCCGAGCGCATGATTGAGTCCTTTATGTTGATTGCCAATGAAACAGTGGCGGAGCACTTTACACGACTGAAACTACCGTTCATCTACCGGATCCATGAAGATCCAAAGACAGAAAAAGTACAGAAGTTTATCGATTATGCTTCTAGTTTTGGAATCCAAATCTACGGAACGGCTAGTGAGATGAGTCAAGAAGCCCTGCAAGAAATTATGCGCAAGGTCGAAGGGGAACCGTATGCAGATGTCCTTTCGATGATGTTGTTGCGCTCGATGCAACAGGCTCGCTATTCAGAGCATAACCATGGCCACTATGGGCTTGCTGCTGAGTATTATACCCACTTTACCAGTCCCATTCGTCGGTATCCGGACCTGATGGTTCATCGAATGGTGCGCGAATATGGAAAATCCCAAGAAGTGGCAGATCACTTTGAACAAGTTCTTCCAGACATTGCCAGCCAATCCTCTAGTCGAGAGCGCCGGGCTATTGATGCGGAGCGCGAAGTAGAGGCTATGAAGAAGGCAGAATACATGGAAGACTATGTTAGGGAAGAGTACGATGCCGTGGTTTCCAGTGTGGTAAAATTTGGCCTCTTTGTGGAATTGCCAAATACGGTTGAAGGTTTGATCCATATTACCAATCTTCCTGAATTCTACCATTTTAACGAACGGGATCTAACCCTTCGCGGAGAAAAATCAGGAGTGACCTTCCGTGTCGGTCAGCAAATTCGGATCAAGGTAGAAAGAGCCGACAAGATGACAGGAGAGATTGATTTCTCTTACATTCCAAGTGAATGGGATGTCGTCGAAAAAGGCCTCAAAGCCAAAGGACGTGACCGAGATGGCAATCGCCGGGATCGCAGACGCAAGGATAAAAAAGTTTCTAAGGGATCAACCGCTAGAAAAGATGACAAGCGGAAAGATTCTTCCTCTAAAACCAAAAAGAAAAAAGGGAAGAAACCATTTTACAAGGAAGTAGCAAAGAAAGGAGCCAAACATGGCAAAGGGCGAAGGAAAGGTAGTCGCGCAAAATAAAAAGGCGAGACATGACTACACCATCGTGGATACGATTGAAGCAGGGATGGTGCTGACGGGGACAGAGATCAAAAGTGTCCGTGCAGCACGCATTAACTTGAAAGATGGCTTTGCACAAGTAAAAAATGGCGAAGTTTGGCTTAGCAATGTCCACATTGCCCCTTACGAGGAAGGCAATATCTGGAACCAAGATCCAGACCGTCGTCGCAAGCTCCTGCTTCATAAAAAGCAAATCCAAAAGCTGGACCAAGACACCAAAGGGACCGGAATGACCTTGGTGCCTTTGAAGGTCTATCTCAAGGATGGCTATGCCAAATTGCTTTTGGGGCTCGCTAAAGGGAAACATGATTATGACAAGCGTGAATCCATCAAGCGTCGGGAACAAAACCGGGACATCGCACGGGTCATGAAACAATACAATACACGTTAAAGAAAAAGGCAGTTTTGAAACTTGTTTCAGAACTGTCTTTTTCTTAGAGATGGGCTCTCCTTTTTCCAACTTGTAAAAAGGGGCTTTTTTCTGTATGATAAGGGTACTGAAAGAAAAAGGAGAAGCAGCATGACACAAAAATTGATCGCCTACAAACGCATGCCTATCTGGACCAAGGATACCATGCCAGAAGCTCTTCAAAGAAAGCACAATACCAAGGTAGGAACCTGGGGGAAGATTACAGTTATAAAAGGTCAGTTACGATTTATTGAATTGACCGAAGAGGGGGAAGAAATCGCGAGCCACCTCTTTGAAGCAGGAGCAGAAAACCCCATGGCTGAGCCCCAGGCCTGGCACCGTGTGGAAGCAGCGACGGACGATGTGGAGTGGTACTTGGAATTTTACTGTGAGCCAAAAGACTATTTCCCAAAAAAATACAACACCAATCCTGTCCATTCAGAAGTATTAGAAGCAGTGGAAATTGTCCCAGCTGGAAAGGCGCTGGATCTAGGATGCGGGCAAGGCCGCAACGCCCTCTTTTTGGCCCAACATGGCTTTGACGTGACAGCTGTAGATCAAAATGAACTGGCTCTTGAGATTTTACAAAGTATTGTCGCTGAGGAAGATCTAGAGATGCCAGTGGGCCTTTATGATATTAATGCTGCAGCTCTTACCCAAAACTATGACTTTATCGTATCAACTGTGGTCCTCATGTTTTTAGACGCTGATCGGATTCCAGCGATTATCCGCAATATGCAAGAGCATACCAATCCAGGTGGCTACAATCTCATTGTCTGTGCCATGGATACGGAAGATTATCCTTGCCAGATGCCTTTCTCGTTCACCTTCAAAGAAGGAGAATTGGCGGAGTATTACAAGGATTGGGAATTGGTCAAGTACAATGAAAATCCAGGCCATCTCCATCGGCGAGATGAGAATGGCCATCGGATTCAACTTCGATTTGCAACCATGTTGGCAAAGAAAAATAAAGAAAAAGCAGGATCCTAGCATCCTGCTTTTTTGCTTTCTACAAACAAGTTGAACAAGGTGATCTACATTTTGT
>NZ_CM002128.1:1107706-1109100 GCF_000448565.1 Streptococcus sp. HSISM1 | reverse complement strand
AGATGCCTTTCTCGTTCACCTTCAAAGAAGGAGAATTGGCGGAGTATTACAAGGATTGGGAATTGGTCAAGTACAATGAAAATCCAGGCCATCTCCATCGGCGAGATGAGAATGGCCATCGGATTCAACTTCGATTTGCAACCATGTTGGCAAAGAAAAATAAAGAAAAAGCAGGATCCTAGCATCCTGCTTTTTTGCTTTCTACAAACAAGTTGAACAAGGTGATCTACATTTTGTTCATTTGCCAAAAAGAAAAACCTTCTCCATAAAGGAAGGAAAAGGTTGGGGAATTTAGTTCCAGTTAGCAAAGTCGCAGACACTGAGAATGATCGTTCCAATTTCAATGGGGTCCTCTTTTGCACCCGATTCTAACCAGGTAACAATTACAGATTCGATCGTAGCGATGAAAATTTCTAGACCATACTTGTATGGAACTTGAAAGTCTGAAATGATGTGTTCTTTAGCGTGGGGAGTATCGTCCAGTGCATGAAGGGTAAAACTTCTTACCAATTTACTAAAGTCCGAGCAACAGGATTGTGACAATGCATATATAAAATCATAATTCTCTTTAATAGCGGTCAACACATTGAGAAAGTTTACCTTGACAGGACTTCCTTCAACGAAGAGGCTATCCAATTCTTGCATCATGTCCATTTTCATTTGCTCAAACATGTCGTATTTATCGACATAATGCAGATAGAAGGTCCCGCGGTTAATTCCAGCGGTTTCGGTTAATTGTCGAATAGTGATGCTGTCAAAAGGTTGTTGTAAAAGCAGTTTCGAGAGTGCATTCCGTAAGTCTGACTTGGTTGTTGTTTGTCTTTGGCGTACCATATGTTCCTTTCTATAGTTGTATTAATCTGTTTTTATTTGTTTGGCGTTGAAATAATTTATAGTTTAAATAATTTCACGACACTAACAAATAGCATTATACTCCAAAAATATAAATTAGACAATAATTCTCATTTTTGTACAGATAACGAAAAGTGTACAAAAATTTTACAAATTTATGAATGACGGGCACTGACAAGATTTTGTGAAAACCTCACAATAATTAGTGATTTAAATTAATTCCCTCCTAAAAAAATGGTCAGGAAATTTTTAGGAAAAGGAGGAACAAGATAGAGTGACGAACAAAAAACCAGCACGATTTAAAGTGCTGGTTTCTTTATTATGTGACTTTCAGTCCGTCTCGCTCCGTTAGGTGCGAGACAAAAAAACCACCCGCTATGCGGGTGCGCATCAAAGGTTATACCAAAAAAACTCCAAACGCGATACAATTAAGGTGTTCAAGCCAATTGTAAAGCGAAAGGAGAAAAATATGGCTCAAAAAGCACATAGTTTATCACACACAAAATGGATGTGTAAATATCACATTGTGTTCACCCCTAAGT
>NZ_CM002128.1:1096643-1106385 GCF_000448565.1 Streptococcus sp. HSISM1 | reverse complement strand
TGTTCATATGTTGGTAAGTATTCCACCTAGAATTAGTGTTGCAAGTTTCATGGGATATTTAAAGGTAAAAGCGCTCTAATGATGTTCGATAAACACGCCAATCTGAAATATAAGTTTGGAAATCGACATTTTTGGGCAGAGGGATATTATGTAAGTACAGTTGGCCTCAACGAAGCCACAATAAAGAAATACATTCAGGAACAAGAGCGAAAAGATATTGCTTTAGATAAGTTGAGTGTAAAAGAATATGAAGATCCCTTTAGGGATAGTGGCAAGTAGTACGTATACCTCTTTGAGAGGTCTGTGACGAGTCAAATGCAATAAGGCTTGAACAAAGTGAAAGCCAGCGTCTTTAGGCGCTGGCTAGTTATCTGGGCTTATAGCCCTGGTACAAACCACCCGTTTGACGGGTGGTCATGATTTGATAAAAGTCGTCACAATCAAATTGAAATTTAAGATGGTTAAGACAATCGCAACGAGATAGCCTAAGAAGGTATTCCATTTCGCATTGACATGCTCTCCCATGATTTCCTTGTTGGAGGTGAAATAAACCAGAGGGAAGATGGAGAAAGGAAGGGCCACTGATAGGAAGACTTGAGAATATACCAGAAGGTCATCGAGGACATGTTCTTGGTCACCGAATAAAATTGCGACAATGATAACGGGAAGAAGGGCAATGATCCGAGTCATGAGACGCACCACCCATTGTGGTAGTCTAAATCGCAAGAAACCTTCCATAACGATTTGACCGGTTAGGGTCCCAGTAATGGTTGAATTTTGACCACTAGCTAACAAAGCGATGGCAAAGAGGGTGGACAAGAAAGGACTAGCGATGGCACCAGCAATATGGTTATCCTTGAGGGCATTGTACATGCTAGAGAAAGCACCAATCTTATCCCCGTGACCAAAGAAGAGGGCCGCTCCAAGAATCAAGAGCAGGGAGTTGACGACAAAAGCCAAACTCAATTCAATATTTGAATCCCAGGTCATAAAGCGCACTGCCCGTTTGATATCTGCTGGATCTTTGTAATCGACCTTTCGCGTTTGCGAAATGGAAGAGTGGAGATAGAGGTTGTGGGGCATCACCGTTGCTCCGATGATTCCAAGAGCCAGGGTTAAGGCTTCATTTCCTTTTGGAAGCCCAATTCCCAATACTTCTTTTTGAGGCAGGAAGCCAGCGAAGATTCCCCCAATATCTGGTTTGGATAGGAATACCAAGTAGCCAAAAATTGCAAGGATCGTAAGGATCAAGGTTGAAACTATGGCCTCGATCTTTCGAAATCCTAGATGCATGAGCCCCAGTAATAGAAAGACATCAAAGATAGTGATCAAGATAGAAAAGAGCAAGGGCCAGCCAAAAAGAAGGTGGAGGGCAATCCCTGATCCGATGACTTCCGCCAAATCTGTCGCCATCAAGGCAAGCTCGATCACAATCCAAAGGGTATAGCGAAGCCATTTTGGCAAGTGATGGGCGGTTGTTTGGGCCAGGTCCTTACGATGGACAATCCCTAATTTCCCAGCCATTTGTTGCAACTGCATGGCGATTAAAGAGGAGAGAAGAACCACTGATAAGAGGAGGTAGCGGTATTGGGCCCCTCCGACCACACTGGTAATCCAGTTTCCCGGATCCATATAGCCGACAGCTACCAGACTTCCTGGTCCTGAAAAGAGTAGAAGAGTCTTCCAAAAGGGGATGCCTTTTGGCACGTCAATAGACTGGTTAATTTCTTGAAGTGATTTCCTTTCAAACTGTTGTAAACTCACGATGAGCCTTCTTTCTAAGAATAAATCAATTTGTCTCCATTATAGCATAAAATTTATAATAGTTCATGATAATGAGGAAGAATCACTATTGGTGATGCCTCGATTTCTTTGTAATCTATACGAAAAGGACTATAATATAGATAGGAAATAGGAGGGAGGAGAGAAAAAATGGCCTACATCGAAATGCAGCACTGTTACAAGCGATACACTAGTGGAGAAACGGAGATTCTCGCTAATCAGGATGTTTCTTTTGAGATTGAAAAAGGCGAATTGGTCATTATTTTAGGGGCGTCAGGAGCTGGAAAATCAACGGTTCTCAATATCTTAGGGGGGATGGACACCAATGACGAGGGTCAGGTTCTGATTGATGGAGTGGATATTGCAAAACTCAATGCTCATCAACGGACGGATTATCGACGAGATGATGTTGGTTTTGTCTTTCAATTTTATAATCTGGTCCCTAATTTGACAGCTAAGGAGAATGTTGAGTTGGCTTCAGAAATTGTTTCTGATGCTCTAGATCCGGAAGCTGTTTTAAAAGAAGTAGGACTTGGCAATCGTCTTGATAATTTTCCTGCCCAATTGTCAGGCGGCGAGCAACAACGGGTGGCGATCGCTCGGGCAGTGGCGAAGAATCCTAAAATTCTCCTTTGTGATGAGCCAACGGGAGCCTTGGATTACCAGACGGGTAAGCAAGTATTGGGGATTTTACAGGATATGTCTCGAAAAAAGGGAGCGACGGTCATCATCGTAACCCATAATGGTGCCCTAACTCCGATTGCAGACCGTGTGATTCGCATGCATGATGCCAAGGTCAAGTCGGTAGAAATCAATGAGCTTCCTCAAGATATTGCTACACTAGAGTATTAGAAGAGGTGGTAGCATGAAACGAAAAGTCTATTGGAAGGATTTGTTTGCTTCCTTTACACATTCAAAAGGACGTTTTCTCTCCATCTTAACCTTGATGTTATTGGGAAGCTTGGCCTTGGTTGGCTTAAAGGTGACCACTCCAAATATGCATCGAACGGCTAACCAGTTTATTCAGCAACAAAAGATGCTAGATCTTGCTGTCATGGGGGACTTGGGATTAGATCAGGCAGACCAAGAGGAACTTTTAGGAGTCAAAGGAGCGCGTGTCGAATTTGGTTCCCTGCTGGATCTGACGGTGAAAGGAACAGGAAAGGCAATTCGACTTTTTTCTGCCCCAAAGAGCCTTTCTTCTTTTCGTGTGACCAAGGGGCGCCTGCCCAAAAAAGAAGGGGAACTGGCCCTAGCAAGTTTTTGGGAGGATCGCTATCAGATAGGGGATACCCTCACACTTGAAGAAAAAGCTGGAACGCGCTCTAGTTTAAAGCGAAAGCAATTCACCATTGTTGGTTTTGTTCAATCCTCTGAGATGTGGTCTCAAAAGAATTTAGGCACTGCCATGAGTGGTAGTGGAAATCTAGATGCCTATGCACTAGTTTCAAAAGAGGTCTTTACGACTAAACTTCCCGCGATGGCGCGGATCCAGTTTGATGATCTGAAGTCTTTAGATTCTTTTTCGCAAGTCTACCAAAAAGGGCTCAAAGCTCATCAAGAAGAGTTAGAAAAACTTCTGAAAGACAATGGAAAGGCCCGCTATCAAAGACTCAAGCAGGAGGCGGATGGGCAGATTCAAAAAGGCCAGAAAGAACTCAGTCGTGCCAAGGAAACCCTCCAGTCAGCTAAAAATCAGATCGATCAGGCTCAAAAACAATTAGACTTGCAGGAGGCCCAGTTCAAGAAATTAGCTCCATTTCTGCCAGCTAAAGAGCAAGTAGCCAGTCAAGAAAAGCTCCATCAAGCCAAAGAACAACTGGATCAGAAAAAGAAGGACTGGACTGCAGGTGAAACGGAGCTCGCAAAAAAAGAGGAGGAGCTGAAAAAAGCTCAAAGGGAGCGAGATCAGCTGGAAATTCCAACTTATCATGTCTATGACCGCAAGACCATGCCAGGTGGACAAGGTTACTTGATGTATAGCAATGCTAGTAGTAGTATTTCCGCTGTCGGAAATATTTTTCCGGTTGTTCTTTATCTGGTAGCAACCATGGTGACCTTTACCACGATGACCCGCTTTGTCGATGAAGAGCGGACCAATGCAGGTATATTTAAGGCACTGGGCTATCGTACCAGGGACATCATTCTCAAATTTGTCCTCTATGGATTCTTTGCAGGGACGATCGGTACCCTTCTAGGAACCTTGCTGGGCCATTATTTCCTATCGGGGATCATTTCCAACATTATTACGCAAGGGATGGTGATTGGAGAGAGCAGAGAGTATTTTTATGGAGATATGACTCTGATTGCGCTCGGACTGTCTTTCGTTGCGAGTGTGCTTCCGGCTTACTGGGTTTCGCGTAAGGAATTAAAAGAAGAAGCCAATCTTTTATTACTGCCCAAACCACCGGTATCTGGTTCGAAGATTTTCCTGGAGCGTCTCCATTTTATTTGGAAGCGTCTGAGTTTCACCCACAAGGTCACTGCTCGTAATCTCTTTCGTTACAAACAGCGGATGCTGATGACCATATTTGGAGTGGCAGGTTCTGTTGCTCTTCTCTTCGCAGGGCTAGGGATTCAATCTTCTGTAGGAGGGGTTCCCAAACGCCAATTTCAAGAGATCCTATCATATGAGTTGATTGTAGCCCAAAAAACCAATGCATCAAGCCAAGAAAGCAAGGAATTAACCAATCGTCTGGAAAAATCAGATATCAAAGATTATCGACCGATCTATAGTAAGGTCATCGAAGCATCTTTAAAGGGTGGACGCGACAAGCAGACCATTACGATGATGGTAACGGATCGTACAGATTTTTCTCCCTTTGTCAGCCTGCGTTCTCTCAAGCAGGAAGAGTCCTTGTCTCTCAAGAAAGGGGTCATCATCAGTAGTAAGCTAGCACAACTAGCCCAGGTTACAGTTGGCGATCGACTGACCTTAGATGGTCACACTTTTAAGGTGGCGGGAATCACTGAAAATTATGTCGGCCATTTTGTCTATATGGATCAGGCAAGTTGCCAAAAAATCTACGGAAAGCGGACTTCAGCAAATAGCTATTTGGTGAAGTTGAAAAATCCTTCTACACGACAAGTGCAGGCTGTTAGTCGGGATATGATGGCACTTGCAGCTGTGAAGGCGGTTCGTCAGAATGCTTCGATGATTTCCCTCTTTAATTCAGTTGCCAAATCCTTGGACACCACTATGATGATTCTAGTAGTCGTATCGATCTTACTAGCCATTGTGATCTTGTATAATTTAACCAATATCAATGTGGCAGAGCGGATCCGTGAATTATCGACCGTTAAGGTTTTAGGATTCCATAATAAGGAAGTGACGCTCTATATTTACCGTGAAACCATCTTATTGTCTATCATAGGGATTCTCATGGGATTAGGAGGTGGCTATTATCTTCATCAATTCCTCATTGTTATGATTGCACCAGATGCCATTCTCTTTTACCCTAAAGTAGGACTTGGCGTTTTCCTATTTCCTGTCGGAGGAATGATCCTTCTCTTGATCCTGTTAGAAATTTATGTTGACCATTATCTTCGAAAAGTAGACATGCTCGAAGCCCTCAAATCAGTAGACTAAGATACAAAGCCGTTAAGCAACTCTTTGGAAAAAGATAAATCCAACGACGAAGCGTCCGCTTCTAGCCTGTGTTTTCATTTCTGGTAGCATGGAATGTTCATAAAACTTTCACCTTTGGGTGGAAGTTTTTCTTCTCTTTGTTATAATGGAGAGAAGGAGAAGATCATGACTAAAATTGCTTTACTTTCAGATATTCATGGAAATACGACAGCATTAGAAGCTGTCCTAGAGGATAGTCGAAAAGCCAAGGTGGATGAATATTGGCTCTTGGGAGATAGTTTGATGCCAGGGACAGGGAGACGGGACCTCTTGGAGCTGTTAGAGGAGTTACCGATTACGGTCAAAGTCCTTGGGAACTGGGAGGATAGTCTTTGGCGGGCTATGAGGGGGATGTTGGATGAGACCAGACCCAGTCATCGCTACCTCATGCGCCAGTGTCAATATATTCTTGAAGAAATCACGCCCCAGGAAATTGAAGACATGCAGAAAACGCCCATGCAGGTCCATAGAGAAATCGCAGGTTTAAAGATCGGCATTACCCACCACTTACCTGATAAGAATTGGGGTCGCGAATTGATCCACATTGGTGAACAGAAGGATTTTGATCGCTTGGTGACAAACCCGTCTTGTGATATTGCAGTCTACGGACACATTCACCAGCAGTTTTTCCGCTACGGGACAGGAGGAGAACTGATTATCAATCCTGGATCGATCGGTCAACCTTTCTTTTGGAAAAGAATCTTCGCAAGGACCTTCGGGCCATGTATGCCATTCTCGAATTTGATCAAATGGGGCTAAAAGATGTCGATTTTAGACGGGTGGACTATGATGTCCAAAAAGAACTGCAACTGGCAAAAGACCTCCATCTTCCTTATTACCAAGTGTATTATGAAAGTTTGGTCAATGGCATTCATCATACCCACAATCATGAGCTCCTTCATGAAATTGAGCAGAGAGAAGGTCATGATCGAGAAATCGATGCTTGGCTAGAGGACTTCTTCCAATAGTGTAACTGTTGACATTACAACTGAAAAGAGTATAATAGGAATAACGAAAGTCGTCCCTTGACGGTTGTTCAATAGACTCTACCTTCAAAACGGGTAGAAAGGAGTGAAGTTATGCAAATTTCGAGTCGCTTTACCATTGGGACTCATGTCTTGATCATGATTGCTCTACAAGGAGAAAAACAAAAGTAACCAGTGATTTTTTGGCAGGAAGTGTCGGCGTGAACCCTGTTATTATTCGAAAGACCTTGTCTCAGTTGAAGAAAGCAGGATTGATCCATGTAGCGCGTGGGACAGGCGGAGCTGAGCTCGCAAAAGCATCCGATGAGATCAGCCTGCTGGATATCTATCAAGCGGTAGAATGCTTAGGTTCGACAGGTCAATTATTTGGTTTTCATGACAATCCAAATCCAGCCTGCCCAATTGGCCACAATATCCACAATGTTTTAGATGGGAAGCTTGAGGACATTCAGACTGCTATGGAAAAAGAAATGTCCCAAACCACTTTAAAAGACGTCGTAGAAGATACGCAGAAAAGAATGAAACTCGAATCGGTTTCATAAGAAAAAAGAGAGTGGGACAGAAATCGGTAATTCGTTAGAATTCGATTTCGTCGTCCCACCTCCGCACAGTTGAGTAGGGCTGTAAAAGCTGATGAAATTAGCGTAGTAGAGCCCACTCAACCACTGCGTCTTGCTCGACAATCCAAAGATAATTAAGAGGCTAGGACTTTTGTCCCAGCCTCATTTTTTATAGTTATTAACGAAACAAGATGTTTGTTATATATTGAAACGACTAAAGGATTAGTCAAAGTAAAGTAAGTCTTTGCTGGTTTCAGTGAAGAGTCCAAATCCGTCTTTTGTGACGTACCCACAATCTTCGATACGGACACCGACTTTACCTGGAATATAGATTCCTGGTTCGACTGAGAAGCACATGCCTTCTTCAAGTACCATGTCATTTCCTTCCATAATAGAAGGGAATTCATGCACGTCCATTCCGATCCCGTGTCCGAGGCGGTGGTTGAAGTACTCACCATAACCAGCTTTTTCAATGACGCTTCGAGCAGCTCGGTCTACGTCATGTGCTGTTACACCAGGTTTGATCATGTTAATGGCTGCTTGTTGAGCTTCTAACGTCAAGTGGTAGATTTCTTTTTTGAAATCATCAGGTTTTCCAACAGCAACAGTACGAGTCATATCAGACGCATAACCATTCACCATACAGCCAAGGTCAAAGAGCAAGAGGGCATCATTTTCGACTTTGTTGCTTCCAGGAATTCCGTGTGGGTTAGCTGCATTATTTCCAGTCAAAACCATGGTTTCAAAGCTCATTTCATAACCCAAGCGTTTGATACCAAAGTCGATTTCTGCTACGATATCAGTTTCTGTTTTATCCAGTGAGATGGCGTCGAATCCCATATTGACAGCCTTATCTGCATATTGACCAGCCACCAACATTTTTTGGATCTCATCAGCAGATTTGATCAAGCGCATCCGGTTAATCCGTGGTGTCAAGTTAGTGAATTCCGCTTTTTCAAAGACAGTACGCAAGCCATTGTATTTGGTAAGGATCAAGTTATCATATTCAAGTGCAACGGTTTTGGCATCGGGTTTTGCGATAGCCCCTTTAATCTTTTCCCAAGGGTTTTCAGAATCTACATAGCCAACCACTTGGAAATCAACAACTGCAGTCGCCCGTTCCACTTCAAGTGCAGGAACGAAGAGAAGGGGTTCGTGGTCTGTATAGACGAACAAGAAGAGTTGGCGTTCGTGGGGATCACTGTAAAATCCAGTCAGGTAATTGATGGTGACAGGATCGGATACAACAGCGACATCTGTTTTTTCAGTTTCAAGAAAATCGACGATTTGATCTAATTTAGACATAATGCTACCTTCTTTCTATGGATCTATTTTGTCAAATTTTCCCCAAAAAAGCAAGAGTTTACAAAATTTTACCAAAATGCTTGAAAGTGTTTACAATAAGTGATAAAATAGGATTAATTAGAGAGTGAAAACGAAATTTTCAACAATGAAAGGAAATCTTATGAATACAGACGATACAGTTACAATTTATGATGTCGCCCGTGAAGCAGGGGTTTCAATGGCAACCGTTAGTCGTGTAGTAAATGGAAATAAAAACGTTAAAGAAAATACACGTAAAAAAGTTTTAGAAGTGATCGAACGCTTGGATTACCGTCCAAATGCTGTTGCGCGTGGTCTTGCTAGCAAGAAAACCACAACAGTCGGTGTTGTGATTCCAAACATCACGAATAGCTATTTCTCTACATTGGCTAAGGGGATCGATGACATTGCTGAAATGTACAAGTACAATATTGTTCTTGCAAATAGCGATGAAGACGATGACAAAGAAGTTTCAGTGGTAAATAACCTTTTTTCAAAACAAGTGGATGGGATCATTTTCATGGGCTATCATTTGACAGAAAAGATTCGCTCAGAATTTTCACGCTCTCGTACGCCAGTTGTTCTTGCTGGTACAGTGGATGTTGAACACCAATTACCAAGTGTCAATATCGACTACAAGCAAGCGACTGTGGATGCTGTTACACAGTTGGCAAAACACAACAAGAAAATTGCTTTTGTAAGTGGCCCATTGGTGGATGATATCAATGGAAAAATTCGTTTGACAGGCTACAAAGAAGCTTTGAAAGCGAAAAAATTGAGCTACAGCGAAGGACTTGTGTTTGAATCCAAGTACCGTTACGATGAAGGTTATAACTTGGCAGAACGCATCATTGCGTCAAAAGCAACAGCTGCCTTTGTAACAGGGGATGAATTGGCTGCAGGTCTCTTGAACGGCTTGTCTGATCACGGTATCAAAGTACCAGAAGACTTTGAAATCATTACTAGTGATGATTCACAAGTAACTCGTTACACGCGTCCAAATCTATCAACGATTGGCCAACCCTTGTATGACCTTGGTGCGATTAGTATGCGTATGTTGACCAAGATCATGCACAAAGAAGAGTTGGAAGAACGCGAAGTACTGTTGTCTCATACGATCAACCAACGTGGAACGACCAAAAAATAAGGATTAGTAGACTAGAGTCTCGACTTGGGAAGACGTGTCTACTAGTCTGAGAGGCTAGAACAGAACTGTTCTAGCTTCTTTTTATATGTGTCATTAATCATAAGTAATGATGAAGTGAAATTGAATGAGTGTTGGTTCAAATATTGATGTGTAAGTTACAATTAAATCGTTCTAGAGTTTGTTAAAATACCATACAACAAAATATGATGAATTTGTTTTGTTTCGTCTTCTATGTTTTTATTTGGAGATAGATGATTTCCTGTGCTATTGAGAGCACTCATGACGTTTAATATAACCTCTGTTGACAAATCTTTAG
>NZ_CM002128.1:1047113-1095149 GCF_000448565.1 Streptococcus sp. HSISM1 | reverse complement strand
ATTGTATACTTGTTTCTTTAAACCCTTTTTCTTTAAATAAAGAAAGAGCAGACTGAATAATAGCTTGCTTCTTTTTTTCTGTTGTTTTTTGATATTGATTCATTTGAACACTCCATTTGATATCAATTATAGCACAACTTTGAAATTTATCTCAGATTATTTCATTAATTCTTGACGATATCTGATATTTACAATACAATTAAGTTTGAAATATAATTAATGATATTTCAAACTTATAATAATTGAGGGAAGATATTTAATGTTAACTGAATTTCTTATTAAGCAGTCTCAAAAACCTAGTGGTCTTATTGGTAGAGTCATCACAAAAATATGGTCATTCTATTTTAAAAAACTTAGTCTTTGGGCGATTAAACAGACTACTATTTCAGATAATTATAGAATTTTAGAAATTGGTTACGGTGGCGGGAGTACTATCAAGAACCTTCTTGCTTTAAATAAAAATCTTGAGATTCATGGTATTGATATTTCTAAGGAATCATATAGAACTGCCCAACGTGTTCATTCAGATTCCATAAGAAAAGGTAGTGTCCAACTTAAGATTGGAAATGTGGAGAATATGCCTTATCAAAATAACTATTTTGATAGAATATTTGCTATTCAGACCCATATTTTTTGGAAGGATATAAAAAAGAGTTTTCAAGAAGTTTATAGAGTCATGTCCAGCAATTCTACTTTGATAATTGCTTCTGAAAAAGAAAAAATACATTATCATATGACAGATTATCGTACAAGTCATGAATTTAGTCAGTTACTAACAAGTATTGGTTTTTCAAAAATTGAGGAAAAACAGAATCGCAATTGGATTTTGTATACCGTATATAAATAAAATAGAATTTTAAATTTCGAACAGAACTGTTCTAGCCTCTTTTTTATACTGCAAACAGGTAGAGACTTGCTGGGCACTCTTTATTTCGGTATAATAGAAAGTATGAAAGTTTTACTGTATTTAGAAGGAAAATCCGTATTACAAAAATCAGGAATTGGTCGAGCCTTGCAGCATCAAATGCATGCGCTGGATTTGGCTGGGATTCCGTATACGACAGATATTTTAGGAGATTATGATGTGGTGCATATCAATACCTATGGCCCACGGAGTTTCCTTTTGCTCCATGCAGCAAAGCGTCGTGGAAAGAAAGTCATCATGCATGGCCATTCAACCCGTGAGGATTTTGAAAATTCCTTTATCGGGTCTAACTTTTTTGCGCCCTTGTTTGGGAAGTATTTGGCTCACATGTACCAAAAGGCAGACTATGTGATCACGCCATCTGAGTATTCCAAACACCTGATTCAGTCTTATGGGGTGACCACACCGATTATCGCGGTTTCCAATGGAATTGATTTGGAAAAATACAAGAAGGATCCGAAAAAAGAAGAAGTCTTTCGCAAGCATTTTAATATCCAAGAAGGCCAAAAGGTTGTCATCTGTGCAGGGCTTTATTTTAAACGCAAAGGGATTGAAGATTTCGTAGAAGTGGCTCGTCGCATGCCGGATGTGCGCTTTATCTGGCTAGGTTCTATCAACAAATGGATCATTCCGCGTAAGATTCGTCGTATCGTGGAAAAGGATCATCCAAGTAATGTGGAATTCCCTGGCTACTTCAAGGGAGCGGTCTTCCAAGGGGCCATGACGGGTTCAGATGCTTTCTTCTTCCCATCTTATGAAGAAACAGAAGGAATCGTTGTTTTGGAAGCCTTGGCCAGTCATCAGCACACGGTCTTGCGGGATATTCCAGTATACAATGGCTGGATCGACGAGACGTCTTCTGAATTGTGCCATAATGTAGACGAATTTGTGGATTCCTTGAACAAGGTCTTGAACGGACAAGTAGACAAGCGGGAGGCGGGCTACAAGGTCGCTGAAAGTCGTTCGATCGACTTAGTGGCTTATCAATTGGTCGAAGCCTATCAAACAGTTTTGGAGATGTAAGGTGCGTGTAGGGTTATTTACAGATACCTATTTCCCGCAAGTTTCGGGAGTGGCGACCAGTATTCGGACGCTCAAAACAGAATTAGAAAAATTGGGTCACACGGTCTTTATCTTTACGACAACGGATAAAGATGTCAACCGCTATGAAGATTGGCAGATCATTCGGATTCCAAGTGTGCCTTTCTTCGCCTTTAAGGACCGCCGCGTTGCATATCGTGGCTTCTCAAAGGCGCTTGCCATTGCCAAGCAATACCAGCTGGATATTATCCATACCCAGACTGAGTTTTCACTGGGCCTTTTGGGAGTGTGGATTGGACGCGAGTTGCGGATTCCAGTCATTCATACCTACCATACCCAGTATGAGGACTATGTCCGCTAT
Organism: Streptococcus sp. HSISM1; assembly: GCF_000448565.1. GTDB lineage: Bacteria > Bacillota > Bacilli > Lactobacillales > Streptococcaceae > Streptococcus. The sequence continues at coordinate 1,092,822 of NZ_CM002128.1, read as the reverse complement.
ATTGCAAGAGGCATGGTCATTCGCCCAAGTATGGTCAAATACATTGTGAGAAGTTATATGAATGATCTGGATGGAGTGATCTGTCCTAGTGAGATCGTCTATGACTTGCTCCAAAAGTACAAGGTCAAGGCAGAAAAACGCATTATTCCGACAGGGATTGATTTGGCCAAGTTTGACCGACCAGAAATCACTCCGACAGAGACAGCAGCCCTTCGTGAAAAATATGAAGTCGCAGAAGATGAAACGCTTTTACTGAGTCTGTCGCGGGTTTCTTATGAAAAGAATATTCAGGCTGTTATTGCGGCTCTTCCTGATGTCCTCAAGGTCAATCCAAAAGTTAAGTTGATCGTGGCTGGAGATGGTCCTTATTTGGATGATTTGAAAAAACAAGCGGCGAAACTGGGGATTTCAGATGCGGTTGTCTTTACAGGGATGATCCCACCAAATGAGACAGCTCTTTACTATAAGGCGGCTGACTTCTTTATTTCAGCTTCAACGAGTGAGACGCAAGGGTTGACTTATTTAGAGAGTATTGCGAGTGGTACCCCGATCATCGCTCATGGCAATCCTTATCTCGATCATGTGATTGATGACCCTATGTTTGGAAAGCTCTTTTATGAAGAGAGTGATCTGGCACAAGCGATTCTTGAAGCGATTGAGGAGATGCCTCCAATCGATGAGACCAAGTGGGCAGAAAAGATTGATGATATTTCTGCAGCAACCTTTGGCCGTCGGGTCTACGAATTTTACTTGGATAAAATCATCTCTAAAGACTTTTCAAATGATTTGAATCCTGAGCAAAGTCGGGTTAAGCGGATGTCTAAGACCATTGTAAAAATCCCGACCAAGGTGATTGCTCTTCCGGTCAATGGATCTGTGAAGATGATGAAGGCTTCGGTCAAACAAGTGAAGAAAATCCGTAAAATCACGCATTTCTTTGATTGAAAATGAAACTTTTTCTTGCAAAATTTTTCAATCGTGCTATAATAACTGACAGAGACATATCAAATCTAGGAAATCTGATAGAGAGCGCGTGGGGCTGGAAATCGCGTAGAGGATAGGTTTGGGACTACTCGTGATTCTTTTATGCAAACATAAAACGGTGGCTACGTTAGAGCCAATCAGAGGTGTCCCTCTTTTTTGAGGAACATAAATGAAGGTGGAACCACGTTGCGACGTCCTTTCGAGGAGGTCGCTTTTTTGATTTCTTCATGAAGACATCAAAAGGAGTGACGATTACAATGTTCAAAGACACCTCCCACCCATTTAGCTACTAAAAACTTTATAAGGAGAAAATCATGATTAAGATTACTTTCCCAGATGGCGCTGTTCGTGAATTCGAATCTGGCGTTACTACTTTTGAAATTGCCCAATCTATCAGCAATTCCCTCTCTAAAAAAGCTCTTGCTGGTAAATTCAACGGCAAATTGATTGACACAACTCGTGCCATCACCGAAGATGGAAGCATTGAAATCGTGACACCTGATCACGAAGACGCTCTTCCAATCTTGCGTCACTCAGCAGCTCACTTGTTTGCCCAAGCAGCTCGTCGCCTCTTCCCAGATATCCACTTGGGTGTTGGTCCAGCGATTGAAGATGGTTTCTACTACGATACAGACAACCAAGCTGGTCAAATCTCTAACGAAGACCTTCCTCGTATCGAAGAAGAAATGAAGAAAATCGTGAAAGAAAACTTCCCATCTGTTCGTGAAGAAGTGACCAAAGATGAAGCGCGTGAAATCTTCAAAAATGATCCGTACAAATTAGAATTGATCGAAGAACATTCAGAAGACGAAGGTGGGTTGACCATCTACCGTCAAGGGGAATACGTGGATCTCTGCCGTGGCCCACACGTCCCATCAACTGGTCGCATCCAAATCTTCCACCTTCTGAACGTTGCTGGTGCTTACTGGCGTGGGAATAGCGACAATGCGATGATGCAACGGATTTACGGTACAGCATGGTTTGACAAGAAAGACTTGAAGAACTACCTTCAAATGCGTGAAGAAGCTAAGGAACGTGACCACCGTAAACTTGGGAAAGAATTGGATCTCTTCATGATTTCTCAAGAAGTTGGTCAAGGTCTTCCATTCTGGTTGCCAAATGGTGCGACCATCCGTCGTGAGTTGGAACGCTATATCGTTGATAAAGAAGTAGCAGCAGGCTACCAACACGTCTACACTCCACCAATTGCTTCTGTAGAACTTTATAAAACTTCAGGTCACTGGGATCACTACCGTGAAGACATGTTCCCACCAATGGATATGGGGGATGGAGAAGAGTTTGTTCTTCGTCCAATGAACTGTCCTCACCACATTGAAGTCTACAAACATCATGTGCACTCTTACCGCGAATTGCCAATCCGTATCGCTGAAATCGGTATGATGCACCGTTATGAAAAATCTGGTGCCCTTACAGGACTTCAACGTGTGCGTGAAATGTCTCTGAATGATGGTCATACCTTTGTGGCTCCAGAACAAATCGAGGAAGAATTCAAGAAGATCCTTCAATTGATCATCGATGTGTATGAAGACTTTAACTTGATAGATTACCGTTTCCGCTTGTCTTACCGTGATCCTGAAGACAAACACAAATACTTTGATAACGATGAAATGTGGGAAAATGCTCAACGCATGTTGAAAGCAGCCGTTGATGATATGGGTGTTGAGTACTATGAAGCTGAAGGGGAAGCAGCCTTCTACGGACCAAAATTGGATATCCAAGTGAAAACAGCTCTTGGTAAAGAAGAAACTCTTTCTACTATCCAATTAGACTTCTTGCTTCCAGAACGCTTTGATCTTCATTACATTGGAGCAGACGGAGAAGAACACCGTCCAGTTATGATCCACCGTGGGGTTATCTCAACCATGGAACGCTTCACAGCGATCTTGATTGAAAATTACAAGGGTGCCTTCCCAACCTGGCTTGCGCCACACCAAGTAACCCTCATCCCAGTATCGAACGAAAAACACGTGGACTACGCTTGGGAAGTAGCTAAGAAACTTCGTGATCGTGGTGTTCGTGCCGATGTGGATGAACGCAATGAAAAAATGCAGTTCAAGATCCGTGCTTCTCAAACACAAAAGATTCCTTACCAATTGATCGTTGGGGACAAGGAAATGGAAGAGCAGGCTGTAAACGTTCGCCGTTATGGTCAAAAAGAAACAGAAACCATGCCGGTAGATGCATTTGTAGAATTGATTCTTGCAGATATTGCAAATAAATCCCGTGTTGAGAAATAAAACGATCACAGTCTGAAAAATATTTATTAGTAAGAAAAAGCAACAACTATTTCAGTTGTTGCTTTTTCTATTTTGTTTCACCTGAGCCAGTAGTGATCGGTCAAACCACCATAAATAGTATCCTCATCAACAATCCTTTCTATCCATTAACTTTTGGATATAGGATATCCTCCCAAGATTTGCTTCCATGAGTTAGATAAGTTGACTATCCTCAGTCCTTGTCTGCTTCATTTTCTTTTACGAGATCGTTTTGTGAATCTTTTTCAGAGAGTTTTTGATCGATATACTTGTCAATGTTTTCGTAAAATTCCTTGGTCGTCTCACTGTCTAATTTTGTCGAATTATGGACTTGATTGACTTTCAATTGAACAGATTGAATACCGTAAGAGTCTTGTTTTTGGCGAATGGTTTCTAATTCTTCTTCTGAAATCGGATCTCCAACAACTGTCAAGACCAATTCATTGCTACTTGACTTGTAGACTTGATTAATGATCGTATGATTGGCAAACTCTTTTCCTACAAACTGTTTGATCCCTTCTTTTCGTGCTTGATCCATCGTCAGAGTGACTGCTGAATAGCTGGCTGGAAGAACCAATAATACAATCAAGGAGATCAACCCAATTCTCATTTTCATGTTTAGCTCTTTAAATGAACTTAAGGGAGATTGTCTCATCATAATTCTTGTTCCAACAATATTGATTAGCATGATAAAGACACAGTTGATCAAGAAAAGATAGAGAGCCCCAAATAAAAATCGTACATTTCCATTAGCTAAACCATAGCCTGCAGTGCAGATAGGTGGCATCAGAGCTGTTGCAATAGCTACTCCTGGCACGATATTGTTTGCTTCTTTTTTTCTTGAACCAATGACACCTGCTATCCCACCCGCAATAGCAATGAGAACATCCCAAATGGTTGGAGAGGTTCGTGCAATCAATTCGCTACTTGCATAAGATAAGGGAGAAATCCAGAAATATAGAGTCGAGACAAGCAAACTGACCAATACTTGAGTAAATAAAACCCCTAGAGATTGCTTGATTAAACGCGTATCAAAAATAGCTAAACCAAACCCCAGTCCAATAATCGGTGTCATAAGAGGGGAAATCAGCATGGCTCCAATAATGACAGCTGTTGAATTCATATTTAGACCTATAGAGGCAATAAAAATCGAACACATCAAAATCACTGTATCTCTTAATCGAACATGAAGGTCATCATATAGTTTCTCGCGGAATTCACGTGTTGAATAGTTTCCGGACATTGGTTACTCCTTTTATTTCATATAATCTTGTTTCTGCATGGATGATGGTAGAGAGACTTCTGTCCAAACTGACATGTTTTTAATTCTCATTTGTAATTCTTTTGAACATTATCTTTTAAATATCCATCAGTCCATCCTGCATATTATATCAAAAATTTTACATTCTTTCTCTGAAGAAATCTATCAATTGAACAGATAGAGAAAGTCAGAAATTTTAGATTCCTTATTCAAAGAAGGAGAACGGTATCTCCTCTGAAAGTAGATACCGTTTTAATGTTTAAAGATGATGAGTTTGTAGCAGCAATCCTAGCTGATATCTCCAACAAATCACGTGTTGAGAAATAATGAAAAAATAAAAAGATTGAGGATAAAACAATCTAAAAAACCTTCCTTAGGTGAGTAAGAACGTCAGCGAACTTCTATGAAGTTCCAAAACTCCCGAGTGAGAGTGGGACAGAAGTTTTAGTCTCTCAATTGTCTTTGGATTATCGAGCAAGACGCAGTGGTTGAGTGGGCTCTACTACGCTGATTTCATCAGCTTTTACAGCCCTACTCAACTGTGCGGAGGTGGGACGACGAAATCGAATTCTAACGAATGACCGATTTCTGTCCCACTCTCATTTTTCTCACGACGGAAAGTTTTTAATAAATGATTCATTCATTCTAGCAAGTAGGAAATTAACTTTTTTTAGAATCACTCAAGTGATTTTATCTTCTACATATCATTCGTTTTTTCTGAGACTGAGATTTTAACTTCTCGGTCTTTTTTTCCCTTTCTTATTGGAAAGTCCAGCAATTGAGGCTCCACATTTTTTCATAAGTTTGATATAATAAGAAAATAGAGATTGATTAGGAAAAGAAGCATTAGAAACAGGTATGTAAGATGAAAAAAATATTAGTAGTTGATGATGAAAAACCAATTTCAGATATTATCAAATTTAACATGGCAAAAGAGGGCTATGAAGTCTTGACAGCCTTTGATGGCCGGGAAGCTTTGGAAGTCTTTGTGGCTGAGAATCCGGATATTATTATTCTAGATTTGATGTTGCCAGAGATTGATGGATTGGAAGTAGCGCGTACCATTCGCAAGACCAGCAATGTGCCCATTATTGTCCTTTCTGCCAAAGATACAGAATTTGATAAGGTGATCGGTCTTGAAATTGGGGCAGATGACTATGTAACCAAACCCTTCTCTAATCGAGAATTGCAAGCGCGTGTGAAGGCCTTGTTGCGTCGTTCGGAGTTTGCGGCTGATCCTCAGCTTGAAAATGAGGCCGATACGGAAATTGTAATTGGTGATCTTCACATCCTTCCAGACGCTTTCTTGGTTCAAAAGGCCAACAAAGAATTGGACTTGACCCATCGTGAGTTTGAATTGCTCTATCACCTTGCGACCCATGTCGGTCAAGTCATGACCCGTGAGCACCTTCTTGAGACGGTGTGGGGCTATGATTACTTTGGTGATGTTCGGACGGTGGATGTGACGGTTCGTCGTTTGCGTGAAAAAATCGAGGACACACCGGGGCGTCCAGAATATATCTTGACCCGCCGTGGTGTCGGATATTATATGAGAAACAATGATTGATCTAATAAAACAATTTGTCATGTCGTCGAACTTTGTCTTTGTTCTGATTACGGTTGGGTTTATCATTGTGGTTGCCTTGCTTCTCCTAGAAAATCGTAGGGACAATATCAAGCTCCGACAACTAAACGCCAAAATTAAAGATCTGATTGCTGGGGATTACTCTGAAGTGGTCGACATGCAAGGAAGTCCAGAGCTGACCGATATGACCAACAGTATCAATGATCTATCTGAGGTCATTCGTCTGACGCATGAAAACCTAGAGCAGGAAACCAAGCGGCTGACTAGTATTCTAGCCTATATGACAGATGGAGTGCTTGCGACCAACAGACGGGGTCAGATCATCATGGTCAATGAAATGGCAGCCAAGCAATTGAATGTCAATCCGGACGAGGTTCTCAATACCAGTATTCTTGATTTGCTCTCTATCGGAGACGACTATGATCTGCGAAGCTTGATTACTGAAGTACCAGAGTTAACCATCGATTCCCAGGATGAAAATGGGGAGTACTTAAGCCTTCGTGTGCGCTTTGCCTTGATTCGTCGCGAGTCAGGTTTTATCTCTGGTCTGGTAGCTGTCTTGCACGATACGACAGAGCAGGACAAGGAAGAACGGGAACGTCGCCTCTTTGTCTCCAATGTAAGTCATGAACTGCGAACACCTTTGACCAGTGTAAAATCCTATCTGGAAGCCCTAGATGATGGCGCTTTGTCAGAGCCGGTGGCACCAGATTTTGTCAAGGTTTCACTCAATGAAACCAACCGCATGATGCGTATGGTCACAGATCTTTTGAGCTTGTCACGAATCGATAATGAAACTAGTCAGTTGGACATCGAGTTGACCAACTTTACGGCCTTTATTACCTTTATTTTAAACCGGTTTGATAAGATCAAGAGTCAATCGCAAGAAGATACCAAGAAGTATGAACTGATCCGTGAATATCCAATCACCCCGATTTGGGTTGAAATTGATACGGATAAAATGACCCAGGTAATCGACAATATCTTGAACAATGCCATCAAATACTCACCCGATGGTGGGAAAATCAAGGTAGGGATGAAAACAACAGATGCCCAGTTGATTATCTCTATCTCAGATGAGGGCTTGGGAATTCCCAAGAAAGACTTGCCACGCATTTTTGATCGCTTTTACCGAGTGGATAAGGCGCGTAGCCGGGCCCAAGGTGGGACTGGTCTGGGCTTAGCCATTGCTAAGGAGATCATTAAGCAGCACAAAGGCTTTATTTGGGCCAAGAGTGAATATGGTAAGGGATCTACCTTTACCATTGTCTTGCCGTACGACAAAGATGCGATTAAAGACGACTGGGATACAGAAGAGGAAGAATAAGGAGTCAATGACAGAAGAGGGATTTAAGTACAGTATTTTAGCTTCAGGTTCTAGTGGAAATTCTTTCTACCTTGAGACACCAAAGAAAAAACTGCTCATTGATGCAGGGCTCTCAGGGAAAAAGATTACGGGACTATTGGCTGAAATTGATCGCAAACCAGAAGATTTAGATGCCATTCTGATTACGCACGAACACTCAGACCATATCCATGGTGTGGGTGTTTTAGCGCGGAAATATGGGATGGATCTATATGCTAATGAAGCCACTTGGAAGGCTATGGAAGGGACCAAGTATCTAGGAAAGGTCGATGATGCTCAAAAGCATATCTTTGAAATGGGGAAGACCAAAACATTTGGCGATATCGATATCGAAAGTTTTGGGGTCAGTCACGATGCTGCAGCCCCTCAATTCTATCGCTTGATGAAGGATGGGAAGAGCTTTGTCATGCTGACGGATACGGGCTATGTGAGTGATCGCTTAGCAGGAATCGTCGCGGATGCGGATGGCTATCTAATTGAGTCCAACCATGATGTAGAAATTCTTCGAGCAGGTTCGTATGCTTGGCGTTTGAAGCAACGGATCTTGTCTGACCTAGGCCACCTTTCTAATGAAGATGGGGCAGATGCCATGATCAGGACCTTGGGGAATCGTACTAGGAAGATTTATCTGGGGCATTTGTCAAAAGAGAACAATATCAAAGAATTGGCCCATATGACCATGGAGAACCAACTGGCCAGAGCAGATCTAGCTGTCGGTCACGATTTTGAGGTGCTGGATACATCACCAGACACCGCGACCCCTTTGACGAAGATATAAGATGGAAAACCACCTGCAGGTGGTTTTTTGATTTCTGATTAAAAACCCTTCATCTAGTGATGAATTTGCTCTTTACCTTAAATTCGTGTATGATAAGAGTACTTTATCTCATTAATAAATTGACGGAGAAATGTTAATTGTGAAAACATATATCGGTTATTTGGATTTGAAATGGATTTATTTTGATGAAGAAAACGAAGTATTTCAATATCAAGATCAAAAAAATACTTCTAATTGGATAATGGTTGCTGCTCCACTTACAGTCTTTCTTTTAAAAGGAATTGCAAGTGCCTTAAATTCAGCCTTTGGGACCTTACCGTATACGATTAATATCAGTATTGCAATGATTGGAACTCTAATAGTTTTCGGAATGTTGATGATAGCGAAGGCGAGAAAAAAGATCCGAGAACTGATTGGAAAACAGTTGTTTTGAAGGAAAAAGAGCGCAAAACACTTAGAGCAAAGGTGCTTGCAATTTTTATTATGAAGATTCTTTTTGCTTTTTTAGGGATTTTTTTCTTGGTTACTTTTATCAGAGAAACTGATTTTTTGTGTCTGATGATCTACCTTCTTGCTTTTGCTTGTGTGATGCATTTTCATCGGGAAATTAAGACCAGAAAGATTCTTAAACTATTGAAGTGTCAAACGGGATCATCCGGACAATAATTCCATCAAAATATGTAATACTGCAATAGACTGAAAACATTGCATCTTTGCTAAGTGATTTAATGGTAGATAATATGGGTCAAGAAATTTTGGGTGGTTCATCATTTAAAAATCTCCTTGATGAATTGATATGAATAGAAAGGTTGTTTATGCTTAAAAAAGCAAACATAGAACATTTAGCAAAAAAAAATTTTCGCTATCGCATTCTAAATGTAGATAATGAGCATTATTTAGTAGACGTGGATCGTCCTTTTATAATCTCATACTTTTTCCCGTGGTTTTTGTATTTTACATCCCATTGGGCTATTCGGTTAACTGAGGATGAATTTAACACATTAACAACATCTAGAAACGACAAGCAAAGGAATGGTTTAACACATAACAAAGGAATTACAGCTTCTGGAGCTGCGTTTGTGGCATTGCTTTTATCGAGAGCGTTTCCGATTGAAGATTATCTGTACTTCAACTCTCATTTACTCAATATTGGATTGACGTTATTCGTTTTTGGTATTGTGATGGGAATTCGCGTGTGGATGAGCAGAAGAAAAATTGTGTCCATGCTAGAGAATAATGATCATCTGATCAAAGTATATTGTGTCCCAACAACATTGAAATTTATTTTTTATCGCTTCTAATGCCAACGATTTCTCTTATCATTGTTGGGGTGGTTTGTTATGCGGTAATAACTAATTTTGCTCCGAACTTTGTAGTTCATTTAGGTTTATTTGTTTTTGCACTCAATTTTTTATTGTCTGGAAATACAATTTATTTCTCAGCTGAGTCAACTTTCAAAGCTAAAATAAAATAATCTAGAAGTGCATATAAAAATTACGGTTTGAACAAAATGAAATCAATCTGAATGGTAGTTAGATCTTATTCAATTACTAGAAAGGAAAAATAGAAATGAAAAAGTTGATGAGATCCAAATTAGTCCAAGTTTTATTTCTTGTAATTGCTATTACAGGAGCTTGCCTTGCATATAAGGCTTATCGTAAACATGAACTAACCCAGTTTGTCATGTGGAGCCCGAGAGCAAAAATGACGGATTATGAATTTATTGCTAATCATAAAGCGGTAGCAATTAGCTGGGATAACGAAGCTGAATTAAAGGAAGCGAAAGAGGCTAAGAAATATGATCCTCGTATTGACATCAGAAACAATAGAATTGAGATGCATGGTGAACGTTTTATTATTCGGCAGAGTTACAAATTGAAGTCGGCAGCATATAAGTACTGGTTAAGTGAAAATGATAAAGTTCCTTATTTAAAGAGTAATATCCCTGAAAAAGGAGAATACTGGTTATTAGATGTTTACGATACAAAAGACAATACGATTAAACAAAAACTTATGATGTGTTTAAGATGGTGAGGGAATATAATAAAAATTATGTTCCAATTAATGTTGCGGATTCCCCAAAATTGTTACAATCTGAAGAAGGAAAAACATATTTGCCTATAAAGATGGCAGTGAATAGTAAATCAAACTCAAAAACTTTTATTGGTATCATAGATATAGAAACGGGGAAAATTATTTCTAAAACATCATCTGGAAAAACAGGTAAGGACTTTTATGATGTAAATCAAAAAGCATGGCAAAATAAAGAAGGTCTTGAGGATATACTCGATCAAAACGATAAACTTTCAAACAAACATTTTAATTTTGTATGGTCAGCGTTTTGGTTTACTAAAAAAGTTCAAGCAGATTCTTTAGCAAGCAAGTATCCAAAAGTATATGATATATTGAGTAAAGGTTCGCTATCTGAATTGTATTTCCTTGGAACAGAAGACGTTCGTTTAAAAATCTCTTTTTTGAAATTGGTTGTTCCAAAAGGTGAAAACATCTTTAAGAATCTTACCATTCCCGAGAGTAGTTCGAAAGATGGGAAAGAACATATAGTTCAAAATGAAGAAGAGTTTTTAGAGTACTACCAATCAAATTTGGGGGAGAAATAAATGTCAACTAAAATGCTACTGTTTTGGCTCTCAACTATAGTTATCTTTTTAGCCTTAGTTTTTTTGAGTGGTACTTATTTTTATCTTTATTTCCGTGATAAAAAGATGGTTCGGCTTGCTACATCATCCATCAAAGGAACTATTGTGGGCTATAATCGCTTTAGAGGGGAAATCCTCCGATTGTTGAATATGAGGTAAATGGCGTGGCTTATAAAAAATCTTTTCGTTATTTTCTGGTAAAAACGATCTCTACTCCATGGGGACCTAGAAATGTGCCAAACATCTATACTAGAGAAGATATGTTAGCCAATTCGATTACCTTTTATCGAAATTCATTTGTTTCTTTCAATACAGCCCTTCAGACCCAATTTCCACTTTGCTCTTCAATGACGGTTTGGTATGATCCTGAAAAACCAAGTAGAGCTTATGTGGAGCGTTATTGTGGTGTGAATCGCTATTATAAATGGGCAGGAATCCTTTATGGAATCTTGCTTATTCTAGTCTATGCTGTGGTGTTAGTTGCTTTTTTTAAAAATTGAGAAAAGGAATAGCAAAAGATAGTGAGTCAACTATGAACTGACTTTTAACAAACAAGAAACATACAAAGGAGAAGAAAATGCGCCTTGTTTATCTTACGATTGGTTTTATATCATTGGGACTAGGAATTATTGGAATTCCTTTGCCGATTTTACCGACAACCCCCTTTTTACTGCTGGCGATGGCTTGCTTTGCTAAAAGTTCCAAACGCTTTGAAGCTTGGCTTTACCAAACCAAGCTTTATCAAACCTATGTAGCGGATTACCGAGAGACCAAATCGATTGCCAAAGAACGGAAGAAATGGATCCTTCTTCAGATCTACATTCTGATGGTCATTTCCATCTATTTGGCCCCGATTATTTGGGTGAAGCTTGCTTTAGGAGCTTTGACGATTTTTATCACCTTTTATCTCTTAAAAGTGATCCCCAATAAGCCTGAAAAACCAACAGAAGAACATCCTGAGTAAAAATAGAGAATTCAGGCCCTAGAACTAGAAAAAGAAGTGCGTTCGTGCTTCTTTTTTTGTATAAAAGTAAAAACCCTGGTGTATCTAGGGTTTTCATGTGTTGACTACGCTTCAAGAAATTTAAATTAGAGATCTACTTATAGATCTTTTGTTAATTATCTTTTATCGTGATAAGTACCTATTATATCATTGTTCTAACTCAGTTAGTTTTTCTAACATTTCTTGTATATCTTTTTGCGTCTTGAAAGGATTATTTTTTATTTTCTTAGCAAAGAGAATGAGTGTAATAACCAAAATAATACAAGCAATGACAGGGTTGATGATAAAGTATAAAAGGCTACAAAAAGCAGATAACCCTACAGGGAAATACCAAGAAGAAGCTGGATATACCTTTGTCCCTTTATATGTATAAAGGCTATGATTTGTTCGTTGGAAATTTATATTTCCTTTTTTAACGTTGCTGAGAGCATCCACAGTGGTTTTGTTGTATACCTTATTATATATGGCGCGTTTAGGATCTTTAATAAGGCCTGTCCCTTTTTGGCCGTAAGTTGGTATGACTGCTCGTTTAACCTGTCTCTTTAACTTAGATGTTGTCCGAGCTTTTAAACTTTTTGAAAGACTAGGCTTTCTAACTCCTATTTTCATACTAATACTCCTTATTATTTCAATCCCCAAACATTTTGTTTTAATTATATCAAATAACGAAGGAGAATGAAATAATAAGGAGGTGAAGAAATAAAACCTACTATAAGAAATGGGTGTTAAGTTGGTAAGATATAGAAATGCGCCAGTTGAAGAAAGTTAAAATTCATGGAGTAATTTTACAAAACGTGGTATTTAACTTATTGGATCGATATCCAAACACACCTAAAATATAGTAAAAGCAATCAACTGTATCTAATGGATATCTAATGGTAATCGTATTAAAATTTTGGTATACTTAAAGGTATGAATTTATTAGAAAGTAGGCTTCCTATGGAGAAATTACAAGCCCTGTTATCGGAACGGTTTCAGATCGTTTTTTCAGATAGCAGTTTATTAGATACAGCTTTTACACACACGTCTTATGCCAATGAGCACCGCCTCTTAAAAATTTCACATAACGAACGTTTGGAATTTTTAGGAGACGCTGTTCTTCAATTAGTTATTTCCGAATATTTGTATAAGGAACACCCAAACAGACCGGAGGGAGATTTGTCTAAATTCCGTTCCATGATTGTCCGTGAAGAAAGTCTGGCTGGTTTTTCTCGGGATTGCCAATTTGACCGTTATATTAAACTAGGCAAAGGCGAAGAAAAATCAGGCGGTCGGGACCGCGATACGATTCTTGGCGATTTGTTTGAAGCCTTTTTAGGTGCCTTGCTCTTAGATCAAGGTGTGGAAGCGGTCAAGCGCTTTGTCTATCAGGTCATGATTCCCAAGGTGGAAACGGGTCAATTTTCCCAAGTTATTGACTACAAGACCCGCCTGCAAGAACTGTTGCAGGTTCACGGAGATGTGGAGATCCAGTACCAAGTGGTAAATGAGTCTGGTCCCGCTCATGCAAAGGAGTTTGAAGTGGAAGTGTTCGTGAACGGCAGAACCCTAGGACACGGTCATGGTCGCTCCAAGAAATTAGCGGAACAGGAAGCAGCCCGCAATGCAGTTGAAACGAGGAATGATGGCTCATGTATCTAAAAGAGATTGAAATCCAAGGCTTCAAATCCTTTGCGGATAAGACCAAGGTCGTATTTGACAAAGGAGTCACTGCTGTTGTAGGGCCAAATGGATCTGGAAAATCAAATATCACGGAGAGCTTGCGCTGGGCCTTAGGGGAATCCAGTGTCAAGAGTCTACGTGGAGGCAAGATGCCCGATGTCATTTTTGCAGGGACAGAATCGCGTAAACCGCTGAATTATGCTTGTGTCACAGTTGTCTTAGATAACCAGGATGCTTTTATCCAGCAGGCAGGTAAAGAAATTCGGGTCGAACGCCATATTTATCGCTCGGGAGACAGCGAGTACAAGATCGATGGTAAGAAAGTACGTCTCAGAGATGTGCATGATTTGTTCATGGATACGGGATTGGGACGGGATTCTTTCTCGATTATCTCCCAAGGTCGTGTAGAGGAAATCTTTAACTCCAAACCGGAAGAACGCCGGGCTATCTTTGAGGAAGCAGCTGGTGTCTTGAAATTTAAGACGCGGCGCAAGGAAACGGAGACCAAACTCAACCAAACCCAGGAGAATTTGGACCGTCTAGAGGACATCCTCTATGAATTAGAAGGACAAATCCAACCTCTTGAAAAGCAAGCGACGGTTGCTCGTCGTTTCTTGGAATTAGACCAAGAACGGCAGGTTCTCTTACTGGACGTTTTGGTCGCTCAAGTAGATCTGACAAAGGATCTTTATGAAAAGGCTGACCAAGAAGAAAAAGCCATTCAAGAACAGTTGGTCTCTTATTACCAACGTCGTCAGATTTTAGAAGAAGATAACCTCCGCATTAAGAAAGCCCGCCATCAGTTGGATGCAAGTCTAGCTGAGGACCAGGCGAGCTTGCTAGAGGTCACTCGTTTGATTAGCGATTTGGAAAAGCAAATCGAAGTCGCTAAGTTGCAATCGAGTCAAGCAGCCCATAGTCGCAAGGAAAATCTAGAGCGACTGGATGCTGTTTTGGCCCGTCTGGAAGAAGCGAAAAAAGAGCTGTCTCAAAAACAAGAGACGCTAGCAACTCTTCAACAAAGACTGATAGAGAACCGTCAGCAACAAGAAAAGCTGGAAAAAGAATTAGCCAACTATGAAGAAGATCCGGAACAAGTCATTGAGCATCTACGTGAGCAGTATGTGGAGCTCTTACAGACAGAAGCTGAAAAATCTAATGAGCGGACAGCTATTGAGAGCCGGATCCAAGCACTCCTGCAAGAATCTAGCCATCGTCAAGAGGACTTGATCAAGGCGCAATCCAATTTTGAAGCTGCCAAGGAAAAAGAAGTTCGCCAATTGGAAGAGTTGGATCAGGCACAAGCGACGGTCAAAGGCCTATTAGCAGAATACCAAAATCAATTGGTAAAAGTGGAGCAGGCCAAAGCTGCCTACCAAGAGGCTCAAACGGCCATGTTTGACTTGATGGATGAGAGCAAGAACAAACGGGCGCGGATCAATAGCTTGGAAGCAATTCAGAAGAACCATAGTAACTTCTATGCAGGCGTCAAGAGCGTCTTACAAGAAGCAGACCGTCTAGGAGGCATCTGCGGGGCTGTTAGTGAGAATTTGAGTTTTTCAAAAGACTACCAAACAGCGCTTGAAATTGCTCTGGGAGCTAGTAGCCAACAGATCATTGTCGAGGATGAAAAGGCCGCAACACGAGCGATTGATTTCTTGAAACGCAATCGCTTAGGACGGGCTACTTTCTTACCGCTCACGACGATCAAAGCCCGTCAACTCTCTTCTCGTAATCTGGAGTTGATTCAAACCAGTGCAGGATTTTTAGGAATTGCGAGTGACTTGGTGACCTATGAGCATCGTTTTGAACAGATTTTCCAAAACTTGCTTGGAGTAACGGCCATCTTTGACACGACGGAGCATGCGCGTGAGGCGGCTCGTACAGTCAACTATCAAGTTCGGATCGTGACCCTAGATGGGACCGAATTGCGGACGGGGGGATCTTACGCCGGTGGTGCCAATCGTTCCCAAAATACAGTCTTTGTCAAACCAGAATTAGATAGTTTGAAACAGGAAATGCAAGCTCTGGATGCTCGTTTAAGAGAAGCAGAGCAGGAGGTAGAGACCAAGGACAATCTGCTCAAGCAGGCGCAAGAATACTTGGCCTCTATTCAAAGCCAGGGTGAGCAAGCGCGTCTGGAGCAACAGCGGGCCCAATTGGCCTACCAACAAAGCCAAGAGCAACTGAAAGAAATTCAGGAACTCTTAGAGGCTTTGAAGTCAGAATTGGCAACAGATGCGACTCAATCTCTACAAGAAGAGCAGGAGTCCCTTACTGAGCAATTGGCAGCGATTGAGCTTCAAAAGAAAATTTGAATCGCGACATTGAAACCATGAAGTCGGATAAAGATGTCCTACAACAAAAGGTGCAAAACCTGCAAGAGCAATTGGCAGAACTGCGACTCCAACAGACGGAATATAAAAGTCAACAAAGTTACGAGCAAACAGATGCTCGGCGTTTGGAAGAAACGATCACTCAGTTGGAAGTAGAAGAGCATCAGTTGCAATTGCTGATTGAACAAGGCGATGCTCAAGTTCAGACAGTCGATGTGGAGCAGCTAGCCAACCAATTGACGCAGGCTCAAGCCAAGAAAACGGACTTGGAACAAGGGGTTATTCGGAAACGCTTTGAGCTGGATGATTTGGAAGGCCAGGCCGAAGATGTGGCAGAACAGATGGAACAAGCGCGCAAGAAAAACGAAGAGTGGATTCGTCAACAAGCCAAGGCTGAAGCGACACGTGAAAAGCATGCAGACCGCTTGAACAAGCTTTTAACGCAAATTACTGATGAATTCATGCAAAGCTTTGACCAAGCCAAAGAACAGGCCAAACCTGTTGAAAATCTTGCGGCAGCTGAAAACCAGCTCAAGAGCATCGAAAAAGACATTAAGGCACTTGGTCCAGTCAATGTGGATGCGATCGAGCAATACGATGAAGTGAAGGGACGCTTTGATTTCCTTTCTAGCCAGCGGGAGGATGTCTTGGCTGCGAAAAACATGCTTCTGTCTACCATCAACGACATGAATGACGAAGTCAAGGAACGCTTTAAATCAACCTTTGAAGCCATTCGTGAATCCTTTAAAGTCACTTTCCGTCAAATGTTTGGTGGGGGTTCTGCTGATTTGATTCTGACAGAGCCAGACCTTCTGACAGCTGGTGTTGAAATTTCGGTGCAGCCACCTGGTAAAAAGATTCAATCCTTAAATCTCATGAGTGGTGGTGAAAAAGCCTTGTCAGCCTTGGCTCTTTTGTTCTCGATTATTCGAGTCAAGACCATTCCATTTGTCATTCTGGATGAAGTAGAGGCTGCTCTGGATGAAGCCAATGTCAAGCGCTTTGGTGATTATCTCAACCGCTTTGATAAGGAAAGCCAATTTATTGTCGTGACCCACCGGAAGGGAACCATGTCAGCTGCAGATTCCATCTATGGAGTGACCATGCAGGAATCTGGGGTTTCTAAAATCGTCTCTGTAAAATTGAAAGACTTAGAAAATGAAGAATAATGATATCAAATTGATCGCTACGGATATGGATGGAACTTTTTTAAATGACCAACATCAGTACGATCAAGACCTTTTACGCAAGGTGTTAGCAGGTTGCAAAGAAAAAGGCATTTATTTTGCCGCTGCGAGTGGCCGTGCCCTCCTTTCTCTCAAATCCCTCTTTAAAGGGTTTGAAGACCAGATGATTTTCATTGCTGAAAATGGCAGTGTGGTTGAATTTCATGGAGACGATCTCTACGAAGCGACCATGTCCAAAGACTTTTATTTAGGTATTTTTGAAGCTCTGAAATCCTCCCCTTATGCAGATCCGAATAAATTGCTTTTGACAGGGAAAAAGGGAAGCTATGTCTTGGAAACAGTAGATCCCGACTATCTGGCCTTAAGTCAGCACTACAATGAAAACATTCAAAAAGTGAAAAGCTTAGCAGATATTCAGGATGAAATCTTCAAATTGACCACCAACTTCGATGCAACTCTTGTTCTTGAAGGAGAGCAATGGGTCACTGAGAATATCCCAGGCGTCAAAGCAATGACGACAGGTTTTGAATCGATTGATATTGTCCTCGATTATGTCGATAAAGGAGTGGCGATTACCGCCTTAGCGGATAAACTAGGGATCTCGATGGATCAGGTAATGGCTTTTGGGGATAACCTAAATGACCTCCATATGATGCAGGTCGTGGGCCATCCTGTAGCGCCAGAAAATGCACGTCCTGAAATCTTAGCGATTGCTGAAACAGTTATCGGCCACCATGCGACGGGTTCTGTCCTGCGCTACATGGAGGAAATTGTATGAGTAAGATTTCCTTGATTGCGCTGGATTTAGATGGGACCCTTCTCAATTCTGAAAAAAAGATCTCCCCTCGCAATAGAGCAGCTCTCGCTGCTGCACAGGCCCAAGGTGTCAAGGTGGTTCTAACCACTGGTCGCCCCTTGAAAGCCATGGATTTTCTTTTGGAAGAATTGGGAACAGCTGGCCTCAAAGAAGAGTATACGATTACCTTCAACGGTGGCTTGGTGCAGCGAAATAATGGAGAGATTCTCTCAAAAGTGGTCTTGGCACCAGAAGATGTCGCAACCATCCATGATGAAACAGCTCGTCTCGGCCTTCCGCTGGATGCGATCAGTGAGGGAACGGTTTATGAGATTCATGCAGATCGAAAGTCTCTCTATTCCATTTACAATCCCTACCTGAACTTTATTGAGACAGATTTTAAAGACTTGCCATCCACGATATCCTACAACAAGTGTGTGACAGCCGTTGATCAAGACTTTTTAGATGCAGCGATCAAGCAGATCAGGCCGGACTTATTTCAAGACTATGAAATTTTTAAATCTCGGGAAATGTTGCTGGAATGGTGCCCCAAAAATGTTCACAAGGCAACAGGTTTAGAGGCATTGGCAGCTATTTTGGGTCTTACATCTGATCAAGTCATGGCCTGTGGAGATGAAGCCAATGACCTGTCTATGATCCAGTGGGCTGGACTAGGAGTTGCCATGGGCAATGCGGTCCCGGCAGTGAAAGAGGTGGCGGCGCTTGTTGCACCCGTGACCAATGACCAAGATGCTGTCGCATGGGCGATTGAAAATTATGTGCTAAAGGAGAGTGAATAAATGGGATTATTTGATCGTTTATTTGGAAAAAAGAAGAAACTGAAAAAGTGCTTCCGTCTACTGAAGAAGTGACGGAAAGTAATGAGATTGAAGAAGTTGTCAAAGAGGAGCCGACGACGGCTGTCTCAAATGACAAGGAAGAGCAAAAAATCGCTGATATGGAGGCTTACTACCAAGAGCTTAAAGCGCGGATTGCAGCCACACATCAACCTGTTTCAACCGTCACTCAAGAAGAGCCATCAGAGGAACCTCTTGTTGAAGAAAATGTGACTTCAGAGACTCATGAAGACCAAGCAGTGGGGGAGGAGTCTCCGGTTGTCTTTGAACCCGCTCAAACAGAAACAACTCCTGAAGAAGCTTCACCTGTAGCTGATGAAACGGAAACTGAGCCTCTTGAAGAAGTGAAATCTGAAG
This sequence comes from Streptococcus sp. HSISM1, assembly GCF_000448565.1. Taxonomy (GTDB): domain Bacteria; phylum Bacillota; class Bacilli; order Lactobacillales; family Streptococcaceae; genus Streptococcus. Next base: position 1,073,717 of record NZ_CM002128.1, on the reverse strand, counting down.
CGGAAGAAACTGAACATGTTGAAGAAGCAGATGAGATTGATGTTATAAAACTGGAAGAAGAGTCACCATCACCGGACGCTGAGCCAGTAGAAGTGAGCATGACAGAAGAGAAGGTTCCAGAACTAGTAAACGCTCAGGATGAGGTTCCAGAACCTGAAGTGTCAGAAGCGATCGCTGAAGTAGAGGAAACTTCAGAAGTAGCGGAAGCCGAGTCTAGCTTTCCTAAAGGAGAAGCTGCATCAGCTATTGAGGAAAGAACTGTTGAAGAGGAAGAGGAGCCAATTCAAGACGAGGTCGCACCTCAGCAAGAAACCATCCAGGAAAAATATGATCGTAGCTTGAAAAAGACACGGACTGGATTTGGCGCACGTCTCAATGCCTTCTTTGCGAATTTCCGTTCAGTCGATGAAGAATTCTTTGAAGAATTGGAAGAACTCTTGATCATGAGTGACGTTGGGGTTCAAGTGGCCTCTAATTTAACCGAAGAGTTGCGCTATGAGGCCCGTTTGGAAAATGCCAAAAAACCAGATGCTCTCAAGCGCGTGATTATCGAAAAATTGGTAGACTTGTATGAAAAGGATGGCCAATTTAATGAAGCCATTCGTTTTCAAGAAGGCCTCACGGTTATGCTCTTTGTCGGGGTCAATGGAGTTGGTAAAACAACCTCTATCGGGAAGTTAGCCCACCGATACAAACAAGAGGGCAAGAAAGTCATGTTGGTTGCAGCAGATACCTTCCGTGCAGGAGCAGTGGCTCAACTGGCAGAATGGGGGCGCCGAGTAGATGTTCCAGTTGTGACAGGTCCTGAAAAATCAGATCCTGCTAGTGTCGTCTTCGATGGGATGGAACGCGCGATCGCTGAAAACATCGATGTTCTGATGATTGATACGGCTGGTCGTCTGCAAAACAAGGACAACCTTATGGCGGAGCTTGAAAAAATCGGACGAATTATCAAACGGGTGGTACCAGAGGCACCGCATGAAACCTTGCTGGCCCTTGATGCTTCAACCGGTCAAAATGCCTTGGTGCAAGCCAAAGAATTTTCAAAAATTACGCCTGTGACAGGAATTGTATTGACCAAGATCGATGGAACGGCTCGAGGTGGGGTCGTCCTTGCGATTCGTGAAGAGTTGGACATTCCAGTGAAGTTGATTGGATTCGGAGAAAAGATTGATGATATCGGACCATTCCATTCAGAAAACTTCATGAGAGGCCTCTTGGAAGGCTTGATTTAAGAGTCAAATAGAAAAAGACAAATTGTTGGAAGGACAATTTGTCTTTTTGTTTCCTTGCGCTATCAAAAAAACCACCCGAAGGTGGCTTTCCTTAATTCTTAGGTTCAGGTTTCCAAACCCATTCGGCTCCGTATTCTGCAAGGAGATCATCGGATGCAGTTGGTCCCATGGATCCAGACTTGTATTCATAGAGCGGTGCTCCATTTTCGGCCCATAGTTTTTCAATCCGGTCAATCAATTGCCATGAAGCACGAACTTCGTGCCAGTGGCTGTAATTGGTTGAGTCATTGTTCAAAACGTCGAAAATTAATTTTTCATAAGGCTCTGGTGAAGCCCCAGTTGCGGTCGCATCTGTTTCATAGTCAAAGGAAATAGGTGCGATGCTGAATTTTTCCCCGACCTCTTTTCCGTTGATGCTCAATGAGAAACCTTCATTTGGTTGGATATAAATGGTCAAGACATTTGGTTGCAAGCTATGTCCAAAGATGGAATCGGTTTGCTTGAAGACCACATTGACCATGGTTCCTTTTTGGGTCAAGCGTTTTCCGGTACGGAAGAAGAAAGGCACTCCGCGGAAGCGATCGCTATCAACAAAGAACGTACCAGAAGCATAGGTTTCTGTAGTAGATTCAGGGTCGACATTGGGCTCACTGCGATAAGAGATATCTTTTTTGCCTTCGATGGTCCCTGAATGGTATTGACCACGGATAAAGAATTTCTTTAACTCATCATCTGTTGGATTGTGCAATTGCTCAAAAACTTTGATCTTTTCAGCTCGAATCGCATCCTTGGTAAAGGTAGCTGGTTTATCCATAGCAAGCAAAGACAAAAGCTGAAGGGTATGGTTTTGCACCATGTCTCGGAGGGCTCCAGAATGATCATAGTAGCCACCGCGTTCTTCAACCCCCAGGCGTTCAGCAAAGGTAATTTGGATATTGTCAATAAAGTCTCGGTTCCAGAGGTTGTCAAAAATGAGATTGCCGAAACGGATGGCAAAGATATTTTGGATCATTTCTTTGCCAAGGTAATGGTCGATCCGGAAGATTTGTTCCTCATCAAAGGTTTCTTCCAATTCTTTGTTGAGCTGACTAGCCGTTTCTAGGTCTGTACCGAAAGGTTTTTCAACGATCAAGCGCTCAAAACCTTGTCCATCGACAATCCCTTCTGATTTCAGGTGTTTGGCAATAGTTCCAAAAAATTGAGGGGCCATAGATAAGAAGAAGACCTTGTTGTGTTCTGTTTGGTATTTTTCATCCAGAGTGCTTTGCAATTCGCGCAGGGCGATGTAATGTTCGGTATCATTGACATCATGACTTTGATAGTAGAAATGACTGGCGAATTCTTGGGCTTGTTGAGGGCTATCTGCGAGGTCTGTGATGGATTCTACCACGACTGATTCAAAATATTCTTTGCTCCAGGGTCTACGGGCTGTTCCGATAACCGCAAAGTGTTCAGATAGATTTCCTGATTTATAGAGTCTAAAAAGGGATGGGTAGAGTTTGCGATTGGCTAAATCTCCACTGGCCCCGAAAATGGTTACAATAACTTTTGAAGACATTTAAGTACCTATTTCCTATTTTATTAACCATATTTTACCATAAAATCTACAAGATTTCTTTGCTGGAATCGTTGTTCCTAATATTTTCCGATGGGATTTGAGTAGACAGCATCGAAAAAGCTAGAACCAATGTGGATTCTAGCTTGAACTGTTATAAGGTAATTGGATCTACAATGGAAGCTCCATCAGAATACGCGGTAGACATAAGGATTAGATGGTTTTGTAATGGTTTGACAATCCGTAATGTGGAGGACAGGCAAGCTTTGCTTGAGCTGTTTGTGGTATTCAATGGACAAGGTTCCTTTTGCATGGATCCAGGTATTGTTGTCAAAATGTTGAGGAGCACCGGTTGTTAAAAGACCGTAGACACCCGAGTCTGCGATACAGTGGATGATCCCAAAACGAAAGAGGAATTGACTGTCTTTGTTATTAGGGTCATTGTATACAAAACCGGTCAACTCGATGGTCTTTCCCGCAAATTGGTCTGGATAATCATAAATAACTTCCATGACTTCCATATAATTTTCAGTAGTCACCTGGATCACCTTTTTATCAACATATTTCTTAGCTGCCTGCTTCATCTCTGACTCATAGGCGGACTTAGTGAAATAGCTACTGGTATCCGGTTTGAGATACTGGGTTGTTGTCCCTTCATCCTGTTGGATTTCTTTGGAAGAACCTGCTGCCACTGGGAAGTGATAGCCTTTGGCAGAGACAGTTTGAGAATCCAGCGTCACTGTTGGGAAAAATAAGCCGACAAACAAAGGAATACAGAGCAAGAAGATACTCGCCACTTTTGCCCATAAGCCGGATAGATGACTATGGATTTTCATTTGTTTGACCCAGATAATCAGCTGCACAAGAGCTAAAACGAAGGACAAAAACATGGAAATATAAGCCAAGTAAGAATAGTGTAAGTTGATGTATTGATTGAGCTTACCGGATAATTGAAGATACATGGTGAGCTCAAAATAACCTGCTAAGATCAAAAATCGTATCATAAAGCTACCCCCACAATCCAAGAGTATAGGAGCACAACTCCACAGACAATTCCGATAAATTGCCAGATAAAACGGGTCTTGAGATAATTTTTCATCATGAGGAGATTCTTGACATCAAGCATGGGTCCAATCACCAGAAAGGCCAGCACCGGCGCTACTCCAAAACTACTCAGAAGAGAGGAGCCGATAAAGGCGTCCGCCTCGCTACAAAGTGAGAGGAGGAAGGACAAGGCCATAAGGAGGAGAATAGCAATAACCGGCGTCGCACTGATCGAAGTGAGGATCCGTGTTGGGACATAGACTTGGACGAGGCTTGCAAAAATACAACCGAATACCAAGTAGCGTCCTGTATCAAAGAATTCATCAATCGCCTGCACCAAGACTTGAAAGAGCTTTTGGCCTTTGCTTAAATCGCTAAAATCATGTTCATGCACAGGCTTGCGATGCTCTTTTTGGATCGAATCTGTCTGAATAAAGCCAAGGAAGATCCCTAGTACCGTTGCGACCAGTAGGGAACCAAGGGCGCGGTAGAGGGCCATCTTAATAGAATTCCCAAAGGCTGAATAGGTCGCAAAGAGAACGATGGGATTGATGACCGGTGCTGTCACCAAAAAGGGAACAGCAGTATAACTTGGGACTTTCTTTTCTAGAAAGCGATTGATAATGGGAACAATTCCGCATTCACAGGAAGGAAAGATAAAGCCGACAAAGCTCCCAAAGAAGATTCGCCCAAATTTATTTTTGGGAAGAAAACGGTAAACCTTCTCAGGTGTGACATAAACCTCAATCATTCCTGAAATGATACTTCCGATCAGGACAAAGGGCAGGGCCTCAATGATAATCGAGAGAAAAATAGCCCCAGCCTGCAAGACGCTAGAGGGAAGGTGTTGAAAGAATGTCATTACTTAGCCTTCTTTGCATCTTTAGCAGCCGTTTCTGCTTTCTTTTTTCTTCGGGGAATTCAACTGTTTTTTCTAGATCTGGAAAACTTGCAAAGTTTTCAAACATTTTATCAAGATCATCTGTCTTAGAAAATTTAATAGCCATTTTTGGGCCTCCTTTTTCGTTTTCTATCATTATAACAAAAAGGAAAGATCAAGGGGGAAATAGAGCATAAAAGACAAGGAGGAAACTTCTACAAAACCCTAGCAAATAGGTGGCTAGAAGCCTTGGCTACGGTAAAATATGCTATAATAGAAGCTATGGATAAATATGAAAAAATAGCCCAAGAATTGGGTGTTAGCTTAAAACAAATCGATACCGTATTGAGTCTGACCGCAGAAGGCTCAACCATTCCCTTCATTGCTCGCTATCGAAAAGATATGACCGGAAATTTAGATGAAGTAGCGATCAAGGCTATTATTGATCGGGATAAATCCTTAACGGCTCTAGCTGAACGAAAGGAAACCGTCCTTGCTAAGATTGAGGAACAAGGTAAACTGACAGAGGCCCTCAAGCAGGCCATTGAAGCTGCTGAAAAATTAGCGGATGTCGAAGAGCTTTATCTACCTTATAAGGAAAAACGGCGGACCAAGGCGACAATTGCCCGTGAAGCAGGACTTTTCCCCTTGGCACGTCTCATCCTGCAGAATAGTCCAAACTTGGAAGTAGAGGCACAGAAATTTACCTGTGAGACCTTCCCAACTGAAACAGCGGTTTTAGCTGGTGCAGTGGATATTCTGGTAGAGGCCATTTCAGAGGATACCCAATTGCGGGCCCTCACCTATCAAGAAATTCATGGTCATTCCCTTATGACGTCAACCTTGAAGGATGAAAGTCTAGACCCTAAGAGAACCTTTGAAATCTACTATGATTTTTCTGAGAAGATCAAGAGTATGCAGGGCTACCGGACTCTAGCTCTCAATCGTGGGGAAAAATTGGGCGTTCTCAAAGTCGGATTCGAGCACCAACTGGATCGGATCATTCGTATTTTTGAGGCTCGTTTTAAAACGAAAAATGCCTATGTCGATGAGGTTATTCAACAAGCGGTTAAGAAAAAAATCGTTCCTGCGATTGAACGTCGGATTCGGACAGAGTTGACGGAGGTGGCAGAAGACGGGGCCATTCAATTGTTCTCTGAGAATCTACGGAATCTATTGCTCATTCCTCCATTAAAAGGGCGCGTGGTCCTTGGATTTGACCCAGCCTTTCGGACTGGTGCTAAACTAGCCGTTGTCGATGAGACAGGAAAGATGCTCGCTACCCAGGTCATCTATCCAGTTGCTCCTGCAAAACCAGCTCAGATCGAGCAGGCTAAAAAGGATCTGTCCTCCTTGATCAAGGAGTTTGGCGTAGAGATTATTGCAATTGGAAATGGAACAGCTAGCCGTGAAAGTGAGGCCTTCGTCGCTGAAGTGCTTCATGACCATCCAGGGGTTCGCTATGTCATTGTCAATGAAAGCGGAGCTTCTATCTACTCAGCTAGTGAGTTGGCCCGTCATGAGTTCCCAGAATTAACCGTTGAAAAACGCTCGGCCATCTCCATTGCCCGTCGTCTGCAAGATCCCTTAGCAGAATTGGTGAAAATCGATGCCAAATCCATCGGTGTCGGTCAATACCAGCACGATGTCAATCAGAAAAAATTGACGGAAAGTTTGGATTTCGTGGTAGATACGGTCGTCAACCAAGTTGGGGTTAATATCAATACCGCTAGTCCCTCTCTCTTAGCGCATGTAGCAGGGCTTAATAAGACCATCTCTGAAAATATCGTGAAATACCGGGAAGAAGAAGGAATGATCCTTTCACGCGCGCAGATTAAAAAAGTCCCTCGTCTCGGAGCCAAGGCTTTCGAGCAGGCAGCGGGATTCTTACGCATTCCTGAAAGTAAAAACATCTTGGACAATACTGGCGTCCACCCTGAAAGTTACAAGGAAGTTGAAAAACTTTTTGAACTCCTTGGGATTACCGAACTGGATGAATCTGCTCAAGAAAATTAAAAGCTGTCAAGATAGAGGAAATGTCGACCCAGCTAGAACTGGGGCCGGAAACCCTGAAAGATATCATTGCTGATCTCCTAAAACCAGGTCGTGATTTGCGAGATTCCTTTGATGCACCAGTGCTCCGTCAGGATGTCTTGGATATTAAAGATCTCCACATTGGTCAAAAATTAGAAGGGGTTGTGCGCAATGTGGTTGATTTCGGAGCCTTTGTCGATATTGGCATTCACGAGGATGGCTTGATTCATATCTCCCATATGAGCAAGCAGTTTATCAAGCATCCAAGCCAGGTCGTCTCAGTAGGTGATTTGGTAACCGTCTGGGTGAAGAAGATTGATGTGGAACGCGAAAAAGTCAATCTCAGTTTGGTAGCTCCGAATGAATCTGACTGAGTATGTACGCCAAGTATCCCTAGAAGATTTTGGGAGAGAATTCCGCCATCAAGCAGAGTGGAATTCACGTCTTCAAACTACTGGGGGTCGTTTCTTTCCCAAAGATCGACACCTTGATTTCAACCCGAAAATATACCAAGCTTTCGGGTTAGAGATCTTTCGTAAAATCGTCCGTCACGAGCTCTGCCATTACCATCTTTACGATCAAGGTAAAGGCTATCGCCACAAAGATCTAGACTTTAAGCAACTTCTCCAGCAAGTGGACGGTCTTCGTTTCACACCTCCTCTACCAGATAGAACTGGGCGAGTCAAGCGGATCTATCTCTATCAATGTCCCCATTGTGGCCAAGAGTATAGACGAAAGCGAAAAATCGATCTGAAGAAATATGCCTGCGGTCGCTGTCACAGCCGCCTGCAATTTCTTGAAATGAGACAAGTGTAAGAATCAGTCTTTAGGCGGATCTCTTTCCAGTTCGACTCTGCTAAAATAGGTCTAACTAGAAAGAGGAAAATCAAATGACATCATCATTTTACAAATTAAAACGACATCGCCTGGTTTCAGGTGTGCTAGCTGGCTTAGCTGATAAATTTGGTCTTAGTGTAACTCTCCTACGCTTCTTGTTTATTCTTTTTACGGTCTCTCATGCCTTTATCGGTGTGATTATCTACTTGCTGTTAGATACGACCTTGCCTTATAAGGACGAGGAGGAGCAGAAAATGTTTGACTATGGCTCTCGACCTCGTCGAAGAAAAGAGGCTGAACCCATTCATGATCAGAATGATAGTCCATTTTTCTAAAAGGAGATCCGAGTGAAGCAGAAGTTCTATTACCTTGCTTTTATTCTATACCTCTTCTTCAGTTTTATAGGACAGTTTTTCATTTTAAATCGTTTTTTTGGGGAAGGAGTTGGAACAGTTTTGATCGGGATGCTCCTTTTTCCACTGGGCATTTGGAATAGTCTCTTCTACCTCTTGTTTCTGCCAACAGAAATGGCTAGAAAGCCACAAATTTATCGGTTTTCGATTTTATTTCTGCCGGTTTTGTATCTGGTTTTCTCCTTGTTGGGGGGAGGTCCTTTCGCCTTTATGCACGGCTTGATCGCATTTCCTTCAATGCGGTGGTCTATGCGGTCTCTATCGGAATCAAATCTATGATCAAAGATTTCTTGCAAGGCCAAGGCTAGAGCATTCTTCATATGTTCCCATCATTTCCTAGAGGTTGGAGACCTTTGTCTTGGCCTCTTTTTGCTTGCCTTAAAAAGGAGTTGAAAATGGATCTTTCAAATGACACTTCAGTCTCTCGTCTGAAGAGAAAATCTGCTATAATAGAGAGAGAATTTGAAAAGGGAGAATGATATGGCAGTTACTGTTCGCGATCTACAGGAAAAGCTTCGTCTATCGGTTGTTTATGGGGATGATAAACTCTTAAGCAAGGAAATTACGACTGCGGATATTTCACGTCCAGGTCTTGAAATGACGGGCTATTTCGACTATTACACACCTGAGCGGATTCAGCTTGTAGGAATGAAAGAATGGTCCTACCTGGTGAAGATGAGCTCTCACAACCGTCATCAGGTCCTGCGCAAGATGTTCCAGCCAGAGACACCTGTCATCATTGTCGCGCGGAATTTAGAAATTCCAGAAGAAATGTTGCGTGCTGCGGAAGAGAAGCAACTAGCCATTTTAAAGAGCAATGTTGCAACGAGTCGTTTATCTGGAGAGCTTTCTAGCTATTTGGATAGTCGGCTAGCAGAACGTACGAGTGTACACGGTGTCTTGATGGATATTTATGGGATGGGTGTCTTGATTCAAGGAGATAGCGGAATCGGAAAAAGTGAGACAGGTTTGGAACTTGTCAAGCGGGGTCACCGCCTCGTAGCAGATGACCGAGTCGATATCTATGCGAGAGACGAGATGACCCTTTGGGGAGAGCCAGCTGAAATCCTACGCCACTTACTAGAGATCCGTGGTGTCGGGATTATCGATGTCATGAGTCTCTACGGTGCAAGTGCTGTCAAGGATTCTTCACAAGTCCAAATCGCCGTTTACTTGGAAAATTATGCTAAGGATCAAGTTTATGATCGTCTTGGTAATAATGCAGAAGAGTTGGAAATCGGTGGTGTGACCATTCCTCGGATCCGCATCCCTGTGAAGACTGGTCGGAACATTTCGGTCGTGATCGAAGCCGCAGCGATGAATGTTCGGGCCAAAGAAATGGGCTATGATGCTACCAAAACTTTTGAAGAACGTTTGTCCCAGTTGATTAGTCAAAATGAGGTGAAGGAATGAATCCAGTAGCCCTTCAATTAGGTCCGATCAGTATTCGTTGGTATGCGATTTGTATTGTCTCTGGCTTAATTCTAGCCGTTTATCTTTCCATGAAAGAAGCGCCCCGTAAGAAAATTGATCCAGATGATATCATTGATTTCATTTTGATCGCTTTTCCGCTTGCGATTGTGGGTGCCCGACTCTATTACGTTATTTTTGAATGGGGCTATTATAGCCAGCATCTTGGTGAGATTTTCGCCATCTGGAACGGAGGAATCGCGATTTATGGTGGCCTCTTGACAGGTGCCCTTGTCCTCTATCTATTCTCTCGTAGACGCTTGATTGAGCCAATTGATTTCTTAGATATTGCGGCCCCAAGCGTCATGATTGCACAGAGTATTGGACGCTGGGGAAACTTCTTTAACCAGGAAGCTTATGGAGCTGCTGTCAAAAGTCTCAACTACCTACCCTCTTTTATTCGAGATCAAATGTATATAGACGGCAGTTATCGTCAACCAACCTTCTTATATGAATCCAGTTGGAATCTGCTAGGATTTATCTTGATCTTGATTCTTCGTAGGAAGCCCCAATTTTTGCGACAAGGTGAGATCACAGCCTTTTACCTTATCTGGTATGGTTTTGGTCGGATGATCATCGAAGGAATGCGGACAGATAGCCTGATGTTTGCGGGCTTACGTGTTTCCCAGTGGTTGTCGATGATCCTGATTCTAGTTGGACTCGCCATCATCATCTATCAACGTCGCAAAAAAGCCCCTTATTATGTAGAAGCAAAGGAGTAATATATGTTTATTGAAATTGCCTACGGTCTCTTAGGCCTTGCCTTAGTAGCACTTGTCATTTATATGATTTTTTCCTCTCAAAGATTGGAAAAGTTGTAGATGAGACGCAAAAAACCATCCAAGTTTTGACATCAGATGTCAATGTCACCTTGCATCAGACCAATGATCTATTGGCAAAAGTCAATGTTTTAACGGATGATTTGAATCAAAAAGTTGCAACGATTGACCCACTCTTTACAGCCGTGGCGGATCTTTCAGAGTCTGTTTCAGATTTGAATGATCAAGCCCGTCAATTGAGTGTCAAAGCTGTATCAGCTGGTGGAAAAACAGTGAAAGCCTCTATCGGATTAAAAGCGATTAAGATGGCTTCAAAATTATTTAAATAGAATCGAGGAAGAATATGGGACGTTTATCTAGTTTATTAATTGGTGTGATTTCAGGTGCTTCAGCAGCCTACTATTTATCAACAGAGCAAGGAAAGAAAGTCACTAAAAAAGTGGTGCGCTTCGTAAAAGATTATCAAGAAGATCCTCAAGAAGTACATGAATCGGTGAAACAAACTGCTAAGGATGTTTCAAAACAAGCAGCAGAAGTGATCCAACAAACCAAAGAAAAAGTTGGTTCTGGAGAAATTACGACAGGAACTGTTTTGGAATCTGTCAAAGAAAAGACGCAAGATGTGGTTGAAAAATCTCAAGAAGTCTATCACTCATTTAAGGATAAACTTCAAAAAGAAAATCTAAGTGGCAATGACTTGGTTCAATCCATTCGCAAACAAACAGAATCAGAAGACATCGTGTTAGAGTTGGATGAAAAAGATTCTGAAGAAGCAGCTGAAGAAGAAACAAAAGAAGCATAAAAAAGAGAGTGGGACAGAAATCGGTAATTCGTTAGAATTCGATTTCGTCGTCCCACCTCCGCACAGTTGAGTAGGACTGTAAAAGCTGATGAAATCAGCGTAGTAGAGCCCACTCAACCACTGCGTCTTGCTCGACAATCCAAAAACAATTGAGAGGCTAGGACTTTTGTCCCAGTCTCTTTTTATGGAAGGTAAGATGGCAATTGGCAGTTAAGTTTTGTCTTCCAATTGTTATTCCAATTAAAAAAATTCGAGTAAATAAAAAAATCAGGCGAACCTGATTTTTATTTTTTTCGTTTATTGTAGTAAATTCGGAACCCTTGAATACTAGCAAAGCTAGAACCAATCGCTAAAGCGAACGCAAAGAAGGTATTCATTTTTGTTGCTAAAAAGATAAAACTAAATACCACCGTCAACACACAGAAAATAGCGATATTTAAAAAATATAGCAATTCACTTAATTGAGGTGCGGGTTCAACTTCAGGAGCATAGTCCTGAATAGGGGTTTCTTGGGTTTGTTTGGTTAATTCGATATAATCGAATTCTTCATCATAGTGTCTTAAATTTCTTACGGGCATTTTCTCTCTCCTAACAGTACTCTATTATTCTATCATGAATTCAGGTATATAAATGTTACAAAAATGTTACAAATTTTACAAAATGAATAAATTTTTTTAGAATATCGGAATTTTTGTTATAATGGTTCTATGAAAAATATTATTATTACAGCAACAGCAGAGAGTGTTGAGCAAGCGCAAGCCCTGATTGATGCAGGGGTTGACCGAATCTATGTCGGTGAAAAAGACTACGGATTACGATTGCCTCAAACTTTAAGCTATGACGAAATAAATCGAATTGCCCAACTGGTCCATGCTGCTGGCAAAGAATTGACAGTAGCTGTAAATGCACTGATGCACCAATCGATGATGGATTCAATCAAGCCTTTCCTAGATTTTCTAAAGGAAATTCAGGCTGATTATATTACTGTCGGAGATGCGGGCGTTTTTTATGTCTTGAAACGAGATGGCTATCCATTCAAAACGATTTACGATGCCTCAACCATGGTCACTTCTAGCCGCCAGATCAATTTCTGGGGAAAACAAGCCGGGGCTTCTGAAGCTGTTTTGGCTCGTGAGATTCCATCTGCCGAATTATTCGTAATGGCTGAGAATCTTCAGATTCCTGCAGAAGTCTTGGTCTATGGCGCTAGCATTATTCACCATTCGAAACGACCTCTTCTTCAGAATTATTACAACTTTATCAAGACAGAGGACTCTGTAACCAAAGATCGCGACCTGTTCTTAGCAGAACCAGGAGATCCCAATTCTCATTATTCAGTCTATGAGGACAAACATGGAACCCATATCTTCTCAAATAATGACTTGAATATGATGACCAAATTGTCTGAGTTGGTAGAACATGGATTTGATCATTGGAAACTCGATGGTGTCTACTGTCCGGGGGAAAACTTTGTCAAGATTACAGAGTACTTTGTCAAGGCCCGTGATTTGATTCAAAAAGGAACATTTACACAGGATCAAGCCTATCTGTTTGATGAAGAAATCCGCAAATTACATCCAGCTAATCGTGGTTTGGATACTGGTTTCTATGATTACGAACCAGATCGTGTAAAATAATAAAAAACTAGGGCTTCTTCGTTTGTGAGTTTTCCTTTTTCAGGGAACGAAGAGGCTATTCATCATATCGACAATCTTGTAAATTGGAGAAAACATGACAAATACAAAAAAACGTCCAGAGGTCTTGGTACCTGCTGGAACATTAGAAAAATTAAAAGTTGCCGTTAATTATGGGGCAGACGCTGTGTTCGTTGGTGGACAAGCCTATGGTTTGCGTAGCCGTGCCGGAAACTTTACCATGGATGAGCTTCGTGAAGGTATCGAATATGCTCATGCACGTGGCGTTGATGTTCACGTTGCTTCAAACATGGTGACCCATGAGGGAAATGAACAAGGGGCTGGTGAATGGTTCCGTGAATTGCGGGATATGGGCCTTGATGCCGTGATCGTCTCAGACCCGGCCTTGATTGAAATCTGTGCAACCTATGCACCTGGCCTCAATATTCACTTGTCTACGCAAGCTTCCGCAACCAATGTGGAGACCTTCCATTTCTGGAAAGAATATGGCTTGACCCGTGTTGTTTTGGCCCGTGAGGTATCCATGGAAGAGTTGGCAGAGATCCGTAAGCGTACCGATCTTGAGATCGAAGCCTTCGTTCATGGAGCCATGTGTATTTCCTATTCCGGACGTTGTACCCTTTCTAACCACATGTCTGACCGGGATGCCAACCGTGGTGGCTGTTCTCAATCTTGTCGTTGGAAATACGATCTCTACGATATGCCATTTGGCCAAGAACGCAAGAGTATCAAAGGACAAGTCCCAGAAGAATACTCTATGTCAGCCGTGGACATGTGTATGATCGAAAATATTCCAGACATGATTGACAATGGGGTTGATAGCTTGAAGATTGAAGGCCGGATGAAATCTGTCCATTACGTATCAACAGTAGCCAACTGTTACAAGGCAGCTTGTGATGCCTATATGGAAAGTCCAGAAGCCTTTTATGCCATCAAGGATGATTTGATCAATGAATTGTGGAAGGTTGCTCAACGTGAATTAGCAACTGGATTCTACTACCAAACACCGACTGAAAATGAACAATTGTTTGGGGCACGTCGTAAGATTCCTCAATACAAATTTGTAGGAGAAGTGGTTGACTTTGATCCATCTACCATGACTGCGACGATTCGCCAACGGAATGTCATCAATGAAGGCGACCAAGTGGAATTCTACGGACCAGGCTTCCGTCATTTTGAATGCCAGATCCAAGACTTGCATGATAAGGATGGAGTGAAGATTGATCGCGCACCAAATCCGATGGAGCTTCTCACGATCACCGTTCCACAAGAAGTCAAGCCAGGAGATATGATTCGTTCTTGCCAGGAAGGTTTAATCAATCTCTACTCAAAAGATGGGGCAAGTAAAACTGTTCGAGTATAACAAAAAAGAGAGGGTTAAATCTCTCTTCAGAATATAGAAAAACTCTATTAGGACTAGAAAAACTTCTCCTTTAGAGTTTTTTCTTTATATAATTATGAAAAAAGATTGAAGAAAATTGTCTAAATGGACTTTTTCTTCAATCTGTATAATCAACTTTTAATTGAATGCATTCTGTTTGGTTTTATTCTTTTCCATAAAGGTAACGACTAGCAATTAACCAAGTAGCAATATACATTATCACGTTAACCAAAAATGCGACAACGATAACCATATTCCAATTATGGGATAAATTAGTAGTTAGAATCCCCATAATTGTTGTACCAAAAAGTCCACCAATTTGTTTGTTAGCGTTTAAAGTTGCACCAGCAATTCCAGATAATTCTTGACCAGCAGCTTCCATAAGAATGGTAGTAGTTGCTGGAGTTAACACTCCGATACCAAGGCTCATTAAAGAAAATAAAGGGATTAGGATGTATAGTTGAATTTCATGAAAAAGGACTCCCATTCCAAAAATTCCTGCTGCTCCTACAATGGCAAAAATAATTGAGACAGTAGCGAGGCTTCCCACGGAAAATCGTTTTATAGCACGTGCGTAAAATAAATTACCAATAATTAAGACAATCATTCCTGGTAGAATGAGGAGTCCAGAAACCATTGAGGAGAGGTTTAAATAAGTTTGAAAATAAAGTCCTAGCACCAAAACAATACCATATAATGAAATGTTAACTACTAAACCTAACAGATTAGAGACAATAAACTTAGCATTTTTTAATAGTTGGTGGGGAACAATAGGTGCTTTACTTTTTTTATCGTGGACTACTAAACCAACAGTAAATAATATAAATAGGAGAAGAAACAATAAAAGATTTAGGTTACTATAGCCATATTGATTCCCTTCAACAAGGTAAATAACTAGACTTCCGATAGTTGCAACAAGAAATATATTACTGAAAATGTCAATTCTAGTCTTTGGATTGGCAATATTGTTTTTCACAAGAAGTAATATTGAAATTACTGTCAAAATTCCCAATGGAATATTGATTAAGAAAATACCCCTCCATCCGAAGTAGTTAATAATTAGTCCACCAATAAAAGAACCAGTACCGGTTGCAACAGAAATAATTGCTGTCCAAATTCCTAACATACGTGCTCTTTTAGTAGAATCAGGGTATGAAATGAATAAAAGTGCTAATGAACTAGGCATAAACAAAGAAGCACCGAAACCTTGAACGAATCTAAGTATGATTAATGTTTCAATATTTGGTGAAAAAGAGCACCCAAATGAGGCAAGTGTAAAAATTGTCATTCCAAATAATAAAATTCGTTTAGCACCATATTTTGTTGTTAGATTTCCTGAAAGTAGGAGTAAAGAGCCTAAAGCTAGTGTATAGGCGTTAATAATCCAAATGGATTGCTCTAATGAGACGCTCATAGCTGTTTCAATATGGGGAACAGCAAGAACCACTCCGGTTGTATCTAGGACCGCCATAATGTATCCTAGTGAAAGAATAAAAAGTAGATAAGCTGGCGCTTTTGTATTTGTTTTTTTCATCAAGCTTCCTCCGTTATTTCATCAAACCAATTTTCATTTATCAATCAAAAGCAATATATTTAACTTTCTGAAAATATTTTACTTGAGTATATCCAGTGCCAAAGTATCTACCATCAGCGCAACCGAGAATATCTTTGATACGGTCAAACTTAGTTGTAATATCCATAGTAATTTCCCCTTTCAAATGATATAATTAGCTTATCATGTAATAATTTCTGAAACAAGAAGGGAAAAAAAGTATAGTAACTATCAAAAAAGGAGGAAATGAATGGAGACTTGCAAGAAGCAATCTTTGAAAAAATCAATTTGTCCAGCAAGAAGGGTCTTGAATTTACTAAAAGGTAAATTTACTCTTGAGATCTTATCTGAAATTATTGATGGTAATATACATTATAGTAGTCTTTTGCGTAGTGTAGAAGGTATTAATCCTAGAATATTAGCTCAACGATTACATGATTTTGAGCAAGAAGGTATTTTATCAAGAAAAGTTTTACCGACATCGCCTCCACAGGTTGAATATAAAATGACAAAAAAAGGTATTGCTCTAAGAAGTATCGTTGAAGAAATGAAAAAATGGGAGCATACTTATGGTGCTTAGAGATTAGATTGAATTTACATAATTTATTACTAATATTTTTCTTTAAATAGATAATGTAATTATGAAAGATTTGGTGACCTTTTTAATCAAGGCAACGTCAATACTAGTAGTATGTACTGGAACTTTAACTTTTTACTAGGTTCAAAAGTTAAAGTTAAAATTTGATAGAATTTTTTTGATACTCTAATAAATTTAGAAATGAGATTAAAAGTAATAAAAACAAACGCCAAAAATGACGTTTGTCTTCAATATAAAAGAGAGGGTTAAACCTCTCCTTTTTGTTGGGCGATGCGAATATTATTGGGGACCAAACTGATTTTCTGGATCTCAGAAATCCGAATAATCGTGGACATACTCTTTTTAAAATTTTTCACGATCAGTTGTCGGCGTTCTTGGTCATACTTGACAATATCGCCTGTAAAACTCTTGTTTGAAAAAATAACATGAACCCCTTGTTTTTTCGCAATGCTTGTTGAATGATGTCAATAATTCTCTCATCTTCTAATGGGGCAGGGGTACTGACTTTTCCATTGAAAAATTCATTTGCTCGGTCTTTAACGATCTCGAGAAATTTTTTCATAGCTAAATTCTCCATAACTTGATACAATATATTATAGATAATTTAAACGATTTTGTAAATGATTTACGAATATTAGAGATGAGAAGGCAAGAAAGGAGTCGTGAAATGGCAGAATTTTCATTCCAAATCGAAGAACATTTGCTGGTCTTGTCAGAAAATGACAAGGGTTGGACCAAAGAATTGAACCGTGTGAGTTTTAATGGTGCTCCTGCTAAGTATGATATCCGGACCTGGAGTCCCGACCATACAAAAATGGGGAAAGGCATTACACTCACAAACGAAGAGTTCCAAGTCATGCTCGATGCATTTAAAAATTAAGAAAAGGGGTCCTTCAAGGACTTCTTTTTTTGTTATAGTCTAAGGCTATATAGATATCAAAGATATTAGATTATCCCAAACCCTTGTTTATCAGGTGTTGGACTGCTATAATGGTTGCATTGATGAATTAATGTAAAACTTATAGGAAAGAGGGAATCATATTGACACATACACATGCACCTTATCGCGTAGACCATGTTGGTTCATTTCTTCGTCCAGCTACTTTGGTTCAGGCTCGTGAAGATTTCGCAGCTGGAAAAATCAGTCAGGCTGACTTAACAAAAGTAGAAGATCAGGCGATTCGTGACCTCGTTGAAAAAGAAATTGCCGCTGGTCTGAAGTCAGTAACTGATGGAGAATTCCGCCGAGCTTATTGGCATTTGGATTTCTTCTGGGGCTTTGGGGGCATTGATCATGTCCAAGCTGCTCAAGGCTATCAATTCCATGATGAAACAACCAAGGCGGACTCAGCGCTTGTCGTTGGAAAAATCACAGGAGCCAATCATCCATTTGTAGAGCATTACAAGTTCTTGCGGGATCTTGTGGCAGATGTAGATGGTGTAGAGGCTAAATATACCATTCCAGCACCTGCACAATTCTATTTTGAATTGATCCGTGATGCAGAACATGTAGAACAATTGAATACCATCTATCCTGATTTTGCGGCTGTTCGTGAAGACATCAAGCAAGCCTATCTTCAAGTGATTCAAGATTTGTATGATGCAGGTCTTCGGACTCTTCAAGTAGATGATTGTACTTGGGGTGTCTTGGTAGATGATAATTTCTTGACGGCTTGGGGAGCAGCTCAAGGCAAGTCAAAAGATGAGGTTCGCCGGGAACTCGCTGATCTCTTCTTGACCTTTAACAACGATGTCTACCAAAATGTTCCAGCTGGTTTGACCGTCAATACGCACGTTTGTCGTGGGAACTTCCATTCCACTTGGGCTTCATCAGGTGGCTATGCGCCGATTGCCAAAGAACTCCTTGGAGAAGAAGCCGTTAATGCTTACTTCCTAGAGTTTGATACCGATCGGGCTGGTGGTTTTGAACCACTTGCAGAAGTAACCCCTGGTAAAGGAGTGGTGTTAGGCCTCTTGACATCTAAGAGTGGTCAACTGGAGAATAAGGACGAAGTGATTGCTCGTATTAAAGAAGCGAGTCAGTATGTACCGTTGGAAAATCTTTACCTGTCTACTCAGTGTGGCTTTGCTTCGACAGAAGAAGGAAACATTTTGACAGAAGAAGACCAATGGAAAAAAATCGGTTTGATTAAGGAAATTGTCGCTGAAGTTTGGGGCGAATAAGGAGGAAGAAACATGTCAGATTTACTAAGTATTTATAAAGAATTGCAAGCTAAAAAATGGGTGGACTTGAGTCACCAAATCAATGCGGAAAGTCCACACTTCCCAGCCCTTCCTGCTTTGCAACAAGAAGATCTTTTCACATTAAAAGATGGTTTCCATGTTCAAAAATTTACAGTGGTTGGTCAATACGGAACGCATATTGATGCACCGATTCACTTTGTAGAAGGTGGTCGTTGGTTGGATGAGATTGACCTCAAAGATCTCCTCTTGCCACTCTATGTTATCGACAAGTCTAAAGAAGTTGCTGCCAATCCAAACTTTATCTTGAGTAAACAAGATATCTTAGACTTTGAGGCAGAGCATGGACAAATTGCTGAGGGTGCTTTTGTTGCCTTCCGCAGTGATTGGTCAAAACGTTGGCCAGATCAAGATGCTATGCGCAATCTTGATGAAAATGGGGTTCAACAAAGTCCAGGATGGAGCCGTGAAGCCTTGGAATTCTTGATTCATGAACGCCATGTTAAGGCTGTGGGTCATGAAACCTTCGATACAGATGCAGGTATTCCAGCAGCAGAGCATGGCTTGGTCAATGAATACTACCTCTTGGAACAAAATATCTACCAAGTTGAAGTCTTGAACCAATTGGACCAAGTTCCAGCTGTAGGTGCCTTGATTTCGATTGCTTTCCCTCACTGGGACAAGGCAACTGGTTCACCTGTCCGTGCCATTGCCATCTTACCATAAACAAAGAAAAAGAGAGTGGGACAGAAATCGGTAATTCGTTAGAATTCGATTTCGTCGTCCCACCTCCGCACAGTTAAGTAGGGCTGTAAAAGCTGATGAAATCAGCGTAGTAGAGCCCACTTAACCACTGCGTCTTGCTCGACAATTCAAAGACAATTGAGAGGCTAGGACTTTTGTCCCAGCCTCTTATTTTTATCTCATTGTCACAAATTCTTCGGATCCGGTTGGGTGAATGGCGACGGTTGCGTCGAAATCGGCTTTTGTCGCTCCCATCTTGATAGCAACTGCAAATCCTTGGATCATTTCATCGACTCCGTAGCCAAGACCATGAAGGCCAACGACCCTTTCTTCGGGACCAACAGTGATGAGTTTGAATTTTGCTTGCTGGCGGTGTTGGGTAACAGCGGTGTACATGGAAGCAAATTGAGAAGTATAGACTTTGATATTCTCTTTACCATAAGTTTGCTGGGCTTCTTCCTCCGTTAGGCCAACGGTTCCAATAGCAGGGTGAGAAAAGACAACGGTTGGGATGTTTGTATAATCCATTTTGGCATTGACTTTTCCATTGAATAGTCGTTCAGAAAGAGTGCGTCCAGCTTTAATAGCGACAGGAGTCAACTCTTTTTCTCCTGTGACATCCCCAAGAGCATAGATTCCTGGAATAACTGTGTTCTGGTATTCATCCACTGCAATGAATCCTTTTTCATTTAAGGTGACGCCTACAGCTTCTAGATTGAGATCCTGGACATTTGGTTTTCGTCCTGTTGCCCAGATAACATGATCTGCCACGTGGCTGGTCATATCCTCAAAATAAATCTTCACACGACCGTCTGCTAATTTTTCAAGCTTCATAGGAACCTTATGTTTGTGAAGCGGAAGGTTTTGTTTTTCCATTTCTTCCATTAAGCCATCGATAATGTAGGAATCAAACTTTCTTAAGGGACGATCACCGCGAACGAAGAGATCGGTCTGAACACCAAGGGCATGGAGCACACCAGCTAGCTCCACCGCGATGTAGCCAGCTCCAATAATGGCAACGGAACTTGGCAGTTTTTCCCAAGCAAAGACATCATCAGAAGTTTCGCCAAATTCAGCTCCAGGAACAGAAGGAATAAAGGGATGGGCACCGGTCGCAATTACGATATGCTTGGCCTTAATGGTTTCTCCATTTACCTCAACCGTATGAGCATCCACAAAACGGGCACGTCCTTCAATTCGTTCAACCCCATTGCGTTTGAAACTGCCATCATAGGAATTACGGGAACGGTCAATATAGGCTTCGCGATTCTTTCTTAAGGTTGCAAAATCAAATCTTGTTTGTTCAGAAGTAAATCCATAGTCTGGTCCATAATCGCGAATAGCTTCTGCAATTTGTGCACCGTACCACATAATCTTTTTAGGCACACATCCTCTGTTGACACAGGTGCCACCCAATTGTTTTTCTTCAATGACGGCAGCCTGAGCTCCGTGCTCCCCAGCCCGGTTCATTGTAGCGATTCCTCCACTACCTCCACCGATTGAAATAATATCAAATTCTTTCATGTTTTCCTCCTAAATGGGATTTCAGTTTGATTGTAATATCAACTGTTACAAAAGTCAAGGGTTTAGCATGTTACCAAGCATTTAAATTTCATTTTGCCGTGTCAAATTTAGATAGAAAAGTAAGGAAATATGGTATACTATGGTATAGAATAAAACGCTTTCTTTGATGGAGAAAAACGATGAAGAAATTGAAAAAATGGCAACTATTTACGGCTGCAGGTGCAGCAATTGTGGTGATTGGAACAGGAAGTGTGATGATGTTTTCGCACCCAAGTACTCCTGATCAAGCAATCACGAAAGAAACTCCAATGGTGCAAACGGTCAAGGATGGATCGATCGCTTCTTCGGTCTTGTTAACTGGGAAAGTCACTGCCAACCAGGAACAGTATGTCTATTTTGATGGAACCAAAGGGGATTTGCAGTCGATTTTGGTCAATGTAGGAGATCAAGTGACGGCCGGTCAGCCAATTGTTCAGTATAGTAGTACAGAGGCCCAAACCGCTTATGATGCAGCCGTTCGTGCTGTCAATAAGGCAGACCGTCAGTTAAATGACTTACTGACAAATGGTGTGACCATTGATACGACAGGCGATGAAGAAGCAGATGCCAAATCAGCTTCGCAGACCCAACGAACAGTCGATTCTCAAGCTAGCGATTTACGAGATGCCAAGTCAGATGCGGTTGATAATATGAACAAGGCTAAAGCTCTTCTGGATGCGACAACAGTTAGGAGTAATACAGATGGTACCGTGGTCGAAGTCAATAAAGATGTTTCAAAATCGACTACAGGGACCAACCAAACTCTGGTTCACATTGTGAGCAACGGGAATTTACAAGTCAAAGGGGAGTTGTCTGAATACAATTTGGCCAATATCTCTGAAGGTCAGGAAGTGGTCCTCACTTCCAAGGTTTATCCGGATAAAACCTGGACAGGAAAGATTTCTTATGTAGCCAACTATCCGACCGACGCGGGTCAAGCAGGTGCCAATGCAGCGGGTGGAACACAAGGAAGCGGTGGAGCCAAGTACCCATTCACAGTGGATATTACCAGTGAGATTGGGGAACTCAAACAAGGATTTTCTGTCAATATTGAAGTCAAAAGTTCTACTCAACATCCCCTTGTTCCCGTGACAAGTGTCATGGCTGATGGGGATACCAGCTATGTATGGACGGTCGAAAATGGCAAGGCTAGGAAAGTAAAAGTGACGCTTGGTAACGCCGATGCTGAAAACCAGGAAATCTTGTCAGGCTTGAAGAAAGATGCTCAAGTTATTGTGAATCCTAATGAGAAACTGGAAGATGGAAAAGAGATCGGAAAATATGACAAAATTGATTGAACTAAAAGGAATCAATAAAACCTATAAAAACGGGGACCAGGAACTTCGTGTCTTAAAAGACATCGATTTAGAAGTCGAAGAGGGAGAATTTGTGGCCATTATGGGTCCATCTGGCTCAGGGAAATCGACCTTGATGAACGTCATTGGCTTGTTGGACCGCCCGACCAGCGGAGAGTATTTCCTAGAAGGTCAGGAGGTTGGAAATCTCAGTGAGAAAAAATTAGCACGTGTTCGAAATGAACAGATCGGTTTTGTCTTTCAACAATTCTTTCTTCTCTCTAAGCTCAATGCCTTTCAAAATGTGGAACTGCCTCTCATTTATGCAGGAGTTCATCCTGCTAAACGGAAAGAATTAGCTGAGCAGTACCTTGAAAAGGTAGAGCTCCATTCTCGCATGCACCATTTGCCTTCAGAGCTCTCAGGGGGTCAAAAACAGCGGGTTGCGATCGCTCGAGCTCTCGTCAATCAGCCAGCCATTGTCTTAGCAGATGAGCCGACTGGAGCCCTAGATACCAAGACAGGGGAGCAAATAATGGACTTGTTAACCAAGCTAAACCAAGAAGGAAAAACCATTATCATGGTTACACACGAGCCAGAAATTGCAGCCTTTGCGCATCGTCGCATTGTCATTCGTGATGGACTGATCTCCTCAGATAGCAAGCTGGAAAGGGGGACCTAATGCAAAATTGGAAATTTGCGATCAGCTCAATTATGAGCCATAAATTACGGTCTTTCTTGACCATGGTGGGGATCATTATTGGGGTTGCTTCTGTCGTTGTCATCATGGCTCTGGGAGATGGTATGAAAGCTGGTGTCACCAAGACCTTCACCAAGGACCAAGAGTATGTACAAATCTCTTATTCTCCCAACAAGAGTGGCTATGTGACTGGGATCAATATTGGCCCTTCTGAAGATACAGGAGAAGGCGGAGGCGAAAGTGGCCCTGCAGCTGAAGACCGAGGGATGGCTGCTCCGTCGGATATGGATGGAGAAAACGCTGAAGATGTTGATGGTCAAGTCCAAGAAGCACCGCCAGTTGTGCAAGAATCTTGGGTTAAGAAATTAACCAAGATTCAAGGCATCGATGGTTACTATGTTAGCAATACCTCCAATGCAACCATTGCTTTTCAAAAGAAAAAAGCAGACGGTGTGAACATCCAAGGGGTAAATGAGACCTATTTTTCTGTCAAAAAGGTTGAGCTCTTATCTGGACGAAAATTAACCCCTTCAGACTATAGTAATTTCTCACGGGTGGTGCTCCTTGATGAAGGATTGGCTCAACAATTATTTGGAACGGAGAATCCACTGAATCAGGTGGTCTCTGTTGGGGACAACAATTATCGTGTCGTTGGAATTTTCAAGGATCCAAATGCAGGGACAGCCCTCTATGGAGCTTCTTCAGGTGGAAGTGCCTTGATGGCCAATACCCAGCTGGCTTCTGAATTTGGAACAGACGAGATTCAGAACATTGTCGTTCATGTTCCAAATGTGAAAGAAATCAAATCTGTTGGGATCGAAGCTGCTCAAAAGTTAACAGAACTTTCAGGTGTTCGCCAGGGAGAATTTCAAATCTTTAATTTGGATAGCATCCTAGAGGAAACCAATAAAGTAGTAGGAATTATGACATCAGTCATCGGAGCTATTGCTGGGATTTCTCTCTTAGTTGGTGGGATTGGAGTCATGAATATCATGTTGGTTTCTATCACTGAGCGAACGAGAGAAATTGGACTTCGCAAAGCATTGGGAGCAACCCGAGGTAAGATTTTGGTTCAATTTTTGATTGAGTCGATGGTCTTGACCATCATTGGTGGACTGATTGGACTTGGCCTTGCTTATGGTGTGAATAGCTTGATTACTACACTTGCTGCATCCTCCCTAGAAGGCCCGCCGATTATTTCCTTAAATGTTGCTATCGGTAGTATTATTTTCTCTGCTTTTGTAGGCATCATCTTTGGAATTTTACCAGCGAATAAGGCTTCTAAGTTAAATCCGATCGAAGCACTGCGTTATGAATAAAAAATAGGAGCGAGTCAGGATGAATGGTTTAAGATTCTCCACGCTCCTTTTTGCTGCTGTTGTGGAATAGTTTGTCGAAACCTTTTCAATCATCTTATCTTATATAGGTAAAACTATTTGGACAGTCATCGACGGTCTTCCGATGTTTTTGAGTATTCATTCAAGAAGCTGTATTTTTTCTTCCATCTTATTTTGTTTAATTGGTAAATATTAGTGAATTTCTGGTCTAAATATGATAGAATAGGGGAGAATAACTTAGGAGGTTCCAAATGACTACTGAACATATGGAAGAATTGAATGACCAGCAGATTGTCCGTCGTGAGAAAATGGCGGCCCTTCGTGAACAAGGAATCGATCCATTTGGAAAGCGATTCGAACGCACTGCAAATTCAGGTCAATTAAAAGAAAAATATTCAGAATTAGATAAAGAACAACTCCACGACTTGAACGAAACAGCTATTATTGCCGGTCGTCTTGTAACAAAACGTGGAAAAGGAAAGGTTGGTTTTGCCCATCTTCAAGACCGTGAAGGTCAAATTCAGATCTACGTTCGTAAGGATGCTGTTGGAGAAGAAAACTACGAAATCTTCAAAAAAGCAGACCTTGGAGATTTCCTTGGTGTTGAAGGGGAAATCATGCGCACAGACATGGGTGAACTTTCGATTAAAGCAACTCATATCACTCACTTGTCAAAAGCCCTTCGTCCTTTGCCTGAAAAATTCCACGGACTTTCAGATGTTGAAACCATCTATCGAAAACGTTATTTGGATTTGATTTCAAACCGTGAAAGCTTCGAACGCTTTGTAACCCGTTCAAAAATCATCTCTGAAATCCGTCGTTATTTAGATGGTCAAGGATTCCTTGAAGTGGAAACACCAGTGCTTCACAATGAAGCTGGTGGTGCGGCTGCCAAACCATTTATCACTCACCACAATGCACAAAACATTGACATGGTGCTTCGTATCGCGACTGAGCTTCACTTGAAACGTTTGATTGTTGGTGGGATGGAACGCGTTTACGAAATCGGACGGATCTTCCGTAACGAAGGAATGGATGCCACTCACAACCCTGAATTCACTTCGATCGAAGTGTATCAAGCTTACGCTGACTTCCACGATATCATGGACTTAACTGAAGGCATTATCCAACATGCTGCGAAAGCGGTCCATGGTGATGGTCCAATTGACTACCAAGGAACAGAAATCAAAATCAATGAACCATTCAAACGGGTTCACATGGTGGATGCGATCAAAGAAATCACAGGAGTTGACTTCTGGCAAGACATGACCTTTGAAGAAGCTGTAGCACTGGCAAACGAAAAACATGTACCAGTTGAAAAACACTACACAGAAGTGGGACAAATTATCAATGCCTTCTTCGAAGAATTCGTTGAAGAAACCTTGACACAACCAACTTTTGTTTACGGTCACCCAGTAGCAGTATCTCCATTGGCTAAGAAAAATCCAGAAGATCCACGTTTCACTGACCGTTTCGAACTCTTCATCATGACCAAAGAGTATGCCAATGCCTTCACGGAATTGAATGATCCGATCGATCAATTACAACGGTTCGAAGCGCAAGCGCGTGCCAAAGAATTGGGAGATGACGAAGCTACAGGCATCGACTATGACTACGTTGAAGCCCTTGAATATGGTATGCCACCAACAGGTGGACTTGGAATTGGTATTGACCGTCTCGTTATGTTGTTGACCAATGTAACAACCATTCGCGACGTCCTTCTCTTCCCAACTATGAAATAAGCTAAAAGAAAACACTGATCGCAAGATCAGTGTTTTTTAGTCTTCCATATAAGAGGTGTCGTTCCAAGTATCTAAGTGATAATGCTCAAAATCATCTGTTGTCAGAATCGTCACGCTGGCATTATCTAGTCCGCCATTTTTGCGGAGTTCTCCTGTTTCATAACCAAGCAAGGTTCGAATAGAAGCTGTCAAATTAGCCCCATGTCCAACGATGAGAACAGTATCGAGCTCTTTTCCTTTCAGGCTTTTTATAAAATCACAGGTACGTTTGGTCGTTTCATAGACAGATTCTGCATCAAAGATTTCATTTTGAAAGCGAGCTAGGTTATGGCGAAAGGCATCCATTTGTTGGGGATAGATAGCTGAAATGGTAGAAATTTTAGCTCCTTCTAATTTTCCCAAATTCCATTCACGAAGAGCAGGCGTTGCTTGCAATTCTAGAGGTGTCTCCAATTGATCGAGAATGATCTGTGCGGTATGGACTGTTCGTGGCAGATCACTTGCAAAGGCTGCATCAAAAGGAACAGTAGCTAGGTGCTTTCCTAATTTTTCAAGCTGATGAATAGAGGCCGGTAACAGCGGAGAATCGCCATTTGATCCCTGAAAACGTCCTTCTTCATTCCATTCTGTCCGTCCGTGTCGAATAAATATAGTTTCACAATCTTGTCTCCTTCTCTGTCATTATTCTAAAATATCTGCAAAAGTCGCTTGTACGAAGTCTGCTAGAAGTTGTGGTTTGATTTGAATACTATGGCCGATTTCCCAGCAGATACGATCATGCTCTCT
>NZ_CM002128.1:1025574-1045759 GCF_000448565.1 Streptococcus sp. HSISM1 | reverse complement strand
TTTTTCTCTGAAAGATGTTCCGTAATAGGAATGATCCCAATCACAGGACCCGTTTTATCTCCTTTGAGAGCTAGGGTTTTGAAAATAGTAGAGCGATCAATCCCTTCTGGTAAGATCCCTTCTAAAGCGTTGATTTGTAAGCCTATGTGCTCGATTTTTGCTTTAGTCAAGATCTGCTCGACTAAGGTTTTTTCACTTTATTTTTTTTTGCCATGGCTTTCTCCTTTTCTCTTTTTCTCTACAAAATCAGATTTCATTAGACCATTATAACATATAATAGCGACGATATTGTCTTCTCCTTAAAAATAGAAAACAGCAGAAAAAGTGAAAACCACTTGATCTGCTGTTTTAAGGCTATGAGGAAGAGCCATCTTTTTGTACCTTGAAAAGTTTCCGATAAATCGCTTCTTGGTCTTGCGTCGGAGCAATTTGGTTGAGATCCAAGTAGTGTGAGAATCCATTTAATTGCCCTTGAGAGGTATATTGATGCAAGTCGTATTCCGTGTTGGTATCTGGCGCGGCATTATAGTAGCCATCATCAAATCCATAAGTAGGAATCCAAAGAGCCGTAAATTTATCAGTGGAGATACTATGTTCTTCCATGAAGTAAGTTCCGATATAGAGTCCAATATTTTTTGCACCCAAAGCTTGTAGTTTTGCTCGGAAAGCTTCAACGCCTGCATTCATATCCTTCATGGTTTTTTCCTCAACGTCTAACCAATAGTAGGTCGGTTTGTAAGGAGAAGCAGCCTTATAAAATTCTTCTGCTTCCTTTTCCATCTCCTTTTTATCCTTAGCTGCAACATAAGCATAAACAGCGACCGGAATATTTCGTTTTTGGAATTCTTGAATATGGGTTTTAAAAGATTTGTCCAGACCATTCAAGTGAGTCGCCGCATTTTCTTTCTTAGCTTGGGCTCCACTATGAACGCGAACAATCACTCCTCCCACATTTTGAGAGAGGACATCGTAATCAATTTCGCTTGGTAATTGCCAGCCCGAGATATCAATGATGGGACGGCCAACCAGTTCTGGATTGATGTCTTCTTCTTTTTTTGAAGAAGAGCTTGCAGTAGTTGTTTTTCGAGGTGTATTGGAGTTCGGAATGGTTTTGGTTGTTTCTTGTCGCTCTCTGGCTTGTAGATCGGCAATCGTTCGTGAAAGAACGAGAAAAGAAATGATACCGATAAAAAAGACCAAGAGAACAACGGGTTTTATCCTTTTTCTCATACAGAAACATTTTACCGTAAAAAAACGAAAAGGCAAAACTTAATGCTTAAAAGATGCTGATTTCAGCCATTATTTTCAAAAAAAAGGAATCTTTTCATCGAAAAAGGATAAAAATATATGAAAATAAGAAGAATGATCAGAATATTTCTTGAAAATAGGGAAGAAGCCGAATCTTTTCTGGCCTTTCCTTGGTTTTGCTTCTTAAAAATGATATAATGAAGGTTGAACATTAGGAATATGGTGAATTATGAAAATTGAAAAAAGACATCTTTTAAATTATTCCATCCTCATTCCCTATTTGATTTTATCCATCATTGGCTTGATTGTTGTCTATTCGACAACAAGTGCCTTGGCAATTCAAAGTGGAGTGAGTTCGATTCGGATGGTACGGACACAGGGGCTCTTTTTTATCCTAAGTCTCTTAACCATCGCCTTGATTTATAAATTTAGCCTAAACTTCCTTCGAAATAAAAAAGTGCTGGCTTTTGTCATTTTTATTGAAGTGATTTTGTTGATTCTGTCTAGGTTTATCACAGATACCGTCAATGGAGCTCACGGTTGGTTGACAATTCCTGGAGGGTTTAGTATCCAGCCGGCAGAATACCTCAAGGTGATCTTAGTCTGGTATCTAGCCTTGATCTTTTCTAAACGACAAGACGAAATCCGTGATTATGATTATCAAGCCTTGACCCATAATGAATGGATTCCAAGGAATTTAAACGATTGGCGTTGGCTGACCTTGATTCTGATTGGAATCGTTGTGATTATGCCGGACTTGGGAAATGCGACGATCTTGGCCTTAACGGTCTTGATCATGATTACGGCTAGTGGAGTGGGCTACCGTTGGTTTACCTCTTTACTTGGTTTGGTTGTTGGAGCCTCCACCATTGTCCTTGGTTCAATATGGATCATCGGTGTGGACCGTGTCGCTAAAATTCCTGTCTTTGGTTATGTGGCCAAACGTTTTAGTGCCTTCTTTAACCCCTTTAATGACTTGTCTGGCGCAGGTCACCAATTAGCGAATTCCTACTATGCCATGAGTAACGGTGGCTGGTTTGGCTTGGGGCTAGGAAATTCCATTGAAAAACAAGGTTACTTACCAGAAGCGCACACAGACTTTGTGTTTGCAATTGTGATTGAAGAATTAGGTTTTGTTGGAGCTAGCTTGATCCTTGCTCTCTTATTCTTCTTAATTCTTCGGATCATTTTAGTCGGTATTCGAGCAAAGAATCCTTTCAATTCAATGATGGCCATTGGGATCGGTGGAATGATCTTAGTGCAAACCTTCATAAACATCGGAGGAATTTCTGGTTTGATTCCGTCTACAGGAGTGACCTTCCCTTTCTTATCCCAAGGGGGAAATAGCTTATGGGTCTTATCCGTAGCGATTGCTTTCGTTTTGAATATCGACGCTAGTGAAAAACGGGCTAAGATGGAACAAGAAGGCATGGTTTTTGAAGAAAAAGGTAAAATCAAACCTTATTATTAAAGGGGAATTGTTGAATGGCTATTCAAAAAGGAGAAAAAATGGTCTTACAAAAATTAGAGAACTTCACAAATAAAGATATTATCAAAGAAGAAGCCGGAATCTTAACCAATTTATTAGATGATATTACGAAAAATTTGGTTCGTCCGGAAACCTTTGATAAAATTAGGCAGTTGAAGGATCTATCAAAAACACAGAACTATCGTGAGTTAAATCAAATAGTGGAACAATTGACAAATGAAGAAATGACAGTGATTTCACGTTATTTTGCCATTTTGCCACTCTTGATTAACATCTCAGAAGATGTCGATTTGGCCTATGAAATCAATCATTTGAATAACGTGGATGGTGAATACCTCGGAAAACTTTCTTCAACCATCAAAGAAGTTGCGAAAAATGAAGATGCACAAGAAATTCTTGAAAATCTCAATATTGTACCTGTTTTAACAGCCCATCCAACTCAAGTGCAACGAAAAACCATGCTGGATTTAACCAATCATATTCACGCTCTTCTTCGTCAGCACCGGGATGTTAAAGCTGGTTTAATGAATGAGAATAAGTGGTATAACAACCTTCGTTGTAATATCGAAATCATGATGCAAACGGATATGATTCGTGATAAAAAATTGAAGGTTACTAATGAGATCACCAATGTCATGGAATATTACAATAGCTCCTTCTTGCAAGCTGTTCCAAATCTTATGTTGGAATACAAACGCTTGGCAAAAGAGCATGGATTAGAGCTTGAACAACCACGTCCGATCACAATGGGCATGTGGATTGGGGGAGACCGGGACGGGAATCCGTTTGTAACAGCTGAGACCTTGAAGCGTTCAGCAACCATTCAAAGCGAAGTCATTTTGAACTATTACATCGAAAAGATTTCTAAATTATACCGTCATTTCTCCCTTTCAACGAGTCTTTCTAAAACAAGTGAAGCAGTAGCTGAAATGGCAGCCCTATCCAGTGATACATCCGTCTTTCGTGAAAAAGAACCTTACCGTCGGGCTTTCCACTATATCCAATCAAAATTGATCCAAACCTTGGTCAATTTAAAAGAATGGACGATGGTGGGAGAAACCAGAGAAGATCGTTATGCTGTTGAGAGATTATTAGGGGCAAATGCTCATCAACAAGGGCCAGTTTCTGATTATATTGGCAATCGTATCTCTGGAGCTCTAAAGAAAATTTCTGAGAAAGAGTCTCCAGCTTATGCATCAGCTCAAGAATTTAAAGAAGACCTTGAAAAGATCAAAGATTCCTTGTTAGAAAACAAATCAGAGTATTTAATTTCTGGTGAGTTTGCAGAACTTCTAGAAGCCATCGATGTTTTTGGATTCTATCTTGCCTCTATTGATATGCGTCAGGATTCGAGTGTACATGAAGCCTGTGTGGCAGAATTGCTGAAATCAGCTGGAATTAATGACCATTATTCTGATTTATCAGAGGATGAAAAGTGTCAAGTTCTCTTGAAAGAACTTTTAGAAGACCCACGTATTTTATCAGCAACCCATGCTGAAAAATCTGAACTGCTTGAAAAAGAATTAGCGATTTTCCAAACGGCCCGTGAATTGAAGGATCGTTTAGGAGAAGAAGTCATTCGTCAAAACATCATTTCTCATGCAACCAGTGTGTCAGATATGTTAGAATTGGCTGTGATGTTAAAAGAAGTGGGCTTAGTCGATACAGAAAAAGCTCGCGTTCAAATCGTACCGTTGTTTGAAACCATCGAAGATTTGGATCATTCAGAAGAAACTATGAGAAGTTACTTGTCTCTTCCGATTGCCAAACGTTGGATTACTTCTAAGAACAACTACCAAGAGATTATGTTAGGTTACTCTGATTCCAACAAAGATGGTGGATACTTGTCTTCTTGTTGGACCCTCTTTAAAGCCCAACAACAATTGACCGCTATCGGAGATGAGTTTGGAGTGAAGATTACCTTCTTCCATGGTCGTGGTGGTACTGTTGGTCGTGGTGGAGGTCCTACTTATGAAGCTATCACTTCTCAACCATTGAAATCCATTAATGACCGGATTCGTTTAACTGAGCAAGGGGAAGTGATCGGCAATAAATATGGAAATAAAGATGCTGCCTACTACAACCTTGAGATGCTCGTCTCTGCAACCATTAACCGAATGATTGCCGAACAAAAGAGTCCATTCTCTATGTTTGATCGTTTCGGGGAAGTCATGGATAAAGTCGTGAATCGCAGTTACGATATCTATCGTGATTTGGTCTTTGGAAATGAGCACTTCTATGATTACTTCTTTGAATCAAGTCCGATCAAAGCAATTTCAAGCTTTAATATTGGTTCACGTCCAGCTGCTCGTAAGACCATTACAGAAATCGGTGGTTTGCGTGCCATCCCATGGGTCTTCTCATGGTCACAAAGTCGGGTGATGTTCCCTGGTTGGTACGGAGTAGGTTCTAGCTTTAAGGAATTTATCGATGAGGATCCTGAGAATATCGAAACCCTTCGATACATGTATAAAAACTGGCCTTTCTTCCAATCTCTCTTGTCAAATGTGGACATGGTCTTATCCAAAGCCAATATGGATATTGCCTTTGAGTACGCGCAATTGTGTGAAGAAGAAGAAGTTCGCAATATTTATCAGATTATCTTACATGAATGGCAATTGACCAAGGACATCATCTTGATGATTGAGGAACAAGACGAGTTGCTCGCGGAGAACCCTTATCTGAAAGAAAGTTTGGATTACCGGATGCCGTACTTTAACGTCCTGAACTATATTCAGTTAGAATTGATTCGACGTCAACGGACTGGACAACTACCAGCCGATCAAGACAAGCTGATCCATATTACGATCAATGGAGTGGCTACAGGATTACGTAATTCAGGTTAAAAAAATCGGAACGACTGTTCCGATTTTTTTATTCCCTGAACCCAAAGGCGCAAAAGGTACGTATTGGGCTTGAATAGAAGATTTTAAATGAGAATTTTCAAAGCTAGAACAGGATCTTTCAGCAAGCTGATAAAATAAAAGAAAAGAAGAGGAATAATTAAGAAAATATAGGTAAAAGGCTTGCAATTTTATCTAAAATTCGATAGAATAGTAAGGAAAGTTAGACTGTATTGCCTACTGTCTATCTATAAAATATATTTTATTGGAGGCTTTTACTCAAATGGCAAAAGAAAAATACGATCGTAGTAAACCGCACGTTAACATCGGTACAATCGGACACGTTGACCACGGTAAAACTACCCTAACTGCAGCAATCACAACTGTTTTGGCACGTCGCTTGCCTTCATCAGTTAACCAACCTAAAGACTATGCGTCTATCGATGCTGCTCCAGAAGAACGCGAACGCGGTATCACTATCAACACTGCACACGTTGAGTACGAAACTGCTAAACGTCACTACGCTCACATCGACGCTCCAGGACACGCGGACTATGTTAAAAACATGATCACTGGTGCCGCTCAAATGGACGGAGCTATCCTTGTAGTAGCTTCAACTGATGGACCAATGCCACAAACTCGTGAACACATCCTTCTTTCACGTCAGGTTGGTGTTAAACACTTGATCGTCTTCATGAACAAAGTTGACTTGGTTGACGATGAAGAATTGCTTGAATTGGTTGAAATGGAAATCCGTGACCTTCTTTCAGAATACGATTTCCCAGGTGATGACCTTCCAGTTATCCAAGGTTCAGCTCTTAAAGCTCTTGAAGGTGACTCTAAATATGAAGACATCATCATGGAATTGATGGATACTGTTGATGAGTACATCCCAGAACCAGAACGCGATACTGACAAACCATTGCTTCTTCCAGTCGAAGACGTATTCTCAATCACTGGACGTGGTACAGTTGCTTCAGGTCGTATCGACCGTGGTGTTGTTCGTGTCAACGACGAAATCGAAATCGTTGGTATCAAAGAAGAAATCCAAAAAGCAGTTGTTACTGGTGTTGAAATGTTCCGTAAACAACTTGACGAAGGTCTTGCAGGGGATAACGTTGGTGTGCTTCTTCGTGGTATCCAACGTGATGAAATCGAACGTGGACAAGTTATCGCTAAACCAGGTTCAATCAACCCACACACTAAATTCAAAGGTGAAGTTTACATCCTTACTAAAGAAGAAGGTGGACGTCATACTCCATTCTTCAACAACTACCGTCCACAGTTCTACTTCCGTACAACTGACGTAACTGGATCTATCGAACTTCCAGCAGGAACTGAAATGGTTATGCCTGGTGATAACGTGACTATCGACGTTGAGTTGATCCACCCAATCGCCGTTGAACAAGGTACTACATT
Organism: Streptococcus sp. HSISM1; assembly: GCF_000448565.1. Classification (GTDB taxonomy): domain Bacteria; phylum Bacillota; class Bacilli; order Lactobacillales; family Streptococcaceae; genus Streptococcus. Next base: position 1,038,760 of record NZ_CM002128.1, on the reverse strand, counting down.
CTCAATCCGTGAAGGTGGACGTACTGTTGGTTCAGGTATGGTTACTGAAATCGAAGCTTAATTCGATCTAGTTCCCAGATTAACAATTATATAGACAGACAGAAAACCCCGTGAAGACGGGGTTTTTATTTTTTACAAAAAGTAAAATGAGCTTGTGCAACCTTTCATTATGAAGAAATTTATGGTAAAATAGATAGTATAAAAATAGAAAAAAGAGGTATGTGAAATGTCACGTAAACCATTTATCGCTGGTAACTGGAAAATGAACAAAAATCCAGAAGAAGCAAAAGCATTCGTTGAAGCTGTAGCATCAAAACTTCCTTCAGCTGATCTTGTTGAAGCTGGCATCGCGGCTCCTGCAGTTGACTTGACAGCTGTACTTGCTGCTGCTAAAGGTTCAAACCTTAAAGTTGCTGCACAAAACACTTACTTTGAAAATGCTGGTGCCTTCACTGGTGAAACTAGCCCACAAGTTTTGAAAGAAATCGGTACTGACTACGTAGTCATCGGTCACTCAGAACGTCGTGACTACTTCTACGAAACTGATGAAGACATCAACAAAAAAGCAAAAGCAATCTTTGCGAACGGTATGCTTCCAATCATCTGTTGTGGTGAAAGCCTTGAAACTTACGAAGCTGGTAAAGCAGCAGAATTCGTAGGTGCTCAAGTTTCAGCTGCTTTGGCTGGATTGACTGCAGAACAAGTCGCTTCAACAGTAATCGCCTACGAACCAATCTGGGCTATCGGTACTGGTAAATCAGCTTCACAAGACGACGCACAAAAAATGTGTAAAGTTGTTCGTGACGTTGTAGCTGCTGACTTTGGTCAAGAAGTAGCTGACAAAGTACGTGTTCAATACGGTGGTTCAGTTAAACCTGAAAATGTTGCTGAATACATGGCTTGTCCAGACGTTGACGGAGCTCTTGTAGGTGGTGCATCACTTGAAGCTGAAAGCTTCTTGGCATTGCTTGACTTTGTTAAATAATAATCTATAAAAGTCGAGGTTCCCCTCGACTTTTTATAGTAGAAAAGACCAGCTACAAAGCTGGTCTTTTGAGTTAGGAACGTCCTAAAAGTTTCTTAATGAGAGAAATCATTTTGTATTTAAGAGGACGGGGATAATAACGGAAGGTTCCCATCTTACGAACGATGTAGCCATTGAAGTTCTGTTTGAAACGAAGCACACCATCTGACCCATCAAAGATCCCTTGAATGCCAAGGAAGTTGTATCTTGGTATCCCACGTTTGATGGTTTCAAGCATCATATATTCCTGGAGAACAGCAGGAGCATAGAATTTATTAAATTCTGTATAAGAGCCACTGAATAAATAGGTGGATTCTTGCGGCATATAAACGAAGAGGCTACCTGCAAGAATGACGTCTTGATCTCCATATTTTTCAATATATTCTTTTGCTTCCTTCTTTCTCACTTCAAAGGTATCAAACTGGCTGGAAAATTCACGAAGTTGATTTTGTTTTTTCTCTGAATTGGGGTTGACTTCTAGATCCTTCTGTAATTTCTCAATCTTCTGTGCTAGTTTCGCTTGGTCTTTTTCAAGATTCGTGTAGTAGTGGTGGAAGTTCAGCGTTGCGATCATAAAATCTGCTTTGTCCCCAAAACTATCATAGAAGGTTTGGTAATAATCTAAGGTCTTATCTTGATAGTCTCGACGGTCACTGGTAGAAGAAGTAATATCCTTAAAGAGTTGTAGTTCATCCCGGTTTAATCGTTTCAGTTCAATACCGAAAGATTTCGCTTTCTTAACAAGCGGCTTCCCTTTTTTACTGAAGCTCTGGAGAAGATTTTTTTCGGTAATGCCTTCCATATCTTTCACATAGTGCCAATCACCTTCTCCACCTGGATAACCTGTTGTTAAACCATCATGCTGATAGCCCAAGTTTTTAAGGGTATCCATAAAATGAGTTTGCTCCTCACTGGTTGGATTTCCGTCGCTGTCAAAGGTTTGATAGGTATCATAGGGCTTGATGACGAGTTCAATAGCGCCATTGTCTTTCGCATAGTCTTTTAAAGCTGCATAGAAGGGTTCCAGCATAGCTTCCTCTTGGTAGAGGGGCCCTGAATTGATTTCCATATGGAGACCGCCTGTCATGGGAAGACTATACAAGATCGCAGCCACTTGGACTTGATCATCTTCCTTCCAAGCGATAAATTGAACGGTGTTCCCTCGCTCTACAAGCAGATCTGCCATCTCTACAGACTGGATGAAAGAGCGATGGGAGACGGTATTTGCAAATGAGGTAAATTCTTCTTTTGAAATTGTCGTAAGAGTCATGTAACTTATTTACTCCTTAATTTTTTCCGGATCTTGTAAGCTGTGTTTACAAGTGGATAGAGTGGACTTGTTGGAAGGTTGAATTCCCCAACAAATTCTTCAATGATAGGATTAAATTTAGATTTAAAATGATAGAGTCCACCATCTAGTGAATTTTCAATGCCTCCCATATTTTGCCAAGAAGCACCACGGTCGAAAGCGTGTTGGGCAGTTTCATACCAGGTGAGGATGGCGGGTTGGTAACGGCGGAATTCTTCATCCATCCCTGCATAAACATTTTCAGATGTCCCACCGAATTCAAGGCTTAAGGTACCAGATAAAGGAACGACCTTTTCACCTGCTTGGATATGGTGCTCAAGAAATTGCAGTTCTTCCTCTATACGCTCTTTTTCTTTTTGGTTGTTCTCAACTTTGCCAGGCTTTGTTTTTTCAGTGAATTTTTCAGCCTCGGCCTTGTTTTTTTCAAGATCTTTTGTAAGGGAGGCTTTCCGTTCTGTGAGATCAAGAGTAGACAAAGTAATGTAGGATTGTCCTTGGTAGGTTGTGAGCAGTTTTTCGTAGTAATCTTTTCCACGTAAATGAATGCTTTTACGTGCTTCTGTCTTTTTCATGAGAGAAGCAAAGTCCTCTAACAATTCAGTCCCGCCAAATTGGACTTGGATCCCTTTGTTTCGAGCAGTTCGGATGGCTTGTCGAGTAGATTTTGAAAGGTCTTGTTCGGTGAAAAACTCTTTGTGGATATTCGCTTGAAAACGTGGTTGGATATTTTCTGCCAGATCACTTGTTCGGCCAGTCCATTCAACCCCTTCTTTAGTTAAGGTATCGATCACCGCTTGTACATCAGTGGTTTCCGTCTTTTCTTGTCCAATCAAGTGTTTGCTCAAGAAAAGACTTGGATCAAATTTCACAAACAAGGCCTTGTGTTGTTTGGCTATTTTTTTAAGAGATTGGATCACATATGAAACTAGCTCCTTGTTTTGGTAATCCATTATAGGGCCACGAGGAATGTAGAGCATGGAAAAACCAAGTGGCAGGGGTTGAATTAAGATGCTTGCAACCGCGACTAATTGGTCTTCTTGATAAAAACCAACACGTTCATTTCCCCAATTATCTTTAATTTTGCCCATGAGCTGCTTTGTAAGAGATTGGTTTGGTCACTCTGAATAACAAAGGCATCATGCTCTGTAGCAGAAATTCCTAGCTGGTAATGGTACATTCCTTATAATACCCACTTTCTAATGGCGTATGCAACGCCGGATTCATCATTTGATTTGGTGATAGTTGTAGCAATTTTTTTGAGAGCTGGATTGCCATTCTCCATAACGACAGCATGTCCCACGACTTCTAGCATGGAACGGTCATTTTCCTCATCTCCGATAGCCATGGTTTCTTCTTGCTGGATTCCAAGTCGTTCAGCTAGATGAAGAACAGCTGCTCCCTTATTGGTTGTTTTCCCTAGAATTTCTAAATAAAAAGGGGCTGATTTGACCATAGTGAAGCGGTCCGTGAATTCTTTAGGGATTTTTGCAATCGCAGCATCTAGAATGTCTGGTTCATAGATATACATGGCCTTGACAAATTCTTTCTCACGAAGTTCTTCAGGCGTCCGGTAATAAAGGGGCATGTTGACCAGTTGAGATTCATGAATGGTGTAGCGTCCGATATCTCGATTGCTGGTATAGATGCCGTCTTTAGTAATAGCATGAGAGTGGATTTGGAGTTTGTTAGCAAGAGATTCGATATCGAGATAGTCCTCATAATCTAAAAGGTCTTTGATGAGTTCTTTTCCAGTAGCAGTTTCTTGCACCAGACCGCCATTAAAGGTAATGACATAGTCTCCAGGATCCATCAAATGGAGTTCTTTTAAAAGTTTTGAGACCCCTGCGATAGGACGACCGGTTGTGATCACGATTTTAACGCCTGCGGCTTTAGCATCTTGAATGGCTTCAAATACGGAAGGTGTGATCTCTTTTTTTGAATTGAGGAGTGTACCATCGATATCGATCGCAACTAATTTAATGGACATCCGTCTCTCCTGTAAAATAATCATTGGTAATGTAAGAAGTGAATTCTTCTACTTGCTTACTGAAAAGTCCATTAACCTCCAGCATTTCTTTTGGAAAATAGAAGCGGTTGTCCCCATAGCGAGTTCCTGCTAAAGCAGCGACGAGTGGAGACAACTGAGATAATTCAGCGAGACTCCCATCTTTTCGGATCATCTCGATCTGGGTCCGTGGTTTTTCAAGCTCTGGTCGATAAATATCGTAAGGCAGGTCAAAATTTTGATGAATAGCTGTGTAGTAGGTTGGATTAAAGCCAACCTCTTTAATCAGTTTTTCAAGGATTGCTAAGTCTTTCCGCTTATCTTCTGTAAATAGAATCGACTTAAAGACTTTCCGATTGATATAGCGCTGAGCAAGATCAGACAGGATGGTATCCGGGCTATCCATCCAGACTTGGAAATAGGTATTCATCACACCGTCATCTAGATTTAGGTAGTCTTGAATGGTGACCTCTTCTTCAAAAAATGGAATCAAGCGAGGTGAAGTCAGTTGAAAATACTCTTTCTGATCTGGATAAATGGTTCTAGCGCGTTTGAGTAGATTTTGAAGGAGGACTTCCATGGCACGAGTAGCTGGGTGGAAGTAGACCTGCATATACATTTGGTAACGGCTGACCACGTAATCCTCGACAGCGTGCATGCCATTTTGTTGGAAGGCAATACCATTTTCAATCGGTCGAATGACACGCAAAATACGGGTCAAGTCAAATTTTCCATAGGAAGCACCCGTAAAGTAGGCATCCCGCAGTAAATAATCCATCCGGTCCACATCAATTTGACTAGAAATCAATTGCACCACTTGTTTATTGGGGTAGGTATGATCAATGACGCTGGCTACACGATTTGGGAAATCAGGTGCTACCTGTAAGAGGATCTGATTGACCTCCGTCTCTGGACTGGTGATGATCAGCTGGGTCATTTTTTCATGATCGGTCCCAAAGAGTCCTTCGAAGGTATGGGAATAGGCACCATGTCCAATGTCATGAAGAAGAGCGGCTGTCATGGTCAGTAAGTTTTCATCAGAATTCCATTGCTCTGCATACTTTTCCTCAAAAATGGACAGAATGCGTCTTGAAATTTCATAGGCGCCAAGACAGTGAGAAAAACGACTATGCTCCCCACCGTGGAAGGTAAAACCAGATGTCCCCAGTTGTTTGATGCGGCGTAGTCGTTGAAATTCTTTACTATTAATTAATTGATAAATGATGGGATGATCCACATGAACGTAATCATGTACGGGATCGCGAAAGACTTTTTCATTCATGGGTCTATTATAGCAAAAAAAAGCCTATTTTGCGATCTAGAGGCTAATAGGAGCAGTCAAAATGCGTTAAATTTGATAGAATAGTAGGGTAATGAAAGAAGAGAAGGAGAGAAAGATGCAGATTCGCATTCAAAATACCATTCGATTTGGAGAGGAAATGGAAATCGTTGATCAGTACTATCAAGGTGAATGGAAGGAAAAAGCAGGTTTTCAATATCTCTTGTATACCAATGAAGAAGATGAAAAGGTTGCTTTGAAATTTTCCAATGATGAATTGGTCATGACACGATTCTCAAGTCCTAAATCCATCATGCGTTTCTACAAAAATGAAGATGGTGGGGCAATCATCCCAACTCCGATGGGCATTCAGCAGTTTTTGATTACAACAGACCTCTTTCAATTAGAAGCAGGTCATTTGCAAGTCTCTTATCGCTTGTTAACTCTCGATGGAGAACAGGAATTTGCCAATTATCAATTACTAGTAGAATGGGAAGAATAGACCTCATTAAATTATTAGAGATCCCGCTTGCTTTATTCTATAAAAATGGTATAATAAAACCACTCAAGGGAGTAGCTGGCGGTTTTCCGCGATAGTGTCGTCATTACGAATTATTTCCGGCACTATATTAAACAGCGAGACTTGTTTTTTTAAAAAACAGGTCTCTTTTTTTGTAAAAAGAGGCCAAAAAGGAGGAGACTGTTTTGTCAAAAGAACAAAATAAAGATTTGTTTTACACGCAATCTTCTGAGGAAGTCCTAAAGAACTTGGACTCATCTGTCGAAGGTTTGTCAACCGCCCAGGCTCAAGAACGCTTAGCGAATTATGGTCGTAATGAGTTGGAAGAGGGTGAAAAACGTAGCCTACTAGCTAAATTCCTTGATCAATTTAAGGATTTGATGATTATCATCTTGCTTGTGGCAGCGGCACTTTCTGTGATTACAGAAGGAATGGACGGTCTAACGGATGCCATGATCATCTTGGCCGTTGTTGTCTTGAATGCTGCCTTTGGGGTTTACCAAGAAGGGCAAGCAGAAGCAGCCATTGAAGCTCTGAAAAATATGTCTAGCCCCATGGCTCGTGTTCGTCGTGATGGCCATGTTATTGAGATTGACTCAAAAGAATTGGTACCCGGAGATATCGTCTTGCTTGAAGCGGGAGATGTCGTGCCTGCAGATATGCGTTTGTTTGAAGCAGCTTCTCTTAAAATCGAAGAAGCAGCTCTTACAGGGGAATCGGTTCCAGTTGAAAAAGATGTGACTGGCCTTGTTGAGGCAGATGCTGGTATCGGAGACCGTGTCAATATGGGTTACCAAAACTCGAACGTAACCTATGGTCGTGGTACTGGGGTTGTGACCAACACAGGTATGTATACAGAAGTTGGTAAGATTGCAGATATGTTGGCCAATGCCGATGAAACGGAAACACCATTGAAGCAAAGTTTGGAACAACTCTCTAAAGCCTTGACTTACCTCATTGTAGCCATTGCTGCAGTGACCTTCCTGGTTGGTGTCTTCGTTCGTGGGGAACATCCATTAGAAGGTTTGATGGTTGCAGTAGCCCTTGCGGTTGCGGCGATTCCAGAAGGTCTTCCTGCCATTGTAACCATCGTTCTCTCTTTGGGAACAACAACCCTTGCCAAACGCAATTCGATTGTTCGTAAATTGCCAGCCGTTGAAACACTTGGTTCAACAGAAATCATCGCATCTGATAAAACAGGTACTTTGACCATGAACCAAATGACGGTTGAAAAAGTTTATACCAATGGTCAATTGCAAAGCCCTGCAGCTGAGATTGCTGCTAGCAACAATACTCTACGTATCATGAACTTTGCTAATGATACCAAGGTGGACCCATCTGGCAAATTGATTGGGGACCCAACAGAGACTGCTTTGGTACAGTTTGGTTTAGACCACAATTTTGATGTTCGTGAAGCCTTGAAGGATGAGCCACGTGTAGCTGAATTGCCATTTGACTCTGACCGTAAGCTTATGTCTACGATCCATAAGGAAGCTGACGGTTCATACTTTATCGCTGTCAAGGGGGCTCCTGACCAATTGCTCAAACGTGTGACGCATATTGAAGTCAATGGGGAAGTTCGTCCTATTACGGATGAAGATAAGAAAGCTATCCTTGCTACCAACAAAGACTTGGCCAAACAAGCCCTTCGTGTCTTGATGATGGCTTATAAGACAAGCAACGAAATCCCAACTTTGGAATCTGAAATCGTTGAGTCTGACCTGATCTTCTCTGGTTTGGTCGGAATGATTGACCCTGAGCGTCCAGAAGCAGCAGAAGCGGTTCGTGTCGCTAAGGAAGCGGGTATCCGTCCAATCATGATCACGGGGGACCACCAAGATACAGCAGAAGCTATTGCCAAACGTCTTGGAATTATCGATCCAAATGATACAGAAGACCATGTCTTCACAGGGGCTGAGTTGAATGAACTCTCTGATGAAGAATTCCAAAAAGTCTTCAAACAATACTCTGTCTATGCGCGTGTATCACCTGAACACAAGGTTCGTATCGTGAAAGCTTGGCAAAATGAAGGAAAAGTTGTTGCCATGACAGGGGATGGGGTCAACGATGCACCATCACTTAAGACAGCTGACATTGGTATTGGTATGGGGATTACAGGTACAGAGGTTTCTAAGGGGGCTTCAGATATGGTCCTTGCAGATGATAACTTTGCAACCATTATCGTAGCGGTAGAAGAAGGACGTAAGGTCTTCTCAAATATCCAAAAATCTATCCAATACCTCTTGTCTGCCAATATGGCTGAGGTCTTCACCATCTTCTTTGCAACCCTCTTTGGATGGGATGTTCTTCAACCAGTACATCTTCTCTGGATCAACTTGGTAACCGATACTCTTCCAGCCATCGCTCTTGGTGTGGAACCAGCTGAGCCAGGTGTTATGACCCACAAACCTCGTGGACGTAAATCTAACTTCTTTGACGGTGGAGTCTTCGGAGCCATTCTTTATCAAGGTGTCTTCCAAACCATACTCGTTCTTGGTGTTTATGGCTGGGCCTTACTCTCTCCAGAACATGCGACTCGTGCAGAAATCCATGCAGACGCTTTGACCATGGCATTTGCAACTCTTGGTTTGATCCAATTGCTCCATGCCTTTAACGTCAAATCGGTCTACCAATCCATCTTTAAAGTGGGACTCTTCAAGAACAAGACCTTTAACTGGTCGATTCCAGTTGCCTTTGTTCTCTTGATGGCGACCATCATTGTCCCTGGATTTAACAAACTCTTCCATGTGTCTCATTTAAGCTTGACACAATGGTTAGCTGTTATGATTGGTTCGCTTTTGATTGTTGTTCTCGTTGAGATTGTCAAAGCCGTTCAACGTGCACTTGGAAAAGATAAAAACGCCATTTAAACATAAAAAAGTCATCTTTGGATGGCTTTTTTTGCGGGCAAAATAGACTGGGCATATTCCTTGAGGTAAGAGTGGATATTGAGAAACCAATAAGGAAAAGAACTGATTATTAAGATACTTACTGTAAGGTTTCTCATTTCAGAACTAAAGTGGTTACTTTTTTGAAATGAGAATAGTGCCGTCCTATTTTTATAATTTTAATATGATCATAGCTTGAGAAAATTCATGTTTAAGTTTTTTCTTTTTGTAGGCTTTAAATTCTGGAAGGTCTTTAATTCTGCGATAGCGTTTGTAGGGATCATAGCGCTTTGAAAAATCAAATTCGGGGAAATCTTCAAAAAATTGTTTGCAGAGCTCCCATTCTCTGACATAGCCTAAAGGACTTGCATGATAGGTGATGGTGTCAATAGTTGTCGTTGGAATTCGGCGGTGGCTATGACCAAAAATGACATCTTTGACAGGATATTGTCTAAAAAGCTCGTGAAAGGCTTGGCTCCCTAAAAAAGCATTAAAGCGTTCAAAATAAGGGTGACGCAGGAGAAACTGACTGTGAGGAACAAAGTGCATGGCGATAATCAAGGGTTGATTTACACGCATGAGCTCTTGATCCAGCTCTTGCAAAAGATTTTTGGTAATGGCTGGATCAGATCCCATTCGTTGGAGGCGTCTATCAAACCAAAACAGATTTTTGGTTTGAAGATGTTTTTGGGGAGAGAGAGTAGGAACAAAGCTGTAGTCATACCAGCCAGAAAAGGCAAGGAGTGTATGCTTTGAAAAAGGAATCTTTTGAAATTCAAAAGGTCTCATGGCTTCTTCTGATAGGCCCAGCATATCATGATTTCCTAAGCTAAAGGACACAGAAAGCTGACATTGGAGTTGGGCTAAAAATTTTTGTGAGGTTTCTCCAAAGCCATTAGCAATATCTCCTGCTATATGGAGATGTTGAACCTGTTGGTCCTTGAGAAGAGTAATAAGGGTCTCCAATTCTTCTTCGCCGAAATTGTTTGAATCAATATGTAAATCGGACATAAAAGCTACTGTTGTCATGCTACCAGTCTAGCATAAGAGGATCTTTTTTTCTAACAATTAGGTTACAAAAAAATAGAAAAATACTGAAAAAAAGCTGGGTTAGTTGTGGTAAACTTGCAGATCCAATATTGGAAGGTGGGCAAATAGTGAAGGTTATGATATAATAGACTAGATACATAGAAAGAGGTACTTATGGACATTTCAGAAATTCGTCAAAAAATTGACGCAAATCGTGAAAAATTAGCTTCTTTCAGGGGGTCTCTTTGACTTAGAGGCATTGGAAGAAGAAATTGCCATTTTAGAAAATAAAATGACAGAACCTGATTTTTGGGATGATAACATTGCTGCGCAAAAAACATCTCAAGAATTAAATGAACTCAAGCAGACCTATGAAAATTTCCATCAAATGGTGGATCTCTTTGATGAGTCAGAAATCTTACTGGACTTTTTGGCAGAAGACGATTCGGTCAAAGAAGAATTGATCGAGAAGTTGGAGGAGCTGGATAAACGTATGACCAGCTATGAGATGACCTTGCTATTGTCTGAACCCTATGACAATAATAATGCCATCCTAGAAATCCACCCAGGTTCAGGAGGAACAGAAGCTCAGGACTGGGGCGACATGCTTCTTCGGATGTATACTCGTTTTGGCAATGCCCACGGCTTTAAAGTTGAAGTCTTGGACTATCAGGCTGGAGATGAGGCCGGAATTAAGTCTGTGACCTTATCCTTTGAAGGCCCACATGCATACGGCCTTCTGAAATCTGAAATGGGCGTTCACCGTTTGGTTCGGATTTCTCCGTTTGACTCCGCTAAACGACGTCATACCTCCTTTACATCCGTTGAAGTTATGCCAGAATTGGATGATACGATTGAGGTTGAAGTTCGAGACGATGATATTAAAATGGACACCTTCCGCTCTGGTGGAGCTGGTGGACAAAACGTCAATAAGGTTTCTACAGGGGTGCGCTTGACCCACATTCCGACAGGGATTGTTGTTGCTTCTACTGTGGACAGGACTCAGTACGGAAACCGTGATCGAGCAATGAAGATGCTTCAGGCCAAACTCTACCAATTGGAGCAAGAGAAAAAGGCAGCAGAAGTGGATTCTCTAAAAGGGGATAAAAAAGAAATCACCTGGGGAAGTCAAATCCGCTCCTATGTTTTTACCCCATACACCATGGTGAAGGATCACCGGACCAACTATGAGGTAGCGCAGGTGGACAAGGTGATGGATGGAGATATCGATGGCTTTATCGATGCCTACCTTAAATGGCGTCTCCAGTAATCTACATGGAATAACCCAGAAAAGAATGAAAGGAATTTCATTACATGTCAATGATTGAAATGAAAGATGTTGTCAAAAAATACGACAACGGGACAACAGCTCTTCGGGGAGTATCTGTTCGTATTGAACCAGGAGAATTTGCCTACATTGTAGGACCTTCTGGTGCAGGAAAGTCGACCTTTATTCGACTTTTATACCGTGAAGTAAAACACGATAAAGGAACACTGAAAGTTGCTGATTTTGATTTGGATAAAATCAAAAAACGTGATGTTCCAATGTTGCGACGCAATGTGGGAGTGGTTTTCCAAGATTATAAATTACTGCCAAAGAAGACTGTTTATGAAAATATTGCCTATGCTATGCAAGTTATTGGAGAGCGTCGTCGCAATATTAAAAAGCGCGTTATGGAAGTTTTGGATCTTGTTGGGTTGAAACACAAGGTCCGCTCATTCCCGAATGAATTGTCCGGTGGGGAGCAACAACGGATCGCGATTGCGCGGGCTATCGTCAATAATCCGAAAGTCTTGATTGCGGATGAACCAACGGGTAACTTGGACCCAGATAATTCATGGGAAATCATGAATCTTTTGGAGCGAATTAATTTGCAAGGGACTACAGTATTGATGGCGACCCACAATAGTCAAATTGTAAATACTTTACGTCACCGTGTCATCGCGATTGAAAATGGTCGTGTAGTGCGTGATGAAGCGGAAGGAGAGTACGGATACGATGATTAGAAGATTTTTCCGACACTTAATCGAGTCGCTTAAAAGCTTGAAACGAAATGGTTGGATGACGATTGCAGCGGTCAGCTCAGTCATGATTACCCTTAGTTTGGTTGCTATTTTCGCCTCTGTTATTGCCAATACCATCAAGCTTTCAGATGATATTCAAAACAGTGTGCGGGTTGTAGTATACATGCGCAAAGATATTCAAGATCAGAGCGAGCAGATTGAAAAAGACGGTCAAACTGTGACCAATGAAAACTACCATAAGGTCTACGATGCTCTGACAGCCATGAAACATGTTGATAAGGTTGATTTTTCTAGCAAGGAAGAACAGTACGATAAACTGATCAAAACGGCTGGGAACAACTGGAAGATTTTTGATGGAGATGCCAATCCTCTCTACGATGCTTATTATGTAGAAACAACAGCTCCTAAATATGTAAAGCAAGTTTCGGCTGATGCCAAAAAAATTGAGGGAGTTTCTGAGGTTAAAGATGGTGGGGTAGATACCCAACGCTTGTTTGCACTAGGAACTTTTATCCGAAACTGGGGATTGATCGGTGTAGCTTTATTGATCTTCATCGCAGTTTTCTTGATTTCTAATACCATTCGGATTACCATCATTTCACGTAGTCGTGAGATTAAGATTATGCGACTGGTAGGAGCAAAAAATGGCTATATTCGTGCCCCATTCCTTTTAGAAGGTGCTTGGATCGGTCTCTTGGGAGCCTTGGTTCCTTCAGCTTTGGTCTTCTATGTTTATAATGTTGTCTATACATCTATGAACAATAACTTGGCAGATCAAAACTTGTATCTCTATAGTCCACATGTCTTGGTACCGATCATGGTCGGTGGCCTCTTTGGATTAGGAATTTTGATCGGAGCGATCGGTTCTTCAATCTCTATGAGACGTTTTCTTAAGATATAATAAAAAAGCAAGTTCGCACTTGCTTTTTTGTTTACTTTTATTAGGACAGGAAGGAGGATACATGCCTCTTTAGGATTGACTAAAAAGGGATTGAACATCTTCTCGTGACCAATAGAAGTTTCAGGGCCATGACCGGGATAGACAGTGTAGGAAGATGGAAGGGTAAAGAGTTCTTCTCTAATACTGCTAAGTAACTGTGCTGCGTT
>NZ_CM002128.1:989457-1024880 GCF_000448565.1 Streptococcus sp. HSISM1 | reverse complement strand
AAGATTATGCGACTGGTAGGAGCAAAAAATGGCTATATTCGTGCCCCATTCCTTTTAGAAGGTGCTTGGATCGGTCTCTTGGGAGCCTTGGTTCCTTCAGCTTTGGTCTTCTATGTTTATAATGTTGTCTATACATCTATGAACAATAACTTGGCAGATCAAAACTTGTATCTCTATAGTCCACATGTCTTGGTACCGATCATGGTCGGTGGCCTCTTTGGATTAGGAATTTTGATCGGAGCGATCGGTTCTTCAATCTCTATGAGACGTTTTCTTAAGATATAATAAAAAAGCAAGTTCGCACTTGCTTTTTTGTTTACTTTTATTAGGACAGGAAGGAGGATACATGCCTCTTTAGGATTGACTAAAAAAGGGATTGAACATCTTCTCGTGACCAATAGAAGTTTCAGGGCCATGACCGGGATAGACAGTGTAGGAAGATGGAAGGGTAAAGAGTTCTTCTCTAATACTGCTAAGTAACTGTGCTGCGTTCCCTGTTGGAAGATCGGTCCGTCCAATGGTTTCGCGAAAAAAGGGCGTCACCGGATAGAATCAGGTGATCCTCAGGAAAGACGATAGAGACCCCTCCTGCAGAGTGGCCTGGTGTCTCCAGAACATAAAAGTGGAAATCGGCTATTTGGTAATCAGAGCGAATGTCATAAAGGAAGTCTGCCTCCTTACATACAACATCTTCTAAATCCGCATGCCGATCCAAACCAGATAAATTATCGACAGGAGAAGACAACCAACTGGCTTCTGCTGAATGGACATAAACAGGTGGGAAATGATAGGTCTGACGAACCTTTTCAAGACTCATAATGTGATCGTAATGCGTATGGGTTAAAAGAATTGCTACGATTGGTTTACCGATACGATCAATTTGTTTTTGAATGGTTGCCCAGTCGCTACCTGGATCGACAAGAATGAGGGAGTGTCCATTTTCAAGGTAGTAGGTGTTTTCATAAGCTACAGGATTAACGGTACGATAGATTTTCATAAGGACTCCTTTCTAGAATAGTGTATCAAATTGCGAAGAAAATAACTGGATTTAAGTCAGCCTCAAAGGAGAAAAAAATCTGCAGAGCTTGCTCAAACGTGATATAATTTTAAGTATTATGACAAGACAGAAACGGAAATATGCCATTGTGGATCTGGAAGCGACCAGTGCTGGAAGTAATGCAAAGATCATTCAGGTTGGGATTGTCATCATCGAAGATGGAAGGATTACGCAATCCTATGAGACGGATGTGAATCCCCATGAGCGATTGGATGAGCATATCAAACAATTGACTGGCCTGACAGATGCTCGCTTACGAAAAGCTCCAGAGTTTGCACAAGTGGCAAAAGAAATTTTTGAATTAATAGAAGATGCCGTCTTTGTGGCCCATAATGTCAAATTTGATGCGAATTTATTGGCAGAGGCCCTCTTTTGGGAAGGATTCGAACTAACGACTCCTCGAATTGATACGGTTGAATTGTCTCAAATTTTCTATCCGACTTTAGAACGCTACAATTTAGGAGCTCTTGCGGCTGAGTTGGAAATTGAGTTGCATCATGCTCACTCTGGTTTAGCGGATGCTATGGCAACAGCCCAGCTGCTGTTGAAATTGAGAGAAAAAATTGCGAGCTTACCAAGAGGATTGATCGAAAAACTTCTTTCGATGGCAGATTGTTTGATATATGAATCACGACTCTTAATAGAAGATGCGTTTGAAGACAGTAGTCTTTTTTTACCAGCTCATTTAGTAGAAGTTCATGGACTCTACCTGCGAAAGCCACAGCAGTTCTTAGAAAGTCGTCATTTGTCTGAACAGTTTGAACTCAATATGCAGCTGTTGGGAATGGATGCTTATCCGGAGCAGAGAGAATTTGTTGCCTATATCGAGGACAGTTTGCAACAGCCACTTCCAAGTTTTATCGAAGCGCCAACGGGTATTGGGAAGACCTATGCCTATCTATTAACGCTTTTGGCTAAAACCTCCAAGCGCATTCTTGTTAGTGTTCCGACTAAAATTCTTCAGGATCAAATTATGAAGAAAGAAGGAAAGACTATCCAAGATCTTTTCCAAATTCCCTTTCATAGCCTGAAAAGTCCCAAGGATTACATCCAACTCGATAAATTTTATGAAGCCTTACAGAGTGAGTCAGATAATGGGATGATTCGACGTTTTAAAATGCAACTCTTGGTTTGGCTGACGATGACAGAAACAGGAGAGTTCAGTGAAATTGGCCAACTCTATCGTCATCTTCATTTTGTTTCTGAGATATGCCACGATGGCCAATTGTCGAAGCGTTCCCTTTTTTATCAGGAAGATTTTTGGCGTCTCGGCCAGGAAAAAGTGAAAACCAGCCGGGTGATTCTGACCAATCATGCCTATCTGTTAACCCGTCTAGAAGATGATAAGAGTCTACTTCAAGAATCTGTTCTGGTAGTGGATGAAGCGCAAAAACTCTTCTTTGCTTTAGAGCAATTTTCACAAAGAGAAGAAAACTTGCAAACTCTTCTTCTAAGCTTGCAACACGTCATCGAAGAGGAGAAAGATCTTCTGCAGCGACGTTTGCTGGAGAGTATTCAATTTGAACTAAATGCCTGCTCAAAAGAAGTCCTACAAGGAAAAGCAGCGATCTTATCAGATCAAACGGTGGCAAAAATTCGACAGGATGTATCGGAATTAAAAAACGAATCTCTAGAGAATCTAAGGGAATTGTTTGATGAGCGCTACCAAACCTTTTGGATGGACAAAGAAGTGGTTGAAAGCCACCAGATTCTTCGTCTCCATGGTGGAGTTGAGGACTTACTATCCTTTAAGGAGTTTGTGCCTGAAGAGGTGCCCGTGCTCTTTGTATCAGCGACGATCGCTATTAGTAAAAAAGTGCATTTACCTGCTCTTTTAGGATACCAAGAGCAGCAAATCTACCGGGTGCCAATAACAGTCAAACAACACCAGGAATTGTTGGTGCCGATAGATTTCCCAGATGTCGTTTCTTTATCTTCCGTAGAGTATGCAGGAGAGATTTGTCAGCTCATCGATGAACTTCTTCCTCTAAGAAAACCAATTTTTCTTTTGTTTACCTCAAAAGAATTGTTACTGGAGACGTCAAACGCCTTGAAGTTTCCTCATTTGGCCCAGTATCGAAATGGAGATGCAGCTAATATTAAGCGACGATTTGACAGAGGAGAAAGCTCTATTTTATTGGGAACAGGAAGCTTCTGGGAGGGAGTCGATTTTTCCCAACAAAAAGAAGTGATTCAAATCATCACGCGCCTTCCTTTTGATAACCCCAAAGATTACATGGTTCAAAAACTGAATACCCAACTCAGAGAACAGGGGAAAAACCCCTTTTATGACTATAGCCTTCCGGTCGCGATTTTAAGATTAAAACAGGCTATTGGGAGAACCAGCCGTTTTCAAGACCAGGAATCTTTGGTCCTCTTATTGGACCAGCGGGTGGTGACCAAACGATATGGAAAACAAATTTTAGATGGGCTGAAACAAGTTTTGCCTCTTCAGACAACTCTGAGGGGCAAGCTGGTGGATCAAGCCCGGCACTTTTTTGAAAGGAATACAGAAAAATGAAAACAAAAAGTTTAGGAATTGCTATAGCTGCAGGATTTGCTCTTTGTGCTATGTTTTTAGGGAATTTGTTTCCCATCATTGGATCAAGTGTTTTTGCCTTGATCTTAGGAATTTTACTCAATGAATTGATTGACTTACCTGAGAATTCACGACCAGGACTGAACTGGTCCGGTAAGAAATTATTGCAGTATTCGATTATCTTTATGGGCTTTAGCTTGCCGATTGCGACGGTTGCCTCTACAGGCTTGTCTTCTTTGAAGATTAGTCTGCCAACTATAACAGTTGCCTTTCTAGCAGCGATTATCTTTGGGAAAGTCTTCCATCTGAAATCTCATCTACGGACCTTAATTGGGTTTGGAACAGCTATTTGTGGTGGATCTGCTATCGCAGCAGCTGCGCCGATCATTGAAGCAGACGAAGAGGAAATTGCCTTATCTATGTCAACCATCTTCTTCTTCAACATTTTGGCTGTCTTTATCTTTCCAGTATTAGGGCATATATGGCATATGTCTAATTTTCAATTTGGCCTCTGGTCAGGAACAGCCATTAACGATACGTCATCTGTTGTAGCAGCAGCGTTTTCCTACAGTAAAGCGGCGGGTGAAATGGCTACAATTGTTAAGTTAACACGAGCTCTTATGATTGTACCGGTCTGTTTGGGCTTGATCGGTTTAAAATGGTATCGGAGTAAACAACAAGGAAGAAACAAAGGAATGTTAAAAAAATTATTCCTTGGTTCATCATCTGGTTTATTGTGGCTTCTATCCTTTCATCTATCGGCTTGGTACCTAAAGTGGTTCTTCCTTACCTAAAGGACCTTTCTCACCTCTTTATGGCCATGGCCTTAGTCGGGATCGGAAGCAAGGTTTCTTGGAAACAGTTCCGTGCAGCAGGAGCAGCCCCCCTTCTGGTAGGTTTGATTGCTTGGTTTTGTGTAGCCGGATCTAGCTTAATTCTACAGATGCTATTCTACTAAATTATTTACCATTCTAACAGAAAGGAATGTGAATGAAGAAAAATCATTTTTGGGATATCCACCTGGATTATTCGATCATTGGGATTGTTCTCACCCTTCTCATGATTGGGATTTTATCTGTTTATGTAGCAGTTTCTCATGACTATCCCCAAATGGTCTGGTCTTTTTTGGGACAACAATTGGCTTGGATTGGTATGGGGTGTGTTGTTTGCTTGATTGTCACGATATTTAGCACGAAATTTCTATGGAAAATCACTCCCTTTCTTTACCTACTTGGCTTGATCTTGATGGTCCTTCCTCTTATCTTTTATAATCCAAACTTGGTAGCTTCAACAGGAGCTAAAAACTGGGTGGCTTATGGAAACATCACCTTATTTCAGCCTTCAGAATTTATGAAAATTCCTTTCATTCTAATGCTGTCACGCTCCATTGTCAGATTTTTACAAAGAAATAAGGGGCGTGAGCGCTGGTTGCGACAAGATTGGCTTTTGATTCTAGAGTTGACGATCTATACGATACCTGTCTTTGCCTTATTGGCTCTCCAACAGGATTTGGGAACAGCCTTAGTATTTTTGGCGATCTTTGCTGGCTTAGTCCTGATTTCAGGAGTTTCTTGGAAAATCATTTTACCAGTGGTCTTGTTCATTGTTGGAGGCCTTGCTGGCTTTCTCTTCCTCTTTTTATCAGAAGGAGGTCGTGCTTTTCTTCACCAGCAATTAAGAATGCCAACCTACCAAATCAATCGGATTTTGGCTTGGTTAAATCCTTTTGATTACGCACAAACGACAACCTACCAGCAAGCGCAAGGACAGTTAGCCATCGCTAGTGGGGGCGTGTCAGGCCAGGGATTTAATGTTTCCAATTTATTAGTTCCTGTGCGGGAAAGTGATATGATTTTTACAGTAATAGCAGAAGATTTTGGTTTTGTTGGCTCACTTGTGCTTCTGATTTTATACGTTTTTTTGATTTATCGAATTTTAAAAATCACCCTCCAGTCCAATAACCAGTTTTATACCTATATTTCTATTGGATTTATTATGATGCTGGTCTTTCATATTTTTGAAAATGTCGGAGCAGTGACAGGTCTTCTCCCCTTGACTGGGATTCCCCTCCCCTTTATCTCACAAGGTGGATCGTCTATTATTAGTAATCTAATTGGTATTGGACTGGTTCTCTCCATTTACAATCATAGTAGCAAAAAGAAAGAGCCAGAGGAAGGGGTGCCAATCCGTAAAAAAGTTGTCCTTAAGAGGGAGCAATAGAAAGAAGGAATCTAGATGAAAAAAGTAGCAACTATTTTAGCAAACGGTTTTGAAGAAATTGAAGCTTTGACCATTGTCGATGTTTTGAGACGAGCTGGTATCGACTGTGACCTCATTGGTATGGGAGAAACGGTAACAGGGTCTCATCAGATCACTGTGGAAGTAGATCGCCTCTGGAATGGAGACCTGTCAGATTATGATGGAATCTTCTTACCAGGTGGGATGCCAGGAGCCGCAAATTTGCGGGATAATCCGGAATTGATTGCAGCCCTTCAAGAAGAAAGTAGTAAGGGAAAAATCATCTCTGCGATTTGTGCAGCACCAATTGTCTTGGCGCGTGCCGGCCTCTTAAAAGAAAAAAACTATACGTGTTACGATGGTTTTGAAGAAGAGATTCAAGACGGCCACTATCAGAAAGAAACAGTGGTGAAAGACGGTAATCTCCTGACCAGTCGAGGTCCTTCAACTGCTCTTGCCTTAGCCTATGCTTTGGTAGAGCAATTTGGAGGAGATGCCCAAAGCCTTCGTAAAGGAATGCTCTATCAAGACGTCTTTGGGGATGCTTAAAAGAGCTCTTTTTGACACCGTTTTTTCTGGTGAAAGATCACATTCTATGACGGAAAATGACTTCTCTTTAATTTAAAATGAAATGACCGTAAAAAATGGCTAAAATCCCCCCTAAATGTGGGTTTTAGCTTATTTTTTTGTCCATTTGTGGTATAATATTGACTATGAATTATCATGATTTTATATGGGATCTTGGTGGGACGCTATTGGATAATTACGAAACGTCCACAAATGCCTTTGTAGCGACATTGAAGGACTTTCACATCCAAGCCGATCATGATTCTGTTTATGCGGCATTAAAAATCTCAACACAGGATGCAATTCAAACTTTTGCACCTCATATTTCCAATTTTCGTACGGAATACAAGAAAAAAGAAGCCTTGGGCTTGCAAGAGCCGGTCTTATTTGAGGGGGCAAAAGAGTTACTAGAAGAGATACAAGCACATGGAGGACGCCATTTTTTGGTATCTCATCGGGATCGCCAAGTTCTGACCCTTATTGAACAGACAGGCATTGCCCCCTTCTTTACGGAGATTGTAACAGCAGACGAGGGATTTCCTCGAAAACCAGATCCAGCCTCTATGCTTTATTTGAAGGAAAAATATGGCATTCAAGATGGTTTGGTCATCGGAGATCGTCCGATCGATATAGAAGCTGGGGAGGCTGCAGGGCTTTCGACCTATTTATTTGATTCCATGCCACACATACACCAGTTTATATTTGAATAGAAAAGGGAAATTATGACAGAGGATAAACAGCAAGAAAATCAAGCACAAGAATATGATGCCAGTCAGATTCAGGTCTTGGAAGGACTAGAGGCCGTTCGGATGCGTCCGGGGATGTATATTGGATCTACCTCAAAAGAAGGTCTTCATCATCTGGTCTGGGAAATCGTAGATAACTCGATTGACGAAGCCTTAGCCGGTTTTGCTAGCCATATTGAAGTTTTCATTGAAGCAGATAATTCTATCACGGTTGTCGATGATGGTCGTGGGATCCCCGTGGATATCCAAGAAAAGACAGGTCGACCTGCCGTTGAAACTGTCTTTACCGTGCTTCACGCCGGAGGAAAATTCGGCGGAGGCGGTTACAAGGTTTCTGGTGGTCTTCACGGGGTCGGGTCATCCGTTGTGAATGCCCTCTCTACATCCCTCGATGTTCGCGTCTATAAAAATGGTAGTATCCATTACCAAGAGTATCGACGTGGACACGTTGTGGATGATTTGAAAGTTATCGGGGAGACAGATCGGACAGGGACAACTGTTCACTTTATTCCAGACCCAGAAATCTTCACGGAAACCACTGAGTATGATTTTGAAAAATTAAATAAACGGATTCAAGAACTAGCCTTTTTGAATCGTGGCTTGCGTATTTCTTTGACGGATAAGCGAGAAGGCCTGGAGCAAGAAAAGCATTACCACTACGAAGGTGGGATCTCTAGTTACGTCGAATACATCAATGAAAACAAGGATGTCATCTTTGAAAAACCAATCTACACAGATGGTGAAATGGATGATATTACAGTTGAAGTAGCTATGCAATATACCACAGGCTACCATGAAACGGTCATGAGTTTTGCGAATAACATTCATACCCATGAAGGTGGGACGCATGAACAGGGCTTCCGTACAGCTCTCACTCGTGTGATCAATGATTATGCTAAGAAAATAAGCTCTTAAAAGAAAACGAAGACAATCTAACTGGGGAAGATGTTCGAGAAGGCTTAACAGCAGTTATCTCGGTTAAACATCCTAATCCACAGTTTGAAGGACAAACCAAAACCAAACTTGGAAATTCAGAAGTTGTCAAAATTACCAATCGACTCTTTAGTGACGCCTTTTCTGATTTCCTTTTGGAAAATCCGCAAATTGCTAAGAAAATCGTCGAAAAAGGGATTTTAGCGGCGAAAGCTCGAGTGGCTGCTAAGCGAGCACGTGAGGTGACCCGTAAGAAATCAGGGCTTGAGATTTCCAACCTACCTGGTAAATTGGCAGATTGCTCTTCAAATAATCCACAAGAAACAGAACTCTTTATCGTCGAAGGGGATTCAGCCGGAGGATCTGCAAAATCCGGTCGGAATCGGGAATTTCAAGCGATTCTCCCAATTCGTGGTAAGATCTTGAACGTTGAAAAAGCAAGTATGGACAAAATTCTAGCCAATGAAGAAATTCGTAGCCTATTTACAGCAATGGGAACTGGATTTGGTGCAGAATTTGATGTTACAAAAGCGCGTTATCAAAAATTAGTCATCATGACCGATGCCGATGTCGATGGCGCTCATATCCGAACCCTTCTATTGACCTTGATCTATCGCTATATGAAACCAGTCTTGGAAGCGGGATATGTTTATATTGCGCAACCACCAATCTATGGGGTCAAAGTCGGTAGTGAGATCAAAGAATATATCCAACCTGGTGCCAACCAAGAAGCAGAATTAGCTGCAGCCTTGGAACGCTATTCAGAAGGTCGCTCAAAACCAACCATTCAACGCTACAAAGGTCTTGGGGAAATGGATGATCACCAATTATGGGAAACAACCATGAACCCCGAACACCGCTTGATGGCACGGGTATCAGTAGACGATGCTGCGGAAGCAGATAAGATATTTGATATGTTGATGGGGGACCGCGTGGAACCACGTCGGGAATTTATCGAAGAAAACGCTGAATATAGTACACTCGATGTATAAAATTCAACGAACGCTTCCCATTAATGGATATTTTATGGTATAATTACTAGGATTACGTTCAAGTAATACGATGAAGGAGTTTTTATATGTCTAGTGGACTAATTGTTCTCATCTTTATTGTCGCCCTTATCTTGATTGTAGGATATGTGGTTGCAGTCATTTTGAGAAAACGAAACGAGGCCTTACTGGCAGCGCTGGAAGAACGAAAAGAAAAGTTATATAACCTTCCGGTCAACGATGAAGTTGAGGCCGTAAAAAACATGCATTTGATTGGTCAAAGTCAAGTTGCATTTCGTGAATGGAATCAAAAATGGGTAGATTTATCCTTAAATTCATTTGCTGATATTGAAAACAATCTGTTTGAGGCGGAAGGCTACAATAATTCTTTCCGTTTCATGAAGGCTAAACAAGCTATTGACAATATCGAAAGTCAGATCCAGTTGATCGACGAAGATATCAAAGCGATTCGCCAAGCCCTATCAGATCTTGAAGAGCAAGAACAAAAAAATAGCGGACGTGTGGTTCATGCCTTAGATATGTTTGAAGAACTTCAAAAAGAAGTCACTTCAGATCCAGAGCGTTATGGCAGTGCGCTTCCTGAAATTGAAAAGCAAATTGGGAATATTCAATCTGAGTTTTCACAATTTGTCACCTTGAATTCTTCAGGTGACCCTGTTGAAGCGGCTGAAATCCTTGATACAGCTGAGAATCATATTGTGGCCTTAAAACAAATTGTTGAGCGAGTGCCAGAAATTGTCACTGCTCTTCAGTCAAAACTTCCAGACCAATTAGAGGATTTGGAAAGTGGCTACCGCAAGCTTTTGGAATCTGGCTACCACTTCACTGAAACAGATATTGAATCTCGTTTCCAACAGTTGCATGCTTCCTTGAAGAACAATATGGCAAATGTATCCGCGCTTGAATTGGACAATGCTATTTACGAAAATGAGCAAATTCAAGAGGAAATCGATGCATTGTATCACATCTTTACTCGTGAAATCGAATCACAAAAAGTCGTGAAGAAGTTAGTGAAACAACTGCCTGGCTATTTGAAACACGCAAAAGATAACAATAGCAACCTTGCAGCAGAAGTGGAACGCCTTGGTAAAACATTTGTCTTGAATGAAGCTTTCAGTCAACAATTAAAAGAGTTAGAAGCTGAGCTATCTTCACAAGAAAATGTGGTAGAAGATGCTTTGAAAGATTCATCTGAAACACAAAAAGCTTATTCTATCGTAGAAGAAGAGTTAGAAGCTATTGAGGCTCGCTTGAAAGAAATCGAAGATGAGCAAATCAGCTTAAGTGATTCCCTTTCAAAAATTGAAAAAGACGATGCCAATGCTCGCCAAAAAGTCAATATCTATGCCAACCGTTTGCATGCCATTAAACGCTATATGGACAAGCGAAACTTGCCAGGAATCCCTCAAGAATTCTTGGAATTATTCTTCACAGCAAGCAACAATACAGAGGCTTTGATGGATGAGTTGGAAGGGGATAAAATCAACATCGAATCAACCAATCGTTTGTTAGATATTTTGACAAATGATATGAATGAATTGGAAGAAGCGACTTATCGAATTGTACAAAATGCTACTTTAACTGAGCAGTTGTTGCAATACTCAAACCGTTACCGTTCATTTGATGATCATGTGCAAGCAGCTTTTGATGAATCCCTTTATATTTTCGAAAGAGAATATGACTATGCGGCTTCCTTCAAAGTCATCTCAGATGCTTTGGAGATGGTAGAAGCTGGAGTGACCGATCGCTTTGTTACTTCGTATGAAAAAACTCGGGAGCAAATTCGCTTCTAATAACAAAAAAACGACTTCTTAGGAGGTCGTTTTTTTATCTTCAAATGATCATTGAAACTTGAAATTTAAACCCTATTTTTGTATAGTAAGGGAGAAATAAGAAAGGAAAGCGATGAAAGAAGTAACCGGTCTCCTCGTTATGGATGTAGATGGAACCTTGATCCGACAGGAAGGGATTGATCTACTAGCTCAAGAAGCTGGCGTGGGAGAAAAAGTAGCAGAGATAACAGCACAAGCAATGAATGGAGAGCTGGATTTTGCAGCATCTTTACAGGCGCGTGTCGCTTTATTGAAAGGTTTGGAGACATCTATCTTTCCGAAAATTATAGAGCAGATGGACGTTACACCGGGAGCTAAGACCTTAATCACGGAACTTCATCAAAGAGGTTACAAGGTTGGCCTTGTTTCAGGGGGATTTCATGAAGTCATCGATCCTATCGCGAGGTCTTTAGGAATTGATCTGGTTCGTGCTAATCGTTTGCAGACTTTTGATGGCCGTCTGACAGGGAAAGTGCTCGGAGAGATTGTGACCCCTGAAAGAAAAAAAGACAACCTCCTGACATGGGCGAGAGAAAATCATATTCCACGAAGTCAGACGATTGCTATGGGAGATGGTGCCAATGATCTTCCCATGATTGAAACAGCCGGAATCGGGATTGCCTTTATGGCAAAGCCAATCGTAGCCGAACGAGCTCCATACCGTATTGAAACGAGCGATCTAAGCCTTGTTCTTGAAATTCTAGACCAGCATAGAAAGGAAACAGCATGCATATCCTACTAGCACCGGATTCTTTTAAAGAATCCTTATCCGCCAAACAAGTAGCAGAAGCCTTAAAAAAAGGATTTCAAGAGGCTCTACCAGATGCAACTTTTGACCTCCTTCCCATAGGGGATGGTGGCGAAGGAACCATGGATACACTTGCTGGCGTTCTGAATTTAACCAAGAAGCATACTCAGGTAACAGGACCATTTGGGAAGCCTGTTTCAATGGCTTATTACCAAAAAGATGAGATGGCATTTTTTGAGATGGCCTCTCTTGTTGGCTTAGGCTCTATCCCAGCTGAAAAACGCAATCCACTAGAACTAGAGACACGAGGAATTGGTGAACTGATTTTGCAATTGGTTGACCGAGGGGTTAAAACGATTTGTGTGGGAATTGGTGGTTCAGCGACCAATGATGGTGGGATTGGGATGGCAGCCGGACTAGGGGTAGCCTTCTATGATGACCAAGGTCATCTGCTTCGTCCAGTTGGTGCTTCACTCGATCGTGTGGATAGAATAGATACCAGTGCGGTTCCAAATGCTTTACAAGACATCGAGCTCCTGGTCTTAACGGATGTCACCAATCCTCTCTGTGGCAGTCAAGGAGCAACCTATATCTTTGGCGGGCAAAAGGGATTGAATTCCCTTCTGTTTCCAGCAGTTGATCAAGCTATGGAGGATTTTTATCAGCTAGTTGATCCACGAATATTATCTATGGCTGGCGCCGGAGCTGGAGGTGGCATGGCAGCAGGCTTGGTCGCTTTTGCGGGAGGTCAGATTTCCTCAGGAATTGAGAAAAGTTTGGATCTAATCGACTTCGATCGTAAGGTTCAAAAAGCGGATCTGGTCGTCGTGGGAGAAGGTAGGATGGACCTCCAATCTCTGTCGGGAAAAGCTCCTGTCGGGGTAGCCAAACGAACATCAGATAAGATCCCAGTGCTTGCTATTTGTGGTAGCTTAGCGGACGATTTGCCAGCATTCCCAAGTCATCATATTGAGGCTGCCTTCTCTATTGTGCCAGGTCCTTGTAAGGTGGCAGATGCACTCACTCATGCTGAAAAAAATCTGATTTCCTGTGCCCGAAATATTGGGAACCTCTTAAAAATGAAAGCAAACAAAAGAACCAATTGAAAAGGAAATTCCTTTTCAATTGGTTCTTTCTTTAGTTAAAGAGGCGTTTCCAAAATGATTTTTTTCAGGTGCTGTGCTCTCTTCTTTCTTTTCAAACAAATTTGGATACTGGAGGCTGATATCGGTTGGAGAAATTCCAGATGGATGATCAGTATGGATGATGAGACCAAAGGGAGAGTGGCGACAGTCATCTGAAACAATGCTTGCCACAAGACCAAGATCCTTTGTTTTTTCAAATATTGAAGTTGGCTGCTTTCATCCAAGGCAGGCGAAATCTTGACCAATACAGGTTCAAAGCGTTCTGAAATGTTCGTAAGAATTGAAGAATAGTGCTCCAAATAGAGATTGTCCCTTGCCTCCTCCAAGGTACATGATGCAATCACACGCTCCTCATATGTCTCCAAAAATCGACGCTGTTCATCAGGATTGAACCGAGTAGGACCAGCAGCTTTTTCTAAAATCGTTTTATTAATATCTGTCATAAGTTTAGTATAGCATAAAGCGTAGCAGAAGAGTAGAAGAATGCTAAAAAATTAAATAAGAAGGGGAAATGGCAGAAAATAAGACAGTGGAACCGTTTTCTTGTTAAAAACTTCTCAATTTTCGTAGATTTCCTTGTTTTTTCTTGAAAAAATAGCCTAATTACGATATGATAGAGGAGTAAAAAATATAACTCAATAAGGAGAGTAAGAAATGTCAATTATTACTGATGTTTACGCTCGCGAAGTCCTAGACTCACGCGGTAACCCAACACTTGAAGTAGAAGTTTATACTGAATCAGGTGCTCATGGACGTGGTATGGTTCCATCAGGAGCTTCTACTGGTGAACACGAAGCAGTTGAACTTCGTGACGGTGACAAATCTCGTTACGGTGGTCTTGGTACTCAAAAAGCTGTTGACAACGTAAACAACATTATTGCTGAAGCTATCATCGGCTATGATGTACGTGATCAACAAGCTATCGACCGTGCTATGATCGCTCTTGACGGTACTCCTAACAAAGGTAAATTGGGAGCAAACGCAATCCTTGGTGTGTCTATCGCTGTAGCTCGTGCTGCTGCTGACTACCTTGAAATCCCACTTTACAGCTACCTTGGTGGATTCAACACTAAAGTCCTTCCAACTCCAATGATGAACATCATCAATGGTGGATCTCACTCAGATGCTCCAATCGCTTTCCAAGAATTCATGATCGTACCTGCTGGTGCACCTACATTCAAAGAAGCTCTTCGTTGGGGTGCTGAAATCTTCCACGCACTTAAGAAAATCCTTAAAGGTCGTGGTCTTGAAACAGCCGTTGGTGACGAAGGTGGATTTGCTCCTCGTTTCGACGGAACTGAAGATGGTGTAGAAACTATCATCGCTGCTATCGAAGCTGCTGGTTATGTTCCAGGTAAAGACGTATTTATCGGATTTGACTGTGCATCATCAGAATTCTACGATAAAGAACGCAAAGTTTACGATTACACTAAATTCGAAGGTGAAGGAGCTGCTGTCCGCACTGCTGCTGAACAAATCGACTACCTTGAAGAATTGGTAAACAAATACCCAATCATCACTATCGAAGATGGTATGGACGAAAACGACTGGGACGGTTGGAAAGCTCTTACTGAACGTCTTGGTGGTAAAGTTCAATTGGTTGGTGACGACTTCTTCGTAACAAACACTGACTACCTTTCACGTGGTATCGAAGAAAAATGTGCTAACTCAATCCTTATCAAAGTTAACCAAATCGGTACTCTTACTGAAACATTCGACGCTATCGAAATGGCGAAAGAAGCTGGTTACACTGCCGTTGTATCACACCGTTCAGGTGAAACTGAAGATTCAACAATCGCTGACATCGCAGTTGCAACAAACGCTGGACAAATCAAGACTGGTTCACTTTCACGTACAGACCGTATCGCTAAATACAACCAATTGCTTCGCATCGAAGATCAACTTGGTGAAGTAGCTGAATACCGTGGATTGAAATCATTCTACAACTTGAAAAAATAATCTAGTTTACTAGACTAGGAAGATCCTTGAGTTTTCTCAAGGATCTTTTTTTGCGATTGGGGTAAACAAAAATTCCTCAACTAGATAGTTGAGGAATCGTCTTATTAGAACAAGCCTTTGATTTTGTCCAAGGCACCGCTGACCATTTCATTTCCAGATACAAGCCCTTTGGCTTGTTCAAGGTAGTCACCGAGGTTGTCTTTGTTGTCATCAACAAATTTCTTTGCAGCGTCGAAATCTTTCTTTTCGATCATTTCTTTAACTTGGTTAAATAAGTCCAATGGATTCATGTTAGGGTCTCCTAAAATATAAGTTGTGAAGTCAGGCTCACGCCTTTTTCTCATCTATTTAATCATTTTTTTAGAGGTTTGACAACTAAAACGACTTAATGAAAAACCGTACAAACGGCCTCTGGAACATAGAAGTCGTCGGATAGAAGGGTCAATTTTCCGCTAGCAGAATCTCGTTTGAAGACAGTGGCATTAGGTGAATCTTGATGGGCTGCGATCAAATAGTTTTGATCAGGACTAAGTGTGAAATCACGTGGATTGAGTCCTTGAGTTGGAACAATTTCAATGAGTTCTAGGCTACCATCAGCCACAACTTTGAAGACAGCGATGGAATTGTGAGCACGGTTAGATGCATAGAGGAATTTTCCATCAGCTGAGAGCTTGATCGCAGAAGCCCATTTTTGACCATCGTAGTCTGATGGAAGTGTGGAAACAGTTTGGAAGTGTTCGAATTCACCCATACCATCATAAAAGAGTACATCGATTGTAGCATTTAACTCATTAATGAGATAAGCAGTCTTATAGTGAGGATGAAAGACCAGGTGACGAGGTCCTGCCCCTGGAACTGTTTGGTACTGATTGATCAGGGTTAGGTTTCCTTGCTCACTGACATCATAGACATGCAAACTGTCTGTTCCTAGGTCACACGTGATCAGGTACTGATCTGGTGTAAGGTCTGCATAGTGGGTATGTGGACTTGCTTGATTGGCATGAGGACCACTTCCTTGGTGGGTGTCTTGATCGACAAAGGACAAACGTCCATCTGCCTCTAGCTGATATACGAGAACTTGGCCTTTGTGATAGTTGGCTCCATAGACCAGTTGACGCTTGTCATCGACAGAGACATAGCAGAGTGGTGCTCCCTCTTCAACGACGTGATTGAGCGGCTGAAAATCAGCTGTAAAACTTGCGATTCCTCCTTTTCCCTCTTCAGCTCCGACGCTATAGAGGTTGCCTTTTTCAGAAAAGGCGATATAGGTTGGATTGGGCTCAGCTGCCACTAGTTCCAGATGGTTCAATGTCCCTGTTTGAGGGTCAAATTGTGCCTTGTATATTCCTTTGGATTCTTTTTTGGTATAGGTACCGAAATAAATGGTTTGAGACATAGGTCACCTCGTATGATTTGTTAGGTTTATTATATCAAAGGTCCTATTGGAAGGCAATTGCTAGTTGAAAAGAGGAGGGCCTTTCTTTCTTATTTTGCTAGTTTTTTCGTAACTTCAAGCTCAAAAAATGCTAAAATAGAAACAGATTGAAATGAAAAGGAGTTCTCTGTGGATAATAAAGAAAAACAGTTTAGTTTGTCCTGGTTTTTTAGATGGTTTTTAGACAACAAGGCCATTACCGTATTTTTAGTTACCTTGCTGTTGGGCTTGAACCTTTTGGTTTTGAGTAAAATCACCTTTATTTTTATTCCTATTTTTGAGTTTGCCGGAGCAGTCATGCTGCCTGTCATTATCTCTGGTTTACTCTATTACCTGCTTAACCCTATTGTTGACTTTCTTGAAAGAAAAGGACTCAAGCGGATTTTTGCGATTTCCTTCGTCTTTTTCTTGATTGCAGTGCTTTTAATTTGGGGTCTAGCTGTAGTGATTCCATCCGTCCAACGACAAGTGGTGAGTTTCTTTCATAACTTGCCAACTTATTTGGAAAAGGCCAATGCAACTATCGATGATTTTCTAGATAATCGCGTCTCCTCAGATATCAAACCCCAATTAGATGAGATCACCAAGGAATTGTCTGCAAACATTACTTCTTGGGCGAGTTCGATCTCCGGTCGGGCTGTCAATTGGGTCAGCAACTTGATCGGGGTGGCTTCGCAAGTCATTGTTGCCTTGATTATCATGCCTTTTATTGTCTTTTATCTTCTTCGAGATGGAAAAAATTTAAAGGGCCACATTGTTCGCTTCTTACCGACTAAGATTCGTAAATCGGCTGAACAAGTTCTCTCAGATGTCAACACCCAACTCTCCAACTACGTTCGAGGGCAAATTACGGTAGCCATTGTCGTCGCCATTATGTTCATCATCTTCTTTAAGATCATTGGCTTGCGCTATGCGGTGACACTGGGGATCTCTGCGGGGATCTTGAATTTGATCCCTTACTTGGGTAGTTTCTTAGCCATGTTACCTGCCTTAGTATTGGGCTTGGTAGCAGGACCGGAGATGTTTATCAAGGTCTTGATTGTATTTGCAGTGGAGCAAACCATTGAAGGACGTTTTGTATCACCGTTGGTTTTGGGAAGCCAGTTAAATATCCATCCGATTACCATTTTATTTGTGCTCTTGACGTCAGGATCTATGTTTGGAATCTGGGGAGTTTTCCTTGGAATTCCAGTCTATGCATCTGCTAAGGTGGTGATTGGAGCTATCTTTGAATGGTATAAGGTCGTCAGTGGCTTGTATGAAGAACATAATGAAGTAGAAGAGGAAACACACAGTGAGTCATAGTCAACAAATGGTAGAGGCTCTCGATCGGCAAGAGCTAGAAGAGGCAGAAGTTCAATTTCAACAGGCTTTGTTAGAAGATAGTGAAGCACAATTATTGGATTTAGGTCAATATCTTGAAAGTATCGGTTTTTACCCTCAGGCAAAGGAGATCTATGAACAGATTGCAGAAAGCTATCCAGAAGTGTATCTAAGTTTGGCAACTATCCTTGCAGAGGAAGGTCAAATGGAAGAGGCCTTTGCTTATTTAGAAGAAATTGAGCAAGACTCTAACTGGTATGTGGCCAGTCTCTTGGTTAAGGCTGATCTCTATCAGATGGAAGGCCTAGCAGATGTGGCGCGTGAAAAATTAGTTGAAGCAGCCCGTCTGTCTGATGATCCGATCATTCAATTAGGGCTAGCTGAAATTGATCTGGAATTGGAACGCTACCAAGAGGCTATCCAAGAGTATGCCCAGTTGGACAATCGGGAGATTTTGGAAGCAACAGGAATTTCCACCTATCAACGAATTGGTTTTGCCTATGCCAATCTTGGTAAGTTTGAAGCAGCTGTTCCTTTCTTAGAGAAAGCTCTGGAGATTGAGTTTGATGACCAGATTGCTTACGAATTAGCGACCCTATTGTCTGACCAAGAAGAATTCCAAAAAGCCTTGATCTACTACAAACAAATTGATACCTTGTCGCCTGATTTTGAGGGCTATGAGTATGGTTATGCCTTGGCTTTACAGGCTGAAAATGACCGTGAAAAAGCACTTAAGATTGCTAAACAAGGGATCCAGAAGAATCCCTTTGATGCCCAATTGAAGCTCCTTGCTTCTCAGCTTTCTTATGAACTTCACCAGCCTGAACAGGCAGAAGCTTATCTATTAGAGGCTAAAGAAGTGGCAGATGATCTCGAAGAGATTGCTCTTCGCCTGACCACCCTTTATTTGGAACAGGAACGCTTTGACCAAGTCTTGGATTGGCAAAATGAAGAAGTCGAAACGGTTGTCACCCGTTGGAACATTGCCCGTGCTTTGGCTGCCTTGGAGAAAACAGAAGAGGCCGTCTCAGCCTACCAAGAGCTCTATGAGGATTTAAAGGACAACCCAGAATTCCTCGAAGCCTATGTTTATTTGTTGCGTGAGGCTGGAGATGTGTCTAAGGCGCGTGAAGTGGCTAATCAGTATTTGGCGATCGTACCAGACGATGTGCAGATGCAAACACTCTATGATAGCCTCTAATCAAAACCATATCGTGAAGATTCGGAATAGTTTGTGGTATACTGGTAGAAGATAGAATGAGGAGAGAAAAACATGGAACCAGTGAAACTTTTTCAATACAATACCTTAGGTGCCCTAATGGCTGGTCTGTACGGGGGTTCATTTACGATTGGAGAACTCTTGGAACACGGAGATCTAGGAGTTGGGACGCTTGATTCTATTGATGGAGAGTTGATCGTATTAGATGGTAAGGCATATCAGGCCAAGGGATCAGGGGATCATCCTGAAATAGTCGAAGTTTCTCCGGATGCCAAGGTTCCTTATGCAGCAGTTGTTCCTCACCAAGCAGAAGTCATTTTCCGCCAACGCTTTGAAATGACGGACGAGGAATTGGAAGCCCGTATCGAGTCTTATTATGATGGGGAAAATCTTTTCCGCTCCATTAAGATTCGTGGCGACTTTGCCAAGATGCATGTCCGTATGATTCCAAAATCCACACCAGAGATGAAGTTTGCAGAGGTTGCAACCCATCAGCCAGAGTATACACGGGAAAATGTCACTGGAACTATTGTCGGTTTTTGGACACCCGAAATTTTCCATGGCGTGAGTGTGGCTGGTTATCATTTGCACTTTATCTCAGATGACCACACCTTTGGTGGCCATGTCATGGATTTTGTCATCACAGAAGGGATTGTAGAGGTGGGGGCCATCGATCAGCTGGATCAACGTTTCCCAGTTCAAGACCGTCAGTACCTCTTTGCCAAATTCAATGTTGATGAGGTCAAAGAAGACATTAATAAAGCAGAATAAAAAGTTTGAGCGAAGCTCAACCTTTCGTATTGAAGATAATGTTATTTAAGAAACTTTTCTTAGGTGAGAACGGACGTCAGCGAACTTCAAAGAAGTTCCATGACTAATTAAGATACAGAGGGCGTTTGCGGATAAAGTCAAAATAGGGAGTAGGACAGAAGCAATATTATTTATGAACGCTTCGTCGTCCTACCCCCACAAGGCTGATTAGGTATTCTTCCGAGCTTGGAAAGCGACAGAAGAATCCAATCAGCTACTGTGTCTTGGATTTATTGCTATTGCAGCTTGTGTTTTGACACAATCCGCAGCCCGAGTTCAATTAGTTTTGGCCCCCTTCGCTTTTATATTTCTAGGCTTAGGCTAAAACAGTTCCCCGAACTGTTTTACTCCCAAAACTCCCGAGTGCTAGAAACAAGATTGTTTCTAGCACTTTTCTTACGGCGGAAAGTTTCAATATATGTTGAATGATCCTAAAAGTAGACCTCATTTTTTTCAGCATACGTAGAACAATTTGTCTACATTCTAAAAGGTTGAGCGTTGCTCAACCTTTTATTTTTGAAATCAGTCTGTTAGTTTCATGGCTTTGATTTTTTCTTCTTCTGGGGTGACCCGCAGAGTCTTCTGGCCGGTGTAGGTGACAAAGCCAGGCTTTCCACCAGTTGGTTTATTGAGTTTCTTAGCTTCGATCATATCTACTTGGACCAAGTTTGAGAGACGGGCCTTGGAATAGTAGGCGGCCAATTCTGCAGCGTCGGTTTTCACTTCATCTGTTGGATCGAGATTTCCTGTAATGACGACGTGGCTTCCCGGGATATCCTTGGCATGGAACCAGAGTTCATCTTTCTTAGCGATCTTAAAGGTCAGTTCATCGTTTTGCAGATTATTGCGACCCACTAAAATGATGGTTTTTCCATCACTAGCCAGGTATTTTTCTGGTTTTTTCCGTTTATGAATTTTTTCGCGGTTGCGCCGTTTGATAAAGCCGGTCTGGATTAGCTCTTCTCGAATCTCTGCCACCTCAGCCAGACTCGCTTGAGAAAGGGCTGTTTCAACCGTTTCAAGATAAGAAATGGTTTCCTTGGTTTCTTGAATGAGGATGGTCAAATGTTTGACGGCTTCTTTTAACTTCTGGTAGCGTTTAAAGTAGCGTTGGGCATTTTGATTGGGGGTCAGGGCCTTGTTAAGTTGGATGGTGATCGGTTCATTTGTATAGTAATTATCCAAAACAACCTGGTCTTGGTCGTTGGGGACCTGATGGAGGAAGGTGGTCAGCAATTCTCCTTTTTGGCGGAATTCTTCCGCATTGTCGGTCGCCGCTAACTCCGCTTCTTGCTTGGCTAATTTTTTCCGGTTCTTTTCAAGATCGTTTTCGACCTTGCGGATCAATTCACTGGCCTGTTGTTGCACCCGATCGCGCTCAGCCTTGTCTCGGTAATAGTCATCCAGCAGATCGGAAAGTGTCTCAAAGGTTTGACTAGTCGCATCCGCAAAGGGGATAGCCGAGAAGGATTTGGTCGTTAGGCGAGGCTCAGTTGGAGCTTGGAAAAAGGCACGGAAGGTTTTTAATTTTTCATCTGTCTCAAGTCGCTTGGCTAATTCTTGAGCCGTATCTCGCCCCAAACCTTGGAAACATTTTTGAAGGTTCTTTGGACTTAACTCTTCCTTGTGAAGAAGGGCAAAAAGGGCTTCATCTCCAATTGTAAAAGGATTGACCGCGTCGGTTTTTGGAGGAGCTACATAGGTTGATCCAGGGAGAATGGTCCGGTAGCTATTTTGTGAGAAACCGACATGTTTAATGGCTTCGATGATTTTATTGCTGGTGCGGTCCAGGAGAATAATATTACTGTGCTTGCCCATGATTTCGATCATGAGGCTGACAGAAATGGCATCTCCAATTTCGTTTTTATTGGAGACACGGATTTCAAGAATCCGGTCGTTCTCCATTTGCTCAATCCCTTCAATGACAGCGCCTTGAAGATATTTGCGCATAACCATAATAAAGGTATTGGGAAAGGCAGGATTTTCAAAGTTGGTCTGGGTCCGTTGGATCCGTCCGAAGACAGAATGGGCAGAGAGCAAGAGTTTTTGGTTTTTTCGATTGCCTCGGATTTGGAGCACCAATTCTTGCTCGAAGGGTTGGTTAATTTTTTGAATGCGGCCACTCAAGAGTTCGGCCTTCAATTCTTGCACCATATGGTGTAAAAAAAATCCATCAAAAGACATGGGATTCCTCATCATTCTAGCGTTTATTCTAGTAAATTATATCAAAATTAGAGCGGAAATCCCAGAGAGAAGCTAGAAGCTGTTCAATAGAAAATGAAGAGAAAATGCGAACGTTTTCAAAAAAATGCAGAAAAAGTATTGACATTTTTGAAAGAAAATTTTAAAATGTAAGAAATTAGAAAAGTAGTAAATGAAAGTTTCAAGAGAGCCCACGGTTGCTGAGAGTGGGTAGCGGCAGTTTATGAAATTGGACTAATGATGAGATGAATTTGAAACAATAAAAATTCGGTTGGCACACCTTATCGTGCAACTTGTTGCTAGACAAGACAGAGATATGGGGGGAGACTATCCTTTTCCCATAAGTGAGGTGGCACCGCGATGACACGTCCTCACATAGCTTTTGCTATGTGTGGGCGTGTTTTTTGTTTTAGATGAGAAGGGAGAAAAGATATGAAGAAACGATGGCGTCGCATTCTTTAGAGGATGAAAATTAGAAGAAAATGAAAAAATAGAAGAGGTATTAAAGATGAAAAATAAACGGTTAATGGGAATTATTGGTTTGATTGCAGCTGCAGTCATTGGGACAGCGATCTATTCAGCTACAGCAGGCAAAGACAACAAGGCAGCAAGTAGCAATGAAAAAGCTAAAGTTGGGGTCTTGCAGTTGGTCAGCCACCCTTCGCTTGATTTGATCTACAAGGGAATTCAAGATGGTTTGGCTGAAGAAGGTTATGACAAAGACAAAGTGGACATTGATTTCCTCAATGCAGAAGGGGATCAAAACAAGGTTGCAACCATGAGTAAACAATTGGTAGACAAAGATAACCAAGTCTTGATTGGGATTGCAACCCCATCTGCTCAAGGTTTGGCCAGTGCAACCAAAGACAAACCAATTGTCATGGGAGCTGTCACCGATCCAGTCGGCGCAAACTTGGTCAAAGATTTGAAAAAACCAGGTGGCAATATCACTGGGGTATCTGACCACAATCCTACTGAGCAACAGTTGAAATTGATCAAAGAGTTGACTCCAAACGTAAAAACAATCGGGGTTCTATACTCAACCAGTGAAGACAATTCAAAATCTCAAGTAGAAGAATTTACAAAATTGGCTGAAAAAGCAGGCTACAAGGTGGTTCCGTATTCAGTTCCTTCTACAAACGAAATTGCTTCAACAGTATCGGTTATGTCAGGTAAAGTGGATGCTATCTGGGTTCCAATCGACAATACCATCGCATCAGCCTTCTCAACTGTTGTTGAAGCCAATAAAGATGCTAAAAAACCAATCTTCCCAAGTGCGACAGCCATGGTAGAAGCGGGTGGCCTTGCTTCAGTTGTTGTCGACCAACATGATCTTGGGGTAGCAACTGGTAAAATGGCTGCGAAGATCTTGAAAGGTCAAAAACCAGCGGATACACCTGTAGAAATCTTTAGCCAAGGAAAATCTGTCATCAATAAAAAGGTCGCAGATGAATTGGGCATTACTATTCCAGAATCTGTCTTGAAAGATGCTGGACAAGTCATTAAATAAAAGCGAAACGAATCACAAGAGTGGTAGGAGAATTTGGCTTTGATAGGTCTTTTAATCGGGACCTTTGAGGAGAAAGAAATGGAAGTCAAGCTAACAGATCTTCATCCGACCCAGCTATACTTATCTGAAAAGAAGTTGCAAGATATCCAGATGATATATCAGTCGGCTGAAATCATCAATATGGATCCAATTAGTATTCTTACATTTGGAAATCGCTTCTTGATTACAGACGGGCATCACAGGGCTTACCAAGCTTTATTGGCAGGTCGGGATACGATTTCTGCTGAGTTTGATAGAGATGGTGGCGATGCCTTGTATGCTCTCTATGCGCAAGCTTGCGAGGAAAGAAAGATAGACTCTGTTTTGGATTTAAAACATCGTATCTTACCTCAAGATGAGTATGAAGCAAAATGGTATAACTGGTGTGATGGTTTTAACCAAGCAGCAACTCTTCTATTGAAAAGGAAAGCAGATGAAGCAGACCAGGCAAATAGATAATGCATTGCGTCCTGTTCCTTCTTCTATTGAAATTAGTCTCATCTAACTTGTTTTTTAACTAAAAATCTGATAAACTAGATAGTAATTGAATAGAAATCTGCAAGACTAGTACCTCAAGGGAAGTGTGACAGGGAGAAGAGCCGTGACTGAAAGCTCTTTGCATGGAAGTTGAGTGAATTCACTTGCGCAAGGATTTAGAAATTAAGGTCTGGTTTACAGATAAAAAACGGATGGTACCGCGTGTCAACGCTCCGAATATGGGTGTGGCGCGTGGTTTTTTCTATGTCTGAGTGAAGACCATGATGGAGGAAATATGTCAACGATTGAAGAACAACTAAAAGCGCTTCGAGAAGAAACGCTGGCAGCCTTGAAGCAGATCTCTGCTGAAAATGAAAAAGAGATGCAAGAACTACGGGTCTCTGTTCTTGGGAAAAAAGGATCTCTGACGGAAATTCTTAAAGGGATGAAGGATGTCTCTGCTGAGATGCGTCCGGTTATTGGAAAACACGTCAATGAAGCCCGTGATGTCTTGACGGCTGCCTTCGAAGAATCAGCCAAACTCTTGGAAGAAAAGAAAGTCCAAGCTAAACTAGCGAGCGAAAGCATCGATGTGACCCTTCCAGGTCGTCCAGTTGCTAGTGGTTACCGTCATATTTTGACCCAAACTAGTGAAGAAATCGAAGATATCTTTATCGGGATGGGGTATCAAGTCGTAGACGGCTTTGAAGTAGAGCAAGATTACTATAACTTTGAACGGATGAATCTGCCTAAAGATCACCCAGCGCGGGATATGCAGGATACCTTCTATATCACAGAAGAAATCTTGCTTCGGACCCATACCTCACCTGTACAGGCGCGGGCTATGGATGCGCATGACTTTAGCAAGGGACCATTGAAGATGATCTCTCCAGGGCGGGTTTTCCGTCGGGATACGGATGATGCGACCCACAGCCACCAATTCCATCAAATCGAAGGCTTGGTCGTTGGGAAAAGCATTTCTATGGCCGACCTTCAAGGAACGCTTCAATTGATTGTGCAAAAGATGTTTGGTGCAGAACGCCAAATCCGTCTGCGTCCTTCTTACTTCCCATTTACAGAGCCATCTGTTGAGGTCGATGTCTCTTGCTTCAAATGTGGTGGAGCGGGATGTAACGTATGTAAGAAAACTGGTTGGATTGAAATCATGGGAGCTGGTATGGTTCACCCACGCGTCCTTGAGATGAGTGGCATTGATCCAACAATCTATTCAGGATTTGCCTTTGGACTTGGTCAAGAGCGTGTGGCCATGCTTCGTTACGGAATCAATGATATCCGTGGCTTCTATCAAGGGGATGTTCGCTTCTCAGAACAGTTTAAATAATCATGTTAGTTAGAGTAAAAATCGATCAATTAGAGACCTTACGTGACCTAGAAGTGGCAACCTATCGGGATACCTTTGGTCCCTATATTGTTGAAGAAGATTTGGAAGATTACTTCTCTACTGTGCTCTCTTTGGAGCAAATTGAGAAGGATCTGCTAGATCCAGAATCCGAAACCTATTTTGTCCTCAATGAAGATCAAGAAATCTGTGGTTTTCTCAAGATCAACTGGGGGCAAGCGCAGACGGAGCCAGTAGAGATGGACAAGTCCTTTGAGATCCAACGGATCTATGTCAAAAAGGAATTTCATGGGGCTGGTTTAGGTAAGGAAATGTTTAGCTTTGCGCTGGATCAAGCCAAGAGCCGGGGCTTTGAATGGGCCTGGCTAGGTGTCTGGGAACGTAATTTTAAAGCGCAAGATTTTTACTACCGCTTTGGTTTTGAACGATTTAGTGAACACCAGTATATCACCGGAGATACCGTGGATACAGACTGGTTGTTGAGAAAGAAATTGATCTAGAAGGAACAAGAAACTTCTATTCTAGAGAATGGGAGGTTATGAGACCTACCTATGCTAGCCTCGAGCTGGAAAACACAAAATGAAAGGATCAAAACGAGGGTGGATAGAGATCTAGGAAAGTCATCTAGATTTCAGCCTTGCCCTTGGTATCTTACATATGTTAGTTAGTTATAAATGGTTAAAAGAATTGGTGGACATTGATGTGCCATCAGAAGAGTTGGCTGAAAAAATGTCAACTACCGGGATCGAAGTAGAAGGTGTAGAATCACCTGCTGCTGGTCTCTCAAAAATTGTCGTCTGTGAAGTCTTGTCTTGTGAAGATGTGCCAGAGACACACCTTCATGTCTGCCAAGTTAATGTGGGTGAAGAAGAAGCGCGTCAAATCGTCTGTGGAGCACCAAATGTGCGAGAAGGCATCAAGGTCATGGTGGCTCTTCCAGGAGCTCGCATTGCGGACAACTACAAGATTAAAAAAGGGAAAATCCGTGGCTTGGAATCCCTTGGGATGATCTGTTCACTTGGTGAATTAGGGATTTCTGACTCTGTTGTACCAAAAGAATTCGCAGATGGCATCCAAATCTTGCCAGAAGATGCTGTTCCAGGAGAAGAAGTCTTCTCTTACCTCGACTTGGATGATGAAATCATCGAACTTTCCATCACTCCAAACCGTGCAGACGCTCTTTCTATGCGTGGGGTAGCACATGAAGTAGCAGCCATCTATGACAAGGCAGTCAATTTCAAAGACTTTACGTTGACTGAAACAGACCAAGCTGCAGCAGATGCTCTTTCAGTCAGCATCGACACAGACAAGGCACCTTACTATGCAGCCCGTGTCTTGGACGATGTGATCATCGCACCAAGTCCACAATGGTTGCAAAACCTCCTCATGAATGAAGGTATCCGTCCCATCAATAATGTGGTTGACGTGACCAACTATATCCTACTCTACTTTGGTCAACCCATGCATGCCTTTGACTTGGATACCTTTGAAGGAAGCGACATTCGTGTCCGTGAAGCGCGTGCTGGCGAAAAATTGGTGACCTTGGATGGGGAAGAACGTGAGTTGGAAACAAGTGACCTCGTGATTACAGTAGCTGACAAACCAGTAGCCCTTGCAGGTGTCATGGGTGGAGAAGCTACAGAAATCTCTGAAAAATCTACTCGTGTTGTTCTTGAAGCAGCTGTCTTCAATGGCAAATCGATCCGTAAGACTAGCGGTCGCCTTAACCTTCGTTCTGAATCATCTTCACGTTTTGAAAAAGGGATCAATGTGGCAACCGTCAATGAAGCCCTTGATGCGGCAGCGAGCATGATTGCTGAATTGGCTGGTGCAACCGTGCGTAAGGGCATCGTTTCAGCAGGCCAGTTGGATACTTCTGATGTGGAAGTTTCTTCAACTCTTGCAGACGTGAACCGTGTCCTTGGGACAGAGCTTTCCTACGCGGATGTCGAAGATGTCTTCCGTCGTCTTGGTTTTGGCCTTTCTGGAAATGCAGAAAGCTTCACAGTCAGCGTTCCTCGTCGCCGTTGGGACATCACTATCGAAGCGGACCTCTTTGAAGAAATTGCTCGAATTTATGGTTATGACAAATTACCAGCAACCCTTCCAAAAGATGACGGGACAGCCGGTGAATTGACAGCGACTCAAAAATTGCGTCGTCAAGTTCGGACCATTGCTGAAGGAGCAGGCTTGACTGAAATCATCACTTATGCGCTGACAACTCCTGAAAAAGCCGTGGAATTCACAACTGCGCCAAGTAACTTAACAGAGCTCATGTGGCCAATGACTGTGGATCGTTCAGTCCTCCGTCAAAATATGATCTCAGGAATCTTGGATACCGTAGCTTACAACGTCGCTCGTAAGAACAAAGATTTGGCCCTCTACGAGATCGGAAAAGTCTTTGAACAGACAGGTAATCCAAAAGAAGAATTACCAAACGAAATCAACAGCTTTGCCTTTGCTTTGACTGGCTTAGTTGCTGAAAAAGACTTCCAAACTGCAGCTGTTCCAGTTGACTTCTTCTATGCTAAGGGAATCTTGGAAGCCCTCTTTGCTCGCTTGGGTCTTGATGTGACTTATACAGCAACTTCTGAAATCAAGAGTCTCCACCCAGGTCGGACAGCCTTGATCTCACTGGGTGACCAAGTGATTGGGGTCTTGGGACAAGTCCATCCTGTAACAGCTAAGGCTTATGATATCCCAGAAACCTATGTGGCAGAATTGAACTTATCTGCTATTGAAGCAGCTCTTCAACCAGCCGCAGCCTTTGTGGAAATCACTAAATTCCCAGCCGTGAGCCGTGATATCGCCCTTCTCCTCAAAGCAGAAGTGACCCACCAAGAAGTGGTTGATGCGATTCAAGCTGCTGGCGTGAAACGCTTAACAGATATCAAACTCTTTGACGTCTTCTCCGGTGAAAAACTAGGTATCGGTATGAAGTCTATGGCCTACAGCTTGACCTTCCAAAATCCTGAAGATAGCTTGACGGACGAAGAAGTCGCACGCTACATGGAAAAAATCCAAGCTTCTCTCGAAGAAAAAGTAGACGCAGAAGTACGTTAAAATGTGTATAGAAAAAACCGTTGATGACTCATCAACGGTTTTTAAAATTCATTTTACAAGATGGTTTCCATGACCGTTTCTTGAGGTTTCATGCCCTGTCTTTGATAGAAGCGAAGGGCTCCTTCATTGTCATTCCAGACATTAAGAGTCAGGTTGTAGCAGCCAATTTCCTTGGCATAGCTGACAGCGAATTGATAAAGTTGATCACCGATCTTTTGTCCACGCGCTGCTTGATCGACACACAAGTCTTCGATGAAGAGGGTTCTTATCGGATGAAGCACAGGATTGTCAGAGACTTCTTTAATGGTGACGAAGAGATGTCCTAGGACCTGGCCATCTTCATTTTCGTAGACGAAAATCGGTGTATGTTCTTGCGCCATTAACTGTTTTAACTCTTCTTTACTATATTTTCCGCCACTTTCTTTGAAAATATCGGGACGGACTTGGTGGTGGACGGAAAGAATCTGTTC
The DNA here is from genome assembly GCF_000448565.1 of Streptococcus sp. HSISM1. Classification (GTDB taxonomy): domain Bacteria; phylum Bacillota; class Bacilli; order Lactobacillales; family Streptococcaceae; genus Streptococcus. The sequence continues at coordinate 996,198 of NZ_CM002128.1, read as the reverse complement.
TAAGAGACCAAGCAAAGCAGGAATATCATTTGGTTGAGCTAAGCGAATCGTCATGTAGATTCTCCTTAGTAGTATTTTCTTCATTATAAAAATTTTTTCTAAATCTTGTCAATGAAAAAGGAAGGCTAAAAGGTGCGCAAATACAGACCTTTTATTTCTTACCTCAAATGATCTTGTCAATCATATTTTTATTTTTGACAAATATTTTTATTTTTTGACAAATATACTTGTCAAAAATAAAAAGAAGTGTTACAATGTTTTTAGTTGAAAGAAGAGGAGGTATTCTTATGGGAGCCATATGGATTCTTTTTATCCCTTTTATAGTTATATTTTATGCAAGCTCAGAAAAGAAGATAAAAGGATTGAACAGACGTATCAGACGATTAGAAAAACAAGTGAAAGGAAATAAAGAAATGTCTAGACTTTTAGAAGAATTGAAAGGCCAAACGGCCACTGTTACAGTAGATGGTGTTGGATTTGAGTATGAAATTATGGATATCGATGAAGATTGGGTCAAATTGAGTCGTGAAATTAATAAACAACAAAGAGAAACTAAATTAGTCCGTATCGAAGATATTCAGGGTGTTCAACTATAAGGAGGCGGATGCCATGATCTTAAAAAATCGTCTGAAAGAGTTGAGGGCGCGTGATGGGCTCAACCAATCTGAGCTAGCTAAGCTAGCAGGGGTCTCGCGTCAGTCCATCAGTCTCTTGGAACGGGGGGAATATACCCCTTCGGTTATTATTGCCATCACCATCGCCCAGGTTTTTAAAGAGCCTGTGGAAAATGTTTTTAGTCTTGTAGAGGAAGAGGAATGATTATGAAAAAGCAACCACAAAAAAGATCTCCACGTAATCGTTTTTGGAGAAATGTCGGAATCATCACAGTTTCCGGCTTGATTGGAGGAGTCATTGGTTTTTTGACAGGCATGTTCGGATCCGAAAAACCCCTTGAAATCCAATCCTTCTTTAGTATAGAAGTACTCCTTTTGGGCTCAATACTTTTGTTTCTTATCGTGTTTATGGTCACGATAGCCTTACTAATAAGCGCGAGAAAAGTCCATCAAAAAATGCTCCAGATAGAAGACGAAGAGGAAGCCTATCACTATGACATCCAGAAGGAAAAACTGTTTGGGTTAGCGACCATTTTTAAAAGAGTCATGATCTTGCCATACTTTTTAGTCATCATCTTTTATAGTCAATGGGTGTATATGGATAGACCTTCCACAGGGCACTTGGCTTTTATCTTTGGAGACTTTACCATGCTCTATCTCTTTCTTGTCTTGATTGCCCTATTTTTCCTATCGGATATCTTCTTTCGCAAGACCTTCCATCTGATTTATGGAAAACCGATTCCCCGCAATGCCAATGCCAAGGAAGTACGTGAATTTATGATGAGTATGATGGATGAAGCAGAAAAGCAGATTAGCTACGAGGAAAACTATGAAATTATCATTAAGTTAAGCAATTATATCTTGCCGATTTCCTTAATTGCGATATTCTTAGTTGGCATTGCTTTCCATACAGATATCTTGTTAGCATTAGTAGTGGTATCACTGATTTATGTCTATATCTTGGTCTCTCAGTACAAGATTACCAAACGTTATTATAAAGAGTAGAGGAGTCATCTATGTTAGAAATCAGAAATTTAGAAAAAAGCTTTGGGAATAAGCAGGTTCTCTTCGGAGTAGATCTGACAGCTCAACAAGGGCATATCCTTGGCTTAGTTGGGAAAAATGGGGCCGGGAAAACAACTATTTTCCACAGTATCTTGCGCTTTTTGGACTACAGCGGCGAGATTCGCCTAGGTGGCAAAGCGATCACCCAAGAAACCTACAAGGAAATTGGCTATTTGCCAGAAGAACGTAGTCTTATGCCAAAACTCACGATTTTTGAGCAGGTCCGCTATTTGGCTGCCTTAAAAGGAATGAGCACTGCTGAGGTCAAGGAAAAATTACCGACCTGGATGGAAAAACTCCAAGTAAAAGGAAAATTGACCGATAAAATCAAGAGTCTCTCAAAAGGGAACCAACAGAAGGTTCAATTGATCATCACCTTGATCCATGAGCCTAAATTGATCATTTTAGATGAACCCTTTAGCGGCTTGGATCCGGTCAATACAGAAGTGCTCAAGCAGGTCATTTTTGAAGAAAAAGAGCGTGGGGCAACCATTATCTTTTCTGACCACGTCATGACCAATGTCGAAGAGTTGTGTGATGATATCCTAATGATCCGTGATGGTTCGGTTGTCCTTTCAGGGCCAGTCCAAGAGGTCCGTAATAGCTATGGCAAGACTCGTCTCTTTGTTTCTAACGACTTTAGCAAAGAAGAGCTAGAAGCTCTGCCACACGTGACCAAGGTCAGCATGACCAAGCAAGGGACTTGGAAGTTGATCTTGGATGATGCATCAGCTGGTCCAGAATTATTTGACCGCTTGACCAAGGGCCACTACCTTGCGACCTTTGACCACCAAGCCCCAACTATTGATGAGATCTTTAAACTTGAATCAGGAGTAGAAGTATGAAACAGATGTTTGTCGTAATGAAAGAAACCTATATCAGACAAGTGAAATCATGGAGTTTCCTCTTCATGGTCTTCGGTCCCTTCCTCTTTTTAGGATTGAGCATTGGAATCGGTTATCTGACAGGTTCTTCTACAGATGCCAAAAACCAGGTGGCCTTGGTGACAGAAGTTCCAGCTGTCAAAGAAAGTCTCAAAGGAACTGATGGCTTGACCTTGGACTATAAAGATGAAGCTGCAGCTAAAAAAGCCATCAAGGATGAGAAAGCAGCTGCTTACCTAACGGTCGATGAAAAAGATGGCCAGCTAGAAGCCACTTATGTGGGCGACCAAGCCATGAAAATGGGATTGAAATCCCTTGTTGCTGCGAAATTAAGCCAAGTCCAACAAGGAATCAATCTAGCGCGTGCCAATCTAAGCAAAGAGCAATTGACGGCCTTGTCTCAACAGGTTTCTCTCAAAGAAAAAATTGATGAGAAAAAAGAAGGCTTGAAAATGGTGCAAACCATGGTTGCAGGTGGTCTAGGAATGCTGCTTTATATGATTTTGATGTTCTACTCTAGTATCACAGCCCAAGAAGTGGCCAGTGAAAAGGGAACCAAGATCATGGAAGTGGTCTTCTCTAGTATCAAAGCAACCGACTATTTCTTCGCACGCATGCTCGGACTCTTCGGTGTGATCTTTACCCATATTTTTGTCTATGTGATTGGTTTAGTAGCTGTTTGGATCTTTAGAGCAGATATCCCAGTTGTCAAGGATATTCTCGCTCCAAACTCTCCGATTACCCAACACCTTGCAGAGTCGATCTCGCTCAATACCGTCTTCTTCATTATCCTTGGGATCTTTATGTATGTGGTGCTCTCTGCCTTCTTAGGCTCAACAGTTGCACGACCTGAAGATTCAGGAAAAGCGATTTCGCCACTAATGATGTTAGTCCTCTTTAGCTTTTTTGGGGTGACCACCTTGGGAAGTGCCGGTGATGTCTTCTTATTGAAGATCGGTTCGTACATTCCTTTCATCTCAACCTTCTTTATGCCTTTCCGTACCATCAATGGCTATGCAACTGGTCTTGAATCTTGGGCTTCATTGGGAATTGCGGTCCTCTTTACCATCGTGGGAACAGTGCTCATCGCTCGAATTTACGCGAGCTTAATCCTCCAGACCGATGACCTCGGACCGTGGAAGACTATCAAACGTGCTCTCAGCTATCGCTAATCAAACAAGCTCTCAGTTATCGCTGAGGGCTTTTTGATTGCAAATTGACTTTTGCAAGCCTTTTCACTACAATAGAATTACAGAAAAGGAGGCGGACATGAACTATATTGAGTTTGCTGAAAATGAGCGTCTGTCCACGATTGTCCTTGGGATGATGCGGATCAGTCAGATGAGTGAAGATGAGGTGGAGGCCTTGGTGGAAGCAGCCTTGTCGATTGGGATCAACACTTTTGACTTAGCGGATATCTATGGCGATGGCCAGTGTGAGGTCCTGCTGGGGAAGGTTCTCAAGCGTCGTCCGGATCTTCGGGACCAGATGTGGATCCAGTCCAAGTGCGGGATTCGCAAAGACGGCTTTACCTATTTTGACTTTTCTAAGGACTATATTTTGGATTCAGTTGATGGCATTCTCGAGCGTCTGCAGATCGAGCGCTTAGATAGTCTTCTCCTTCATCGACCGGATGCCCTCATGGAACCTGAAGAGGTGGCGGAAGCTTTTGATCACTTGGAGCAAGCGGGCAAGGTCCGCCATTTTGGGGTGTCCAATCAAAATCCCATGATGATGGAATTGCTTAAGACGGCTGTCAAACAACCTCTCAAGGTCAACCAGTTGCAGTTAAGTGCAGCCTTTACACCGAGCTTTGAGGCTGGTTTTCATGTCAATATGGAAGGGCCTAAAGCAGCCGTGCGAGATAGCAGTGTCTTTGAGTATTGTCGCTTAACTGATACGGTGATTCAGGCCTGGTCTGTCCTCCAGCATGGCTATTTCAAGGGGAATTTTGTCGGCAAGGAAGAGTTTGCAGCTCTCAATCATGTCCTCAATGACTTAGCGAAAAAATACCAGGTCACACCGACAGCTATCGCCCTTGCCTGGGTCCTCCGATATCCTGGTAAGTTGCAGGCGGTCATCGGAACGACCAAACCCCAGCATGTCCTTGAAGCAGGAAAAGCAGCAACAGTTACTTTGACCCGCAAGGAATGGTACCAAATCTACTTGGCGGCGGGAAATGATTTGCCTTAGAATCTTGTTAGTAAACCAGATTCCACTCTTATCGGTGGTCTGGTTTTTTTGTGGTTTTCAGTTTTTTCTTGACAAGTCTTTCTTTTTTATGGTAATCTTTATGCAACAAGTGTTGCGCAACATACGTTGCGTGAAAGGAGTCTTATGCCACCCAAGGTTAAATTTAGTAAAGAGGCTATCATTGGGACAGCCTTACAATTGGTGAGAGAAGAGGGCATGGCTAGCTTGACAGCTCGAGCATTAGCGGAGCAACTGGGAGCCACACCGAGAGTCATTTTTGGGCAATTTGACAATATGGCTGAGTTACAAGCAGAGGTTATTGTTGCCGCGGAGATGGTCGTGGTGGAGTATATTCGCAAGGCCTTAGAAGATGAGAAACCTTTTCGATCTGTCGGGGTTGCTTATATTCTTTTCGCCTCAAAAGAGCCCCAACTCTTTCAATTGCTTTTCCAAAATCCTAGCAAAGATCCGATTCGTCGCTTTCAAGATTTTCTTCCCATGAAGGATCATAGTTACCAATTGGTTCTGGATTCGATTGTTGCAGACTATCCTTTGACTGTAGAGGAAGCTAGTCGCTTGTACCAGCATCTATTTATCTACTCACACGGGATGGCCTCTATGGTTGCTTCTGGTATTTATCAGTTCGGCATGGAAGAAGTGATTGGATTACTGACAGAGGTTTGTCAATCTCTCATCAAAGAAATGGTAGGAAAGAAATGATTCAACTAGAAAATGTGCACAAAAGTTACGGCCAAACTAAGGTTTTAAAAGGGATTGATTTGCAGATTCAAGACCAGGATGATGTGGTTATCCTCGGTCCTTCTGGATCGGGGAAATCAACTCTCTTAAATGTGTTATCAGGCTTAGAAAAGGTAGATGAGGGGCATATCCTCATTCAAGGACAAGATTTGTCTCAACTCACGGATGCCCAACTGACAGCCTTTAGACGTGAGAAGATTGCTTTTATCTTCCAGCAGTATTATCTATTGCCGAATCTGACGGTCAGACAGAATGTAAAGATGGGTGCTGACCTGGCAAACAATCATGATTTTTTGCAGATCATCGAGGATTTAGGGCTTGGCGATAAGCTGGACAAGTATCCGAGTGAATTATCTGGTGGGGAACAGCAGAGAGTCTCCATTGCTCGGGCCTTGGCCAAAAAGCCAGAGATTCTTTTCTTAGATGAGCCGACGGGAGCCCTGGATGAAGAAACAGGGCGCAAGATTCTGGACTATATCTGGAAATTGAAGGAAAAGCTGGGCTTTACCCTCATCATGGTGACGCACAACCAAAATATTGCGGATATGGCCAGAACCATCATTCGTGTCAATAGTGGCAAGATTACCGAAGTTGTGACCAATGATCAACCTCAGAGTGCCTATGAGATTGGATGGTAAGCCATGTTTTCAGTAAAAGATATTCGAAAATTAGTTGTCGTCAGTATCATTGGGGCTTGTGCGGTCTTTGTGGCCAATCTCTTCTTGAATTTTTACCTGGATATCGAGCAGTTGGAGATTTCGAAAACCAATCCCATCATTCAGACCTACTATGATGCCCAGGTTTCGCTATCTTGGATGGTGGCAATGGTCAGTGGGGTTGTCTTGTCCTTGACGTCGATCCTCCTCATGTGTTTTTATATTAAACAATTTGTCGATGACCACAAGGAACAATTAGGAATTTTAAAGGCTTTGGGATACAGCAATGTCCAGTTAGCGAAACGATTTTGGGCCTTTGGACTCAGTTTTGGAGTTGGAGCGCTTCTTGGCTATTTTGCTTCATTTCTCATGATGGGACATTTTTATGACTTCCGTAATGAGAAGGGGATTTTACCAGAAATTACCATTCACTTTCACTGGCAGCTTTTGCTTGCTTTGGTGATGCTACCAACGACCTTCTTTATGGTTCTCGCGATTGGTTATGCTAGAAGTCAACTTCAAACCCCGGCTCTTCGATTATTGAAAAAAGTCCCCCAAGTCCGATCAAGG
>NZ_CM002128.1:950959-988561 GCF_000448565.1 Streptococcus sp. HSISM1 | reverse complement strand
ATACAGCAATGTCCAGTTAGCGAAACGATTTTGGGCCTTTGGACTCAGTTTTGGAGTTGGAGCGCTTCTTGGCTATTTTGCTTCATTTCTCATGATGGGACATTTTTATGACTTCCGTAATGAGAAGGGGATTTTACCAGAAATTACCATTCACTTTCACTGGCAGCTTTTGCTTGCTTTGGTGATGCTACCAACGACCTTCTTTATGGTTCTCGCGATTGGTTATGCTAGAAGTCAACTTCAAACCCCGGCTCTTCGATTATTGAAAAAGTCCCCAAGTCCGATCAAGGTCAAAAGGAGAAAGAGGGTTCCTAAGAAAGAGAAAGACTTCCTAAAAGAGCTATCCTCGTCACTGATATGGGGGAGAAAATCGATCTTGTTTTTTGTGGTCTTTGGCTCCATGTGTTTTGCGGCCATGGTTCAATTGTCCTTTGGCCTCAGGGATTACACAGATGATATCATCCAAACCATGATGATCATGATTGGCTTGATCCTTTCTTTCTCGATACTCTTTTTGTCATTGGGGATTGTTGTCTCAGAAAGTCGTGAAACCTTGGCTCTTATGAAGGCTTTTGGCTACACCGATCGTGAATGCCAAGGTCATATTCTCGCTCCCTATCGTTTTTGGGCTTATCTAGGATTTGTTCTTGGGACGGTTTACCAATACGGTATCATGGAAATTTTGATCGGTGTGATCAAAGATACAGTTCCTGAAAAGATTGAGCACCACTTTGATGGGAATGTGTGCTTTTGGACCTTGCTTGGTTTTGCGGTGGTTTATGAAAGCCTCTTTTATCTATCCAACAGAAAACTCCAAAAGCAAACCATTAAAGAAGTGCTCTTAGCTGAATAAATAGAAAAGAGAGTGGGACAGAAATCGGTAATTCGTTAGAATTCGATTTCGTCGTCCCACCTCCGCACAGTTGAGTAGGGCTGTAAAAGCTGATAAAATCAGCGTAGTAGAGCCCACTCAGCCACTGCGTCTTGCTCGACAATCCAAAAACAATTGAGAGGCTAGGACTTTTGTCCCAGCCTCTTTTGTACTAGATCAACAGAAAAACGGATGCTGTCTAAAAATCTTGCATTTTTTTGCAATTTAGGTTACAATGAAGACTATAAAAAACGCGTAATCCCTAGGGTCTTTCCCTCAGGGAATTTTGTGTGTTTTGACCTATTTTCGATGGAAAGAAGCTTTGCTTCTACCGCAGGAAAAAGTATGAATAACATTGGAGGTAATAATGATTCGATCCTTAATTTCCGAGATCAAAGAATTCAAGAAGCCCTCGATTTTAGCTTCCTTGTTCATGGTCTTTGAAGTCATGTTTGAGATTTCGATTCCCTTTGTCATGGCGAGTCTTTTGGACCAAGGTGTTCAACAAAGAAACATGAACAATATTTTGTTTTACGGTGGGCTCATGCTGGTCTGTGCCTTTCTCTCCCTCTTTTGTGGGATGCAGTCTGCCCGTTATGGCGCCTATGCATCGGCTGGTTTTGCCAAAAACCTTCGTCGGGCTATTATCAAAAAGGTTCAAACCTTCTCATTTGAGAATATTGATCAGTTCTCATCAGGTGGGTTAGTCACTCGGATGATGACGGATGTGACCAATGTGCAAAATGCCTATCAAATGGTCATTCGGATCTGTGTTCGGGCACCGCTCAATTTGATCTTTGCCATTGTAGCTTGTTTCATGATCAATGCGGAAATGGCCATGATCTTTGTCTATGTGACCATCTTTTTGGCAGCTGTCTTAAGCATCATCATGAAGATTGTGTATCCGCTCTTCACAGAAGTATTTGAAGCTTATGACAATCTCAACAACAGTATCCAAGAAAACATCACCAATATGCGAGTGGTGAAGTCCTACGTTAAGGAAGCAGATGAAACGGTTAAATTCAAGAAGGCTTCGCGTTTGATTTATAACATGTTTATGAAGGCTATCCGTGTCGTTGTCTTGAGTAGCCCAGCTATGATGCTTTCCATGTATGCTTCTTTCCTTTTGATCTCTTGGATCGGGGCTCATCTGATCGTTGGTGGTCAACTCTCCACTGGGAATTTGACTTCTATGTTTAGCTACACCATGACCATTCTCATGTCGCTCATGATGTTTATGATGATCTTTGTCATGTTGTCGATTTCTATGGCCTCTGTCGAGCGGATCAATGAAGTCTTAACGACCAAAACGACGATTGACTCTCCAGAAAATGGGATCAAAGAAGTCGCTGATGGATCCATCAAATTTGAGGATGTGACCTTTGCTTATACCGATGAAAATGGCGATAAGACCCATGTTTTACAAGGGATTAATCTTTCCATTCGTTCAGGGGAAGTTATTGGGATCTTGGGAGGAACAGGATCAGGGAAATCAAGCTTGGTTCAGTTGATTCCTCGTCTTTATGATGTCGAGTCTGGTCGGGTGACAGTAGCAGGCCACGATGTCAAAGAATACGATCTTGATTCCCTTCGTAAGCAAGTGGCCATGGTTCTTCAGACCAATGTCCTTTTCTCTGGTACGATTAAAGAAAATATGCGCTGGGGAAATAAAGATGCGACGGATGAAGAGATCATCGCAGCTTGTAAGATTGCCCAAGCCGATGAATTTATTCAAGATTTCAAAGAGGGTTATGACACCATGATTGAGCGCGGGGGATCCAACGTCTCTGGTGGCCAACGCCAGCGTCTCTGTATCGCGCGTGCCCTTCTCATGAATCCGAAGATTTTGATCTTGGATGATTCGACCTCTGCGGTTGATACCAAGACAGATAGTTTGATCCGTCAAGGATTGGCAACCAGCTTGAAAGAGACTACCAAAATCATCATTGGTCAACGGATTTCCTCTATTCAAGATGCAGATCGCATCATCGTGATGAATGATGGCCAAATCGATGCCATCGGTCGTCACGAGGAATTGCTTGCGACCAATGCCATCTACCAAGAAGTATATGAAATGCAAACACAAGGGAAAGGAGAAGCAGATGAAAACTAAGAAAAAAGCAAATCTAGGCTCTATCCTTCGCCTGCTCGACTTCCTTTGGAAAAACTACAAGGTATCCTTGATTGTTTCCTTTATCTTAATCATTCTATCGTCTCTTGCGACGGTCAATGTAACAGCTTCGATTCAGTCCTTGGTCGATGTCTATGTGGAGCCCATGTTAATGTCAAACAGCCATGATTTCGGACCGCTCTTGTCCTTCTTGACACGGGTTGGTTTGATCTGTTTGATCGGGGTACTTGCCAATTATGGCTTTACCTTGATTATGGCGACTGTTTCACAAGACTCACTTAGAAGTCTTCGAAATCAGTTGTTTGCCCGCATGCAAAAACTGCCGGTACGTTACTTTGATACCCACCAACATGGGGACATCATGTCTATCTATACCAATGATATTGATGCCCTTCGCCAAGCGATTGAACAATCCATTCCTCAACTCTTATCCTCAGCGATTACCATCCTTGGGGTAACGATTACCATGCTGACGGTTAGTCCTCTCTTGTTCTTGATTGTTCTTGTCATTGTTCTTGTCATGGTCTTTATCATCAAGGATGTCTCTGGCAAGTCAGGTCGTTACTTCGGCGCCCAACAAAAGAACTTGGGGATTGAGAACGGCTTTATTGAAGAAATGATGTCTGGTCAAAAAGTGGTCAAGGCCTTTGTGCATGAAAGAGAAAGCATTGAAGATTTTGATCGGATCAATGACCAACTCTTTGAGTCTTCTTACCAGGCCAACCGCTATGCCAATGTCCTCATGCCAATTCTTGGGAACTTGGGAAATGTTTCCTTTGTTCTGACAGCCTTGATCGGTGGGCTCTTTGCGCTAAACGGCGTCGGTGGTTTAACCATTGGTGGTCTCATGGCCTTCTTACAATTGAACCGTTCCTTCACAGGTCCCATCGCCCAGGTCTCTCAACAATTGAACTTTGTCCTCATGGCCTTGGCTGGTGGAGATCGTGTCTTTGATCTTTTGGACGAAGAAGAAGAAGTCGACCAAGGAAAAGTGACGTTGGTCAATTATGAACTGGTCGATGGAGAAATGGTCGAAACTGATCAGAAAACCAACAAATGGGCTTGGAAACACCCACGTCCAAATGGGGATTACGAGCTTGTCAAGATGGTCGGAAATGTGGTCTTTGATGATGTTGATTTCTCTTATGATGGGAAGAAACAAATCCTTCATGGCATCAACTTGTACGCGGATAAGGGGCAAAAAGTGGCCTTTGTCGGAGCGACTGGTGCAGGAAAGACAACCATCACCAACTTGATCAACCGGTTCTATGATATCCAGTCAGGAATGATCACCTATGATGGGATCGATATTAAATTAATTGAGAAAGATTCTCTTCGTCGTTCCCTCGGAATCGTTCTTCAAGATACCCACTTATTCACTGGTACGATTGCGGAAAACATCGCTTACGGTCGTGCTGATGCAACACGGGAAGAAATCCTTGAAGCAGCTCGGATTGCCAATGTGGATTCCTTTGTCAAGCACTTGGATCAGGGCTATGAGACAGTCTTGACGGATGATGGGGCTGGTCTATCAAATGGTCAACGACAATTGATCGCCATTGCCCGTGCAGCCCTTGCCAATGCGCCAGTCTTGATTCTGGATGAAGCGACGTCTTCGATTGACTCACGGACAGAGAAGATGGTGCAAGAAGGGATGGACCGCTTGATGGAAGGTCGGACTGTCTTTGTTATCGCCCACCGTCTATCGACGATTGTCAATTCCGATGTGATTATGGTAATGGACCACGGACGCATCATCGAGCGAGGCAATCATGCTTCCTTGATGGCAGAACGTGGCACCTATTACCGCTTGTACACCGGTGGACTTGAAATTGATTAATAATAAAAAAAGCTTGAGCGTTGGCTCAGGCTTTTTTGGCTTATTTCTCTAGTAATTCTTGGATCAAGTCTTCCATGGCAGCTGGCTCTGTTTTTGAGGAGAAGCGTTGGGCGACTTGGCCTTGTCGGTCGATGACAAATTTTGCGAAGTTCCATTCGATGCGTCCGCCCAGTGGCCCAGCTGCTTGGCTTTTGAGCCAGTCATAAAGAGGAAGGGCTTCTTTACCATTGACCTTGGCTTTAGCGAATCGTGGGAAGGTGGTCTGGTAGTTGAGGCTGCAGAAGCTATTGATTTCTTCTGCAGTACCTGGCGCCTGCCCCATGAATTGGTTACAGGGAATGTCTAGGATTTCAAGCCCCTTTTCCTGGTAGCGCAGGTAGAGATCTTGCAGTCCTTGGTATTGCGGGGTCAAGCCACAGCCTGTTGCTGTATTGACCACGATGAGGACCTTACCTTGGTAGTGAGAAAGGGGAATCTCCTCCCCATTCTGGTTTTCTAACGAAAAATCATAAATGCTAGTCATAGGTGGTATCCTTTCTGTCTTTTCAACTTTCATTGTAGCACAAATCTCCTAATATTGGGCCAAGAGGAGCATGACTTCTTGCTTTAGTCCCTCCTGTGAAAATGATATAATAAGAAGATAACAAGCTCTCAAGAAAATGCCAAAAGGAGAACGGATCGGATGAAATTACTCTATACGGATGTTCGGACCCCCTTGACCCAGGTCCTGACACAAGAAGCCGTAGGGTTAGTAGAAAAGGGCAAGCGTGTGTTTTACATTGCGCCCAACTCTCTTTCCTTTGAAAAAGAGGCCAAGGTCTTGTCCTATTTAGAAGGTCAGGCTTCTTTTGCCATTACCGTCACGCGCTTTGCCCAAATGGCCCGTTATTTCATCCTGAATCAGGTTTTTGAGGAGCAACCCTTGGATGACATCGGTTTAGGCATGTTATTTTTTAAAGCTCTTTCCCAGATGAAGGAGCAGGATCTTAAAGTTTACGGGGCCCTGCGCAAGGATCCTCAGTTTATCCAGCAACTGGTCCAGCTCTATCATGAATTGCAGACAGCCCAGATGGATTTTACCGATTTAGAGTTGCTCGAGGAAGCTGAAAAAAGAGAGGACCTCTTGGCGATTTTTGAAGCGGTCTCTGAGATGCTGGTCCAGCACCGGTATGAATCCCAGTCCAAAATGGCCTTTTTCCTCAATCAGGTCGAAGCAGGGCACTTAGAGGAGCAATTAAAGGATGTGGCGATCGTCGTAGATGGCTTCACGCGTTTTTCTGCAGAAGAAGAGGCTTTGATTGGTCTCCTTCACCGAAAAGGAGTGGAGATTGTCATCGGAGTCTATGCCAGTGAAAAAGCCTATCGGGCAAGCTTTAGAGAGGGAAATCTTTACCAAGCCAGTGTTGACTTTCTCCTCCAGCTGGCAAAGACATTTGAGGTACAGCCCCAGTATTGTGGGCAAGCGATCGAAGACTCCTTTAGTCGCATTACCCGCATGTTAGAAGCGCGATACGATTTTTCACAAGTGGAAAATGAGCTCAAGGAGCACGATCGTACAGCGATCCAACTCTGGCAAACCAGTACACAAAAAGAAGAGTTAGAATTTGTCGCTAAATCCATCCGTCAGCGTCTTCATGATGGGGCACGCTATCGGGATATTCGGGTCTTGCTAGGCGATGTGGAAGCTTATCAACTGCAGCTCAAGACCATTTTTGACCAGTATCAGATTCCCTTTTACTTGGGACGAAGTGAGGCCATGGTCCACCATCCCTTGATTCAGGTCATTGAATCGCTAGGTCGGATCAAGCAGTTCAATTACCAGACGGAAGACGTCATCAATCTGTTAAAAACGGGTCTGTATAGTGATCTGACGCAAGAAGAAGTTGATGCTTTTGAGCAATACCTTCGCTTTGCGGAAGTAAAGGGTGCTACAAAATTTCACAAGCCTTTTACTAGCAATCGTCAGGGTAAGTTCAATCTAGAGGAGCTCAATGCCCTCCGGGAACGCGTCGTAGAACCTCTAGTCCCTTTCTTTTCACAGCGCAAACAAAAGGTGACCCAACTCTTAACCACCTTTACAGAGTTTCTGCAAGAGGCCCAACTTTCTCAGAATCTACAAGCTTTGATCAAGGATCTAGCTTTGGAGGAGCAGGAGCGCTATGACCAGGTCTGGAAGGCCTTCCTTCATGTCTTAGAAGAGTTGAATGTGGTCTTTGAGGACCAAGAGCTGACAGTGGATGACTTTTTGGCCCTTCTCTTATCGGGGATGCAATTGTCTCAATACCGGACAGTTCCTGCTACGGTCGATGTGGTGACCGTTCAGTCCTATGACTTGATTGAACCCTTGACAGCTCCTTATGTCTACGCGATCGGGCTGACCCAGGAGCGTTTTCCAAAGATTGCCCAGAACACCTCTCTACTCAGTGAAGAAGAGCGCCAGCAGCTCAATGAGGCCACCCAAGAAGGAGCAGAGCTCCAGGTGGTGAGCAGCGAAAATCTCAAGAAAAATCGCTTTGTGGCAGTTTCGCTCCTCAATGCGGCGACCAGCCAACTGGTTCTATCGGCCCCTAGCTTGGTCAATGAAATGGAAGATAGTGTCTCTCCTTACCTTGTCGAATTGGCCAAGGAACCTATTGCCATCGAGTGGACGACCAAACAAACCCAAGCCTCGAGTGATGATATCGGGACCTACCGGGCCCTCCTAGCGCGCGTGATCGAACTCCATCAAGAAGAAATTACGAGTGAGTTGTCTCCTGAAGAAGCCAGCTTTTGGGGTGTGGCGGTACGGGTCTTGCGCAAGAAATTAGCCGCTGAAGGCATCCAGATTCCTCAGATTTCAACGGAATTAAAGAGCCGTCAGCTTCAGTCGGATACGCTTCAAGCGCTCTATCCAGAGGGAAAAGCCTTGACCTTATCCGCTTCTGCCTTGAATGAATACTACAAGCACCAGTATGCCTTTTATCTGCGCTATGTCTTGGGCTTACAAGAGGATGAAACGATCCGGCCAGACGCTCGCAGTCATGGGAATTTCTTGCACCGGATCTTTGAACGAGTCTTAAAAGATGGCTCCGATCAAGCGTTTGATCGGCGTTTAAACGAGGCGATTCGAGAGACCAGCCAAGAAGCAGAGTTTCAGCAATTGTATGGAGAAAATGGAGAGACCGAGTTTATTCGCAACTTGCTTCTTGATACCGCTAAAACAACGGGGCGTGTCCTCGCCCAGCAAAATGGCATCGAGACCATTGGTGAGGAGACTCTCTTTGGCGGGAGCGCCCACACCTCTTATCCTTTGTCCGATGGCCGTCTCCTGCAGCTACGAGGCAAGGTGGACCGTATTGATCAATTGAGGGATCGGGGAGCCCTCGGAGTCGTGGACTATAAGTCCAGTCTGACGCAGTTCCACTATGACAAGTTCTTTAATGGACTGAATTCTCAATTGCCTACCTATCTTTCTGCGATTCAGGATTTGAAGGAATACCAAGAGGAGCAGGGGATTTTCGGAGCCATGTATTTGGAAATGGGAGACCCCCTAGTGGATCTGAAAAAGACCAAGACAGTAGAGGATGCCATCAACCAAACCATGAAAAGTCAACAGTACAAGGGGCTCTTTATGGCAGATCAGGCGCCTTATCTGGGCGAAGCCTATGATAAGAGCAAGGCCATGATGCTGAGTAAGGAAGAACTGGACTTGCTCCTCTTGTACAACGCTTATCTCTATAAAACAGCAGCAGAAGGGATTCTCAAGGGGCAATTTGCCATCAATCCCTATAGTGAAAATGGGCGCAATATCGCACCATTCGTGGAGCAGTTTAAATCTATCACAGGATTTGAAGCCGATCGTCACCTAGGTCAGGCACGGTTCTTGACCAAACTAGACCAAAAAGGAATACGCGGTGAAAAGGTGAAAGCCGCTTGGATCGAGAAGATGAAGGAGGTCTTGAACAAATGAGCAAACAAGCATTTTTGACAAGAGAAGAAATCAAGGTCCTTCAGGCCCAAGAGGCAGCTTCTACCAAAGAGCAAAAGCGAACACCAGAACAGATCGATGCCATCTATAGTTCGGGGACCAATATCTTGGTGTCAGCCTCTGCTGGATCAGGAAAGACCTTTGTCATGGTGCAAAGGATTTTGGATCAGATCCAGCGTGGCATTTCGATTAAGGAGCTCTTTATCTCGACCTTTACGGTCAAGGCAGCAGGAGAGCTCAAGGAGCGTTTGGAAAGTGAACTTGGAAAAGCCCTGCAAGCGAGTGATGATCCAGAGCTCAAGCAACACCTGGCCCGTCAAATCGCAGATGTCGCCACCAGCGATATCGGAACCATGGACTCCTTTACCCAAAAGGTCCTAACGCGCTATGGCTATTTGCTTGGGTTGGCGCCTCAGTTTCGCATTTTACAAAACGCTAGTGAGCAACGCCTCTTACAAAATGAAGTCTTTCAAGCTGTTTTTGACCGCTATTACCAGGGGAAAAACCAAGAAGCCTTTGTGCAGATGGTCAAGAATTTCACGGGACAGCGTAAAAATTTGACCTTGTTTAAAGAACAGGTCTACCAGATCTATGACTTTCTTCAGTCTACCAGCGATCCGGAGAAATGGCTGGAAGAGCATTTCCTAAAAGGCTATGAGGAGACCGATTTTGACCAGGTGGAAGGCGATCTGATGGAGAGCATCCAGCAGGCCCTTTATGAGGCAGAAAGCTTTTTTGCCTTTCATTTGTCCAATGAGGGACAAGCATTTGGCAAGGCCAAATATTTGGAAGCTGTGCAAGAGGTGCTCGATCAGATTGGAAGCCTGACAGGGCGCACCAATAAAGAGCAACTGACCTCTATCCTAAAGGCGGTCGTCGCGATTAGCCGGGCTTCAAATGGGGGAGCCTTGACCAATAGAGCCCGTAAGGAAGAGCTAAAAGAGTTAGTCACGGCTTATAACCAGGACAAAAACCTTCATATCAACCGCCTCAGAGACTTGGAAAATCAGCTCTATCAGCTGGAATTTCAACAAACCTTCCACCAAGAAGAAGGGCCTATGCTCTCTTTGCTGAGGGACTTTATCAGAGACTTTGCTCGTGCTTATCTAGAGCGAAAAATCCAAGAAAAAGCTTATGAATTTGGGGATATCAGTCATTTTGCCATTCAAATTTTAGAGCAATTCCCAGAGGTGAGACAAGCCTTTCAAGAGAGATATCATGAGGTCATGGTCGATGAGTACCAGGATACCAACCACACTCAAGAGCGGATGTTGGACTTGCTGTCAAATGGCCACAATCGCTTTATGGTGGGGGATATCAAGCAATCCATTTACCGTTTCCGTCAGGCAGATCCACAGATTTTCAATGATAAGTTTAAGGCCTATCAAGAAGAAGGGGCAAAAGGGCGGTTGATCCTCCTCAAGGAAAATTTCCGGAGTCATGTGGAAGTGTTGGATGCGACCAATGATGTCTTTCGCCATTTGATGGACGAAGAGGTAGGAGAGATTGACTACAATCAAACCCACTATCTAGTTGCAGGAAGCGAAAAGCAGCGGATGGCCTTGCCACAACATCGGGCAGAATTTTTGCTCTATGATGGTAGCCAAGACCAGGAAGAAAAGGCCGAAGACGAGGAAGCTGCTTCTGGACTCGAGACGGTTTCCAAGGGAGAAATTCTCCTGGTCATCAAAGAAATTTTACGCCTCCATCGGGTGGAAAAAGTACCCTTTAAAGAGATCACTCTCTTGACCGCGACTCGAACGCGAAATGACGTCATTCTGGAAGCCTTTGACCAGTACCAGATTCCGATTGTGGCAGATAGCGGACAGGCGCATTATCTAGAGTCGCTGGAAGTGATGGTCATGCTGGATACCTTGCGGACCATCAACAATCCTTTGCATGATTATCCCTTAGTAGCCCTCATGAAATCCCCTATGTTTGACTTTGATGAAGATGAGTTGGCACGGATTTCCTTGCAGTCGCTTCCAGAGCAAAAGCAAGTGGCCTTCTACCACAAGGTCCAGTTAGCCCTTGAAAAAAATGCAGAGCATGCAAGTCTGATTGATGCCAAGCTCCTAGCTAAAATCGAGAACTTCCTCAAGGTTTTATCTGCTTGGCGAGCTGCTGCCAAGACTTCTTCGCTCTATGATTTGCTGTGGAAAATCTATGAGGATCGCTATTACTATGACTATGTTGGCGCCCTTCCAAATGGTGCCCAGCGCCAGGCCAACCTCTATGCCTTGACGCTTCGGGCCAATGATTACGAAAAGGCCAGCTTTAAGGGCTTGTCGCGCTTCATTGCCATGATCGATAAGGTGATCGAAAATGAACACGATTTGGCCAGCGTCCCTCTGGCGGCACCAAAAGATGCCGTTCAGCTCATGACCGTCCATAAGAGTAAGGGGCTGGAATTCAAGTATGTCTTTATTCTCAATATGGACAAGGCTTTTAACCGCAAGGATCAATCGGGACCGATCATTCTCAGCCGTCAAAAAGGGATTGGTTTTAAATACATTGCCAACCTGCCAGTTGAGACCGAAAATCCAGCCGCCCCTGAAACCATCCGCCTGCAGATCGAAACCCCTTGCTACCAAGGCAATGTGGAAGAAACAAAATTAGCCACGATTTCAGAGCAAATGCGTCTTCTATATGTTGCTATGACACGGGCCGAGCTCAAGCTCTATCTGGTCGGAAAAGGCCGTGAGGACAAACTGCGTGATACCGATTGGGGGACTAGTCGCAATGGCAAGCTGGATCCGGAAAAACGAAAAGAATGGACCTCTTATCAGGACTGGCTCTTTGCTATTCAAGATGTGTTCGCCAAGAATACCCTGGCTTATGACACGCGTTTTGTGACAGACGAAGACATGACAACGAATCAGCTGGAGCCACTAGAGAAGGAGCAGGATTCCCGCCTGGATCAGCTCAAGGATGTCCGCCAGTCAGAGGATATTCGTCGGGCTTTGGATATCTTGGAAAATGTTGATCGCCTCAATCAGCTCTATGCTCCGGCCATTCATTTGCCAAGTGTCCGTACTCCTAGTCAGATCAAGAAATTCTACGAGCCGGTCATGGATGCCAATGGCGTCCAGATCATGGATGCAAAGAGTGTGACGCCTGACTTTGAGCTCCCAACTTTTGGTCAAGAAAAAGCTGTGACAGGAGCACAAGTCGGTAGTGCTGTCCATGAACTCATGCAGCGCGTGCCTCTTGAAGAAGAAATCACTCTTGATACACTGCGTCAGGCCTTAGAGCAGGTTCAAGCAGAGCCAGCGGTCAAAGCGCGCATCAAGCTAGAGGCCATTCTCGCTTTCTATGAGACACCTTTGGGGACCTTGCTTCAAAAAGAGGCCTCTCGAGTCCGGCGCGAAGCACCCTTTGCCATGCTGAAGAAAGATCCAGCTAGTGGTGAGGACTTTGTCGTGCGGGGGATCTTGGATGGTTACTTGGTGCTAGAAGACCGGATCCTGCTCTTTGATTACAAGACGGATCACTACAAGATTCCTAGCCAATTGGTCGAACGCTACCGGGATCAGCTCGATCTCTATGCAGAAGCTCTTCGTCGTTCTTATGGCAAAGAGCAAGTAGAAAAATACCTCGTGCTTCTAGGTGGCCCCCATCTAGAAGTGGTGAAAGTGGAGTAAATCATGGCAATTGCACAGGAAAACATCGAACGGATCCAAAGAATGGAAGGTTATTTGAATGACTATGCCAAAACTTTGGAAGAAACCAAAAAGCAGTGGATCAGCTAAGAGAGCATCAAGAAAGCTATATCCAACTGAGGGATTATTATAGTAGTCAAGCCTATTTTGATGATTTGGACTTTTCCAATCAAGCTGACTTTCCAGCAGATCTTCCTTGTGGTGTCTTGTCCGAAGATGCCGTCTATGATTTATTAGACGAGCATTTTCAGATGGGAGTCGAACTCTTGGAAATCGCAACGAAGATGATCAAAGAACGGTGAAATTTCAATCTAAAAGCTCCGGTTTCCCGGGGCTTTTAGATTGAAGACAAACGTCATCATAGAAACTTTCCTTAGGTGAGTACGGACGTCAGCGAACTTCTACGAAGTTCCATGACTAAATCAAGATACAAAGGGCGTCTGCGGATAAAGTCAAAATAGGAAGTTTGACGCAGAATCTTTCGATTCTAGGAGAACTTATCTTTTTGACACAATCCGCAGTCCGTGTTCAATTAGTTTTGAACCTCTTCGCTCTTTAATTTCTGGGCTCAGGCTAAAACAGTTCCCCGAACTGTTTTACTCTCAAAACTACCGAGTGCTAGAAACCATAGTGTTTCTAGCACTTTTCTCGCGGCGGAAAGTTTCAGTATATGTTTGAATAAACATAATATATATCATTCTAATTCTTTTCGCATTACTTGTGTTAGCATATCGTGACAAACCCTACCAATAAGAGAAAATTTTCCAAAATGGACTTTTTCTTCAGCAAAAAAAGCTCCGGTTTCCCGGAGCTTTTTGAATGATTAGTGTGAGACACGGCGACGTGCTGCTTTTTTGCGGTTTTCTTCGATGAAAGCTGCTTTTTGTTCTTCTGGTTCGATTACTTTCTTCTTGAATGTGTAAACTGCACCTGCGACAGCAGCAACTGTACCAGCAACACCAGTAACAAAACCTTTACCAAATCCTTTAGCCATGAGAATTTCTCCTTTTCTGAACTTTAAATATTTATGTTATAATATATGGTAACGAAAAAACGTGAATTTTGCAAGGAAAAACGATGAAAACCAAGATAATTGTGATTGTGGGACCAACTGCTGTTGGGAAAACAGCTCTTGCGATCGATTTGGCGCAAGCCCTCAATGGTGAAATTATCAGTGGCGATAGCCAGCAAGTCTATCGCAAGCTGGATATTGGAACAGCCAAGGCGACACCAGAAGAGCAAGCTGCAGCTCCTCATCATTTGATCGATGTGCGGGAGGTGACCGAGTCTTACTCGGCTTTTGATTTTGTAAGAGAAGCTAAGACTGCGATTGAGGATATCACAGCTCGAGGCAAGCTTCCTATCATTGCTGGTGGAACGGGCCTTTACATCCAAAGTCTGCTCGAAGGTTATCATCTAGGTGGTGAAGTTCCTCATGAAGAGATTCTGGCCTATCGCGCTCAATTGGACTTGCTGTCGGACGAAGACTTGTACCAAAGGGTAGCGGAGCAAGGACTTGTGATTCCTCAGCTCAATCGCCGTCGGGCCATGCGGGCTCTTGAAATTGCGCATTTTGGGCAGGACCTCGCAAACGAAGAGACCGATTATGAACCCTATCTCATCTGTCTAGATGATGACCGTTCCTTGATCTATGAGCGCATCAATCGCCGAGTAGATCGCATGCTAGAGGAAGGCTTGCTGGATGAAGCCCGGTGGCTCTATGATGACCATCCGGAGGTTCAGGCAGCTAAAGGCATTGGCTACAAGGAACTCTTTCCTTACTTTAAGGGAGAACAGAGCCTTGC
Organism: Streptococcus sp. HSISM1; assembly: GCF_000448565.1. Taxonomy (GTDB): domain Bacteria; phylum Bacillota; class Bacilli; order Lactobacillales; family Streptococcaceae; genus Streptococcus. Next base: position 974,285 of record NZ_CM002128.1, on the reverse strand, counting down.
GGAAGCTAGTGAGATTCTCAAGCGCAATACGCGGCGTTTTGCCAAACGGCAGCTGACCTGGTTTCGAAATCGAATGGAAGTTAAATTTTACGCCATTTCTGCCCCCCACTTCAAGGAGCAGGTTCTTGCAGATGTTAAGGAGTTTTTACAGCATGATTGAAACAGAAAAGAAACAAGAACGCATCCTTTTGGTCGGTGTGGAACTTCAAGGCATGGACAATTTTGATATGTCTATGGAGGAGTTGGCGAGCCTGGCTAAAACAGCCGGTGGAGATGTCCGGGGTTCCTATACACAAAAGCGGGAGAAATACGACACCAAGACCTTTGTCGGCTCAGGAAAACTAGAAGAAATCGCTCAAATGGTCGAAGCAGATGAGATTACGACCGTGGTGGTCAATAATCGCCTGACCCCCCGTCAAAATGTCAACTTAGAAGAAATCCTTGGGGTCAAGGTTATTGACCGGATGCAGCTGATTTTAGATATCTTTGCTATGCGGGCTAGGAGTCATGAAGGCAAGTTGCAGGTACACTTGGCCCAGCTCAAATACCTCTTGCCACGCCTTGTCGGTCAAGGAATCATGCTCAGCCGTCAAGCTGGGGGAATTGGTTCTCGTGGTCCAGGGGAAAGTCAGTTGGAGTTGAACCGCCGGAGCGTTCGCAATCAAATCACCGATATCGAGCGCCAGCTCAAGGCAGTTGAAAAAACCGGGAAACCCTTCGTGAAAAACGCTTGGAATCACCTGTCTTCAAGATTGGTTTGATCGGCTATACCAATGCAGGAAAGTCGACCATTATGAATCAGCTGACCAGTAAGAGTCAGTATGAAGCCGATGAACTCTTTGCGACCTTGGATGCCACAACCAAGAGCATCCATCTAACAGGCAATCTGCAAGTGACGCTGACCGATACGGTTGGCTTTATCCAAGATCTACCAACAGAGCTGGTATCGAGCTTTAAGTCGACCTTGGAAGAAAGTAAGAATGTAGACCTTCTGGTCCATGTCATCGATGCGTCTGATCCCAATCATGAAGAGCATGAAAAGACCGTGCTTTCGATCATGAAGGACCTGGATATGTTGGAGATCCCTCGTTTGACGCTTTACAACAAAGCAGATAAAGTAGCAGACTTTACACCAACCCAGACACCTTTTAGCTTGATTTCAGCACGCTCTGAGACAGCCCGTGAAGATCTCCAGGCTTTGCTTCTAGAAAAACTGAGAGAACTCTTTGTTCCCTTTACCATTCGCGTTCCCTTTTCAAAATCTTATCGGACACATGATTTAGAAATGGTTGCGATCATTGACCAGCGCGAATTTGAAGAGGATGTCGAGGTCATTCAAGGCTATATCGCAGAGAAAAATAAGTGGAAGTTGGAAGAATTTTATGACGGATTACGTTGATTTAGCAATAAAATATGGAGGCTATACCAGCCTCGATCGGGTCTATCTGACCAATCTTTTAAGCACGATCCCTGAGGAATTGCGTCTTCGTGTGATTACGCCTCCCCCAAGTGTGATCAACGCCTATTTCGCAGAGCTCTACCAAAAGAAGAGCCCCAAGGAGGCCATGGATTATTTCTTGGACCTGAGCCGGGCATTTGACTTATTCACAGTTCAACAAAGCTTTGATGAACGAAAGCCCTTTATTCGCCTCAACTTGTCAGGTAAGTCTTATGGCTTGGCTTACGTAAATGAAGAGCTAGCCTGTGTCTTTGCTGAACATCCAGCAGAAGATATCACCCCTGCCATTTTATTTGAAGTCGCAGAGATCTTTCCACATTGTTTGGTCTTTGAAAAAGATGGCAAGATCTGTCTGCAAGAGGCCGGCCCAGAAGTGGTCACAAAAACAGAAGCCCTCTCAGCTCTGACTGACTTGATGACCTTGGAAGATGGACGCTTGAAACTGTCAGGATATAACCAAGAAGAGCTCCTCGAGTTAGCGCAAGCCTACCCAGGCAACCTTTCTTTCCGTTCAGAGAACCGGACGGCCATGATTTATATAGATAGAAAGTAGACAATGGACATTCAATTTTTAGGAACGGGAGCTGGGCAACCCTCAAAAGCCCGTAATGTATCGAGCCTAGCGCTCAAATTGCTGGACGAGATCAATGAAGTCTGGCTCTTTGATTGTGGCGAAGCGACACAGAATCAAATTTTAGAAACGACCATTCGTCCGCGAAAGGTTAGCAAGATCTTTATTACTCACCTACACGGAGATCATATTTTTGGTTTGCCAGGTTTCCTCTCTAGTCGGGCCTTTCAGGCCAATGAAGAGCAGACGGATCTGGATATCTATGGACCAGTAGGGATCAAATCCTTTGTGATGACTAGTCTTCGCGTATCAGGCTCTCGTCTGCCTTACCGCATCCATTTTCATGAATTCGATGAACATTCTCTGGGTAAGATTTTAGAAACTGATAAATTCACGGTTTATGCGGAAGCTTTGGACCACACCATTTTCTGTGTCGGTTACCGGATCATGCAGAAGGACCTTGAAGGAACACTCGATGCAGACAAGTTGAAGGCAGCGGGCGTTCCATTTGGACCGCTCTTTGGTCAGGTTAAAAATGGACAAGATGTCACCCTGGAAGATGGCACCAAGATCATTGCTGCTGATTATATTTCAGCTCCTCGACCTGGTAAGATTATCACGATCCTTGGAGATACCAGAAAGACGGATGCCAGTGTCCGCCTTGGAGTCAATGCAGATGTCCTCGTGCATGAGTCCACCTATGGTAAGGGCGATGAGAAGATTGCTAAGAAACACGGTCACTCGACCAATATGCAGGCAGCAGAAGTAGCGCGTGAAGCTGGAGCGAAGCGCCTTCTTCTCAACCACATCAGTGCTCGCTTCTTGTCAAAAGACATCAGCCAATTGCGCAAGGATGCGTCCAGCATTTTTGAAAATGTCTATGTCGTCAAAGATTTGGAAGAAGTGGAGATCTAAGATGCGAACCATTCTCATAACAGGAGCAAGTGGAGGCTTGGCCCAAGAAATGGTCAAGCTCCTCCCTGAAGATCGGCTGATTCTCCTAGGTAGAAATCAAGAAAAACTGGAAAAGCTCTATGCCAGTCATCCTCAAGCCGAATGCATCGGGATCGATATCACTGATACCTCAGCCGTCCAAGATTTGGTAGAAGAGCTCTATCAGTGCTATGGACAGATCGATGTCTTGGTCAACAATGCAGGCTATGGGATCTTTGAAGAGTTTGATCGCATTTCTGACCAGCAGGTGCGGGAGATGTTTGAGGTCAATACCTTTGCCCTCATGCAGCTCTCACGCTTGATGGGTGCGCACATGAAGGAAGCAGGCAAGGGGCACATCGTCAACATCGTCAGCATGGCGGGTCTCGTCGCAACTGCCAAATCCAGCCTTTATTCGGCCACCAAGTTTGCGGCCATTGGTTTCTCCAATGCCCTGCGCTTGGAACTGATGCCCTTTGGTGTCCATGTGACGACGGTCAATCCAGGCCCCATCCGGACCACTTTCTTTGACCAGGCAGACCCAGACGGAAGCTATGTCAAGGCTGTGGACCGCTACATTTTGGAACCAGACTTTGTGGCTAAGAAGATTGTGAAGAACTTTGGAAAAGCAAAACGCGAGCTCAATTTGCCTTGGCTCTTGAACCTAACTCACAAGCTCTATACCCTTTTCCCACGCATCTCAGACAAGCTAGCCAGCAAGATGTTCAATTTCAAATAGGAGGAGATCGATGGCCGTGAATATTCAAGCCTATTTAGAAAACCTCCAGCAACCCTGGGGACAGATCTATTATGATATCCTTTTTGAACAATTACAGGACATCAAGGGAAAACGGGTGCTTGATTTCGGGAGTGGTTTTGGCCTTGTAGCCAACCATCTAGCGCAAGAAAATCAAGTCCTAGCTGTGGAGCCTAATGAGGAAATGGTGGCCTTGCGGGTCCAGGACCATCCCTACCAGCAACTCGTCGGGAGTCTGGACCAGTTAGCAAGTCTTGAAGATGCCAGTTTTGATGTCATCCTCTGTCACAATGTCTTGGAGTATGTAGAGGATCGCAAGGTGGTTCTCAAGGCATTCACTCGTCTCTTGAAACCAGGAGGCCTGCTCTCTATCGTCAAGCACAATGAGGTTGGCCGCGTCCTGCAGACCGTCGTCTTTGAAAATGATACTCAGAAGGCGCTTGATCTCTTAGCCGGTCAAGACCTGGAAACCCACTCCATGGGCTTGGCACAGGCCTATGATCTAGATAGAGCAGTAGACGATCTAGCCCTCGAAGTTCAGGACTACCAAGGGATCCGTGTCTTTTATGCCTTGCAGGACAATCGCTTCAAGGGCCAAGAAGGCTGGCGAGAGTCTATGCTCAAGATGGAGCTATCTGTTTGCCAAGAGTCCCCTTACCGAGATATCGCCTTCTTCCAGCACTATCGGTTAAAAAGGAGTTAAGATGTTAGATTATAAAAAGAAATTCCAGCGATGACAGACCTACTCGCACTCTACACCTCGGTGGGTTGGACCAATTATACCAACAACCCATCTATGCTGGAACAAGCTGTCAAAGCTAGTCTCTGGCAGTTGGCCGTCTATGATGAGAAAGAGCTCGTCGCCTACATTCGCTTGGTAGGTGATGGCCACTCGGTTATTTTTGTGCAGGACCTTTTGGTAAGACCAGATCACCAGCGCCAAGGCATTGGAAAGAAACTCTTAAAAGAGGCTTTAGCGACCTTCCCAAATGTCTATCAACGGCTCCTTGCCACTGAACGTAGCGAGAAAAATCTAGCCTTTTACCAATCCCTGGGCTTTGTTGAACTTTCAGAGCAAGCCTGTACAGGGATGATCTATATGAAATAAAGAGAGTGGGACAGAAATCGGTAATTCGTTAGAATTCGATTTCGTCGTCCCACCTCCGCACAGTTGAGTAGGGCTGTAAAAGCTGATGAAATCAGCGTAGTAGAGCCCACTCAACCACTGCGTCTTGCTCGACAATCCAAAAACAATTGAGAGGCTAGGACTTTTGTCCCAGCCTTATCTATTTGACTGACAAAAGGGGGGATTGATGGTAAAATGAGGAAGAGATTAGGAGGAGATGGAATGAAGAAGGTTTTTAAATCAATCAAGTTTTGGATATTTGTATTACTCGTTACCTTGGCAGGAGGCTGGTTCATCCGGTATGAAATTCATAAGCGTGATATATCACAATTTGTAACTTGGAAACCTCGTCCAAACATAGTTGACTCCCAATTTATTGCAGGTGGGAAAGCAGTAGCCATTCAATGGGATAATAAAGAGGAAGTGGATGAGGCGCTGGAAGCATATTCGTATAATTCAAAAGTTAAAGTAGAATGGTTTATAAATGGTGGAAATAGTGAACGGTACATTGCACAAGAAAGTTACAAATTAAAATCTGACCCACGTCTCTATTTTCAATATTATATTCGTGGTAATCAAGTTCCTTACCTAACTACAAATAAAGCACAAAAGGGAGAGTACTGGCTCATTGATGTCTATGATACCAAGGACAAGCGCTTAGTGAAGAAAACATATGATGTTTTTAAGATAGTACGAGATATGGATAAGAATTATATCCCCTTATCTGTTAAAGTTTCTTCTATGTTGTTGGATACAGATGATGGAGAAACATACATTCCGATTGATATTCTTGTCGATAAGAAAGACAAATATATTGTAGAACCTGGAAATATCTATGTACAAACAGAGTATCAATCTCGTATAGGGTTAATGAATGTTAAGGATGGAAAGTTCGCTTGGAAAACCTCATCAGGCAAAGGTTATGAACAAGTTCAAAAAGAAAATCGAGAAAGCGACAAAGACTTACATCCATTTGAATACAATTTTGAAGGAGGACAATTGCAGCTCCAACATTCACGTTTGTTATTTACAGATCGTAGTGATTATACTAAGGACATCCCATTGAAAACACTCTATCCGAAAGTATATTCTATTTTAAGCAAAGGGAATAATCCAACTACTGTAAAATGGGGTGAAGAATCGACAAAAGGGGAGAATGCCTATCTATACTTTCTCGGACCAGAAGATCTCAACTTTGATATTTCATTTTTGGAACTGCTTTATAAAGTTCCAGAGCAGCGTTCAGGTGGATGGTATGATGTCCTACAGTATCATAAGATACCAGCAGAGCTTTCAAAAGATGGTCAAGAACATCTTGCGAATAATAAAAAAGAATTTTTCCAATATTTTAAAAAGGAATTAAATCAAAGTAAGGATACTACAGAGTTCTCATTGCTGAGACGCTTGTATGAAGTACAGAACTACGTGGTCTCTAGAGATTTTGGTCAGTCCTTCGCTAATCTGACCATACCAGCTGAGTATACTAAAGATGGGAAGGTTCATGTCGTTCAAAATGATGAAGAATTCTTCAAATATATGGATTTAGAGAAAATTCCTAATAAAAAGATGAAAGAAGATATTAAAAAAATGTTCCCATATGATGTAAATAATTAATCGATTAGGTCGGATTTAACAAGGAGGTCAGGCTATGAAGCTCAACTATTTCAAACTATTCGCAGGAATTCCACTTATTCTATGTTGCCTGTTTCTTTCCAGTTGTAAGATCATGAAACCGAGTGATTATAAAAAGGCGAAGGAAGTAGTCAGCAGTGAGCTTGCTAAGGTTGGTCTGCATGGGGATGTGGCCATAAACAAACTGGATTGGACTGCTTTGGAAATCCCAACTTATCATGTGTCTTATACCTACTCTGAGAAAACCTATGATGGACAAACAGTGACATTAGAAACGGATACGGTGTTTCATAATGATTGGACAGATACAACTAGCGACCATTTTCCAGAGTATAAGGAAGCGTACTTGAAGCAGCAATCTGTCCAAAAGAAGGAGAAGGAAATTGAGAGTCAATTAAAGAAGCAATCTCTAGGTCTTCCTATTAATTTCTTTGGTTTTTATCTAACTCCAACCGTGATGAGAAGGAGCAAATTCTAGATAGTATCGCAAGTCAAAATCTCAAAGAAGGGAAAAAGGACTTTGCTGGTTACTATCAAATCCCTTTTCAAACCTTAATCGATCAAGAATTAATCACTATGACCATTTATATAAAGGATGGTGTATCCGTTAAGGAAAAAGACTTAAAAGCAGCTGCAAAAAGATTAGACGCTAGCAAACTACCGGATGGTGCCTATGATTTCTACTATTCCAAAGGCAGTTATGCTGATTCCATCAGTTACTCATTCAAGGTTAAAGATGGGAAAGTTGTTTTTTATGAAGATCAAAATATTCAGAATTGAGTAACCGAATACAAGAAAAAGATCTAGTCGTGTTTGACTAGATCTTTCATGTTGCTTAGAAGTCTTCCTTCTTCTTAAGTGTCATAGAAGCAATAGCTGTAGCGATGAATGTCAAACCAGTTACAAGAAGTCCTAAATGATCTTCCGTTCCTGTTGAAGGAAGGGATCGTTTACTTTCTTTAGGCTTGTCACTAGATTTAGGAGTTTCACTAGATTTAGGTTTGTCACTAGGCTTAGGCTTATCTCCATTTGGTGATGGAGTTTTAGGTTTGCTATTACTTGGTGTTGGTATATTTGGAATATCTGTTGATGGTGGAGGTGGAAGAAGTTTATTCACCACGTTTCCTTTATCAACGACAAGGTTTGTAGCTGAAGCAAAGTCACTTGCAGAAACCTTGATGGCTGTATCTGAAAGTTGATAACCACTAGGAGCAGAGAGCTCTTTGATGACATACTCTTTAGCTTCAAATCCAACAAAGCTTGCAAGTCCATCTTGTCCAGAAATCGCTTGCGCTTGGCCTTGTCCATATGGGTTTGCAACAGGTGTGACACCATCTGCTTCAAAGAGTCCAAATACTGCACCGGCAAGGTAATCACCCTTTTCATCCACTTTACGAACCTTAAGGGTATAAAGTTTCAATTCAGGATTATTCACTGTTGGTGGAGTTGGTGGGATGACCTTATTGATAAAGGTTTTCTTCGCACCGTATGAAACAACTGCTTGGATAGAGTTTGCCGCTTCATCTTTTGTGACGGTAACTGTGACATCCACTTGACCTTCGTCATATTGGATATTTGCCTGATCAGCTGGTACGACTTCTTTAATGGTATATTTATGAGTACCAATCATCGCTTCCGTGTAGGCGATCGCATCAAATGTCACCGTGCCATCAGCAGCATTTTGTTTTGTTTGAAGAACAGTTCCATTTTCGTCCAAGAGGTTAAAGCTAAATTCACCACCTTGAAGGTCACGACCTTCTAAAATCTTGCTTGTGGTAATTTGTTTTTCACTTGGAGTTGGAGGTGTCGGAGGTGTATACGTGTTGGTAAAAGTAGGAGTATCTTTCTTACCGTCGTATTGCACATCCGCATTCAATTGTCCAGTTGCATCCTTTGTGACAGTCACTGTTACAGTATGAACAGATTCATCATAAGTGATCGCTGATTCTGGTGTAGCTGGTTTTTGTTCAACAATTGTGTAGGTGAACGTACCAGCTTCATTAAAGCTTACTGGATCGAAGAGAATATCACCATTCTCACCATTTGTCTTAGTATCAACGAGCGTACCATTTTGATCCTTGAGAAGGAAAGTATACTCATTCGCTTTCAATGTACGATCGCTTGAACCATTGATCGCCAATACTTTTTTAGCTTTGAATTGAGCTGACGTTGGTTTCACTGTTGGAGGAACAGGCGTTGGAGGTGTCGGAGGTGTTTTCGTATTTGTAAACGTATCACCTTTCTCAGTATCTCCACCTGAGTAAGTGACAGTAGCGACGAGTTTGTCGTTTACTTTCTTCACCTCAACAGTAGCCGTGATGCTTTGTGTGCTATAGTTGATAGAAGCATCCGTACCTTTATTTTCGGTAATGGTGTAGGTGTGGGTTCCTTCTGCAGTATAAGAAAGTTCCTTAAAGGTTACAGTACCATTTGCCTTGTTCTTGGCAGTTTCAAGGGTATTGTTTCCTTCTTTCAAGACAAATTCAAATTGATCGTCTGTCAACGGTAAGGTTGTTTCACCTTCTTTAAGAAGTTTTTTCACTTGAAGAGTAGCTTTTGTACTTTCTGTTTTAGGAACTTCTTTTTTGTTGGTAAACGTATCTGTGTCAGTTTGACCATCAGAGTAGCTGGTTTGTTCTACAACCAAGGCATTGTCTTTTTCAACCACTACAACGGTAGCCGTGATAGTTTTATCACTGTAGGTAATGGTTTTGTCCGTACCTTTTGTTTCAGTGATGGTATATTTGAATGTACCTGCTTTGTCTACAGTGATGTTATCAAAAGTAATCGAACCATTTTTTTGGTTCTTAGCTGTACCAACAACTTGATCGTTTGCATCTTTTGCAACAAATTCAAAGTCATCGCCCTTGAGTTCCCCACCTTCAAATGCTTTTTTAAGGTTTAAGGTCACCTTAGCATTTGAAACTTTTGGTTTGTTTTGAGTATTGGTGATCGTATTTTTTTGTTCACCATCTCCACCTGAGTAAGTGACAGTAGCGACCAGTTTGTCGTCAGTTTTCTTCACATCGACAGTAGCCGTGATGCTTTGTGTACTATAGTTGACATTAGCATCCGTACCCTTGTTTTCAGTGATGGTATAAGTATGAGTACCTTCTTTATTGAAAGTCAGTGACTTAAAGTTAACAGTGCCGTCTGCTTGGTTCTTGGCAGTTTCGACTACTTTTTTGTTTTCGTCTTTCAAGACAAATTCGAATTGACCTTCTGTAATCGGAAGTTTTGTATGTTCCTGATCACCGGCTACTTCGAAAGCTTTTTTTACAACAAGATTTGCAGTAGTTTCAGTAACTTTTGGTTTGTTTGAAGTGTTTACAACTTTGATAACATTCGACTCATTGATTGGTTCAACTTTTGAAGTATAACCATCAGGTGTATTCGTTTCTTCTACTGAATAAACAATCGGTTGTCCGTCTTTAATCCCTGGTAATTTAGAAAATTCAGCAGTCCAACCAGAAGCCTTTGTCAAGGTCTTAGTCATTCCATCTAATTTTTGACCATTGGCCAATAATTGAACCGTAATATCTTTACGGTCAACTTCCTCATCACCAACCCATTCTTTTTGAACAGTGATAGTTTTGTCACCGCTCACCCAGAATTTCAATTCAGTGTTGTTCCAGAATGCTGGGTCAGTTTGAGGTGTTGTGATTTCATCAGCTGTCAATGTTGCGTTGTTATCAACACGGATGGTTGTCTTAGGAATTAATGTTTGGTATTCAACGATCAATTCATCGCTAGATGCTGTTTTAAAGACATCACTGACATCTGATAAATTCACAGTAAATCCATTGCCGTCCGCATCGAATTTCACATGTTTCCAGAAGTCCCAACCAGAAGCAACCACTTGTCCACCTTTTCTCAAAGTAAAGGAAGGTTTCAAGTAAGTTCCCACAAAGAATTCATTTGCAGCGTGGTTTGCAGCAGGAGCAAAAGTGATTTTTGAGTAATCGACTGCTGGAGCTTGGATTTTATCTGACACAACAGGGTTTGTGATGGCTTGTTTCTTACCATCCCCGTTGATACGGATGAACCATTTTGTTAGATAGTAGTCATCTCCAACATTCATCCAAGCATAGTTTTCAGATACATCTAATTTGAATGTCTTAGCTACATAGTCACCTGTAAGGTTGTATTTATTTAAAACTGATTCAAATACGCCAGGACCATCAGGACGTGTGATGACAACGGATTCGGAACCAACCTTAGAAGTGGCAGTTTTGTTGCCAGGATTTCCTGGTGTGCTATCCCATTCTGCTTTGTATGAGAAACCACCCTTAACGTTTTGGTTCATGGATTCGATTGCTTTTTTAAAGGTGAAAGTAATCTTTTTGTTTGTCATCGAAATGGTTGCGACTTCAGCTCCATTTGCTTGGAGTGATTGAGTTGCAATTTCAGTGATATTAACACCTTCTGGAGCGTCAATAGTAAATGTATCACCGTCTTTAACTGATTTACCAGTTAAATCCCAGTCAAATGAAAAGGTAACCTTTTGTCCACTTGCTTGGGCCTTTAAATTGGTGACAGTAGGTGTTACAGTGGCGGCGCTGACGGGTTTGATGACAGACAAGCCTAAGGCTACCACACCGATGATAGCTACAAATGCAACTATCTTTTTATAAAGAGATTTCAATTGGCCTCATTTCCTTTCTTTTGCACGATCTTTTCGGTATTTTTTCTATATAGTGATATATCCTAAAACTAAAAAGCTTCTGATTTTTGCTCCTTGGAACCAGTTGCTTTTTTTAAAATGTTGGTAGAGAAATGGTTTCGTACCGTTGCTGTGAAAAAGGTACGAAACTACTGTATTTGGTTATAGCCAGTCCAAATAGAGGTTCATTAGGTTTCTAACAACAGTTAGTAGAAATAAAAACAGAAGAGATACCATGCCTTATAATGTAATATGATAATAAACATTACAAATTTTAACAGAATAATCATCCCATTGCATATTTAAAAGATTATTATCATCATTATTATATTCTTTTAGTATGATAAGTCAAGTTAAATGCAACAAAAATAACGAAAAATGTTGATTTTGATTTTTGTACAGCTCGACCCTTTATTTCCCGCCATTTTCGCCTTTCATGATATAATATTCAGATAAGAAAAAGAGGAGACCAAAAGCTAGATGATCACTTCAAAATACGATTGGCAGTTAGCTTCGCCAAGTGCAGATGAGGCCTTTTTAGCCCTTGCTAAAAAAGCAGGCCTGGAAGCGTCCGTAGCAACCTTGCTGTATGAGCGTGGCATTCAGACCAAAGAGGATTTAGAAGACTTTTTAGAACCCAAACTGGAGAAGCTACACGACCCTTATTTGCTCCACGATATGGAGAAAGCAGTGGAGCGCATCCGACGGGCCATTGAAGATTATGAGCAGATCCTGATCTACGGAGACTATGACGCGGACGGGATGACTTCGGCCTCTATTATGAAGGAAACCTTGGAGCAGATGGGGGCAGAGGTGCAAGTCTACCTCCCCAACCGCTTCACAGACGGCTATGGTCCCAATGAGAGTGTCTACAAGTACTTTATCGAGCAGCAAGGCATTTCCCTGATTGTTACAGTGGACAATGGGGTCGCCGGTAATCAAGCCATTGCCATGGCTCAAGCGATGGGAGTCGATGTTATCGTGACGGACCATCACTCGATGCCAGAGGTTTTGCCCGATGCTTATGCGATCATCCATCCGGAGCATCCAGATGCGGATTATCCCTTCCATTATCTAGCAGGATGTGGTGTGGCTTTTAAGTTGGCCTGTGCCCTCCTAGAGGAAGTACCAGTCGATCTCTTAGACCTGGTAGCCATTGGGACCATTGCTGACATGGTCAGCCTGACAGATGAGAATCGGATCCTGGTCAAATACGGTCTGGGTGTTCTCCAACATACCCAGCGCATGGGTTTGCAGGAGCTCTTGGAGATCGCAGGGATTCGTCCGGAGGATGTCAATGAAGAAACGGTTGGTTTTCAGATTGCTCCTCGTCTCAATGCCCTTGGCCGCCTCGATGATCCCAATCCGGCCATTGAACTCCTGACAGGATTTGACGATGAAGAGGCGCACGAGATTGCCCTCATGATTCATCAGAAGAATGAAGAACGAAAAGAGATTGTCCAAAGCATCTACGATGAAGCCAAAACCATGGTCGACCCAAGCTTGTCCGCCCAGGTCTTGGCAAAAGAAGGCTGGAATCCAGGGGTCCTTGGTATTGTCGCCGGCCGTCTATTGGAAGAGCTTCATCAGCCAGTTGTTGTTTTAAGCATCGAAGATGGGCGGGCTAAAGGAAGCGCTCGAAGTCCTGAGTCGGTCAATATTTTTGAGGCCCTCGATCCTCACCGGACGCTCTTTGTCGCCTTTGGAGGACATGCCGGTGCAGCAGGGATGACGCTCGAAGTGGACCAACTTCCTGCCCTATCTCAGGCTCTTACGGATTACATTGCAGAGCAAGAGATTGATCTCAGTAGCAAGTCCAGCTTAGCCATCGATGAGGAACTGCATTTAACTGAACTAACGCTTGAGACTCTGAAAAGCTTTGAGCGCTTGAGTCCTTTTGGCATGGACAATAAAAAGCCCGTCTTTCTGGTTCGTAATTTCAAGGTAGAAGGGGCGCGCTCAATGGGAGCTGGCAATACTCACTTGAAACTCAAAATTTCTCAGGAAGATGCGACCTTTGAGGTGGTTGCCTTTGGCTTGGGAAGCTTAGAGGCAGAGTTTGCCCAGGCGCAAGACTTAGAGCTAGCCGTTCAATTGTCGGTAAACCAATGGAATGGCCAAACGACACTTCAGCTCTTGCTGGTCGATGCGCGTGTGGACGGCGTCCAGCTCTTTAATATCCGCTCCAAAAATGCCAGCCTCCCCGCAGGTGTTCCTGTACTTGATTTTACCAAAGAACTGCCTGATCTAGCAGGAGCAAATGCTGTAGTGGTTGGAAATATCCCTGAGGATATAGAGCAACTGCGTCACATCTTTCAAGAGTATGATTTCCAAGCTGTGTATTTCAAAAATGAAATCGCCAAAGCCTACTATCTGACAGGCTACGGTAGCAGGGACCAGTATGCCAAACTCTATAAAACCATCTATCAGTACCCAGAGTTTGATGTCCGCTACAAACTCAAAGACCTAGCGGCCTATCTCAAGATCCAGCAGATCCTCTTGGTCAAAATGATCCAGATCTTCCAAGAGTTGGGCTTCGTGACCATTGAAAATGGCATCATGAAGGTTAATAAAGAAGCAGAAAAACGGGAAATCGCAGAAAGCAGCGTCTACCAAAACCTCAAACAAACGGTGAAAGAGCAGGAGTTGATGGCCCTTGGAACGGTTCGTGAAATCTACGACTATCTGACAGGACAGGCCTCATGAAAAACACCTAAAAAAATTCCTCTGGCTCAGCCCCTTCCTGCTTGTTGCTCTTTATTGGTTGGGAATCTACCTGAGTCTCAAAAACCCCATGGAAGAGATCGTTTACTCTGAAAATGGTGGAATGATGAGAAATATGATTGTCAAGTCCTACACTCAAACAATCGGAAGTGAAGCTCCTTGTAAGGAAGATGAAGGATTTCAGACTTTTCCCTATTCTGATAAAATCGTTGGTGGAAAGGAGCATCTAGCTGTTACTATGTTTAGAGGGACTGCAGATTGGTTCTATCTGTACAAATACAAATTAGATGAAAGTACCTCAGTTAATCTGATATTTGAATATAAGGCTTCTAAAAAGATTTTTTACCAAAGTGACCTCTATCTGACAATCAATGAGACAAGCTACAAAGACCAGCAACTCCTTGAGCAGCTTGCCACCTACGGCAAAGACCGTGCTTGGTTGAAAATACAAAGTAAGAAGGTCGCCGAACAATACATTCTTGGCACCTGGTTCAAAAATGGAAGCTCCCGATATTCCCTGAAAAACTTAGGTGATATGAAAATCCAGTACAATGAATTGTTAGAAGAGAAGTAAGAGATTTTTTTCGAACCCAATCCCACATCTTTTTTGAATGTGGGATTTTTGCTTTTGACGCGGGAGCTTGGGAAAATGATTTGGCAAAAAATGATGCAAGTTAGTGGAATTCATGATATAATGGAATGTAAAAAATTTTTTATGAAAGAAAGTTAACCATGAATTTAAAAGATTACATTGCAAGCATTGAAAACTATCCACAAGAAGGAATTACCTTCCGTGATATCAGCCCTTTGATGGCAGATGGCAATGCTTATAGTTATGCGATTCGTGAAATCGTTCAATACGCGACAGATAAGAAAATCGACATGATAGTTGGTCCTGAAGCGCGTGGGTTCATCGTTGGATGTCCGGTCGCTTTTGAGTTGGGAATTGGATTTGCGCCTGTTCGTAAGCCTGGTAAATTGCCACGTGAAGTCATCTCTGCTGACTACGAAAAAGAATACGGTGTGGATACCCTCTGCATGCACGCAGATGCCATCAAACCAGGTCAACGCGTCCTCATCGTTGATGACCTCTTAGCGACTGGTGGTACGGTGAAAGCAACCATCGAAATGATCGAAAAACTCGGTGGGGTCGTTGCAGGGTGTGCCTTCTTGATCGAGTTGGATGATTTGAAAGGTCGCGAAGCGATCGGCGATTACGACTACAAAGTCTTGATGCATTACTAATATAGTCTAATACTATAACTGGCTACAGAAAAACCATAATTGAAAACTATAAGCTCCTATCATATAATGTTAGTTAAGAACTTGTAAGATGGGAGCTTTTTATGCCAATTACTCTAGATAAAAAATTACCAGCAGTTGATATCCTTCGTTCAGAAAATATTTTTGTCATGGATGATGTTCGGGCGACTCACCAGGATATTCGGCCGATGAATGTTCTCATTCTTAATCTGATGCCGACCAAGGTTGCAACAGAAACCCAACTCTTACGGCTCCTTGCCAACACGCCCTTGCAGATCAATGTAGATTTCCTCTATATGGCGAGCCATGAATCCAAGAATACAGCGGCAGAGCATTTGGAGAGCTTTTACAAGACCTTTGAGGATATCAAGGATAATTACTATGACGGCTTGATTGTGACAGGGGCGCCTGTCGAAAAGATGGACTTTGAGGAAGTAGACTACTGGGAAGAATTGACCCAGGTCTTTGAATGGTCTAAACGGCATGTCTTTTCTACCTTGCACCTTTGTTGGGGAGCGCAGGCTGGACTGTACCACCGTTACGGGATTCAAAAAGTAGAGCTCTGTGACAAGCTATCTGGTATCTATGATCAAGCAGTGGTGCGTCCCGAAAGTCTGCTCATGAGAGGCTTTGACGATCGCTTCCTTGCCCCTCATTCTCGCTATACAGATATTCCTTTGAAGGAAGTCCTTGAAAAGAGCAATCTTCAAGTGATCGCTCAAGGGAATGAAGTTGGCCTTTCCATCATTGCCAGTCCAGACATGCGTGAGGTCTATAGCTTTGGCCATCTGGAGTATGATCGCGATACGCTGGCAAAAGAATACCACCGAGATGTCAAGGCAGGCTTGGATCCAGACGTCCCTAAGAATTATTTTGATGGGGATGACGCTAATACAGAGCCTCGCATTCGTTGGAATCTAGCTGCGACGACCTTCTTTAGTAATTGGATCAACTATGCGGTTTATCAAGAAACACCTTACCGCTTGGAAGAATTAGAAAAAGATATTTCATTTTATGGTTACCTATAAAGGGGAATTATGACATATTCACAAGCATTTAAGTATGGCAACTTGGTTCTTCCAAGTGCCTTGCTTTTTCATTATCATGAATTGTTTGACCAAGCAGATGACTACTTGGTTTGGCAGTTTTTCTTCCTTCAAAATACGACTGGCCAAGAGGCTTTGACACCTAATCAGATTGCTAGTCATCTAGGAAAAACAGTGACAGAGGTCAATCGGATTATGTCCAATTTGACCACCAAGGGACTTCTTCAATACCGGACTATTGAGCTCAATGGCGAGATTGAAGCCATCTTTGATGCGACCATTGCCCTGGAACGCTTGGATGAAATTTTAGAGGCTCAGACACAAGGGAAGGCCCAGAGTGCTCCTGCCAAGGGAAATGTCATCAAGGACTTGGTGGAAACCTTCCAACAAGAACTGGGACGACTCTTGACACCTTTTGAGATTGAAGACCTGACCAAGACCGTGCGCGAGGATCAGACAGATCCAGATGTGATCAAGGCAGCGCTACGAGAAGCTGTCTTTAATGGCAAGCCTCACTGGAAATATATCCAGGCCATTTTGCGAAACTGGCGCAGTGAAGGTATCAATAGCCTGGTCCAAGTAGAGGCGAAACTACAAGAACGCGAGCAAGCCAACCCACGCAATGTGACGGTTTCAGACGATTTCTTGAAGGCCATGGATTTGTGGAAGGATTAAGAGGAGACGATTGATCAATTGAAATGGGGAGATAAAAACAGACGCAGACGATTTAGATGGCTCTATCCGACTATGTTAGTGGTCGGATTGTTTTTATTGTTTGGCATGATCAGCTTTTACTACGTACGGACCTACCTATTAACATCGGGCCTGTACCCAGTAGAAGAGACTCTACTAGAGGCTGGCTATACCAAAACGAAGACAGGATTTCGTAAAAAAGATGCCAATGTAATCATTGACATCCAGTGGAACGCAAAAACAAAGGTATTTGATAAAAATCATTATCGCTTTAAAGCCCATCAAGAGACAACTTTCTGGAAGAAAACCTATGTGGATAAGGAAACACTTGAACGTTTGACCAATGGCCAGCTGTCTAACCAATATGGTTTCGTGCAGTACACCAAGGTTAATAAGAAAGATTGGCTAAGGGTTTCTCCAAGACTAATAGCCCACGCTGGAGGGACGGTCCGGGAGAAGGAGTACAATACGAAGTATACCAATTCCTTAGAGGCTTTACGGCAAAATTACAATCTCGGCCATCGCTTGTTTGAAATGGATTTTAATTTGACTAGTGACAAGAAATTAGCTGCAGTTCATGATTGGCACCATTTTGGAAACAAAGATGATGTCGCACCTTCTTCTAAGGAATGGAAGAAATTTCAGGGTTATGGTTCCCCAGAAACACCAAGTCGCTTTACGACCATGTTAATAGGGGATGTGTTTGATCAAATGATAATTAATCGAGATATGGTGTTGGTGACAGATATCAAATCGATGGAAATCTCTAAGGAAGATAGGATTACACAATTTAAAGAACTTGTTTCAGAAGCAAACAAGCGAGACAAAGAACTATTGGATCGTGTGATTCCACAAATTTATCATCAAGAGATGTTCGGAGAAATCGAATCTATTTATCCTTTCAAGCACGTGATCTATACGCTCTACGCCTCACCAGATAGTGGAGAAGAAGTGCTGGATTTTATCGCCAAGCACAAGGAAATCGAGGCGGTGACCGTCCCTATCGACGATTCTCGCTTAACTCCTAAGTTTATCGAACAGGTACATAAACTTGGAAAACGGGTCTATGTTCATACCATTCAAACCTATGAGAGCCTAACTAAGTATGCTGCGATCAATGTTGATGGCTTTTACACTGGCTTATTGACTCCACAGGATATGGCCGTGTATGAATCCGTATAAAAATAGAAAAAGACTAGCACTTTATAAAAGTGCTAGTTTTTGCATTTATAGATGGTCTGCGTAGGCTTTTTTTAGTCTTCTAAGGAGTTCTTGTTTTTCCTCTTCACTAGCAAAGGAAGCCTGGATGGCATCGACATTGTGCTGGTAAAAGTCAGCTTCCTTGGTTTGGAAATGCTGATGGTAGAGGGCATATTCCTTGGTTAAATCCGTATCAGATACAGTCCGGTTATCGGTATTGATACTGATCCGAGCACCGGCTGATTTCATCTTCAGATAAGGGAAATCTTCTATAGTCGGCGCTGCTTTTGTTTGGAGGTTGCTGGTCAAGCAGAGTTCACCAGTGACCCCATTTTCAATAAAGGATTGGAGTAAGGCTGGTTCATGAGATAGAGCCGTTACGTGGCCATTGCGTTTGATGCCAAATGCAATCGATTGGGCTACAAAGTGTGGGCAATGACACTCACCTGCGTGAAGTGTCATAGGACGATGGTAACTCTTGACTTGCTCGATTAAAGGTCGAATATCTTCTGGAGAGTAGTTGTGCTCATCCCCAGCAAAGTCAAAGCCAACAAAATCTTGATCCCTAACTTGGTTGGCTTCTGCAAGAATGCGATTGGTGAGTTTTGGATCCGACTGGCGCATGCCACAAACAAGGGCTTTGGCTGTAATGCCAAATTCATCCTGGGCTTGACGCAGACCATCGCAGACAGCATCGATGGTTTCTGGGACGGTAAGTCCTTGGTCCATGGACAATTCTGGGGCAAAACGAACCTCGATGTAGAGGACATTCTCCAGAGCCGCTTGCTTAGCGACATCGTAAGCAGCAAGGGTCAGGGCTTCCCTGGTTTGAAGGAGAGGGCGAATGTAATCAAAGGCCTCCAAATAGTCCAAGAGATTCTCACAGTGGGCAGGGGCAGTGACATGGTGTTTGAGCTCTTCATCGCTAGCAGGGAGGTCAATATTGGCCAGGGCTGCCAATTGACGAATAGTCGGAAGAGACAAGGAACCGTCTAAGTGACAGTGGAGTTCCGTCTTTGCCAAACTATGAAAATCGATCGTGGACATGGTTTTCTCCTTAAAATGTATTTTTTCTATACTATCATTTTAACCAGAAAAGTCAAGTAAAGCTAGCGTAGCAGATTTTTGAAAGGGAGCCCGAGATTTGATATGCTAGGTGAAGCGAAATAAAGGAGAAGAAAGATGTCAGACTATCAATTACCAGAAGTATGGGAAGCACCGAGTCAAATGGGAGGAGCCTGGGGTGGTTTGAACCAACCAACAGCAGGTGCCCGCTTTGAACAAACTCTTCCAAAAGGCGACCAGCCTTTTCAACTCTATACTCTTCCAACACCAAATGGGATCAAGGTGACTATTATGCTGGAAGAACTAAAAGAGTTGGGTGTGGATGCGGGCTATGACGCTTATCGCATCAAGATTGGTAATGGGGATCAATTCGGCAGTGACTTTGTAGCCATCAATCCAAACTCGAAAATTCCAGCCATGTTGGATCAATCAGGCGATCAAGCCATTCGTGTCTTTGAATCGGCCAATATCCTCCTGTATCTAGCGGAGAAATTTGGCAAATTAATCCCGACTGATCTGGCTAAACGGACAGAAGTGCTCAACTGGCTCTTCTGGCAGACAGGAGCTGCACCTTTCCTAGGAGGAGGCTTTGGTCATTTCTTCCACTATGCACCAGAGAAAATCGAGTATGCCATCAACCGCTTTGCCATGGAAGCCAAACGTCAATTGGACTTACTGGACAAGGAGCTTGCCACTAAACCTTATATCGCAGGGGATGACTATACCATTGCAGATATCGCTATCTGGTCTTGGTATGGTCGTCTAGCCCAAGACAAGGTCTGGGACCGTGCAGGGATTTTCCTAAATGTGAAGGAATATAAGCATTTGCAGGCTTGGACAGAGAAAATTGCCAATCGCCCAGCTGTGAAACGTGGCTTGGAAGTAAGCTATAAGGAAATTAACTAAAGTCTAGTATCGGCTTGTTGAGGATGATAGCGAGAGTTTCCGCCGTGAGTATAGCACATGAAACGTAGAAGTTTCATGTGCCCGGAAGTTTTGAGACATTAGACTCAAAACTTAGTCATGGAACTTTGAAGAAGTTCGCTGACGTCCGGACTCACCTAAGGAAAGTCTAAAATAATACCTTTCCATAATAGACAAGGCGCCGTTGCGCCTTTTTTTAATGGTGCAAACATGGTATACTAAAGGGTGGAATAAAAGTTTAGAAAGTAGCACATGGAATTTACAAAATTATCAAATCGCTTGGACTTGGTGGCTAGTTTCGTCCCAGCTGGGGCGCGTCTGTTGGATGTGGGGAGTGACCATGCTTATCTCCCAATTGCCCTCTTACAAGAAGGCAAGATTGAGGCTGCTATTGCTGGTGAAGTGGTTGAGGGACCTTATCAATCTGCCCTCCAAAATGTTGCGGATAATGGCTTAGAAGACAAGATCGAAGTCCGCCTGGCCAATGGCTTGGCTGCCTTTGAACCAGCAGACGGCATTTCCTGTATCACTATTGCTGGCATGGGAGGACGCTTGATTGCAGATATCCTAGCGGCAGGTCTTGAGAAATTAGCCAATGTCTCTCGCTTGGTTCTACAGCCCAATAATCGCGAGGATGAATTACGAGCTTGGTTGGTAAACCATGATTTCCGCATTGTTGATGAAGCGATCTTGGAAGAAAATGAGAAGTTCTATGAGATCCTTGTGGTGGAACACGGTTCTCAAGAGTTGACAGCCAAGGAACTGCGTTTTGGTCCCCATTTGATGCAGGAACAAGCTCCAGCCTTTGTCCAAAAGTGGTCCAAGGAAGTGGAGAAATTAGCCTTTGCCCTAGAGCAGGTCCCTGTTGAGAATCAATCTGCCAGAGCATCGTTAGAAGAGCGCGTCGCACAAATCAAGGAGGTTCTAGATGTTAGCAAGTGAAGTTATCAAACGCTATGAAGCCTATTGTCCTCAGGAGCTTTCCATGGAGGGAGATGTCCGTGGCCTACAGGTCGGGACCCTGCAAAAAGACATCCAAAAGGTCATGGTGGCTTTGGATATTCGCGAGCAGACGGTTGCGGAAGCTATCGCCCATGGGGTGGACTTGATCATCGTCAAGCACGCGCCGATTTTCCGTCCCATCAAGGATTTGGTAGCCGATCGGGCTCAAAATCAGATCTATATTGACCTGATCAAGCATGATATCGCAGTCTATGTCAGCCATACCAATATTGACATTGTCCCAGATGGTCTCAACGATTGGTTCTGCCAGCTCTTGGAAATTGAAGATACAGAGCCCCTTAGTATGACAGGAGAAGGGCTCGGAATCGGTCGCATCGGTCGGGTAGCTACTCAAACCTTTGGACAGTTGGCTAGCAAGGTTAAAGAAACCTTTGACATAGATGCTTTGCGCTTGGTTAGCTATGACCAGGCTGACCTGGATCGGGTTATTGAGCGTGTCGCTATCTGTGGAGGAAGTGGCCAGTCCTTTTACAAGGATGCTCTCGCCAAGGGAGCAGAGGTCTATATCACAGGAGATATCTACTACCACACGGCTCAGGACATGCTGAGCGATGGGCTCTTGGCCTTGGATCCAGGGCACCATATCGAAGTTCTCTTTGTGTCAAAATTAGTAGAAAAGCTCAATCAGTGGAAGTCTGAGGAAGCCTGGGAGATTGAAGTGATTGGCAGTCAAGCCAGTACCAATCCTTTTTACCATATCTAAGGGGTCATGATGAAAGTTGCCATTATTGGTGCAGGGATCGTGGGGTCTACTGCAGCCTATTATTTATCTAAAGAAGCACAGGTGGATGTGACCGTCTACGACCATGGAGTTGGCCAAGCGACCAAGGCGGCAGCGGGCATTATCAGTCCCTGGTTTTCTAAACGGCGGAATAAGGCTTGGTATCGCCTAGCTCGTCTGGGAGCAGATTTTTACCAAGAATTGGTAGAAGACCTGGCCAAGGACGGAATTAAAACAGATTTTTACCAGCAGACCGGCGTCTATCTCCTCAAGAAAAATGAGGAAAAATTAGACGAATTCTATCAGTTGGCGCTGAGTCGTCGGGAAGAATCTCCCTTGATTGGAGACTTGGCAATCTTAACCAAGGAAGAAGTAGCCCGGCAATTTCCTGATCTACAAGGCTTTGAGAAGCTCCTTTATGCATCAGGTGGTGCTCATGTAGAAGGGGCCCTTCTGACGGAAACTCTTCTTCAGGCAAGTGGGGCAAGACTGATCAAGGAAGAGGTTACTCTCTCAGTCACAGATGATGGCTATCAGATTGCAGGAGAATGCTATGACCAAGTCATCCTGGCAACAGGAGCCTGGTTGGGGCAAATCCTCGAACCGCTTGGCTACCAAGTTGATGTCCGTCCGCAAAAGGGGCAATTGCGGGATTATCAGCTAGACTTAGTTACCGATGACTATCCCGTGGTCATGCCAGAAGGAGAGCTGGATATCATTCCCTTCCAAAATGGAAAGATCAGTATGGGAGCCACCCATGAAAATGAGATGGGCTTTGACCTGACAGTGGATCAAGTTCTGCTCAATCAGATGGAAACAGAAGCCCTGTCTTACTATCCAGAACTCGCTCAAGCGGAAGTTATCGGGGAGCGCGTGGGAATCCGAGCCTACACCAGTGACTTTTCACCTTTTTGGGGAGCTGTTCCTGATCAAGCAGGCCTCTATGTCGCCAGTGGACTTGGTTCGTCTGGCCTCACAACTGGTCCCCTCATTGGGTGGCACCTGGCCCAACTAGTGGCAGGAAGAAAGGTGCGTCTAGATCCAGCAGATTATCCAGTTGAACAATATGTGACGAAGAGAGTGGGACAAAAGTCCTAGCCTCTCAATTGTCTTTGGATTGTCGAGCAAGACGCAGTGGTTGAGTGGGCTCTACTACAAGGTAAGGTTTTCAGACGGCTCAGTCAAGGAGCAGTAATCTATTTGAATCATGAGTAAGACCAATGCTAACAATTCTACAACACTCATTTCCTGTCATCACCTTGTAACACAAATGCAAGGTGACTTTTTTATATAAACATGATAAAATAAGGGTAATGACTACGTAGAAAGGCCTACCATTATGAAAGGTATTATTTTAGCAGGGGGCTCAGGAACTCGCTTGTATCCATTGACACGTGCGGCTTCTAAACAATTGATGCCCATTTATGACAAACCAATGATCTACTATCCGCTGTCAACGCTTATGTTGGCTGGGATCAAAGATATCCTGATCATCTCGACGCCTCAAGACCTTCCTCGTTTTGAAG
>NZ_CM002128.1:927680-950116 GCF_000448565.1 Streptococcus sp. HSISM1 | reverse complement strand
GCTCAGTCAAGGAGCAGTAATCTATTTGAATCATGAGTAAGACCAATGCTAACAATTCTACAACACTCATTTCCTGTCATCACCTTGTAACACAAATGCAAGGTGACTTTTTTATATAAACATGATAAAATAAGGGTAATGACTACGTAGAAAGGCCTACCATTATGAAAGGTATTATTTTAGCAGGGGGCTCAGGAACTCGCTTGTATCCATTGACACGTGCGGCTTCTAAACAATTGATGCCCATTTATGACAAACCAATGATCTACTATCCGCTGTCAACGCTTATGTTGGCTGGGATCAAAGATATCCTGATCATCTCGACGCCTCAAGACCTTCCTCGTTTTGAAGAGCTTCTTGGAGATGGCTCTGAACTAGGAATTTCTCTCTCTTATGCAGAGCAACCAAGTCCAGATGGCTTGGCGCAAGCCTTCATCATCGGAGAAGAGTTTATCGGTGACGATCATGTTGCCCTTATCCTTGGGGACAATATCTTCCACGGAAATGGCTTAACCAAGATGTTGCAACGGGCAGAAGCGAAAGAAAAAGGAGCGACTGTCTTTGGTTACCAAGTTAAAGATCCAGAACGCTTTGGTGTGGTAGAGTTTGACGCGGATATGAACGCTATCTCTATCGAAGAAAAGCCAGAACAACCAAAATCCAACTTTGCGGTGACTGGGCTTTACTTCTATGACAATGATGTGGTAGAAATTGCCAAAAACATCAAACCAAGCCCTCGTGGAGAGCTTGAAATCACTGATGTTAACAAGGCCTATTTGGAGCGTGGAGATCTCTCTGTTGAGCTCATGGGCCGTGGCTTTGCATGGTTGGATACTGGAACTCACGAAAGTCTCTTGCAAGCATCTCAATATATCGAAACTGTTCAACGCTTGCAAAATGTCCAAGTGGCTAACCTTGAGGAAATTGCCTATCGCATGGGTTATATCACTAAAGAACAAGTCCATGAATTAGCGCAATCACTGAAGAAAAACGAATACGGACAATATTTGCTCCGTTTGATTGGAGAAGCTTAATGACGGAACAATTTTTTGATAAAGAATTAGCAGCACGCAAAATTGAAGCCATCCCAGGCTTGTTGGAGTTTGATATTCCAGTGCGCGGGGATAACCGTGGTTGGTTTAAAGAAAACTTCCAAAAAGAGAAAATGCTTCCTCTTGGCTTCCCTGAAAGCTTCTTTGCAGAAGGTAAGTTGCAAAACAATATTTCATTCTCTCGTAAGAATGTTTTGCGTGGCTTGCATGCAGAGCCTTGGGACAAGTACATCTCTGTAGCAGATGAAGGCAAGGTTCTTGGAACTTGGGTTGACCTTCGTGAAGGCGATAGCTTTGGAAACACCTACCAAACCGTGATCGATGCTTCAAAAGGCATCTTCGTCCCTCGTGGTGTTGCCAATGGGTTCCAAGTTTTGACAGACAAAGTTGCTTATACATACTTAGTCAATGACTACTGGGCACTGGAACTCAAACCAAAATATGCTTTTGTCAACTATGCAGATCCAAGCCTAGATATCCAATGGGAAAACTTGGAAGAAGCAGAAGTCTCAGAAGCAGACAAGAATCACCCACTGCTCAAAGACGTCAAACCCCTAAAAGCAGAAGATTTGTAGAATATAAATCTTAAAACAATCAAGAACATCATTATATAGTTTTTAGCTTTGCTATAAACGAGCGAAGCGAGCTATGTACTTAGCTTTCCGCCGTGAGAAAAGCACCTGAACTACTTTTGTTTCAGGTGCTCGGAAGTTTTGAGATACTAGGCTCAAAACTTAGTCATGGAACTTCCTGGATTGCTGAAATCATCCACTGGATAATTTCACCTAACTTCCATACTCACCTAAGGAAAGCTAAAAAAAGATTGATTTAAGGAACAATCAAAACTAAAAATTATTTGGAGAAAAAATGTCAGAATATAAACATATCATCGTAACTGGTGGAGCTGGTTTCATCGGTTCAAACTTCGTACACTATGTCTACAACAACCATCCAGACGTCCATGTGACAGTTTTGGACAAACTTACTTATGCTGGTAACCGTGCCAACATTGAAGAAATCCTTGGTGACCGTGTTGAATTGGTTGTTGGTGATATTGCTGATGCTGAATTAGTTGACAAATTGGCTGCTAAGGCTGATGCTATTGTTCACTATGCGGCTGAAAGCCACAATGATAACTCCCTCAAAGATCCATCTCCATTTATCTACACAAACTTTGTTGGAACTTATACACTCTTGGAAGCTGCTCGTAAATACGACATTCGTTTCCACCACGTGTCAACAGACGAAGTGTATGGAGACCTTCCATTGCGTGAAGATCTTCCTGGTCATGGGGAAGGTCCTGGTGAAAAATTCACTGCTGAAACCAAATACAACCCATCATCACCTTATTCATCCACTAAGGCTGCTTCAGACTTGATTGTGAAAGCTTGGGTACGTTCCTTTGGTGTTAAGGCAACTATTTCAAACTGTTCAAACAACTACGGGCCATACCAACACATCGAAAAATTCATCCCACGTCAAATCACCAATATCTTGTCTGGCATCAAGCCAAAACTTTATGGTGAAGGGAAGAACGTCCGTGACTGGATCCACACCAACGACCACTCAACTGGTGTTTGGGCTATTCTCACTAAAGGCCGTATCGGTGAAACTTACCTGATCGGTGCCGATGGTGAAAAGAACAACAAAGAAGTGCTTGAGTTGATCCTTGAAAAAATGGGTCAACCAAAAGACGCCTACGACCGTGTAACAGACCGTGCTGGTCACGATTTGCGTTACGCTATCGATTCAACCAAATTGCGTGAAGAATTGGGTTGGGAACCACAATTCACAAACTTCGAAGCAGGTTTGGAAGATACCATCAAGTGGTACACAGACCACCAAGACTGGTGGAAGGCTGAAAAAGAAGCTGTAGAAGCCAACTACGCGAAAACACAAAAAGTTTTGAAATAATGAAGAAAGTCCAAGTGGAAAATTGCTTGGACTTTTTCTTTTATTTTCTGAAAATGAGTGATTACCCTTTCATGTATGGTATAATAAGATCAGTTTGAAAACAATCATCGATTAGGAGGAATAGATGAATCAAAAAGATTGGGTTGACTATTTTGAAGCACTCCATAACCGGAAGCCGAGTCTGCAAGAGTTTCAAAATGCACGAGCGAATGGCGAGTTTGTAGTGGAACGAAAAGAGACCGTTCCTAAAGCACCAGTTCCATCAGCGGTAGCCTCACCAGAGAAGAGTGAGAAGGTTCAAATGCTGTCACAAGTGGAGTCAAGGCCTGAGACTCCAGCTATCAAACGCTTTAGTGTGAAATGGAATAAGCAGACAAAATGGGCTTTATCAGGTGTGGGAATACTAGCTCTTATTGTACTGGCTTACTTCTTTATCTTCCAACCGACTCCAAGTTTGGAAGGAATTTGGGTTGGACCTGCTGATTCAACAGCAGTAGTTTATGAGTTAAATCAAGAAGAGCCACGATCGTATGGTAAGTATAAGATTGAGAAAGTTTATAAAGGAAATGAAGCAAAACAAGAGTTTCAGAAGGCTTTGAACCAGTTAAACTACTCCAAGCTGAAAACCTTAGCAGATGTTGATAGAAAATTTGACCTCCACACGAGGGAAGTTATCATCATTAAAGACGAGCATGGGCTTGTTTATAATCTACTCCAAAGCAATGGGACCAATGTGATTTTAGCCAATGACTTGATGGATTTGGTGACCTATAGTGATCATTCAGAGAGCTTTAAGAAGAATGCTATTTTTCACAAGACAGAAATTCCTAAAGTGCTAGTTGGGAAATGGAAAATTGAGCGTTCTTATCATGATGAAACCAATTATCTTGAATTAAATGCTCGTGGTATTCTTACTTATAGTGAATTTGATAGTAGCGAAGGTACGGCTTTTTATAGCCTAGAAGAGCTCCAAAAGATGCCTTCAACTAAGTTTGATCAAGAAAAGACAGCTGACAAAGTGAAAGAGATATATGAAGATCTTCAAGATGCGGTCGATTCTCAAGATTACCAGCTAACTAGTATGAAAGACGTGTACAAGCAACTAGGATCTGATTTTTATTATGTCCCTGTAAATGGAGGGAAGACAGTCCTAGTTTTCACAGAAGACTATCATTTAGTTGAAAAATTGGAAAAAGTGAAATAAATCAGAAGGGCCGAAAGGTCCTTTTTTCTTTTAATCATGAATTTCCTAAAAAAGCTCTGAACTCGCTGATTTGTGGTATAATATGATTAGTTTTTTTAATGAATCAATAAGGGGGATATGATGAATCAAAAAGATTGGGTTGAATACTTTGAAGCGGTCAATGGTCGCAAGCCAAGTATGCAAGAATTTCAAGAAGCGCGTGAAAAAGGGGAGTTTGTCGTAGAGCGAAAAGAAGCACCAGCTCCAGCAACTGAAGCGCAGGCTCCTTCTCAGGAAGCGCCTGTTGCACCTAGTGCACCTCTTTCACAAGAGTCGACGGCTTTTGTACAACCACAACCATCTGCGAAAACCTTGCAACCTGTGCCAAGACCGAAAAAATTGACATTTTCTTTCAATAAACAAACCAAAATTGGGGTCGCAGTTGCGGGACTTGTCGCAGTAATTGCTCTTGCTTGGTTCTTTTTCTTTTCAGGTGGACCAAGTCTAGATGGGGTTTGGTTGAGAAATACGGATTCTAGTCCGGTCACTTATGAACTAAGTGGAAAGAACAAAAAGTCAATGGTGGCGAGACCATCAAAAAGGTTCTCAAAGGCAATGAAGCGAAAAAAGAATTTAATACAGCACTTTCTTTGTTAAATGCGACGGACTTGCATTCACTTGCGGATGTCGATAAGAAATTTAACCTGAAGACGACAGAAATAGTTGTTATTAAGTCTGGTGGGAACACACGCTATAACTTGCTCCAAAAAGACGGAAGCAATATTATTTTAAGAAATGATTTATTCGACTTGAAAACTTATAAATCATACAAAGGAAACTTTGAAGATAATTTGGTCTATCACAAGGTTGAAACACCAAAGGCCATGGTTGGAAAATGGAAGAATGTGACAGAAGGAGATAATACAACTGTTCAGATTTCAGATCATGGAATTATTAGTGATAAGTATTACGATAGCAAGGCTTACGCATTCTATTCTCTAGCTGATCAAGAAAAGTATGATGGAGACACGACTTCTAAAGAAGAGATCGAACACACATTTGAAGTCATTCAAGAAGCGGTGAAATCAGAAGGCTATCAAGTGAAGAGCGCTAAGGAAGTCTATATACAAGCTAATTCAAATTATTGTTTCGTACCTGTCAACGGTGGAAAAAACATACTCGTCTTACGTGGTGGTAATGAATTTGCCGCAAAATTAGAAAAAGTGAAATAATCGAAGGACCGCAAGGTCCTTTTTGTTTCCAAACTTCTTACTGAAAAACTATTCATGTCTAGGCAAAAATATGGTAAAATGGATAAGATGTGTCTGAGATGTCTATTGTTTCTCAGACGACTACAGGTAATGGAGTAGAAAATGCAAAATAGACCTATTATTATTGGTGTTACTGGTGGCTCTGGTGGTGGAAAAACCAGTGTGTCTCGTGCCATTTTGGCCAATTTCCCGAATGAAAAGATTGCCATGATTGAGCATGATTCTTATTACAAGGACCAGAGTCATTTGACCTTTGAGGAGCGGATCAAGACCAACTATGACCATCCTTTTGCCTTTGATACGGATTTGATGATTGCGCAGATCAATGAACTCTTGGCAGGTCGTCCAGTGGATATCCCAACCTATGACTATGCGGAACATACGCGGAGCAGCAAGACCTATCGTCAGGAACCACAGGATGTCTTCATCGTGGAAGGGATCTTAGTTCTTGAAGACAAGCGCCTTCGGGACCTGATGGACATCAAGATTTTCGTTGATACGGATGATGATGTTCGGATCATTCGCCGAATCAAGCGCGATATGGAGGAGCGTGGCCGGAGTCTGGATAGTGTCATTGAGCAATACCTTGGTGTGGTAAAACCGATGTACCACCAGTTCATCGAGCCAACCAAGCGCTATGCGGATGTGATCATTCCTGAGGGCGTGACCAATACGGTTGCGATTGACTTGATCACAACCAAGATTGAGAAAATCCTCAACGAGGCGCGTGAGGGAAAATAAAATAGGGAGAAAGAGGGCAATCGATCTCCAATCCAATAACAATAGTTGGAATTACGGAATGTCGCAGTAGTTGGTGAGACTCGTCATTCGCCTAAAAGCTCGAAAGAGTTCTCAATCAATGTTGCGGGGGTGGTACGAAAAACGTTATGTAACGTTCTGTACCACTCCCTCTTTTTCCTAGGGAGAATGGAAATGAAAAGGGAGTTTCATTCGCGGACCAAGGCGTTCGCTTGTTTATTGACCATGTGTGCTGGTTTTTCAGATGCTTATACCTTTATTTGTCGGGGTGGGACCTTGGCGGCAGGCCAGACGGGAAATGTGGTCTTTCTATCGGTTGGTTTGATCGGCCAGCAGATCTCAGATGTAGAAGTGAAGTTAGCCACGATGCTGGCCTTTATGCTGGGGATCTTTTTAATGACGGTCTTGCGTCGCTTGATTGATAATTCAGTCTGGCGCTTGAGTACCCTAGTGCCCTATATCCTCACAACTTTGGTGACGGGATTTTTGCCAGCATCGGTAAAAAATGTCTTCATCGTGCCTTTTTTTGGCCTGAGTTTGGGAATCGTAGCGACCTCATTTGGAGAAGTAGGTAACTATGCCTACAACCACTCTTTTATGACCGGAAATCTCAAGAAAACCATGGTAGCTTATGGAAATTTTGTTAGAGACAGGGAGATGAAATTCCTTTGGGAAGCCATCTTTATGACCTGCTTGATCGGGAGTTTCGTCTTTGGGGCCATTTTTTCGACCTACTTGATCCAGTTTTATGGACTAAAGACGATTTGGCTGGTGGCCATCATCTTGACCATCTTTTTAATCTACCGGGCCATTCAATATTTTGAAGTCTTTCACTTCAATCGGCTGCATGAATAGATAAAGGTATCATAAAAAACTTTCCTTAGGTGAGTGCGGACGTCAGCGAACTTCTTTTAAGAAGTTCCATGACTAATTATTGAGCCTAAGGTCTCAATAATTCCGTGTGCCTGAAGCAGTTAAGCTTCAGGCACTTTTCTCACAGCGGAAAGTTTAGTATATTCTTTATCAATTTAAATTAATGAGACCTCGATTTTATCTCTTTTCAGAATCGCTTAAGTTATTTTACTAAAAATTAGTTTATCTATATTCCAGAGGCTGGGACAAAAGTCCTAGCCTCTCCATTATCTTTGGATTGTCGAGCAAGACGCAGTGGTTGAGTGGGCTCTACTACGCTGATTTCATCAGCTTTTACAGCCCTACTCAACTGTGCGGAGGTAGGACGACGAAATCGAATTCTAACGAATGACCGATTTCTGTCCCACTCTCTTTTCTTTCGCTGTTTGAAGCTTAATTTTTGGGCAAAGATTTGGTATAATGGAAGGTATGAAACATTCGGAAAAAGAATCACAATACCAGCTCTTGCTGGCTCAGTTAGACGCTCTCTTAACAGGAGAAACCAATGCCTTGGCTAATCTGTCCAATGCCAGTGCGCTCTTAAATCAAGCCCTGCCTCGTTCGGTCTTTGCGGGTTTCTATTTGTATGATCAAACTGAATTGATCTTGGGACCATTTCAGGGAGGTGTTTCTTGTGTCCATATCGCACTCGGAAAGGGTGTCTGTGGAGAAGCAGCTCAAAAGCAGGAAACCATCATTGTCGATGATGTGCGCCAGCATGCCAACTATATTTCCTGTGATAGTCGGGCTATGAGTGAGATTGTGGTGCCTATGGTCAAGGACGGTCAGCTCCTTGGAGTTTTAGATCTAGATTCGGAGTGTGTCTCTGACTATGATCAGCTGGATCAGGAGTATTTAGAAAAGTTTGTCGCTCTCTTGATCGATAAGACAAACTGGGACTTTAAGATGTTTGGGGTTAAGAACTAATGTATCAAGCTTTATATCGGAAATACCGGAGCCAGACCTTTGGCCAATTGGTCGGCCAGCAAGTGGTGGCACGGACTTTGAGACAGGCCGTCGAGCAGGAGAAGATCAGCCATGCCTATCTCTTTTCTGGTCCTCGTGGTACTGGGAAAACCAGTGTGGCCAAGATCTTTGCTAAGGCTATGAACTGTCCTAATCAAGTCAATGGGGAGCCTTGTAACGACTGCTATATCTGTGAATCCATTACCAATGGGAGCCTAGAAGATGTCATTGAGATCGATGCGGCCTCTAACAATGGGGTCGATGAGATTCGCGATATTCGCGATAAATCCACCTATGCTCCGAGTCTAGCCAAGCACAAGGTCTACATTATCGATGAGGTCCACATGCTCTCAACAGGGGCCTTTAACGCCTTGTTAAAGACGCTAGAAGAGCCGACAGAAAATGTGGTCTTTATCCTCGCAACAACAGAGTTACACAAGATACCTGCGACCATTCTGTCACGGGTGCAACGCTTTGAGTTCAAATCCATCAAACTACCGGATATCGTTCACCATTTGGAAAGCATCCTAGCTACAGAAGGCATTGCCTATGAAGCAGATGCTGTCCAGATTATTGCTCGACGCGCTGAAGGTGGGATGCGGGATGCCTTGTCCATTTTGGACCAAGCCCTGAGTCTGACTGCGGGTAGTGAGTTGACGACAGCAATCGCTGAAGAAATTACAGGTTCTATCAGTCTAGCTGCGCTCGATCAGTACGTGGCTGCCATCCTGGCTCATGATGCGACAGCGGCGCTGGATCAGCTGGAGATTATCTTTGATAATGGGAAGAATATGGCCCGCTTTGTTACGGACTTACTTCAATACCTGAGAGATCTCTTGATTGTCCAGACAGGTGGCGAAAACACTCACGCTAGTGACTTGTTTGCGGCGAATCTGGAAGCTGATCAAGCCCGTCTTTTTGTCCTGATTGACCAGGCGACGACCAGTCTGGCGGATATCAAAAATAGTCTGCAACCGCGTATCTATACTGAAATGATGACCATTAAATTGGCTGAAAGCACAGGCCAAGTTTCTAACTCAGCTGCTGTGGAGGTTCCTTCCAATGTGCTAGCTCAGCTGGAAGACTTGAAGAAGGAAGTCGCTCAGCTCAAGCAACAGTTAGCGCAATCGGGTAGCAGTCTTCCTACTTCAAAACCGACAGTAGCTCGTCCAACCAAGTCGAGCAAGGGCTACCGTGCAGATCGAAACAAGGTCAATGCCATTTTACAAGAGGCGGTTGAAAACCCAGAGTTGGCACGAACCAACTTGATCCGTCTTCAGAACGCTTGGGGGGAAATCATCGAAAGCTTGGCAGGTGCAGATAAGGCCCTCTTAATCGGATCCCAGCCGGTCGCTGCCAATGAAAATCACGCTATTTTAGCCTTTGAGTCTGCCTTTAATGCCGAACAGACCATGAAGCGGGACAACCTCAATACCATGTTTGGAAATATCCTCAGCAATGCTGCTGGCTTCTCGCCAGAGATTTTAGCGGTTTCGATGGAAGAATGGACCCAAATCCGGGCAGAGTTTTCGGCTAAGGCGCGTGGACAAAAAGCGGAAGTGGTAGAAGAAGAGGAAAGTGTCATCCCTGAGGAATTTCACTTTTTATCCGATAAAATCATCCTGCAAGACGATTAATACATGAATTTTTTACTGAATCATGGTAAAATAATTTTATGAATAGAAAACAATTTGCAGTGATAGCAGTCTTTACTGCTATGGAGACTTATTTTTTCAATGAAGCGACCATGGCGGGTCAAATGCTCTTTGCATGTTTTTGGGCCCTCTTGATCTTGCGCAATCTCCAGACGGCCTATATGGTGGAGAAAATTGCTAGTGCCATTGAAAAAGAAATCAGAAAGAAAAGAAAATAAAACCTTTGAAAAGAAATCCTTTTTCAAAGGTTTTTTCTTGTTTTAAAAGGCTTCTTGGCATTGTTTGCGGTAATCTCCTGGGGAGAGGCCGACCTTTTGTTTAAAAGCCTTTGTAAAGTAGGAGTAGTTGTCATAGCCCACCTGGAGGGCGACTTGGTAAATGGGGGTATCGCTTTGCGATAGCATCTCTTTTGCGGCGGCCATCCGTTTATCGGTGATGTATTTCACCAAGGTTTCGCCGGTGTCGCGCTTAAACACCCGTGCTAGATGATCTGGACTAAGAAAAACCATTTCTGCCAGCTTGGTGCGACTGATATCCTCCTTGTAATGGTGATCGATGTAGTCAGTGATCCGCTGGATGAGATTGGATTGGTGTTCTAGATCGATCACATAATGGCGAGCAGAGCTCCAGTAATCCCCAATATAGGCTTCAAAAGCTTCGATGGCATGAAAACGCCGTTCGAAGAGAAATTGATGGTGTTTGTTTTGAAATAACTTGTGGGCGAGAATGCCGTTCTTGTCCAGATAAATCCCAATTTGCTGGGTCCAGTCTAGCTGGAGTTCACTCAGAGCTGAGAGCGGAATGCGATCTTGATTCTCTAAGCTATGGATGATTTGGAGGAGCTGTTCCGCCTCTAGCTGATTTGTAAAAGTGAGCGATGTCCGATGAGCGGGCTTTTGAGGTTGTGCATCCAAAGAAGTATAGGAGTGGATACTGTTCCAATGGAAGACTTGTTCTTCACTGTATTGGCAAAGTTGCAGAGCATTTATCAAGAGCGTCTCAAGGGAAATGGCATCTGAATAGAGAAGGATAGAGGATCGGTCTAAGTCTTGCTGGATCTTCTGCTGGATAGCTTTTAGGAAGTCTGCACACTCTGTAGTCTGATTCTTTTTGAAGAGGCAGAGGTAGAGATCAGTCTGGCTTTCGATTTTACTGAGGGCGCAGTAGTGGACAGGGAAATCCAGGGAGAGATCCTTGATACAATGGCGGAGCTGCAAGCGCCAAGAAGGGACGCTGGGGTGAAAGTCTTCTTCAACTAAGTGGAGAGTGATGAGGACCAAGAGGTAGTCTTCATGTGGTTTAGGGCTATAGCCCCGTTTTGTTACTTCTTGAAGGAGCTGTTCTGCTTGAGATGGACGCGGTTTTCGCAAGTAGTCATGCCAAAATTCAGCTTCTTTTTGACCTTGCTGGGCTAATTGTGCTGCACTCTTGTGGCGCTTGATCTTATTGAGGGCTTTTTGAATGATAAATTCTAAGCGGTCGGGGTCAATCGGTTTGAGGTAGTATTCAAAACTTTGGAGTTCAATGGCTTTTTGGGCATAATTGAAATCAGCATAATTGGTAAGGAAGATCGTTTGAATGTCATATTTTTCTGACCGGACCCAGGCTAGGAGATCTAGCCCACTGCCTTGTGGCATCTCGATATCACTGATCATGAGGGCAATCGGGTGACTTTGAATGATGGCTTGGGCTTGGCTCAGACTGGAGGCAGTATATACCTGCTCAATGCCCAAGGCTTCCCAATGGATGGTTTCCTGTAGGGCTTTAATGATAAAACGATCATCGTCAACGAGTAGGATATTCATGTGTGTCTCCTTTGTAGGGTTCATAAGGAAGGCTCAGTTGGATCCGGGCACCTCCTTGGGATCCATTTGAAAATTGAAGCGTGTAGTGATCTGGATAGAGGAGATCTAGTCGCTCCCGTGCATTGGTCAAACCAATGTGGTGGCCATCTTCAGTGACTAAGGATTTTTTCTCTGCTAGATCTTGTAAGATAGCGGAGCTAAAACCAGGACCATTATCCTGAAGAGAAATGGCAAGATGTTGGTTTGCTTCTTCATGAATGGAAAGCTGAATGTGGAAGGAATCTTGGAAAGAAAAGCCGTGTTTGATGGCATTTTCCACAAAGGTTTGTAAAAGCAGAGGGGGAATAGCCGCATCTTTCAGACCAGGATCCCAGTCCAGGTCAAAGTGGATGCTGTCCCCATAGCGGATTTTCTGGATTTCTAGGTAATTTCGGATATGTTGGATTTCATCTGCTAAGCGATTAAAATCTTGATTGGCCTGAAAGAGGTGACGCAAGTAGTTGGAAGTCACCTTGGTCAACTCCTCGATTTCCTTATAGTCCTTGGTTTGGAGCATGCTGTGAATCATGGAAAGCATGTTGAGGTAAAAATGGGGTCGGACTTGATTTTTGAGGTAATTGAGTTCGACTTTTTTGAGATTGAGTTGCGCGTGGTAGGCTCGAATTTGGAGATCTTTCATATGGATCAGGACCTGATTGAGCTTGTGATTGGCCTGATCGATCTCTAAGATCCCTTGGTCTTCGATCACATCTAGCTTGGTAGAAGCAGCATCTAGCTGAGAAAGACGCTGGGTGAGTCGTTTCATCGGCTGGATCATCCGTTGACGAATATAAAGGATCAGAATGGTAGAGAGAACGGCGATGATCAAAGGGACCAAGGAGAGAAGGGTTTCAAGTACGATATTTGTACGGAAAACGTCTCCGTAATCGACCGTCACATACAGATCAAAAGGCAGGTGGGTTTGATTGCTATCGGCTTGAATGACGGAATCTGTAGCATGAATCTGGTTGGGGCGATCGATGGATAAGCGCCCTTTTTTCCCAATATTGAGCTTTTGCAAGGGTTTTAAAATATCCTGGGTAGAAATGATGGCATAGATAGCCTTGCCCTTGTAATGAAGGGATTTCAAGAGGTAATCATGCTGGTTCAGGCTGATTCGTTGCCATTTTTGATTGGTCTTGTCTGTTTCTTTGTCATAGGTTTTAAGATGATCTTTCAATTGTACATAGTCCAGGTAGGGCAGTTGAAGACTGGAGGCATTGAAAAAATGGGGGATATCTCTTGTCTCTATGAAAAAGGTAATGGGGCTATCCATCTGGTACTGAAACTCCGTAAAATCGATCCGCAATTTTTTTAGATTTTCATGAAAATCCGTGAAATCAAGCGGGGTATTGAGCTCTGTCAAATAGTCATTGTGGCTAATGGTACTGTACATAAAACGCTCAACGGAGTGAAGCTCTGTATTTAAGGAATCCGCATAGATATGAATCGAGTCCTCTAAATGGAGCATATTTTGGTGTTTAATAAAATTTCGGCTAATCCCGCCAATCAGAAGGTTGATCAAGGTATTGACGACTAAGAGGAGAAAGAGTAGGCGCGAAAAAAATTGAATCGAGTGATCTCGTGTACTTCTGTGAATAGCTTTCATAATGAGCACCTCACATATATTATAGCACTATTTGAAAACGGATTCATGAACAAAACCGATAATAAAGTAAAAAAATCGGGAAAGTGCATATTTTTGTGTGGAGAAAACGGAAAAGTGGATGAAGAAGCACGAAAAAGTTCTATAAAGATGGAAAGGATTCCTATAAAATAGAGGAGAAAGAAAAGGAGGGCCTTATGAAAAGCGAAGTGAATGCGAAGCAGAGCAAATTTAAGAAAAATATTCCTTTATATGTGCTGCTCCTGCCATCGATTATTTTATTGATTTTATTTGCCTATATCCCTATGGCGGGTCTAGTCATCGCTTTTAAAGATTACTCTCCTGCCACTGGGATATTTGGAAGTCCTTGGGCTGGTCTCAAGTATTTTAACCAGTTCTTCTCATCCTTCCAATTTGCAACAACCATGAAGAATACCTTGAAAATTTCTATTTACAGTATTCTGGTTGGTTTTCCCTTGCCGATTGTTCTAGCCATCATTTGCAACCAGATTCGTGTGGGCAAGTTCAAAAAAATATTTCAAGTAACGACTTATTTGCCTCATTTTATCTCGACCATGGTCATGTGTGGGATGATTATTCTTTTTCTCTCTCCAAGTAGTGGACTGTTAGCCAATGTCCTCAAATTGGTCGGCTTAAAGATGCCTGCTCTCTTATCCAAACCGGGGAGCTTTGCGGGTGTCTATGTCTGGAGTGATGTCTGGCAACATATCGGTTGGGATAGTATCATCTATCTAGCCGCGCTATCGGCCATTGATCCGACCTTTTATGAGGCGGCGACCATGGATGGGGCGAGTCGATTGCAAAAAATCCGTCATATTGACTTACCCTTACTGTTACCAACGGCCATGATTCTCTTGATTCTCAGAGCAGGAAGCCTACTCAGTGTTGGTTTTGAAAAGGTCTTGCTCTTGCAAAATCCACTCAATCTGGCAGGAAGTGAAATCATTTCGACCTATGTGTATAAAGTGGGGATGATTAATTTCCAATATAGTTACTCGACAGCGATCGGTCTCTTTAATACCTTGGTCAACTTGATCATCTTACTGTCGGTTAACTGGTTTGCGAAACGCTATACCAAGACGGGATTGTTCTAGAAAGGAGGAGAAATTGTGAAACTATTTCAACATGCGAGAAAGACTAAGTCAGAAATCCTCTTTGATATTTTTATCTATGGTCTAGCGATTTGCTTGATTCTGTTGATTGTTTACCCTTTGTGGTTTGTCATTATTGCCTCCTTTAGTAATCCGTCTGATGTGGCAACTGGTAAAGTTTGGTTTATCCCGAAGGAATGGCGACTAGACGGCTATCAACGCTTGATTGAGCAGCCGTTATTTCTAAAGAGCTATCTCAACACCATCCTTTACACGGTTGTGGGGACCATCGTTGCTCTGGTCATTAATATCCCGGCTGGTTACGCCTTGTCGCGAAAGGACCTTTTTGCTAAGAAATGGGTCAGTGTCTTCTTTATCGTTCCCATGTTTGTCTCTGGGGGCTTGATTCCCATTTATTTGACAGTGAAACAAATGGGGTTGGTTGACACCTTCTGGGTGATGGTTGTACCGTTTGCAGTTTCTCCTTACAATATCGTTGTAGCTCGAACTTTCTTTAACAATAGTATTCCAGAAGGGATGTGGGAAGCTGCCCAGATCGATGGTTGCGGAACCATTCACTACTTCAGAAAGATCGTGCTCCCCTTGTCCAAGGCTATTATTGCCGTTATTGGACTTTGGACAGCAGTAGGGATCTGGAATTCTTGGTTCAATGCCCTGATTTATTTGACCAATGAAAATCTTCAACCCCTACAACTGATCCTGCGCCGTCTCTTAATTAGTAATCAAATGTTGCAATCGCAAGCAACAGGGGAGGTAGCTTCTGACCTCCGTATTAAGGCTGATATGATGAAATATGCAGCCATCGTTATCTCAACAGCACCGATTATGATGCTGTATCCATTCGTCCAAAAATACTTTAATCAAGGTGTCATGATAGGGGCCTTGAAAGAATAGGAGAAGATCATGAAAAACAGGAAATTTACCTATCTGCTCCTTGGAGCAGCTGCTTTAGCTGGCTTGACGGCTTGTGGAGCTTCCACAAATAAATCAAGCAATGACAAGAATGATGGAAATACCTTCAAGATCACGACCGTTCGTTGGTCGGATTGGGGGGAAGACTATCACAAAGGTTTTCTAGATGATTCAGCCAAGGAATCAGGTATCAAGATCAAATGGGATACCATGGTGGCTGCAGACTGGTCTGATAAGAAATCTGTTCTTGTTGCCAGTGGAGATTTACCAGACGCTTTCTTGGGATCCAATGCCTTCACGGATTCTGAAATCGCTCAGAACCAAAACATGTTCATTCCATTGGAAGACTTGATCAAGGATAATATGCCAAACTTGAACAAGGCCTTTGAAAAAGAACCGAAATTAAAAGCCATGGTGACCAACCCAGATGGTCATATTTACAGCCTGCCTAAGAAATTGCCAATGCGGCCAATCGTCGGCAACCAGCTCTTTATTAATAAGAAATGGTTGGACAACCTTGGCTTGAAGATGCCGGAAACCTATGATGAATTGGTGACTGTTTTACAAGCCTTCAAGGACAAAGATGCCAATGGCAATGGGGATGTCAATGATGAAATTCCATTTGGCTCTGGTAACTTTGATCCGACCTTCTCTTATATCTTGCCATTCAACAA
Organism: Streptococcus sp. HSISM1; assembly: GCF_000448565.1. Classification (GTDB taxonomy): domain Bacteria; phylum Bacillota; class Bacilli; order Lactobacillales; family Streptococcaceae; genus Streptococcus. The sequence goes on along the minus strand of NZ_CM002128.1, from coordinate 934,235 downwards.
CCGTCTGGGTGGAGATAATACCTATGAAATGTCCGTCAAAGATGGCAAGCCGGTCTATCTACGAACAGAAGAAAGTTATAAACAAGGGATAGCGGCGATGCATGAAGCCTACAAGAAAGGCTTGATCGACCCTGAACTCTTTACAGAAGATACCTCTATGTCTGTTGCCAAACGGATGGACAAGGGAGTGGCACGTGTCGGTGTATCAAGTGGTTGGACAGCAGATGCAACCTTTGGCCAACATGCCAGCGAATATGCTCCTCTCCCAGCATTGAAAGGCCCAGATGGCAAACAATATGTCATTTCTGACCCAGATCATTTGAACTATGGACGCAATGAAATCCTGATCACGAATAAATGTAAGGACCCTGCAAAATTGCTCAAATGGTTGGATAAATTCTACACGGATGATGCCAGCATTCAAAACTTCTATGGATCCTTTGGCATTGCGACTGAAAAAGATGGCGATAAGTACAAGGTCTTGGCTCCAAAAGATGGTAAATCTGCCGATGAATGGGCTTGGATCAATTCCCTTCGTGACTTTGGACCAAAATATGTGTCAGATGATATCAATAGTCATGTCGACATCGACCAAACACAGGGTGATGGCCTCAAATTGAAGATGGACAAAGAATTGAAACAATACGCTTTGCCAGCATATCCAAATGTCATCTACTCTCAAGAAGAATTAAACAAATTATCCTCTATTTATGTAGATATCAACTCTTATGTTACCCAACAAGCTTCTAAATGGGTAGTCGAAGGGGGCATCGAAAAAGAATGGGATGATTACAAAGCAACCTTGAAGAAGATGGGTATTGATGACTTTATGAAGATTCAACAGGATGCCTATGATCGTTACCAAAAAGAAGTGAAATAATAGGGGTCTAAATGGATTCAAGTAAGTAACTCAGGGGCGTTGAGCCCCTGAGTGCTTCCTTAGAGGAAGTAGCAGAAATTGGGATGGAGAGCAAGGAGAAGAAGATGCAAAAATTATTTTCATTGGATGGACGCTTGGTCAAGACCTTGACCCGGTTGACAGACATCATTATCTTGAACACCTTGTTTATCGTTTGCTGCCTTCCAGTTCTCACAATCGGTGCATCGCTTACAGCTTTAGCAACCATGTGGCACCGCTTGTTGAAAGGGGAAGATACGGATCTCGTCTTTCATTTTTTCCGTCTCTTTCGCGCTAATTTCAAGCAAGCGACGGTGATTTGGCTGACTTGTCTAGGCTTATCATCCCTTCTTTATTTGGATTACTGTCTTTTTTCAAATACGGCCTTCTTAAGTGAGTATGGGATTTGGATCTTGCTTCCCTTTATCGTCCTTCTATGTGGAGGGATGACCTTGATCTTCCCTTATATTGGCCTCTTTGAAGACCCTACAAGAAAGGTCTGTTTGAATAGTTTCCTCATTGCTCTTTTAAATCCTATTCAAACTATCTTTCTTATCTTCTTCAATCTAGCAGTGGTTTATATCAGTCTTAGTAGTCCTGAACGGTTACTGACAGCTATTTATCTCTTTACCTTTGGTGGTTTTGCTCTTTGGAGCTTCTTGAATGTTCGACTGACCGATCAGATCTTTTCAAGGATCCAAGAAGGAGAAATCTTTGAAAAATAAGGTCAAGCAAGTGGGGCGTATGTTTTACGGAATATTATTTAAATCGAATAAAGTTTCCTAGATTTTTAGGAAACGATAGAGAGTAGTACAACTTTTTTTGCTAAAAAACTAAGTGATGCTAAAAAGAATAAATGATATAGGCTTTTAGTCTTATTCAAACATATGCTGAAACTTTCCGATGTGAGAAAAGTGCTAGAAACATAATTGTTTCTAGCACTCGGGAGTTTTGGAACTTTAGGTCCAAAACTAAGTCATGGAACTTTGAAGAAGTTCGCTGACGTCCGTTCTCACCTAAGGAAAGTTTCTTTGGTGACTTTTTCTCAATCCGAAGTTTCCTAGAAAATCTAGGAAACTTTTTCTATTTCATAAACATTTCATATTTCTTTTCTATAATAACTATAACAAATGATGAAAGCGTCCACATTGTATTGCCGTGGACCTTGAAATGGAGGGTGAGATCATGCTCTTACAACAGGCAATCGCCTATATTTCTCGAAAAAGAACGAGGAATCTGGTCCTCTTTCTGATTCTCCTCTTGATCCTCTCGTGCTTGTATTTCTGTTTTTCACTGATGCAAGTAGGAGGAAGACTGGAGGAACATATCAAGCAGTCGGCTGGGACCAGCTTTGCCCTGACCAGTAAGCAGGGGGATAGGCCCTTTGCTCTGAAGGAGGCTGAAAAGGTGCAGCAGCTAGCTGGGGTAGGAACCATGGTTCCTCAATATGAAAGTCCCGTTCGCATTCTTGGTAAAGAAGCGGTGACTGGGCAGCAATCGGTAGAACGGGATGATCTGGGTCAGGAAGCCAAGCAAGCGCTAGGCGCTGTCTTTACCCAGAAGACAAACCAGCACCTGGATTTCCGCAGTGGCAGTTTTCAACTGGTGCAAGGCAAGCACTTATCCGACAAGGCTCGTGGCCAGATCTTGATTCACCAAGAGTTGGCTAAGAAGAATAAGCTAAAGGTCGGAGATTCCTTGACCTTATCCAGCTTTCAGATGGGAGAGAGTCCTGCCAAAGAGCAAACCTTTAAAATCGTTGGGATCTTTTCGGGTAAGAAACAGGAAAAATTCACAGGAATGACCTCTGATTTGAGTGAGAATCAAGTCTACCTCCCTTATGAGGATGCGACCAAGCTTCTTGGTCTCAGTCAGCAAGAAGTGACCCAGGTAACCTTTGGGGTCAAAGATCCTGAGAAAATCGATGCCCTCTTGAAGCAAGTCAAAAGCTTGGATCTGGATTGGCAATCGCTACGCGTGGTCGAAGATCGCAAGGCCTTTGACCAGATGAAGGAATCCTCTCAGACCCTAGAAGGCCTGGTACGGATTATGATGATCGTCCTCCTGTTGACTGGAGCAGGTGCCCTATCGCTCTTACTCAGTCTCTGGACACGGGAGCGGATTCATGAAATCGGCGTCCTCTTATCCATTGGGAAGAGCAAGGGCCGGATCTTTAGACAGTTCCTCTTGGAAGTGGTGCTGGTATCCTTACTAGCAGTGATCCCAGCCTTTCTCATCGGGCGGATGGTCAGCCATCGTTTCTTAGAGCAGTTTGTCGGACAGACCGGTCAACAGCAAACCCTAGAATTACTCAACCAAATCCCTCAAGGCCTTTCCTTAGGAATCGCCTATGCTAGCCTCTTGTGCTTGATCCTTCTGTCGCTCGGTGTAACTACCAGCATGATCTGGCGCAAGACCCCAAAAGAAATATTAACAAAAATGAGTTAAGGAGAAATAACACCTATGTTAGAACTCAAACATGTATCCTATAGCTACCAAAGTTACCAAGAAGAGATCTTCTCAGACGTGAACTATCAGTTCAAAAATGGGACATTTTACAGCATTATCGGTCAGTCTGGAGCAGGGAAATCGACCCTCCTCTCCCTCCTGGCTGGTCTGGACAATCCCAAGAAGGGGCAGGTTCTCTTTGATGGGGAGGACATCCAGACCAAAGGGTCTAGCTACCACCGCAAGCATCATGTCTCCCTGGTCTTTCAGAATTATAATTTGATTGATTATTTGACGCCACTGGAAAATGTCCGCCTGGTCAACAAACAAGCTGGGAAAGACATTCTCTTGGAATTGGGGCTGGACGAAACGCAAATCAAACGCAATGTCCTGCAACTATCTGGAGGGCAGCAACAACGGGTGGCTATTGCGCGTGCGCTTGTTTCAGAAGCACCAGTCATCTTGGCAGATGAGCCGACAGGAAACTTAGATGAACAGACAGCGGGTGACATCATTGCCATTTTGAAGAAGTTGGCCAAGGAACGCCAAAAATGTGTTATCGTCGTCACCCACAGTAAGGAAGTGGCAGAGGCCTCCGATGTGGTCTTGGAATTGAGTCGCCGTAGCCTCGTTGAGAAGAGCAAGTAAGGAGGGAATGCTATGTTGCGAAATGCTTTTGCTTATATCACACGTAAATGGCCCAAGTCTCTCTTGCTCTTTGCCATCATTCTCCTCATGGGGACCTTGAGCTTGATCGGACTCTCGATGAAGGGTGCAACCCAAAAAGCTTCATCGGAAAGCTTGGGATCCATCACCAATAGCTTCTCGATGCAGATCAACCGCCGGACCAATCCAGGAACCCCTCGGGGAGCTGGGAATCTCAGAGGAGAAGATATCGAAAAAATCAGCCAGGTAGAGGGGATCACCTCCTCCATCAAGCGGATCAATGCTATCGCGGATATCCTAGACCACGAGATTATTGAGACCGAAGAAACCTTACAAAACCAATCTCCAGAGCGGGCTAAACACTTCAAGAATACCTTGATGGTGACAGGGGTCAATGACTCTTCAAAAGAAGATAAGTTTGTCTCTGGAGCCTACAAGCTGGTCCAAGGGGAGCACCTGACGGATAAGGACAAAAACCAAATCCTCATGCACGAAGATTTGGCGAAAAAGAATGGTCTCAAGGTGGGCGATAAGGTGCGTCTCAAGTCCAATCTCTACGATGCTGACAATGAAAAAGGGGCCAATGAAACTGTCGAAGTGACCATCAAGGGCTTGTTCTCAGGGAAGAACCAAGCTCCTCTAACTTACGCACAAGAATTGTATGAAGATACCCTCATTTCTGACCTGGATACAGCTGCTAAACTCTATGGCAATACTGTCCAAACAGCTACCTATGAGGATGCAACCTTCTTTGCCAAAGGGGATCAGGACCTGGATGCCTTGATCGAAAAAATCAAAGCACTCGATATTGACTGGAACCTCTATGACCTGGTTAAGAGCTCTTCCAACTACCCAGCCTTGCAAAAATCCATCAGCAGCATGTTCCAAGTGGCGGACTATTTGTTTATCGGCAGCCTCATCTTTGCTAGTTTGCTTCTCACCCTTCTCCTCGTCTTGTGGCTCAATGCCCGTCGCAGAGAAGTTGGGATCTTGCTGGCTTTGGGACTCTCCAAGGTACAGATTGCGGGGCAATTCGTGGCAGAATTGGTCATGATCTCCATCCCCGCCTTCCTCCTTTCCTATGGAGTTGCAGGACTTCTTGCCAAAGCAGTGGGAGATACGGTGCTTAAAAATGTAACCAGTGGCATTGCCAAACAAATGGCTCAAGAATCCTCTGCAGCCAACCTTGGTGGTGGAGCTGAGGCAGAAAGCTTCAGTAAGACCCTGACAGATATCCATATGGACATCCAACCGAGCCAATTGCTGGTAATTGTTTTGGTCGGTGGGCTCCTCTTGATTCTCGTATCCATCCTTTCTTCACAATGGCTCTTGCATAAGAAACCAAAGGAACTTTTGGTGGATGTCGAATAAGAGATTGTTTCCTAAAATAGAAATAGGGTATAATAGGAGGTAGAAGTTTCTTAGATAAAAGGAAAGTGTATGAAGATACTAATCGTAGAAGATGAAGTCCTGATTCGCGAAGGGATGAGCGACTATCTCATGGAATGTGGCTATGAGGTCTTTGAAGCAGGCGATGGGCAGGAGGCCCTGGACCTCTTTCACAGTGAAGCGCTGGATCTTGTCTTGCTGGATATCCAGCTCCCTATCCTCAATGGCTTGGAAGTTCTCAAAACCATCCGGAAAACTAGCTCAGTTCCTGTCCTCATGCTGACGGCCTTCCATGACGAGGACTACAAGTTAACGGCTTTTGGAGAGTTGGCAGATGGCTACCTGGAAAAACCCTTCTCCTTGTCCCTCTTGAAGGTCCGTATCGAAGCTATTTTTAAAAAGCTCCAGCCTTCCCGGGTCTTCACCTATGGAGAGGCACGGGTGGATTTTGAGAGCTACACAGCCAGCCTAGCAGGCCAAGCCATTTCCATGAATGCCAAAGAGTTGGAAATCTTGGAATACTTGCTCCAGCATGAGGGCAAGGCCCGGACTCGCTCTCAGATCCTCGATGCTGTCTGGAAGGAGACGGAGGAGATTCCTTTTGACCGGGTGATCGACGTCTATATCAAGGAACTACGAAAAAAACTAGAGCTGGACTGTATCGTTACGGTACGCAATGTCGGCTATAAATTGGAGAGACCATGACCAAACGGAGTATCTTTGCAAAGATCTTTCTGATCACCTTTGCCCTTTTTAGTAGCTTAGTCATCCTTCTACATGCTTCGGTTTACTTTATTTTCCCATCGACCTATATCGAGTCCCAGCGACAGACGATTTTGAAGGAATCGCAAGCCCTGGCCAAGAGTTTCCAAGGCCAGGAAGAAGGGACCATTGAGTCGGTCATCGACCTTTATTCCAAGACCAATGATATCAAGGTATCGATCAAAGGCAAGGAAAAACAAAATGCCCTAGAGGTAAAGGATGACTTGCTCCTGAACCCTGACAGCCAGAATAATTCCCTGGTCATTGAAGAGCGAAAGATTCAGACTAAAGAGGGGAAAGACCTGACCTTGCAATTTTTAGCGACCGTCGATTCGCAAAAGGAAGCGCGGGACATCAGTCTGGGCTTTCTTCCCTATAGTCTCCTTGCTTCC
>NZ_CM002128.1:920898-926839 GCF_000448565.1 Streptococcus sp. HSISM1 | reverse complement strand
ATTTTCCCATCGACCTATATCGAGTCCCAGCGACAGACGATTTTGAAGGAATCGCAAGCCCTGGCCAAGAGTTTCCAAGGCCAGGAAGAAGGGACCATTGAGTCGGTCATCGACCTTTATTCCAAGACCAATGATATCAAGGTATCGATCAAAGGCAAGGAAAAACAAAATGCCCTAGAGGTAAAGGATGACTTGCTCCTGAACCCTGACAGCCAGAATAATTCCCTGGTCATTGAAGAGCGAAAGATTCAGACTAAAGAGGGGAAAGACCTGACCTTGCAATTTTTAGCGACCGTCGATTCGCAAAAGGAAGCGCGGGACATCAGTCTGGGCTTTCTTCCCTATAGTCTCCTTGCTTCCTTTGTTCTGTCGCTAATTGCCTCCTATCTCTATGCCCGCATGATTTCTGCTCCGATCCTGGAGATCAAGCAGATGACCAAGCGGATGAAGCGCTTGGATCGGACAGCTAGTCTCCCCATTCATTCGCAGGATGAGATCGGCGTTCTCAAGCAACAGATCAACGACCTCTATCATCATCTTTTAGAGGTGATCGACAATCTAGAGCAACAGAAACAGGAAAATCTGAAGTTGGAGCAGATGAAGGTGGAATTCCTACGTGGGGCCTCGCATGAGCTCAAGACTCCTCTGGCCAGCTTAAAGATTATCCTAGAAAATATGCGGGATAAGATCGGCCGCTACAAGGATCGGGACCGCTATCTGTCTGTCTCCCTCGATATCGTCGATGAGATGAACCAGATCGTCCTAGAAATTCTATCTCTGTCCTCTGTCCAAGAATTGGCCGGAGACAAGGAGTGGATCCAGCTGGATCAAGTCTTAGAGCAGATCCTCGACCAGTACAAGGTCTTGGCCCGATCCCGCGCGCTCACGATTGTCAATCAAATCCCTGACAAAGCAGTTTATATGGACCCAGCCATTCTGAAATTGGTCCTCTCAAATGTCATTAGTAATGCCGTCAAGCATTCGGATGCCGGTGGAGAGATCCAGCTCCGTCTCGAAGAAGAAGGGACGCACTTGGCCGTTGAAAATACCAGCCAGGAAATGGTAGAAACCGCTGAGATGCCAATGACTGCTAGTCGCCAGAAGAAGGAAGGTGGCTTGGGACTCTTCGTGGTCCAACACTTGCTAGACCATGAAGAACTGGCCTACCAATTTGATAAAACGACTATGGGCTTACGCTTCCGTATGGAACTGCCCAAAGATCCGCAAGAATAAAAAACTAGCGAACAAGAGAGACTCTTGTTCGCTAGTTTGCATTTAATCAACTTTTTCGACCTTTAGCAATTGGCCGTGTTTTAATTCATAAATAGTATCCACATAGGTCAGGATGGAGCGGTCATGGGTCACCATGATGGCGCTCTTATTTTTGGATTTGACTTCTTTTCGGATCAATTGGGCGATTTCTTGCCCTCGATCCGGGTCTAGGCTAGCCGTTGGTTCATCGGCTAAGATGACCTGCGGATTTCCGATGAAGGCGCGAGCAATGGCTGCCCGTTGTTTTTGCCCACCGGACATCTGATTTGGGTATTGGTGGTAGCAAGCTTCAATACCCAGATCTGCCAACAAGGCTTTGACTTCCTCTTGGCGTTTTTTCTTGTCCTTTTCCCCCTTCAATTTGGCCACCAGCTCTAACTGGTCACCGATTTTCATATAGGAGAGGAGCTGGTGATCTTGAAAGATGAAGCCGAGCAATTCCAGCCGTTTTTGCGTCCACTGGCCTTGGTTGAGGCCAGTCAAGTCTTGGCCAGTGATAGAAATCTGCCCCTCGTCCGCTGATAAGAGTAAACCAGCGATAGCTAAGAGAGTGGATTTACCAGATCCTGAAGGGCCCAAGATCGCGACAAATTCGTTGGGTTCGACGCTTAAATTCAGTTGGTTGAGAACATGGTGCATCTGGCTGCCATCGGCGTAGGATTTTCTGATATTTTCTAATGCAATAATGGCCATCTTATTCTCCATTTCCACCAATGACTTCGATTGGATCTACTTTTTTGATTTTGACAAGGGACAAGGCACCACACAAAATAGAGGTCAAGATAAAGCTAACCGAGATGGTGAGGTTGTCTTTCAGGGTCATAAAGGAAGGGACGCTATTGGGTAAAAATGGCGCCATCATGGTTGCCAAGCCAAGACCCAGCAGTACTCCGATGAGGGAGATGATGGTGAGCTGGGATAATTGGACATAGGTGATCTGGCTCATGAACATGCCAATAGCCTTTAGGACGCCGAACTGTTTCAACTTCTGCAGGGTGAGGATATAGAAGAAAACCCCAAGGATAGCAGAAGAAGCGAGTAAGAGCACCCACGTAATCATCCGTAGCGTCAGGTTTTGAGCCTTGTAGCCAGGGATTTTATCGATCACTTGCTTCTTATCCGCCACCATCAAATTGCTGGCTAGATCACTAGAAGGGATGCTTTTCTTGGTCACAAGGTTTTGGGCTTGCCATTGATAGCTTGGATCTGTTTTTTGCCGCATGCCTGTGTAGGTCTCCGAGCTGATAAAGCCAATCTCACTATAGCCGTATTTAGCATTTGTCGCAAAGGCCACGACCTTGAGTTTTTGATTAGAAGTTTTATCGATCACGTGATCGCCGACTTGGATTCCCTCATCCTCTTTGAAAGAATGGTCCAGAATGACCTCGTTTTTCTTTAAGTCGGAGATCTTGATGTCTGTATCCTCCATGATTGGATTGAGGATCTCTTTTTCATTGTGATCGGTCGCGAAGTAGGTGATGTCCAGAGTGTTGGAATCCTCTGATTTTGAGACGGTTGCCCGCTGGATGGACAAGCCAGAATAGTCCATCCCCTCTATCTTTTGGACCTCATCTACATCTTTCGCCGTAATGGTTGAAAAGGGGATAATCCCTTCTGAATCCGTCGAAAGGATGTAGTGCAGGGCCCCATAGTTATCGATTTGGGCCGATACCGACCGGCCCAGTCCATTTGTCAGACCGGACAAAAACACCACCATAAACATGAGAATGGTAATGAGGAGTTCAATCAGGATAAACTTCTTGGGTTGGTATTTAATTTCATTCCATGCGATTTTCATATTCGTTCTCCTTTTAGCACGGAGGTGCTCAAGTAGCTTGGCACCTAAACATACTCTACCATCATACCACAAGTGGGGGGAGAATAGGGGGATGGTGTTTGGGGAGTATGAAGGAATCGGATTTGTTTCTCAATTATTAATTATTAATTGTTAATATATACAAAAAAGAGATATGCTATAGACAAACAAAAAAGCTTTGATTTCAAGGCTTTTTCCTATTGATTTAGATGCCCCCTGCATGAAATCCTTCATTTTAGTGTAGAAGAAAATAGCAATAGAAGCTTGAAATTGAGGGGTTTTATTAAAATCTTTCTTCGAATAAAAGTGATTTGAAATACAACTTGGTACAAATAAACTTCAATTTTATGAACATATAAGTTTATAAAGTTTATAATTATATGTTTCCGAAAAACATATCTTTTTCAGAAAGTGGAACAATAAGCAAAAAAACAGCCCCAACGGTTGGGGCTGTTGGTGTTTCTGATGAAATATCTTAATCATTTCAATTTAAAATGTTCCAAAATAATTATTTCAACATTAATTTTTGATAATTTATACAAAAAAATTCTCAATGAGAAAAAATAGTTTGAAAAAATCTGTTTTTTTGTGTATAATGTACACAAAAAGATGAGGTGATTTAAATGGCTATTACAACTACAAAAGCAAGATTGAATCTAAGTATTGACTCTGAATTAAAACAGGAAGTTGGTGAGGTCTTGAAGGAGATTGGGCTTGACTATACTACAGCAATTAATTTATATTTCAATAAAATCAGACGTGATCGTAAAATTCCATTTGAACTTGAAGCACGAAAAATTTAACTGTCGATGAATTTCTTGGTTCAAATTGGCGTGAAGGTTTGGAAAATGTAGAGGACGGTTGGGATTGAGTTATAAAGTTGAATTGATTCCTGAAGCGCAAGATGATTTTTATAAATTAGATAATAGTCAACGTCTTCATGTTAAAAAGTCACTTATCAAGTTAGAAAATCAAGGGATGCTTGCCGGAGAGGCTCTTCACGGTAATTTAGCAGGTTACAGGAAGTTAAAACACAAAAAATTGGGCCTGAGAATTGTTTTTCATGAAACTGTCAATGCAATTGAAATTATTGAAGTCATTGCTATTGGTAAGAGAAGTGATAACGAAATTTATACAATTTCTGAAAAACGTATAAAAAACAGATGAAGCTATTTTAACCAACCTGCATAAAAGAAAGAAACACCTACTAACATATTCAAGAAATTAAAAGTAAATGAGATAAGAAAACTGGAACTACTTTCACATATAAAAAATGGAATTTCATTCAAATTAAAGTATAATAAAATAAGAAAAAGTTGTTACTAAAGATAAAATTTTTAGAATAAAAAATTACCGTAACTAATTAATATTTATATAAGAAAGTGGATGATTCCAATGTGCAAACTATAATTATCAATTCTTAAGCTGTAAATAGTAATGCTTCAGGTCAAATTAAAGCAGAGTTGTTAGGAGCTGGTTTTAATTTTGGAGGTATTGTTGGAGGCAAAACTTATTATAGAGTCCCATTTAATCAAAACGGAACTATTAGTCTATACTAACTTAGGAGATAATCGATATTATGAATGAAAAAAATCGTACATATTTTATTTGTGCAAGTATTATTATTTCATCTATAATTTTAGGACTCTTTATTTATAACGGAATTTATAACGGATTTGACGTTTTGGGTCAATATATAAACGATGGCCTCAGGGTAATTAATAGTAATTTACCTAATATTTTTAGGTAGTTAATAGTAATAGAATTTAAATAAAAAACGGTAATTTAGTGAATGCTGATTGCCGTTTTTTGTTTGCTAATTCCAATAACCATTGATAGTGTAAAAAAGAATGTAAATGTTTAACAAAAGATTTGACAAATGGCTTGTACCGAAAAAGTCAGATTGGTTTTAGGAAATTATTCAAAGAAAATTAAAGTTACGTTGAAACATGATGATATTGGGGGGTATCAAATCTTTCTTCTTTTAAGTTTTACAAAACAACATTTCAATATGTTCTACTAATTGACGGCTATTTTTTAGAAAACAACCGTTGCCACCAGCTTTTTTAGTTTCTAACAATAATGTTTCATCGTGAGAGCTCCAATAAGCTGCAGCTGGCTGTTGCTTATCCAATCATGACGAAGTATTAAAAAAGCTTCCAACACTATTAAAGCAATTAAAAGTGGGAAAACTTAATCCGTTTAGAAAGATAAACATTTGTCTTTTTTCACATTTTTGCATCGTCTAAATTAACTATTAAATAGTGAAAGGGGGTAGTAAATGGATAAAGTGATAAAAATCGTTGGCGTGTCTTAACGCTTTTATCGGTTGGCTTTTCGTCTTCTTCTATGAGACTGACCTAGTTTATAGTGTCACAGTGCCTCAGATATGAACGATAGCCTTCAAATAAAGATAATCAACAACAAAATAAACAAGAATAGGGAAAAGTCTTTAGGATCAAAAAACGCATAATATTAGGTTTTGAAGAACCTTGATACTATGCGTTTTATTGTGGGGAGATTTACTTTATTTTCTCCTGAAATTGAGTTTTTACCTAGTATCGTTTTACTTCCGATTAGAGATAACAAATTTATCAATGAATAGTAAGTGATATAATGCAAGTACAAATCCCCAGAAACTACCACGAAGAGAGAATTCTTGATGATTAAGAGGAAGCAAATCACGGTTTCCTATATAGATGCATGTTAAAATCACAAATAGAATCCAAAATAAATCAGTCCATTTATATTTTTGAAAAATATTTTTTTTAACATAATGACACCTTCTTTCTTTTGCTATAATAACATTATATAATAAAAATGTAATCGGATACAAATAAGAAAGGAGAAAAG
>NZ_CM002128.1:914472-919311 GCF_000448565.1 Streptococcus sp. HSISM1 | reverse complement strand
CCTAGAAAGGAGTATACTGTATCATATGTGACAGTATTATTAATGAATCATGAAAAAAATAATTACTATAGTACAGTGCATTTTGTTTCCCGTGTCTCCTTATATAGCTAGAGAACTATGCTTGATGAGTAAAAATCTAGTCGATAATATGTTCCTTATATTCTTTATCATGCTAACAATTTCTTTTTGGCTTGGTATTTGGAAGTTGGGAGATCTTGTGGGAAATCCAAAATAGAAAGTAAAAAGTTGTGCTAGAGATGAGATTTTTATTTATTTTAATTATTAATACACCTTATTTCTTTTATTTAAAATGGAAGGATAAGCCTAAACAAAAAATAAGTCCTTTTGTTATCTTTATAAGTTTTACATGATTTACTTGTGGTTTATCCTCATAATTTCCGTAATGGCTATCGGTATTTTATCCCTTGGAGTAGTAGCTGGTATGGGAAGAAAACTTCCGTTTGGTTTCTTTGTTATATCTTTTTTATGTATAGTTCTATTTAGTTTCTATATTTTTAGTATTCTAAAAGAGATAAAGGACTTAAAGCAAATAAAAGGTAAGTAAATATTAACTAAGAGAACTAGCTAACTAGCTTAAGTAAAATATAACACGGCCATGATTCATGAGCCGTGTTTTTGTATGAATGTACAATTGAAAAATTTTTAGTTTTCACTTAAATAAAGTACATAATTGACAATGATTAGCTAAAAACATTTTTTGGTTATCTTAGAATTGAATGTTTAGAATGTGTGGTGGAGGATAAGAAGCCTTATTCATATTTGGATAGGCAAAAGGTTTTTTAGAAAGTAAAAGTATCTAACAACATCTTATGTCGTGAGCAATTATAAAATTAGTCAATTTCTTATAATTAATTTTTGAAATTTATTAACTATTATATAGTAAAAAAGGAGACTATGCGCTAGTCTCTTTTTTGTCGCTTAGATTTTTATTAGAAAAAATAAATTATTCTTTTGGTAATGAGTATACTTCGATATGATTTCCAAGTATTTTAATCTTGACTGGAAGTTTATCTGATTTATCACCGTCAACATCTGATTCTAACTCAGTATCAGAAGAAATTCTAATATTTTTTGCTTTAATATATTCGATGTGATCATTTGACACAACATCTCCTTTTAACAAATCTGGAATTGCAGATAGTTTAGAAAGGATGGAGGCATCTTTTAAAATTAAGATATTTCCATATCCATCTTTATTTTCGTCAAATAGTTTTTTATCAGCGTAATAGTTGGATAATAAGACTAAGACTTGACTGGCCTCACCGTTATAACTTCCATTTTAAGTTTCAATATGAATATTAAACACATCGTCTTTTATGATTGACTTCATTGTATTTAATGCATATGCGAAGATCCCAAATTTTGTTTTATTTTCTATATTTTGAAAAATTTGAACACAAAAATAATGCCATGTTATTAACTTTTTCCTCTTAATACACTGAAAAAATGGTAATGAAGATATTAAAGATTATTAGTTATCATTTTCTCTCTTTTGCATAGAGAGAAACTCTTGAAGGAATAGTTTTTTAGCCTCTCCATCTGATGAAGTATCTAAATCCTCGATAATCATTCTGGCTACTTCTTCGCGTGAGGTTGTTCCGTACTCTTCTAACAATTTATAATCAATCCGTTCTTCAACGTTTGTATACGGGTAACGATCAAGTAAGTCATCGATACGATTATCAAATTCATACTCAGTCCATAACTCTTCAAAGACATCCCTATAATTCTCTATATTAGACTCTGAAGCAATTAAAGATAATGTATCCAAAAAGCCAGATTTATATCCTTTTATTTCTGAACAGAGAGCTATGACTTCATCTTTATTAATTTTGGTTAAATCTTCTCGGATGTCTAACAAGTCCTTATCTCTAAAAAGTTTTTCAAAACCTTCAAGTTGAGTATTGAAGCTGCTTAGTTTTGAATGCTCTGGTTGAACCAATATTTCTCTAAAATCCATAATAATCTCCAAATTTCTCTAAATAAAATATTAGAGTGTCGTGAATAGACACTCTTGGAATGGTAGCTAAAAGTCAAATTAGCTTGTAAGGGCTTACATATAAATATTATACATTTTATAAAAGTATACGTCAAATTTTATAAAAAATTCTCTATAAAATATAGTATTTTAAAAAAATTTTTTAAAAAAGCTCAAATTTCTATCGAATAGAGACTGATATACCATCTTAAATTAAATATAAAATACAATAAAGTAAATCTTTTATTCATTTTATTAGTGATCGAGATAGAACAAATAATATAGAAAACAAACAAGACTAAACACGCTTTTATAGGAATATAAACAAATGAGTATAAAAATTAGCATAAATTAAAATGTTGTGAAAACGAAAACAATCTTACTATATAATAAAGGTTTGTTGTCGAATAAGAATATTTATGCTTTTTAAAAATACCCAAGCATTTTAGTTGACTTTGTTTGGGTAAAGGTTTATAATTATACCAATCATAGAAAAATATTTTGGAAAAAATATCCAAAATAAGATTTTAGCTAAAATTCTACTATTTATTTTATCAATTCAAATTGATAATATTATTAATCAATGGAGATAGATAATATTTAAATAAATATTCTTTGATTTAGAAAGGTGGCCCATTATGCTATGGTCTATTATTGTAGGAGGCCTTATTGGTCTCATTGCAGGAGGAATTACTAAAAAAGGTGGTTCAATGGGTATCATTGCTAATGTTTTAGCAGGTTTAATTGGTTCATCAGTTGGACAATCCCTTTTGGGCACTTGGGGCCCATCTTTAGCAGGCATGGCATTGCTTCCTTCAATTGCGGGAGCTGTCATTGTTGTTTGTGTCGTTTCATTCTTCTTAGGGAAAAAAGAATAAAGTTCTTTTTCAAGAATAAATCATAATCTTTAAGACAGGGCAAGGTTATGATTTGATTGTATTCGTGAAAGGATTCAATATGTCAAAATCTAAGAAAATACTTTCTCTTATATTTTGTATTTTAATCTTGACAATTTTGATTCCTATTTTGCTAGATTATCATAAAGTTAGCGGTTTAGAGCTCCATTTGATTAATTGGAAGAGGATTTCTTTTTTAGGATATTATCTTTCTAGATACATTTTTTGGGGTACTTTAGTTCTTTCAATTTTAATTTTATTATCTATGTTAGTGATAGTTTTTTATCCTAAACAACATTTAGAAATAGAGTTAGAAAATTCTGGTGGTGAACTAAAACTAAAAAGTTCTGCTATTGAAGGATTTGTTCGTAGTGTGGTTAATGAAAATAACTTCATTAAGAACCCTAAAGTTCGTGTAAATAGTCGGAAAAATAAATGTTTAGTTTACGTAGAAGGAGAAATTCTTCCTTCAGATAATATTATTAAAAGAACCCAGTCTATAAAAGATGAAATCGGTAATGGATTAACACAGTTTTTTGGACTAAACCATGGTGTTAAGCTTGATGTTTCTGTAAAAGATTATAAGCCTAAAAAACCAACTAAAAAAACTGTGAGTCGTGTAAAGTAAGGAAATAAAAAATGGAATGGTTTAAAAAATACCAGTATCCACTCCTGTCTGGGTTAGCAGGTATTATTTTAGCTTGCCTCATTCTCTCCTATGGTTTCTTTAAAACATTATTTGTTTTAATCTTCGCCGTCTTAGGAGCTGGAGTTGGATATTATTTACAACAGAAAAATTTATTTAAATAAAAGGAGTTTCATATGTCAAACGAAAAAAATATCAAAGAAACTAATGCGAAAGCAGAAGATGTTAAACAAACTAATGTAAAATCAGAAGAAGTGAAGGGTGAATTGACTTACGAAGACAAAGTCATTCAAAAAATTATCGGACTTTCTTTAGAAAAAGTAAATGGCTTGTTGGCTGTTGACGGAGGATTTTTCTCTAATCTAACTGATAAGATTATCAACACTGACAATGTTGCTAACGGAGTAAACGTTGAAGTTGGTAAAGAACAAGTTGCTGTCGACTTGAATGTCGTGGTTGAATATCAAAAGAATGTTCCTGAAATATACAAACACATTAAAGATGTAGTTGTATCACAAGTTTCTAAGATGACTGACTTGGAAGTTGTTGAAGTGAATGTGAATGTTGTTGATATTAAAACAAAAGAACAACATGAAGCTGACTCAGTAAGCTTGCAAGATCGTGTGACTGGAGTTGTTGAATCAACAGGTGAATTCGCATCTGAACAGTTTGAAAATGTTAAAACAGGTTTAGGCAATGGATTCTCAGCAGTTAAAGAAAAAGTTGGTGAAGGCGTAGAAGCTGTAACTGACTCTTCATCAAATGAAAAACCACGTGTTCATTAATTTGAATTTGGTTTGGATATATAAAAACATATACAAACGGAGGTAAGACCATGTCTACAGAAGAAAAAGTAAACCAAGCAAAAGGAGCAGTCAAAGAAGGATTCGGTAAATTGACTGGCGACAAGAAAACAGAAAAAGAAGGAGCTGCTGAAAAAGTAGTTTCTAAAGTTAAAGAAGTCGCAGAAGACGCAAAAGATGCTGTTGAAGGAGCAATCGAAGGCGTTAAAAATATGATTAAAGGTGACGACAAATAGTTGTCAAGATAAAAGATGGTAAATGGTCATAAGCCAACTAATAGGTTAAATGACGATCAGATTTCATTCGAGTAAAATTATTCATAGAATAAATAAATTATAACGGAGGCAAGACTATGTCAACTGAAGAAAATTAAACCAAGCAAAAGGTGCTGTAAAAGAAAAAGTTGGTGAACTAACTGGCGATGAAAAAACGAAAAAGAAAGGAACTGCTGAAAAAGTAATTTCTAAAGTTAAAGAAGTTGCCGAAGACGCAAAA
>NZ_CM002128.1:899116-913350 GCF_000448565.1 Streptococcus sp. HSISM1 | reverse complement strand
GTAATTTCTAAAGTTAAAGAAGTTGCCGAAGACGCAAAGGATGCTGTTGAAGGAGCAATCGAAGGCGTTAAAAATATGATTAAAGGTGACGACAAATAATAGTTATTTGTTATCATTCAATCACAACTAGTCTATCCTAAAAAAGCACCCTAAATTCTATAGTTTTTATATCTACTATAGAAGATGGGGTGCTTTTTGATCAAATTTTTAAGAGGTTGTTACTATACAGATATGTTGAGAATCTAAAAAAATCTTTTAATGATATAAGCAATTAGCTACATTTCTGCTTTGCTTTAAAAATTAACGAAACACACACTTTGTATTTATTTTATACATTAAACAAATGTAAATAACTATAAAAAATAAAGTGAGATAAGACATAATTTAAAAGCAGAAAAATATATATAAATCAATATACAATAGAATGATTCAACATATATTTTCTATTTGTTTATCACAAACAATAATACTATTTAGGTATTTTGTTTAATAATTTAATATATTTTAACAATTTTAAAAAAGTCAAGTATTTTAGTTGACTCCCTATAAAAAATAGTCTATAATTATATTATCTCTAGAAAAGTAAGCGCTTTAATTTTTATTCAATAAGAGACTTTTAGTTAAAAAAGCAAAATACAAAAATGTTATATTCATCATACTTGCTTATTGAATATGATTTAAATAGCGTTTCTTTGAGATAGAAAGGAGTCCTATTATGCTTTGGTCTATTATTGTAGGAGGCCTTATTGGTCTCATTGCAGGAGGAATCACAAAAAAGGGTGGTTCAATGGGTATCATTGCTAATGTTTTAGCAGGTTTAATTGGTTCATCAGTTGGACAATCTCTTTTGGGTACTTGGGGACCATCTTTGGCAGGTATGGCATTGCTTCCTTCAATTGCGGGAGCTGTCATTGTTGTTTGTGTCGTTTCATTCTTCTTAGGGAAGAAGGAATAAATTTCTTTTTTCAAAAATATATCATAATCTTTATAACAGGAAAAGATTATGATTTGATTGTAGTTTTGAAAAGATTCGTTATTTCAAAATTACAGAAGAAAAAGGCAACTAAGTAAAAGATGCTGTTTAAGGCGCAATCAAAGATATAAAGAATTTATTTAATGGTGATGACAAATAAGTCATAAGTATAATCGATTTTTCGTGTTAGATCAACATACTCTATACAATTTTTAGTTCTGTTCATATTAACTTTTACAATAAGATTATATAGGTTATAAGCTGATATAATCAAATAAACCTAAGTAAAGCACTATTTCAATTTAACTGAATGATGGCACACTTAGCATAA
The DNA here is from genome assembly GCF_000448565.1 of Streptococcus sp. HSISM1. Taxonomy (GTDB): domain Bacteria; phylum Bacillota; class Bacilli; order Lactobacillales; family Streptococcaceae; genus Streptococcus. The sequence continues at coordinate 912,046 of NZ_CM002128.1, read as the reverse complement.
GATTTAAGCGAAAAATCGGTTTTCTTTTGATATAAAATAAAATATATTACAGATGGAGGTAATAGTATGTCTACAGAAGAAAAAATCAATCAAGCAAAAGGTACAGTCAAAGAAGGATTCGGTAAATTGACTGGCGACAAGAAAACAGAAAAAGAAGGGGCTGCTGAAAAAGTAGTTTCTAAAGTTAAAGAAGTCGCAGAAGACGCAAAAGATGCTGTTGAAGGAGCAATCGAAGGCGTTAAAAATATGATTAAAGGTGACGATAAATAGTTGATAATAGTCATCTTTTAGTCCCTAATGACGCATTCTAATTAGCTCCACTATGGAGAATAGAGTGCGTTTTTGATTTTGTGAGATTAATTTGCTATTGTAACAGACATCTTTAAAAATTGCTGTTATCATAGACATTTTCGTAGTATTCCTATAATGGTATTTTGTTATAACATAAACAATTAAGGAGGTATTACATTGGATAAACTATTGATTCTACTATTTTTAACGATTTTGAGTATGCCTTTAATTTCATGCTCTAATCAAAGAAATCAGACTTTGGATGGGGAATATTATTGGGTTAGTGAATCTAGAAATGAACGAGCATTTACTATCTCAGGAAATAAAGGGATACTTGATAGTAGTGTTGCTGACAACTTTGTAATTGATCGAAAGAATGAAACAATTGAGTTAATGGGCTCGCAAATGTTAAACCGTACAACAAGTTATATATACGAAGATGGTGTCTTTACTGTAGATATTTCTGGTGTAGAGCGTGATTATTATAAGAAAGATAGTGAGGCTTATAAGAAGGCACTGAAGGATTTAGATGAAAATTGACCACAATAATTAATCTTTTCTTTTGCTCTTGTCATTTAACGCTTATCCTATACAAAGGGATTGAGCGTTTTTATATTATAGTCTTTCTTGGTTATGAATTGATTCTCAGTTTTCCTAGTGTACCAAATCCTACGAATTTGACAAAACTATATAAATTTGCTATAATAAATTTATATAAGGAATTGAATTAAATTACTACAACTAAGAAATATCCTTTAAATAATAAGCTAGCCTTGTTGCTTACTGTTACTTATAAAATAGAACAAGTTGTATAAATAGAAAGTGAGATTACTAGATGAGAATAACAAGTTTTAGAGATATGGACACCACTGAAGATTTTGAATTTGTAGAAGAAAAAATGGGAGATTATTTCCGTTGGGGAATTGCTGATTTCTATTCACTTCAACAAGCTACATATTGGATTGGTGATCTTTTAAGAAAAGAGCCTAGCGCTAATTTTGAAGTAAGAGCACGCCTTTCAGGAAGTGAAGATGTAGATGACTATGAAAGAATTGTGTTGTACGAAGGAGACCAGTGTTTTGATTCTTGGTTTTTAGAAGAGAAAGCAAGCTTCATGGCACCATATTCTATGATACTATTTCTCAATAAGGATACAAATGTGGCGTATGCTATTGAGAAAAATGAATTTGATGAGCCTGGACATGTGAAATATTTATGTGAGATAAGAAAATAAGAGAGTTGAAAAACTCTCTTTAAATTTAGTTATTAGTATATTGACAATTTTATTTTTCAAAACCTTTTGATAAGAAGAAGGCGACCGACCATAAAATAGTTATGGAAATCAAACATAATAAAATACTTGCATTACTAATTATTAATCTCTTCTTGATTGTGCTGGTTTTATTACATACCCAAGAATGTAATAAAGCAGTATGAGCAGATAATGTTTTACTAGAAGCATTTACTTTTTCTGCGGATTAATTTTCATCAAAAGGGTCTCAGGCTATAGAAGAAGAGCAGTATATGGTCATACACTACAAGAGAAACTAAATGAAGAATTTGATAACGTTAGAAAACTTTTATAATTATTTGGTACAAAAACAAAATGACAAGCAAAAAAGCCTTGATTTCAAGGCTTTTTCCTGTTGTCTTTGATGCCCCCTGCATGGATTTGGAAAGGACTTTCATATTGAGAGTAATTAAAAGTGTTGAAATTTAATTGAATTTCGGAAGGCACTTTTAGGTATTTTCAATATCATGTTTTAAAAATGGGGCAAAAAACATACTGAATTGAACTGTTTAGTAGCTTAAATATATCATGGTGCTACCTAAAAAGTTAATTTTATAGAGTTTGTTGGAATAGTTACTGAGTTTTTTGTTTATCATTCGAACTTTATTATTATATCATAAAAATGATTAGAAAAACAGACTTGAATTATTTTGAAATTGGTATATGATGAAGGTATAAAAACTATTAAAATAGCCTGATAGAAAGGGGAATGAAAGAATTAATCAGGCTATATAAAATTGGTGATTGGTATTTAATGTTGTAAAACAAGAAAGGGTAAGGTAAAAAATGCAATTACATAAAAAAATTTTTATAGTGGCGTTGGTTTTATCTATTTGTATCTCACTATATTTTCTTATCAATCCGTCTAATATCTTCACCTTTCCGATCCGTGTGCATGAATTTGATGACACATTTAAATATTACATGTTTGTGAAGATTGGAATTGTATTATTATTTATCAAATTCTTACTGGATATATGCTTAGAGTATATCAAGAATTGGTTTAAAAAGTTTTGATATATCTTCACACAAAAGAGTCTGAGAAAGCGTTGTTTCCCAGACTCTTTTTTGAGTTGTGAGCTCTGTTTTATAGATCCCACTGCTTGAGGGAAATTTCGCCACTATTGAGCCAGATTTCTTCTTGATTTTCTAACTGGACCAAGAGTTGGCCGGTATCAGAGATGTCTTTGGCGATGCCCTGATAGGTCTGCTGGTTCTGCTCAAAGGTAACGATTCGTCCTAAGACCAGGGAGCGCTCTTTGTAGAGGTAGACCAGTTCATCGATATCCGTATGAAGAAATTCCTTCCAAATTTCGCTGATGAGGTCATTGCGGGTGATGGGACAAGGTCCTTCAAATAAGGAACCAGCCTTACTTTCTAGCTCATCTGGAAAAGTTGAGATAGCCAAATTGAGACCGACTCCGATAATGACATCCGTGACAAGGCCAGTCTCAATGGATGTGATAGCTTCGGTTAGGATTCCCCCAATTTTTTATGGCGATAGTAAATATCATTGACCCATTTGATATCGACATCGATCAGGGTCAGATTTTTAATAGCCTTATAGATGGCTCCTGCGACCATGAGGGTATAAGGGGGGAGCTCCGCAGGTGGGAGTTGGGGCTTGAGATGAAGAGACATATAGATGCCGCCTTGATCAGGAGAGTAGTAGTCGCGACCAAAGCGGCCCTTTCCGGCAGATTGGGACGTGGCCAGGTAGAGAGCCCTGCCCTCTTTATGGGCTTCCATGCCTAATTTTGCGTCCAATTGGGTAGAATGACATTCTTCATTCAAAGTAACGGTCAACTGGGTATTGCTTGCGATGACTTCAGGAAGAAGAATATCGCCTGAGACCAGTCTATAGCCCTTCTTTTTTAGGGATTCGATGACGACCCCATCTTTTTCCAGGCGCTGAATGGCCTTCCAGATGGAGGTGCGGGAAACGCCTAATTCTTTTGCCAACTGTTCCCCGTTGACGTAATCATCTGCCTGAGAAAGAGTTTGAAAGAGGATTTCGTGTGTTTTCATAAGACTAAGACCTCCTAGCGACTGCTGTCTCGAATCGTCAGTTTGGTGGCTAATTTGACCATGCAGGGAACACTTGGTTGACCCCCTTGAAAGGTCTGCCGCAACATCTGAATGGCTTGCTTGCCCATTTCCTCTGTGTAGACGGTCACTGTAGAGAGGGCCGGAAAGACATACTTAGCAATCGAGGTATCATTTAAGGAAATGAGACTGACGCGATCAGGCACAGCGATTTGGTGCTCCTGAAGGGACCGAAGGGCCCCAACAGCTATGGCATCACTGGCCATGAAAAAGGCAGTTGGCAAGTCGTCGCCCAGTGCTTGAATCAGCTGCTCCATCATCTGATAGCCTGACTCAGTTGAGAACTGACCGACAGCGACAAAGCGCTCCTCATAAAGCCCTTTTTCCGTGAGAAACTGTTGAAAGAATCGTTGACGAGGATCCATCTGAAGCGGTGACGCATCTGCGGTCTCTTCTTGACCAACCAAGAGTCCGATCTCCTTGTGATGATGCTCAAGGAAATGCTCGAGAGCGGTGATAACAGAATCTTCTAAATCTGTCGTCACGCAAGAATGCCCCAGATAGAGGGTATTGCTATCGACAAAGATCAGGGGTTTGTCGTAGCTTTCTAGATCTTGAATGGTCTTGGGACTGAATTTCCCAAGAGCAATAATGCCGTCTGCCTCCTGAATCAAAGACCAATCGTCCTTGTTAAAGATACGAAAGATCTCATAGCCTAATTCCTGGGCTTGTTTCTCCAAGCCCATCCGAATGGCATAGTAGTAGAGGTCCTCTAATTCTTCTTCGCGCGTGTACCATTCAAAGATGACGATTTTATGAGAATCTTCGACTGGTTGAGGCGCTGTTTTGCGGCTTTTCTTTTGGTAATGCAGGTCCTCAGCGATGCGAAGAATCCGACTGCGCGTGTCTTCACCAACCGATAAGGTCGCATCCTGGTTGAGGACGCGAGAGACCGTTGCCTGAGAAACGCCTGCTTTTTCCGCAATGTCTTTAATTGTTGCCATAGTTCATCCTTTATTGATTTCTACTTCCAGTATACTCTAAAAACTAGTAAAAAGAAATAAAATTTTACTAAATTTTATGTTTGCTACGATATTGGCTAGGAGTCAGTTGGCTATAGGCCTTAAAAGCCTTTGAAAAATAGAGGGGATCTGAAAAGCCCACCGAGTAAGCTACAATCTTAATGCTTTCGTCTGTGTTGGTCAGTAACTGCTGGGCACGCTGCATGCGGACCGAGTGCAAGAATTCCTTGGGAGAGATCTGGTGAAACTCCTTAAAGACAGTTGTCAGATAGGAGCGATGGACATTGAGGTCATCGGCGATCTCTTGAATACTCAAGTGTTCTTTACCGTAATGCGTCTCAATCACATGCTTACAGGTCAGATAGAGCTGATAGGTGGGAGATGGATGACTCCGATGGATATCGGGAGCCACTTCACTGATTAGAAATAGTAGTTCATAGATCTGCGAGAGGAGATGGAGTTGGTAGTGAGAAGTCATTTTCGAAGCCTCTGCCTTGTGGACGAGTCGCTCCATAAACTGGCCGATCTTTTCTGTTTCCACTTCTGTTTTCTTTAAAAAGCCATTTTCATGCAGGGTTGAAAAACGCATGAAATCACTCACCTTGGTGCCACTGATGCCAATCCAGTAGTAGGACCAAGGTTCTTCGGCATCGGCCTTGTAGTAGGTCACTTTATTTTTGGGGAGAAGAAAGAGATCCCCGGCCTCTAGGTGGATTTCTTTTTTATTGAAGTGGAAGACTCCCTTTCCCTTGGTGATAAAATGCAGAACAAAATTGTCTCGAAAGCTAGGACCAAATTCATAATTCTTGGGGCAATCTTCGTAGCCGTAAAAATCAAGGGCTAGATCAATAGTGTCGGTTTGGTATTCTGAAAAGACTAACATAGGTAAACCTCCTACCTAACATTTTACCATATAAGCCCAACAAAATTCTATTTTCGAAAGCGTTTACAACAGGTAAAATAAAGACATGTGAAAAAAAGAAAAATATTGGAACTAAATATAAAAATACATAGTGATATTTTTAGGGTCCAATGGAGGAAGATATGGCAATTCGTATCGAACAAAATTTGTTCTATGTAGAAAGTAAGGGACTGAGCCTCATCCTTGAAAATCGAGATGGCTACCTGATGCTCAAACATTTGGGACGTCCGATTCCGTCCTATCATTTTTCCAATACGGTGCATGAGAAGGACCATGCTTTCTCAGGAAATCTCACACCTGACAATCGAACCTTTAGCTTGGATACCCAGCGACAGGTCTTGGGCCAGCACGGACTAGGAGATTTTCGAAAACCGTCGATCCAGATCCAGCACGGAGCCACAGAGGTGACGGATTTCCTCTATGTCGGAGCCAATATCTACTCTGGTAGTGTCGAGGCGACCGGTCTTCCTAATCCTTACTCGGTAGATCAGGCTGAAACCTTGGCCTTGGTCTTTGAAGATGATCAAGCAGCCCTTCGTTTGACCCTCTACTACACCGCCTACGAGGATCAGGCTACTATCACTAGCTTTTCTAAGATTGAAAACTATGGTGACGAAACCGTCGTGATTCACAAGGCTCTTAGTGTGATGGCAGATGTCCCAGCAGGTGACTATGATGTCATCACCCTTCAAGGGGCCTATGCGAGAGAAAAAACAGTCCGCCGTCAGCAAGTGGAGCAAGGAATCTTCTCCATCAGCTCTAACCGTGGTGCTTCTGGACACGCCCAGACCCCAGCCCTTATTCTCGCTGATCATGAAGTGACAGAAGATGCGGGTTCTGCTCTTGCCTTCCAACTGCTCTACAGTGGAAATTTTGAAGCTTTTGTTCAGAAAATCAACTCAATGAAGTTCGGGTTGGACTAGGAATCAATCCTGAAAACTTCGCCTGGGAATTGGAAGCAAATCAGAGTTTTGATACGCCAGTGGCCATGATCACATACTCCCATCAGGGATTGACCGGTCTTAGCCAAGAGAGCCAAGCTTTTGTTCAAAGCCATATTATTCCAGCACCGTTTGCTTATAAAGAACGTCCGATCCTGATCAATAACTGGGAAGCGACCTACTTTGATTTCAAAAAAGACAAATTATTGGAGCTAGCAGACGAAGCTCAAAAAGTGGGCATCGAACTCTTTGTTCTTGATGATGGTTGGTTTGGCAATCGGTATGATGACAATCGGGCCCTCGGTGACTGGACCGTTAATGAAGAAAAATTAGGGGGAAGCCTAGCAGAATTGATCCAAGGCATCCACGACAAGGGACTTCAATTTGGCCTTTGGGTGGAGCCAGAAATGATTTCTGTTGATAGCGACCTCTATCGGGCTCATCCGGACTGGGCTATTCAAGTCCCAGGCTACGAACACACCTATTCACGAAATCAACTGGTACTCGATTTCTCAAATAGAGAAGTAGTGGACTATATCAAGCAGGTCTTGGATGACTTACTTGGAAACCATGAGATCGACTATATCAAATGGGATATGAACCGCAATATCACCAAGCTTGGAAATGGGAAAACCTACCTTGAAACCAAGATGCAATCCCATGCTTATATCTTGGGCCTCTATGAAGTGGTTTCCTACTTGACGGAGAAATACGACCAGGTTCTCTTTGAGTCTTGCTCCGGTGGTGGTGGTCGCAATGACCTTGGTATGATGCGTTACTTCCCTCAAGTGTGGGCAAGTGACAATACGGATGCCATGGCCAGACTTCCCATCCAGTATGGATCTAGTTATCTCTATCCAACCATTTCTATGGGAGCTCACGTATCAGCGGTGCCAAATCACCAGATGGGACGGATGACACCACTTGAAACGAGAGGTCATGTAGCCATGATGGGAAATCTGGGCTATGAATTAGATCTAACCAGTCTTCCGCAAGAAGAGTTGGATCGGATCGCAGCTCAAGTCGCTCATTACAAAACGATTCGACCACTTGTTCAGTTCGGAAAACACTACCGCTTGATCAATCCAAGCCAAGGTAGCAATCAAGCAGCCGTCCAGTTCACTTATCAAGACCGCACGGTTGTAACCTATGTACGGGTCTTATCAACGGTTGAGGAGATCGAGCCGACCCTGAAACTCAAAGGATTGGAAGAAGATGCGCTCTATCGCTTAGAAGGGACGAACCAAGTCTATTCAGGAGCTGAGCTCATGTATGCCGGCTTAACCGTCGTTCTTCCTCAGGGAGATTTCCTCAGCAAACAATATGTTTTTGTCAAAAAATAAAAGGAGACAGCCAAATGAAATGGTATAAAAAAATCGGACTTCTTGCGACTACAGGCCTAGCCTTGTTTGGGCTCGGTGCTTGCTCTAACGATGGTAAATCTGCGGATGGCACAGTGACCATCGAGTATTTCAACCAGAAAAAGAAATGACCAAAACCTTGGAAGAAATCGCGCGTGATTTTGAAAAGGAAAATCCAAAGGTCAAGGTCAAAGTTGTCAATGTACCAAATGGTGGTGAAGTATTGAAAACACGTGTTCTCGCAGGGGATGTGCCAGATGTAGTCAATATTTACCCACAGTCTATCGAACTGCAAGAATGGGCAAAAGCGGGTGTCTTCGAAGATTTAAGCAATAAAGATTATCTCAAACGCGTGAAAAACGGCTACGCTGAAAAATATGCCGTAAACGGAAAAGTCTACAACGTTCCTTTCACAGCCAATGCTTACGGGATTTACTACAACAAAGATAAATTCGAAGAGTTGGGCTTGAAGGTTCCTGAAACTTGGGACGAATTTGAACAGTTAGTAAAAGACATCGTTGCCAAAGGACAAACTCCATTTGGGATTGCAGGAGCAGATGCTTGGACCCTCAATGGATACAATCAATTGGCCTTTGCGACAGCAGCAGGTGGAGGAAAAGAAGCCAACCAATACCTTCGTTATTCTAAGCCAAATTCCATTAAATTGTCTGATCCGATTATGAAAGATGACATCAGGGTCATGGATATCCTTCGCATTAAAGGTTCGAAGCAAAAGAACTGGGAAGGTGCAGGTTATACAGACGTTATCGGAGCCTTCGCGCGTGGGGATGTCCTCATGACACCAAATGGATCTTGGGCTATCACCGCGATCAATGAACAAAAACCGAAATTTAAGATTGGGACCTTCATGATTCCAGGAAAAGAAAAAGGACAAAGCTTAACCGTTGGTGCGGGAGACTTAGCATGGTCTATCTCCGCTACTACCAAACATCCAAAAGAAGCCAATGCCTTTGTGGAATACATGACCCGTCCAGAAGTCATGCAAAAGTACTATGATGTGGACGGATCTCCAACAGCGATCGAAGGGGTCAAACAAGCAGGAGAGGATTCACCGCTTGCTGGGATGACCAAATATGCCTTTACGGATCGTCACTTGGTGTGGTTGCAACAATACTGGACCAGTGAAGCAGACTTCCATACCTTGACGATGAACTATGTCTTGACAGGTGATAAACAAGGAATGGTCAATGATTTGAATGCCTTCTTTAACCCGATGAAAGCGGATGTGGATTAGGAGTAGAGAGACAATGAAAAAAGTATTACAAAAATATTGGGCATGGGCTTTTGTGGTCATTCCCCTCTTATTACAAGCAATTTTCTTCTATGTGCCAATGTTCCAAGGAGCCTTTTACAGTTTTACCAACTGGACAGGTTTGACCTATAACTACAAGTTTGTCGGCTTGAACAACTTTAAGCTCCTCTTTATGGATCCAAAATTCATGAATGCTATTGGCTTTACTGCAATCATCACGATTGCTATGGTAGTTGGTGAGATTGCCCTTGGGATCTTCATTGCGCGTGTCTTGAACTCTAAGATCAAAGGCCAAACCTTCTTCCGTGCTTGGTTCTTCTTCCCAGCAGTTTTGTCTGGTTTGACAGTGGCTCTGATTTTCAAACAAGTCTTCAACTACGGTCTTCCAGCAATTGGGAATGCCCTTCATATCGAGTTTCTTCAAACCAGTCTTTTAGGGACTAAGTGGGGAGCGATCTTCGCGGCTGTCTTTGTCCTTCTTTGGCAAGGAGTAGCTATGCCCATCATTATCTTCCTAGCTGGTCTGCAATCTATCCCATCTGAAATTACAGAAGCAGCAAGAATCGATGGCGCGACGAGCAAGCAAGTCTTCTGGAATGTTGAATTGCCTTACTTACTACCAAGTGTCTCTATGGTCTTTATCCTAGCCCTAAAAGGTGGGCTTACCGCCTTTGACCAAGTCTTTGCCATGACTGGTGGGGGACCAAATAATGCCACAACCTCACTTGGACTCTTGGTTTATAACTATGCCTTTAAAAATAACCAATTCGGTTATGCCAATGCCATTGCCGTAATCTTGTTCTTCTTGATTGTAGTGATTTCGATCATCCAATTGAGAGTATCTAAGAAATTTGAAATTTAAGAGGAGAAGCACGATGAAACAAGATGAAAGAAAAGCCTTGATTGGCAAATACATTCTATTGATTCTAGGATCGGTTCTGATTTTAGTGCCACTCCTTGCCACCCTCTTTAGTTCCTTCAAACCAACCAAGGATATCGTAGACAATTTCTTTGGATTTCCAACCAACTTCACATGGGACAACTTTAGCCGTCTCTTGGCTGATGGAATTGGAGGCTATTATTGGAACTCTGTCGTCATCACTGTCTTGTCTTTACTTGCAGTAATGATCTTTATCCCTATGGCAGCCTACTCCATCGCTCGCAATATGAGTAAGAGAAAAGCCTTTACCATCATGTACACCCTCTTGATCCTTGGGATTTTCGTACCTTTCCAAGTCATCATGATTCCGATTACGGTTATGATGAGTAAACTCGGTTTGGCCAACACCTTTGGTTTGATCTTGCTCTACTTGACCTATGCGATTCCACAGACCCTCTTTCTCTATGTAGGCTATATCAAAATCTCTATCCCAGAAAGTCTGGATGAAGCAGCAGAAATCGATGGGGCTAATAAGTTTACAACTTATTTCCGTATCATCTTCCCAATGATGAAACCCATGCATGCGACAACCATGATCATCAATGCTCTTTGGTTCTGGAATGACTTCATGTTGCCACTCCTTGTCTTGAACCGGGATTCCAAAATGTGGACCTTGCCTTTGTTCCAATACAACTACGCAGGCCAATATTTCAACGACTACGGACCAAGCTTTGCTTCCTACGTTGTCGGCATTATCAGTATTACTATTGTCTATCTCTTCTTCCAACGTCATATCATTGCAGGAATGAGCAACGGCGCAGTGAAATAACAAGATACAAAGCCCGTCAAAAGCTCACAGTGAAAATAGGGAATCTGAATAAGAAGCCTTGGCTTCTTTGAAGATTCATCTTTTTCACACAGAGCTTAGGGCGTGTTCAATTCCGTATACAAAGGGACGATTCAGCTTTTTTCCTAAGAAATTAGTCCCGTGTTCAATTCTAGATACAAAGGGACGATTCAGCTTGCTGATTTAAATCGTATCCTAGAAAGCAATTCTAAAATAGAAAAACTCAAGAAAGCCAGGTCTCCTAAGACTTGGCTTTCAAATAAGAAAAGGAGACCATTATGTCCATTCAAAATAAGACCATGTTAATTACTTACTCAGATAGTTTAGGAAACAACCTTAAAGATCTCTATGAAAATCTAGAGAAATATTTTGGAGATGCAGTCGGTGGGGTTCACCTCTTGCCATTTTTCCCCTCTACAGGAGACCGTGGCTTTGCGCCTGTGGACTATGATCAAGTAGATCCAGCCTTTGGAGATTGGGAAGATGTCAAACGCCTGGGCGACAAGTATTATCTCATGTTTGACTTTATGATCAATCACATTTCCCGTCAGTCTAAATACTACAAAAATTATCAAGAGAAGCATGACCAAAGTGCTTACAAGGATCTTTTCCTCAACTGGGACAAGTTCTGGCCGGAGAATCGTCCAACTCAAGCAGACGTAGACTTGATTTATAAACGCAAGGATCGAGCTCCCAAGCAAGAAATTACCTTTGCGGATGGGACAACTGAGCATCTCTGGAATACCTTCGGGGAAGAGCAGATTGACCTGGACGTGACCAAGGAAGTGACCATGGACTTTATCCGCAAGACCATCGAACATTTGGTGAGCAATGGTTGTGACCTCATTCGTTTGGACGCCTTTGCCTATGCGGTCAAGAAATTGGATACCAATGATTTCTTCGTGGAGCCAGACATTTGGGACTTGCTGGACAAGGTGCGTGATATGGCAGCCAGCTACGGTGCTGAGCTCTTGCCAGAGATTCATGAACACTATTCTATCCAATTTAAGATTGCTGATCACGACTATTATGTCTATGACTTTGCCCTTCCAATGGTGACCCTCTATACCCTCTATAGCTCAAAAGTGGAGCGCCTTGCTAAGTGGTTGAAGATGAGTCCGATGAAGCAATTCACGACACTCGACACCCATGACGGGATTGGGGTGGTTGATGTCAAGGATATCTTGACAGATGAAGAAATTGACTATGCATCAAATGAGCTCTACAAGGTAGGAGCAAATGTGAAACGCAAATATTCAACAGCAGAATACAACAACTTGGACATCTACCAAATCAATTCGACCTACTATTCAGCACTTGGAGATGATGATAGCAAGTACTTCCTAGCTCGCTTGATTCAAGCCTTTGCGCCAGGCATTCCACAAGTCTATTATGTTGGATTCCTAGCTGGGAAGAATGATTTGGAACTCTTAGAAAACACCAAGGAAGGCCGCAATATCAACCGTCATTACTACAGCAATGAAGAAATTGCTCAAGAAGTAGAGCGTCCAGTTGTGAAATCCCTTCTCAAGCTCTTTAGTTTCCGGAACAACTCGCAAGCTTTTGACTTAGAAGGAAGCATTGAGGTGGAAACACCAGATGAACATACCATTGTCATCACGCGCCAAAACAAAGACCAGACCGCCACAGCAGTAGCCCGAATCAATCTTGCTGACGGGACTTACCAAGTGACAGAAAATGGTCAAGACATTGAGTTTTAAAAAAATATGAATGAACGAAAGGATAAGTGAAAAATCGCTTATCCTATTTTTTATTTCAGATATTGCAACCGTTTACAAAACTATAAAACAATGGTACAATATCTATTGAAAGAAAGGAGGTCGCTTTATGAAAAAATCATGTATCCATCTGCGGCCCTATTAGCGGCTTTTGCTCTATTGTCCGTCCAAACAGCAAAAGCAGACACAGCTCAAGCGTCGGATCAAGCCAATGAACCGGCAGCAACAGTAGAAGAGGTGGTGGCTTCTCCAACGCCAGAAACCACCACAGAAAATCAGGGAGAAGTGGCCGAAACGCCAACTTCAACAGACCGTGC
>NZ_CM002128.1:895062-898005 GCF_000448565.1 Streptococcus sp. HSISM1 | reverse complement strand
CCAATGAACCGGCAGCAACAGTAGAAGAGGTGGTGGCTTCTCCAACGCCAGAAACCACCACAGAAAATCAGGGAGAAGTGGCCGAAACGCCAACTTCAACAGACCGTGCAGTAACCCCTACAACCTCCCCAACGGAAACAACAACGGAGACGGCATCTCCTCAAGTGGAAAAACTGCTTGAAGACATGCCTCTCAAGCAAAAGGTTACGCAAATGATCATGCCGGACTTCCGTAAGTGGCAGGAGGCAGGTCAGGAGTCACCACAAGATCTCACCAAGGTCAATGCTGAAGTGGCAGAAGCTATTGATAAGTATGACTTTGGAGGTGTCATTCTTTTCGCTGAAAATGTCAAAGAAACTAAGCAGACCCTAGCTCTGACCCAAGATATGCAAAAGGCGGCTATTGAAAACAAGGCCAATAACGGGAAGATTCCGCTATTGTTAGCGATTGACCAAGAAGGGGGCATCGTCTATCGATTGGGTAGCGGTACAGCTCTCCCCGGAAATATGGCCATTGGAGCGACCAATGATCCCAAACTAGCGAAAGAAGCTGGTCAAATCATCGGACGTGAACTTTCTGCACTAGGCTTGAATGTGGACTTCGCACCTGTATTGGATACCAATAACAATCCTCAAAACCCTGTCATTGGGCTTCGTTCTTTCTCCTCTGATCCAAACCGGGTTGCTTACTTAGGTATTCCGATGATGAAAGGGATTCAAGACTACAATGTCGCTGTAGCGGCTAAGCATTTCCCAGGCCACGGGGATACAGCGGTCGATTCCCATACAGGTCTCCCATTGGTGGATAAATCTCTTACCGAACTTGAAAAATTGGAACTCCTTCCATTCAAAAAAGCCATGGATGCTGGCGTAGACCTCTTGATGACGGCCCATATCCAATACCCACAAATTGAAAAAGATCAGGTTGTGTCAAAAGAAACCGGTGAGAAAATCTATGTTCCAGCGACACTCTCTGATGATATTTTAACGGGCTTGGTACGGAAGAAATACGGCTATAAGGGCGTGATTGTTTCTGATGCCATGGGAATGGATGCTATCGCTAAGAACTTTGGTGAGGTGGAAGCTGTGAAGATGGCCATCAAAGCCGGAGTTGACCTGGTCTTGATGCCAACGACCCTTCGCAGCAAAGCAGATTTGACCAAGATTGATACCATTGTCAATGCAGTGGTAGATGCGGTCCAAACCGGTGACATCTCAGAAGAACGCTTAAATGAGTCGGTTCGTCGGATCCTGACCCTCAAAGAAAAACGTGGGGTCTTGAATTTTGATCCAAGTGCTCGGACAGCTGAAAAAGCAGAAGAAGCAGTTGGATCTATCCTCAACCGTGACTTGGAACGCAAGATTGCAGCAGCAGCGGTGACGGTTGTAAAAAATGAAGAAAATACTTTGCCATTTAAGGTACAAACAGGGGACCATGTCTTACTCTTAGGAGCTTTTGAAAACGAAGTTCCTGGACTAAATTTGGGTATGCGTCGCTTAATTGCTGACGGAGTGCTTCCAAAAGATACCTCCTTTGTAGCCAAGAACTTCACTAAAGAATCTACCCTTGATAGTCTAAAAGAAGACCTAGAGAAAGCCACTCACATTGTAGTGATTTCAGAGATCGGTTATGAAGGGCAACTGGATAAAGATTTCTGGCGGACCAAGATCCCAACAGAAATCGTCAATTATGCCAATACCAACCATAAGAAGGCAGCTGTCCTTTCTATCTCTAAACCTTATGATGTAGCCAACTATCCCGCAGCCAAAGCTATTCTAGCAGTCTATGGAAATAAGGGAATGGATCCGACAGAATCCCTCAAACCAGACAATGCCTTCGGTCCTAATATTCCTGCAGGAGTGGAAGTCATCTTCAATGGTAAGGAACACCTAGGTACCTTACCGGTGGATATTCCAAAAATTGTAGATGGAAAAATGTCGGAAACAGAGTACGCTTACCGTATTGGTCATGGTCTCTTCTATCCAGCACCTGCACCATTACCAACACCATTACCAACACCAGAAGCCCAAGACCCAACTTCACCAGTTCTAGATCCAACCCATCAGACAAAACCAGTAGTGGTTGGAAATACAGAGACACAGGTCCTTCTTAGCAAGCAAGAAAACGCAAGCTCTCTTGATGGTCCACAAGTTACTCCGGTCTCTGTGTCACATGACACTGCTCAGGCTCCTGCAAGTGTGTCCGCTAGTCCTGCTTCATCGGTATTGCCAAAGACCGGTCAAACCGAGAACCTCCTAGCCCTTATGGGTGTCAGCCTCTTAACCTTCCTTGGATCTTTTGTCTATCCAAGAAAGAAAACTAAGGAATGAAGAATCTCAATGGGGTCACTCCCAATTGAGATTTTTTGGTAAAATTTTACTAAAATTAACTCAAAACAGAAAAGTATAAGAGGCCTAGATGGGGCAGAAAAGCTCTATTGTATGCTTTTTGAAGACAATATAAAAAATAAATAAAATTTTACTAAAAATACTTGAAGTTTTACTTTTAATCGATTATAATAAAAATATAAAAACGTTTACAAAACTAAAAGGAGTTTCTCATGACTACATCAATCACGTCTCAAGATCTACAAGAAAAGTTTCAGGCTGTCTTTGGCGAGAAGGCTGATCATACCTTCTTTTCACCAGGACGGATTAATTTGATCGGTGAACACACAGATTACAACGGCGGGCATGTCTTCCCGGCAGCCATTACGCTTGGTACCTACGGGGCTGCAAGAAAGCGTGAGGATAAGGTCTTGCGTTTCTTCTCAGGAAATTTTGAAGACAAGGGGATTATTGAAGTCCCACTGGATCATCTTCGTTTTGAAAAAGAGCACAACTGGACCAACTATCCAAAAGGTGTGCTCCATTTCTTACAAGAAGCGGGTCACGTCATTGATAGCGGCATGGACGTCTATGTCTACGGCAATATTCCAAACGG
>NZ_CM002128.1:873876-894152 GCF_000448565.1 Streptococcus sp. HSISM1 | reverse complement strand
ACGGATTAATTTGATCGGTGAACACACAGATTACAACGGCGGGCATGTCTTCCCGGCAGCCATTACGCTTGGTACCTACGGGGCTGCAAGAAAGCGTGAGGATAAGGTCTTGCGTTTCTTCTCAGGAAATTTTGAAGACAAGGGGATTATTGAAGTCCCACTGGATCATCTTCGTTTTGAAAAAGAGCACAACTGGACCAACTATCCAAAAGGTGTGCTCCATTTCTTACAAGAAGCGGGTCACGTCATTGATAGCGGCATGGACGTCTATGTCTACGGCAATATTCCAAACGGATCCGGTCTTTCTTCTTCAGCTTCCTTAGAGCTCTTGATTGGCGTCATCGCTGAGAAACTATTTGATCTTCAGTTAGACCGCTTAGATCTAGTCAAGATCGGCAAACAAACCGAAAATCATTTCATCGGTGTCAACTCAGGTATCATGGACCAATTTGCCATCGGTATGGGGGCTGATCAACGGGCTATTTATCTCGATACCAACACCCTAGAATATGATCTGGTACCGCTCGACCTTAAAGACAATGTCGTGGTCATCATGAATACCAACAAACGCCGGGAATTAGCGGATTCTAAATACAATGAACGCCGTGCAGAATGTGAAACAGCCGTCTCTGAACTTCAAGAAAAACTAGACATCCAAACCTTAGGGGAATTGGATCTCTGGGCTTTTGATGCTTACAGCTACTTGATCAAGGATGAAAATCGCATCAAACGAGCTCGTCATGCTGTACTTGAGAACCAACGGACCCTCCAAGCACGCAAGGCGCTTGAAGCAGGTGATTTGGAAGGCTTTGGCCGTCTCATGAATGCTTCCCACGTATCCTTGGAGCATGACTACCAAGTGACTGGTCTAGAATTGGATACCTTGGTGCATACCGCCTGGGAACAAGAAGGCGTCTTGGGCGCTCGTATGACGGGAGCAGGCTTTGGTGGTTGCGCCATCGCCCTCGTAAACAAAGATAAGGTTGAGGCTTTTGAAGAAGCTGTCGGCAAACGCTATGAAGAAGTCGTTGGCTATGCGCCAAGCTTCTATATTGCAGAAGTTGCGGCAGGGACACGGGTACTCGATTAAAAAGGAGATAGGATGACAGAACAGGTATTAGATGCATTTGTCACGGCCGTCATTGCGGCGAGTGACTACGAAGAGATGGATCGGATTTATCTAAAAAATCGCGTCATGAGTCGCGTTGGAGAAGAAGGGCTAGATGCCCCAGCCAAAAAGAAGACTTGATTGCACTCAAAGATCAGTTGGTGGAGATTGCGGTTGCGAATAGCAAGATCCAGGACAGTATGGCCGCCAAGGACAGCTTGGGTGCGGAGTTGATGGATTGGATTACCCCTAGTCCTAGTCAAGTCAACCATCGCTTTTGGGAGACCTACCGTCAGTCCAAGGAAGACGCGATTGCTGATTTCTATGCCCTCTCTAAGCGCAATGATTACATCAAGGTCAATGCGATTGCGCAAAACATTGCCTTTGAGGCAGAAACTCCCTATGGTTCTCTTGAAATCACCATCAATCTGTCAAAACCTGAAAAAGATCCTAAAGACATTGCAGCGGCCAAGCTTGCCAAAGCCAGTCATTATCCGGCCTGCCAATTGTGCTTTGAAAATGAAGGCTATCAAGGTCGCCTAGACCATCCAGCTCGGGCCAATCATCGGATTATCCGTTTTGACATGGACGGTCATGACTGGGGCTTTCAGTATTCTCCTTATGCCTACTTCAATGAACACTGCATTTTCCTTGATAGCCAGCATGTTCCCATGGCCATTAGTCGTAAGACTTTTGAGCGACTCTTGACCATTGTCGAGACTTTCCCAGGCTATTTTGCGGGGTCCAATGCAGATCTGCCCATTGTAGGGGGGTCCATCCTGACTCATGACCATTACCAAGGCGGACGCCACACCTTCCCTATGGAGCTGGCGCCTGTGGAGGAAAGCTTTACCATTGAGGGCTTTGAGGCTGTATCGGTAGGAATTGTTAATTGGCCCATGTCAGTTCTTCGTTTGCAATCGGACGACAAGGCGCAATTGATTGCCCTGGCAGACCATATCCTCACAGCCTGGCGAGGTTACTCGGATCCAGCTGTGCAAGTCATAGCCACATCTGACGGTCAACCCCATCATACCATTACCCCTATTGCACGAATCCGCGATGGGCATTATGAACTGGACTTGGTGCTCCGTGACAACCAAACCTCACCAGAGCATCCCGATGGTATTTATCACCCGCATGCGGATGTGCAACACATCAAAAAAGAAAATATTGGCCTGATCGAAGTCATGGGTCTAGCCATTTTGCCTCCTCGTCTCAAAGAAGAGCTCAAGCAGGTCCAAGATTATCTGCTTGGACGAGAAAGCAGTGTGGCTAGTTACCACCAGGACTGGGCTGCTGACTTGAAAGCCACTCCCCCATCCATCACAGAAGAAGCAGAGGCAGAAGCTATTGTTCGTGAATCAGTCGGTCAGATCTTTGCGCGCGTGCTCGAAGATGCCGGTGTCTACAAGCGAACAGCAGAAGGCCAAGCAGCCTTTAGACGCTTTGTCGCGACACTTTAAGTGTGGAGAAGAGGCAGAAATTTGGTACAATAAGAGAGAAGACAAAGAAGCGAAAGGAAAACAAATGGCAATACTCGTACTCGGAGGAGCTGGCTATATCGGTTCCCACATGGTAGACCGTTTGGTCAATGAAGGACAGGAAAAAGTCGTGGTGGTCGATAGCCTGGTCACAGGCCACCGTGTAGCGGTGCATCCAGATGCCGTCTTTTACCAAGGAGACCTAGCAGATCAAGACTTCATGCGTAGGGTTTTTAAGGAACATGCAGATATCGATGCGGTCATCCACTTTGCGGCCTACTCACTAGTCGCGGAATCTATGGCAGACCCATTGAAATATTTTGACAACAATACAGCTGGCATGGTCAAACTCTTGGAAGTCATGCATGAATGTGGGGTACACTACATCGTCTTTTCTTCAACCGCTGCCACTTACGGTATTCCAGAAGAAATTCCGATTCTTGAAACCACCCCACAAAAACCGATTAATCCTTATGGCGAAAGCAAGCTCATGATGGAAACCATTATGCGTTGGGCAGATCAAGCATACGGCATCAAGTATGTGCCCCTTCGTTACTTTAATGTAGCGGGTGCCAAGCCTGACGGCTCGATTGGCGAAGACCATGGACCAGAGACCCACCTCTTGCCAATCGTCTTACAAGTAGCCCAAGGCAAACGCGAGAAGATCTCTATTTTTGGGGATGACTACAAGACACCAGATGGCACCAATGTTCGGGACTATGTCCATCCATTTGACTTGGCAGATGCCCATCTGCTTGCCGTGGAGTATCTCCGAAATGGCAACCCATCGACCGCCTTTAATCTGGGTTCATCGACTGGATTCTCCAATCTTCAAATCGTTGAAGCAGCTCGCAAGGTGACGGGACATCCGATTCCACTTGAGATTGCTGATCGTAGACCAGGAGATCCAGATACCCTGATCGCATCCTCTGAAAAGGCGCGTGCTATCCTTGGTTGGCAACCAAAATTTGACAATATCGAAACCATCATCCAAACAGCCTGGGCTTGGCATTCCAGCCACCCAGATGGCTACAATGATCGATAAGGAGGGACTGCGAACATCATTTTTGAGGCTTTTCTAATAACATCTAAAACGACAGTTGATCTTGCTAAATGACTCGTTTCAGACGTCAGTCATTTCCCTAACCATCATAAAAAAGTGAGGTATTCAAAATGAATAAAACCACAAAAATGTTAGCCGTCTTCTTGACAGCGGGTCTTCTTTTAGCTGGTTGCGGACAAAAAGAGAGTACGAAATCTACTAGTCCATCGTCTACTAAAGCGACCAGTAAAGCAACAAGTAAATCATCTGCTAAAGAAAAGAAAAAAGAGTCATCAACTGATGAAAGCAAAAAAGAGGATGCACTAGCAGGTGCACAAAAAACCGTTCTTGAAACGAGTGATGAAGCAGGTAAGTCAACCATCACCTTGTATTACAAGGGAGATACCTTGTTATTACAAGAAAAAGTTGATGATTACGACGTCTCAAAAGTTCCTGGTGAGAACCCTCTTGAAACCATGAAAGAAGCCGTCGCAAAAAGCCAAGAAAAATTCAAAGATCTGATGGGCCATGGATTTGAACTGACATCAGAATACAAAGACGGAATCTTTTATATCCGCAATACCATTGATTACACAAAAATCGATTTTAATAAATTAAAAGAAATCGTCCCAGGCTTTAATCCGCTAGATGACAAAACAGTTAGTTATTCAGTAACGAAAGACAGTCTTATCAAGGGCGGAATGGTCGAAAAATAAACCAAATGGAGAGCAGCTCAGTTTGCTGCTCTTTTTTTTGTTTTGGTATGAATTCATGGGCATATTTTGGTAAAATAGGATTTAAGGAAAAGAGTATTTAAATGAGTGATATCTTTTTAGAGAGTGCAAATCATGATTTGCATTTGTATGAATAAAATCCTTAGTTGAGTGATTACAGTTAAGAAGTCCACTGACGAGTAGGAAGTATTGAGAAGATCAATCCAGTATACTTATGCACTGATCAAACGATTCATCTCTTTTGAAATTAAAGATGTAATAGAAGGGGTTGGAAGAAATACAATTAAATATAAAAAAGAGGCTGGGACAAAAGTCCTAGCCTCTCAATTGTTTTTGGATTGTCGAGCAAGACGCAGTGGTTGAGTGGGCTCTACTACGCTGATTTCATCAGCTTTTACAGCCCTACTCAACTGTGAGTAGGTGGGACGACGAAATCGAATTCTAACGAATTACCGATTTCTGTCCCACTCTCTTTTTGAGGTTAAGATGACCTCAATCTATCTGTGCCTGATGATGTATTGATCATGGTAAAACAAATCTTCGTGAGAAAGCAAGTCTACTCATTTTTTTGAATGATTAGTTCTCCAGATCTAATTTCCCAGACTTGGTCAAAGTTCTTCAGTGCTTCATTCTGTCGGTGTAAAGTAATGATGACAGCACACGGTAAGTCTAGTACTTTTTTCAATTCTGCCTCGAACTGATGAGCATCCAAGGCTGAAAAAGGTTCATCCATAATAACTAATGGACTCTGGCGGTTTTTTTCTCGATTGAGGTACATGCGTTGTTGTTGTCCAGCTGACAGGGATTGAGGAGGTGTTGCTTCAAATTCCTCATCCTTAAACTCTGCGGGGAAAGTATTGAATAGCGTAACATTATTTTCATAACTAGAGATGAAGCTATGCTCTTGTTGCAAGATCAGGCCAAATCTCCCCCAAAGCTGATTTAGGGGAAGATCGTTCAGCAAGATCTCGCCTTGGAAATCCTCATCCGTACCATTTAAAATATTGAGCAGGCTACTCTTACCTGATCCGTTCTCTCCTATGAGGGCAATCTTATCTCCTTTGTGAATGGTGGCAAAAGAAATCTTCAATGTTGATTCCCCAAGTTGTTTAGAAAGATTTTTCAATGTGATCGTTTCAAAAGAATGCTGTGGTGCCTGAATTGAAGATGGATGTTTAACGATAGTTTGAAAGCTTTTAATTACAGGTTTTACCGACTCTAACATTTGCAGATCGTAAAGGATTTCTTGAATTGGTTCTGAGAAGGCTGTAATATAACCAAAACTTGCAACCACCTCAGGGATACCAATTTGATGATGATATAGAGAGTAAGCTAGATAGGAAAAGAGAATAAGGCTAATGAATTCAAAAGAAATACCCGTCAAGAGAATACCTGTAATTTTAGTCAAACCATACCCAAGATACTTATCCTGCAAGTTTTTGAGAGAACTTCTTTGTTGCTCTATAAAATGAGGTAGAGTAAGTTTGTTAACTAGGTGATGTCCTCGGAATAGATCCTCCAAGGTCCGATAATAATCACCTTGCTTTTCAAGATAGGTTTGTCTACGCTTCGCAGTCAATTGACCAACGATCTTTGGAATTTGAATACTGATGGCTGTTGAAATCAGTAGGATCAGTGCCACTATAGGATTGATCGTTCTGGTAATAATGATGGTATAAATCAAAATTCGTAGAATCTGCTTAAAAAAACTCATCAGTGGAGGTAGATAATCTTTTTCCAGTGAGTCAAGATCATTAGATTGATAAGAAATGTATTCTGCGACTGTTTTCTGCTTGAAATCATGGTGGGCAAGTCCTAAAAGAGATTGAAACCAATCGTTCTTTAGATTTGTCGAAAAGAGAATGGCCTGTTTCCAGTCAAGTCGCATTTGGATGTAGTTGCAAGTCAGGTAACCTATAACTGCGATGCAATAACCTGACAAAGCTATTTGATAGTGGCCACGAATTAACTCTTGTGTAAAGTATGGAAGAAGAGCCGTACAAATATTGGACAGGCCACTAAAGAGAAAATTAAAGAAAAGATACCAGCGCAAAGGCTTAAGGTATTGAAACATAGACGAAACTCCTTGATAAAGCTATAACATAAAACTGATAATGACATAACAGCCCAGTTACATTAATGAGCAAATAGGGGCATTAGTTAGAAACTTTCATTTTTGTAAAATATAACTAAATTATAGCATATGATGAAGTCAGTTTATTAATTTAGAAGAGGTTTGTCCATGTATTTCTCAAAAAAATTTGATATTAGGATGATTCTGTAGGCGTGTTAATTTAAACAAAAGAACTGCTAGCGACAGGAGATGTTATCATCATCGAACATACGCAAAACGACGCTTACTGGGCTGATGGTGGAGATGGCTCTGGGAAGAACAAGCTAGGCCTTCTCTTAATGCAAGTGCGGGAAGAGTTGAAAAACCTCACCCCGTAACCTCTCCTATAGCTATTCCACTTAACACCCTAGGTTTGGTATGAATGCCACAATGATCAATAATAAGGAACTCAAGTCAGTCGGCTTGAGTTTTTTTGCGTGAGCGAATGTGCTGGGAATACCACTAACTAGGCTTTTTTATAGCTATGAAAGATGTTATAATATGAAAAAATTTAAAGGAGAAATGAATGGGAGATAAATACACAGTAAAGAGTAATCTTTCGGTGGCTGCTAAGCATGCTACTGCAATAGGATCTGCCAATAATCATCCGGCTATTACAGTTCAAAGAGATGAACAAACGACAGTTGCTGGTAATAATAGTGCCAAAAATGGTATTAGTCAATTTGAGAATCTTCAGACTCAACTATCGAATCATATTGTGAATATGATTCAAAATATCCATAGCTTAGCCGACCAATTTGAAGATAAGGATGCCATGATTCGTCAAAATTTAAATATTTTGAATACCATTCAGTCTAAGCCATCATTCTCAAATGAAGCGAAATCAAAATACTTAGATGTATTAGAGGATTAGATATGAGTGCAGAAGATACATGGAATAAACTCCATGAGAAAGAACTACAACTTTCAGATAAGGAGTGGGACTTATATCAGCGGATAGAAAAATTAGATTCGAAGAAAATGGAAGTAATGGATCAGCTGTTGAATGATTCACATTGGTTAAATGATCTAGATTTTCTTTTCGAAGGTAGTAGATATCAAAGTCAAATGATGAATGACCAGTTAGAATTCCAGCATCAAGTGAGAATAATGGAATACAGTCTGGATGAAGAATTAGAAAAACTTCGGAAAGAACATAAATCTATTGAAATGAAGTTAGATTCGATTCACCAAGAAAAAGACGATTAGTGACGGAGGAAACCACATGAGTATAGATATGTATCTAGAATCCGCCAGAAGTCAGGCAACTAGTTTATCTAGTATATCCGCCCAGTGCGTGCAACAGAATATTGAATTGATTAAAGTTCTTGAAAATTTTGTAGCTGAAGAAGAGTTAAAAGGGCATGCTTACGACTCAGCAAAGGCGCATATTACAAGTACTGTAATTCCATTAATTCAAGGGATTGTCTTATACCAAGAATCACTGGCGGAGGAGTGTCAAAAATTTGTCAGTCAATATACCTCTGACGTAGATAGTAAAAGTTGGCGTCAAGTTGATTTAGAAGAAAAAATTAGGGAAGCAGATCAAAAGATTTCTAATCTACGACAGTTAATGGAAACAAAATCGGATGATAAGATTTCAGCTTTTCTAAATCTTTCGCTATCCATAGCCGTATTAGAAGGAGCAAAACAAAAATTACAGAAAATATTAATTAGCCTGCTTACTTTTAATGCAGTCTCTCCAACTATCTTTTTAAATTCAGAGCGCTATTTATTGGCCGTTCAAAATGGTTTTGCCCAAGCTGCACAATCATGGGATGCTGCTAGCGGAACCTACTTGCCTCCAAGTAGTGGATCTGATCTATCATGGAAGCAAACAATCTCTTTAGGATGGCAAAAACGACAAGCAGTCCTGAACAAAGTGAAGAACCCGAAGGTTGAAACGTTAGAAGACAAACTCTCAAAAATGTCACGTGCAGAACTGGAGGAAGAGTATGGAGATGTGATTCAAGCCTATAAAAGGTTTACGAATATGGGGCAAGGTGATACGATTCTCGCAAAATGGGATATGAATGATCTCAAATTGTTATGGAAGCGGTATAATGAAGTGAAGGATGATCACTTAGGGTTATTACCTTCAGAATTAGCCAAGGTGGACCCGAAATTTAAGAAGCGTATCGATGCAATGGATCAAGAAGCGTTAGAAGAAGCTTACCCAGAACTTAAAACATTGATCTCCATGGCTCATGTGAATCCCTATGCACAACTATTTAAATCTGAAACAGAACGCGCCAATTATGATTACCTACTAGATCGCTATTTCCTTTTAGATAGTCAAAAAATGCTTAGTTGGCGAGATCCCGCCTTTCAAACTAAGTATGATTATTATATAATTGAAGAAGGAATTAATCCTTTTACAGGCAAACCTGCTACACAGGAAGAAATCAATCGGGCAAAAGATATCAAAAAGGTGAGAACTGTTACTGAGAGCTTCCAACTAGCAAGTACCTTGTATACCTCTTATGTTGGCTATAATCAGTACTACAATAAACCCTATACAACGTTCTCGGATGTATTTAGTAAAGTAAAAGGGAAGGTTCCATTCTTCAATAGGAAACCAGTAATTCCTGAGGTAAACCCTAAGGTAGATACCGATGTTAAAACTATAACAGAACCAACAAAAACTTATGATCGTGAACGCATTTTACGAAATATAGAAGAAAGCAAACTTGCAAGGAAGAGTTCAGGGTTTAAAGATTTTGCAACTCGAGAAAGATATCTAGAGAAAGTCTTTGACAAATTAACTCCTGAAGAAAGGGAATTAATTTTTAATATTTCTAAGGACTCACCTAAAGTGAAGTATATTAGAGGTGCATATACTAAGAAGGATATACTTGATATCAAGCCCGAATCTCAGAAAGGAATCTTTCGCCCTGATGTTGAGGAATATCTCACCCCTAAGTATATAGAAGCACACAGACAACTATTTAAAAATGGAGCATCCCGATTCCAAAAATTTCAGCCTAGCGAAAATTGGAATGGAGGTATTGTTGGAGGTGATGATGGAACAAGTTTCTGGTTGAGTAAAGAACATGCAGATATCATTGAAAAGGTTGCCAATGGAGATAATCGTCTTTATGAAATAATATTAGGACTTGATGAAGGTTATTTAGGAGACGGGCCACTTTATCGTTTGGATGTTACTCCAGAAGTAGTAGCAGAAAAAGGGATTTCAATACCAAGTGGAAATGAAGCAGGAGCCAATGACTGGTGGAGACCAGCTGGACGAACTTTCCCAGGAGATATTCCAGAAGGTGTCATGGAAGATATTAGTACCAAGAGAGGAGAACATACATGGAACATAGTAAATTAGGCTGGGAAGATGTTATCCAGTTCGAAGAAGTAAAAGGTTATGGTCAGCACATTTGGAGAGATGGCAATACTCTTTATTACGTTACTGAGGAGGGAGGAATTGCCCCTCAGCGAGTGGTTTATGAATTACCAAATGAGTTATTTGCCTTACTAGAGAGTGGGGAGAGAACGATACGAGAAGTATCTTATAGAGTAAAGAACAATTGTTGGCCACCGACGGAAGAAGAAAAGAACGAAATAAGAAAAAAAAGAGCTAGAGAAAAGCCAATTGTGCTGATATCAAACCGTAAAAATCAGTTGCTTTTTAGTAATAAAGAACTTGAAATACTTATTCCTCAAGCTGAACAACAATGGATAGAATCAATGGGTGAACTTCCAGACGATTATGTATCACCACTTAAGTAAAAGAGGTTTGAAATGAAACCAACAAACCTAGAATGGGAAGATGTTACCAAGTTTGAAGAGGTTGAAGGATATGGGAAATCCATCTGGAAAAATGAGGATAAATATTATTTAGTTTCAGAAGAGGGAACTGTAGCTTCTTGGTTAGTGGTTTATGAATTACCCCAAGAATTATTCTCTCTATTAGATAGTGGAGAGAGATCACTATTCGAAATATCTTGGAAGATTAAGCACGATTCTTGGCCACCGACGGAAGAAGAAAAGAAAGCTAGTGAGAAACAATTTATATTAAAAGGCTTAACTCCATTAATAGCTAATCCTAAGAGTTGGGAATTATTTTCTCAGGAAGAGCTTGAAAGATTAATTCCGCTTGCTGAACAAAAATGGATTGACTGGAGAGGCAAACTTCCAGACGATTATGTATCACCACTTTAGTAAGGAAGGTATAAAATGAAACCAACAAACCTAGAATGGGAAGATGTTATCCAGTTTGAAGAGGTAAAAGGTTATGGTCAGCATATCTGGAGAGATGGTAATCATTTTTATTACGTTACTGAGGAGGGAGGAATTGCCCCTCAGCGTGTAGTTTATGAATTACCAAATGAGCTGTTTGCCTTATTAGAAAGTGGAGAGAGAACGCAGTTAGAAATATTAAGTAAACTTCAGACCGATCGTTGGCCACCGACGGAAGAAGAAAAGAAAGCTAGTGAGAAACGATTCATAGAAGAGAGTCCTACATCATTAATTGATTTACCTGAAACTAGAGAGTTATTTACTCAGGAAGAGCTTGAAAGATTAATTCCAATTGCTGAGCAAATGTGGATTGACTGGAGAGGTAAACTTCCAGATGATTATGTATCACCATTGAAATAGCTTGTAAGGAATTTATTTATACACTATTAGTTGTAAGCAAGTTCCTGTTTTTACTTTAAGTGGACTAAATGAATCGCTCCCAAAATGTGTCCAAAATATTGACAGAATTCCACAATTAGACTGGATAGTGGATATAGGAATTGTACCAAGTTAATGTTTTGAACTATGAAAAACAAATATATGAAGTATGCAGACAAATTACAAGATTTAATTGACTTAGAATATCCAAGTCAAAAGTTATACCCGGGAATTATACAGGATATATATAGCTTAACTAAGTGTATAAGAAGAGGAGAAAATATCGGTGACATTAGTTTTTTTAGTTTAGCAAGAAGATTTGTAGATGAAACTATGGATTATAAAAGCGAAATTTTAGTAGTCTTAAAACAATTAGAGAAAGAGTTAAAAAAAGAAAATTGATGGACAATAGATTAATTGATTAGATAATGAATCTAAGAATTTGTTATGATAAAAGTATAGAGATACAATTATTTAAAGAATTATTACAGACAAAATTTTTGTGCCCTATCAGTATTGATGATCAACAAATATTAATACAAAGATCGGAGAACATACATGGAATATAGTAAACTAGGCTGGGAAGAAGTTAGTAAGTTTGAGGAAATAAAAGGTTATGGACAACATGTTTGGCGACATCATGAGAAATATTTTTTTGTTACAGATGAAGGAGGAATAGCTGAACAGAGGGTAGTCTATGAATTACCATTAGAACTATTTCAATCACCCTACCAAGTTTTTCTGAGTTACTTGAAAAGTCTAACTTAATTTGACAATTTAGGCAATAAAGAAATCCTAGACAAGCTTTTGAGCTATTCAGAAGACTTGAAATACCACTATAATCTCTATCAGCTCTTGCTTTTTCACCTTCAGAATAAGGAACCAGAGAAATTTTTTGGACTCATTGAAGACAATATAAAGAAGGTTCATTCTCTTTTTCAGACTGTCTTTAAAACATTTCTAAAGGACAAAGGGAAAATCATCAATGACCTTCAGTTATCCTATTCCAACGCAAAATTGGAAGCGACTAATAATCTCATCAAACTTATCAAACGCAATGCCTTTGGTTTTCGGAACTTTGAAAACTTCAAGAAGCGAATTTTCATCGCTCTGAATATCAAAAAAGAAAGGACGAAATTTGTCCTTTCTCGAGCTTAGCTTTTCTTCAACCCACTAAAGTTGACAAAGAGCTGTAGATTTTAGGTATTTACCTTGTCTACTTAAGAGGTATCATATCATCGAGATAAAGGTGATTTGTTTGTTCCTAAGAATTAGGTTTTAGGTTTGACTTGTGGCAACTTCTGGAAAAAGCTTGTCTAGAATTTTTGGAGTGATAGCTTGTCCAGGACCTTCAGCACAATAGGTGTGAATATACATAGCGGGATTGAAGTTGAG
Source organism: Streptococcus sp. HSISM1 (assembly GCF_000448565.1). Taxonomy (GTDB): domain Bacteria; phylum Bacillota; class Bacilli; order Lactobacillales; family Streptococcaceae; genus Streptococcus. The sequence goes on along the minus strand of NZ_CM002128.1, from coordinate 881,650 downwards.
CTCGATACAAGTGAAATGAGGTTTTCCTTGCTAGCAGGCTGAGTTTTATCTGGAATGATGAGGTCAACCCCGCAAGCCCAGGCCCCCATGCTAGTTGCCATAGCTGCTGCCAATTCTTGGTAAGAGGAATCTATTGTCTCAGTGACATCAATAGAGTCACCACCCGTAGAAATGTTGGAGTTACGGCGGAGATTGACCTTTTTCCCTTCTGGGAGAATATCATCAGGTGCATAACCTTGCTGAGTCAACATCAATTGTTCGATGTCTCCTAGCTTAATGATTTCCAGAGGTGAGCGGTGGTCACGGCCTCGCAATGGATTGGCATTTTTCTGAGCGACTAATTCACGAATGGTGTGTTTGCCATCACCGACAACATTAGCAGCGACACGAAGGAGGACAGACTCACAACGCCCGTCCAGAATGAAGAAACGGTATTCGGTTCCTGGGATAAATTCTTCAACAAGAACAGCTGTATCTTCTGCAAAGGCAATCTCGAGAGCTTTCTTATAGTTATCAAGGCTGGCAGGCTCTTGGAAAATGGAAATGCCCAGACCGAAGTTGGTTGATTTTGGTTTAACCACAATTTGCTTGCCCTTGATAAGAGGATAGTAGGCTAGACCTTGTTCTAGACTGGTAAATTCGTCGCCGGCGGGGACAGGGAAGCCAGCATCAGCCAGGATTTTTTGGTCACGGTTTTATTAGCCATGGCAAGAGGAACTACATAGTTGTCTTTTGAGGTCATGTTACCATTTTTGACGTACTCAACATGATCTTTATGCCAGAGTTTAAGGAATTGATCCTGCTCATCTAGGATTTCAAAATGAAGCCCTTTTTGAATGGCATCAAAGAGCAGCATCTGGGTAGAAAGTTCCATCTCCTCATAACCCTTAAGGGCATAGTGGGCAGTCCAGTCGTAATCATGATAGGCAAGCGCCTTGTCAAGGGCAAAGTCAGAAAGGGACTTGTCTTTGATATGAGGAAGAAGTTGAGCAGCTAGTGTCTGACTGGAATCTGCAAAGGCATCTTTAACTTGTTTGACCAGCCCTTGATGATAGTCACCAAGCCCAAAATGTTGCACCAGTTGGTCTAGAGCTGTCGTAATGTTCTGAGTTTCAGCTTCAGAAGGTAGAGGTTCTAAAGGATGAGAGAGGGCAATTTTTTCATTCAGCGCGTGACCTTGAGCCAGAGCCTGATCAACATTTTCAGGGGCATCCAGCCAGAGGAAGGCTAGAAGGAGTAGGTGTACGGTATCCATGGTAGTTTGGCTAATACCGATACGCTCAAAGGGGTTGAGGTCGAAGTTACGGAATTCCAGGTAGGTGATTCCCTTGTCAAGGAAGGAGCGATTAACCTTTTGTCCACGGAAACGAACAGCCGAGTAAAATTCCTTTTCCGCAATCAAATCACCTTGTTCGATATAGTTTTCGATGGCAGAGACATAGTCTTCTAGGCTTGCAAAAGATACTTGTATTTCTTCCTTATTGACATAGCCGTGGTCACTGTTACGGAAGGAACGCACAGGTTCTGGAACTTCTTGGTCGAAGAAGCCTTGCTCAGCAACAGGTGCAGCACCAAAGAGATAGGTAATCACCCAACGATAGCGCAAATAGTTCTGAGCCAGCTTAAGATAGAGGGCGTTTTTGAAAGCAATTATATCAATCTGGTCACTTTCTTGGAATAGGGCTTCAACCAAATCTTTCCCTAGTTCCATATTATAGTGGATACCTGAGATAGCTTGTAGTTTAGTTCCGTATTTTTCGGCCAGGTAGTTACGATAATAGCGTTCAAATTCATTTTCCAGTTGGGCAACTTGGATTTCTTGGGCGTTGATACGAGGAGGCATGGACAAGGGCCAGAGAAGTTCATCTTTACTGATGGAACGTCCAGCTACATCGGTAATGGCTCCAAGAAATCGACGAGCCTCAGTGGTAGATTTAGCAACTGGTGTGATGAGTTCCATCTGAAACTCACAAAAATCTGTTTGAATATAAGGGTGGAAACTTCGAGCTCCTAGCCATGAAGGGTGAGGCGTATGTGCTAATTTTCCCTGTCTATCGACACGAAGACTTTCGCGTTCAATTCCAAAGTTAGCTTGAAGGATAGGGCTAGTAGGCTCCAGCTTTTGAAGCAGTTGATTTATAGTCATAGAGTCACCTTCTCATCTAATGTTAGTGATAGTCTATTATAAATAGGAGAAGAAAACAAATTTCCGCTACGGTTAAGGGGAATTTCCGAATGTTTCAGATAAGAATTCTTAAAACCAGTTGTTTTTTAGCTCTATTATATGCAAAAATTGTAAAATACCCACTGATTTTAATGTAAAATGTTATTTCTCTTGGAATTTAAATCAAATTAGCCTATACTAATGACGTATATATGAGAACGAAAGAATCCCTAGGGTCGGCACTGCACCCATAAAATGAGACACAAGAAAAACACTCCTGTTGAAATCTGGTAAACTAGAAACAGGAGTGTTTTGTTATTGTCAAAAAAGCATATTCAGTAGAAACTAAGCTAGCCTGTATCGAAATGAAGAAGACAGGCAAATCAAACAAGTTTATCATGGATACCCTCGGTATCAAAAATGTTAGTCAGGCCAAGACTTGGTGGCAATGGTATCAGAATGATGAATTGTACCGTTTCCAACAACCCGTGGGGAAACAATATACTTATGGTAATGGGATGAAACAGTTATCTGAAGTGGAACAGTATAAGAAAACGTGCCCTGTATCGATTATTTTAGAATGTTTCGGTGTCAAATGCTCCACCTTTTATCGCTGGAAACAGGAGTGTAAGAATTCTCAGAAAAGAGACGAAATAGCAGATAAAATTGAACAACTCTATATGAGAAATCACTTTATTTATGGCTATCGAACCATCACTCGCTTGCTCAAGAAAGTGTATAATCTTGTCGTTAATCGAAAGAAGGTCTATCGTATTATGAAGGAAAAGGGTTGCCTTTGCCGTGTCCGTCCTAAGAAGGGACCTAAATTAGGGAAGCCTTACCATGTAACAGACAATAAACTGGATCGTGATTTTCAGGCAGACAAGCCTATGGAGAAGCTTGTCATAGACATCACTTACCTCTACTTTGGAAACTGTAGACTTTATCTATCTTCGATTATGGATCTCTATAATCGCGAAATTGTAGCTTATACCATCTCCGATTGCCAAGATACTAACTTTGTACTCGATACACTTCATCAACTTGAGCTACCTCAAGGGGTACTTTTACACAGCGATCAGGGATCTGTCTACACCTCAAAAGCCTACTATCAGCCTTGTATAGAAAAAGGCATCACCCGCTCCATGTCCCGAAAAGGAACACCAGCAGATAATGCCTGTATCGAATGGTTTCACTCTGTTTTCAAGTCTGAAACCTTCTCTCTCCATAAGTGAAGAAACATAACTGGAGATAGTATAACAGATATTGTCAAAAATTACATCATATTTTATAATGAAACTAGAATTCAACAAAAATTGAATGACTAGTCCCCTGTAGAGTACAGAGAATTGGTCGTAGAAGGGGTCCAGCAACCGAAGGGCGCTAGCCTTCAAATTTTCCTCCCAAAATGTGTCCAAAATATTGACAGAATTCCAACACGGAAGATTTGGCACAGAATGGATTATTTGGTTTTACGACTTTCTTTATAATCTTTAACCTTGCTTTGCTTGTCTTGGCAGACTGGGCAGGGTATAAGTGGAAGATAAGATGAAAAAAATGGAGAAAACTCTAATGGTTCTTCTCCTTTTTTTATCTAATTGGTAATGTTGAAAATCGGAAGTGAAATGATACTTTCAAAGAATTCATTTTGGACACTAGCAAACGAAATAGAGCCCTGATGCAAATCAACAATTTGTTTTGAAATTTTTAGCCCAATTCCAGTCGTTCTAATTTTAGAAATATCAATGTTTTTAAAAGATAATTCATTAAGTTCAGCAATTTTTTCTGGTGAAGTTCCCTGTCCATTATCTTTGATTTCGACAATTACATTTGTATCTTTTTTGAATAAGTGGATTCTTATTGTGCAACCCTTTTCGTTATGTAAAACAGAGTTGTAGATGATATTATGGATAACTCTTGTGATTAAAAACTGCTCAATCATGATAGATTGATTAACAAGTGAATAATCGTAATCAAATTCAAATTCAAATTCATTCCAGATTTCTTGATTTAAAATATGGATGAGAATGTCTTTGAAGAAGGGGATAATTTTAGTTTCAGTCTGATTTAATTGAAGATGACCGGATGAAAGGCGAGCTACTATATTTAAGTCATTTAAAACATTTTGGATGTAATAGGATTCCGTCAATATTGGACGAATATGTTTTTTAGACTGTGTATCTAGTTCAGAATCATTTAACAAGGACGCGTTAGAAATGATGACAGAAAGAGGTGTTTTGATATCGTGTGCAATACCTGAAATCCATTGCTCTTTAAAGACTTCATTCTCTTTGAGTAGAGTATCGGTTTGATTAATTGCAGTTGTAAGATATTCTAGTTCTGATATAGAATTTATTGGATTTTTCAAACCATATGGGAGATTCTGAATAGCAGATACAAGAGGCGCAATTTTACGATTGATATGCGTCACGCCATAGTAGTAAAGAAAAGCGAAATAAAGGCAGTTGAAAAGCAATACTCCAAATGCTACTAGTGGAATCAAGCGAATACTATCTATATCTAAGTAATTATAACTATAACGAGCAATTTTATCTTTTGGAAAACCAACAACAATGATGTAGCCACCTTTTATCTGACTAAAAACAGGATAATCTGAAAGATAATAGCGAGAAAACTGTAAAATGTCCCCATAGTCAAATTGCGAAGGAACTTCTGTAGGTTTATACTGTTCGTACACTTGTTTTCCAGTCTGCTTATCCAATACCATGAGCCATAACTTTTGTTCTTTTAGACTAGAAATATCATTTCTAGGTATGTGGACGTTATTTTTTGTGATGGTAATGTGTTCAGAAATTATTTTCACAGTCTCAGTAGCAGTTTGCTTTTCCTTAATGTAGAAAACAAAACTGGCAATTAGAAGAATATTGGTAATAAAGATAATGATGGAAAAAAGATAAATTTCTTTAGTGAATACCTTAAAATTTTGGTTTGGTTCATAATCATGATAACAATTTATATCCCAGCCCTTTAGCTGTCTTTAAATATTGAGGTTTTGAAGGATTTTCTTCTATTTTTTCTCGAATTTTCCGAATATGTACAGTCAAAGTGTTTTCATAACCAAAGCTATCCACTCCCCAAATCGTATCACAGAGAGATTCGGTTGAAACGATGTAATTTTTATTATCGTAAAGTTTTTTCAAAATCTGAATTTCAATTGGCGTAATAGAAATTTCTGCTCCATTTTTTTGTACTGTTGCATTCCGAAAACTCACCAAAGTCTGTCCAATCTGTATTGATTCCTGTTCTGATTTATAGCTTCTCCGGAGCAGAGCCATAATACGATAAATAAGATTTTTTGGAATGAAGGGTTTCATGACATAATCATCACCACCAGCATTGAAACCAGCTATCTCATCTTCAGGATTATTTTTGGCAGTCAGAAAGAGGATAGGAGTATCGCCTTTTTTTCGGATATGTTTTGCTAATGTGTAGCCATCACCATCGGGGAGCATAATGTCCAAAAGGAAAAGGTCGAACTGCTCTGTTTCAATCATGTCCAAACTAGATTCTATATCATAGGCTGATGTTAGATTGGAAAATCCGTAGGCAGTGAGAATATCTCTTATGGAAGAGTTTAAAATTTTATCGTCATCAATGATAAGGATGTGCTTATTCAGGAGCTGTTGTTCGAAATTCATAATCTTACCTCGCTTATCTATATTATACCATTTAAAAGAGTGAAAAAAGAAAGATACTTTAATCTTAATGTAAAATTAAGGTTAGCTTAGTTTAAAATTAATCTAGCATGTCTATAATAAAGACATAACCTAGATAGAGATACTTCTCAAATAAATTTTAATCAGTGAGGTATTTCCAAATGGCTAAACAACAAATGAATCTCGTTGAGGAGGAAGTTCATAATGATTAGTAATGTTTTACAGATAAAAAACTTACAAAAGGGATTTAAGGACACTCAGGTAGTTAACCTCAGTTCCTTATCAGTTCAACAAGGTGAGATTTATGGTTTTCTAGGTCCAAATGGAGCTGGGAAAACAACCACCATGAAGATGATTTTGTCTTTGATTTCTCGTACAGCTGGGGATATTGAAGTGTTCGGTCAATCCATAGGTACGGACAAGCAGTATCTTAATCAGATTGGCTCTATGATTGAAGAACCGTCTTATTATCCTAATTTGACAGGCTATGAAAATCTCTTGGTTTTCCAAAAAATCCTTGGATTTGATAAGAAAAATATTCAGGAAACCTTGAAAATTGTTGGGTTAGATCAACCTAAAAACAAGAAAAAATTGGTTAAAGATTATTCTCTGGGTATGAAACAGCGTTTGGCTTTAGCCTTTGCCTTAGTCAAGAAACCGCGTTTGTTGATACTGGATGAACCAACTAACGGGCTAGACCCAGCAGGGATTCATGAAATTCGGGAACTGATTATCAAGTTGGCAAAAGAACAGGGCATTACTGTCTTCATCTCTACCCATATCCTTTCTGAAGTAGAGCATATCGCTGACCGTGTAGGGATTATCAATCATGGTCAACTCGTTTACGAGGGAGAAATTCGTAAAATTCAGTCCAATAAATGGCTGGAAGTGCGTGGGGATTTTAGAGGTCGACGTGAAGCCATTAGCCAAGTGTTATTTGGTTATCCGTGCAAGATGTTAGAAATACATGAGGATAAACTCAAGCTGACTAACCTTGCCGACCAGCAGATTTCTAGTTTGTTACGAGATTTAATAGTCGAGGAAGTTCCAATTTATGAAGTGAAGCAAGAACAAGAAACCTTGGAATCTATCTTCCTCAACTTAACCAAGGAGTGAGTCTTATGTTGAATAATTTGTCTATTGAATTGCTCAAGGCAAAACGAACCAAATCCTTCCTCATTAGCATACTAGTTATGGGAGTCGGATTTGCTTGGGCAATTGCAGCCGCTACACGTTACCTAAGTAATCCAGACATGCACCAGATTAACCTAATTTTCTATATGATAAAAGAAGTAAATGGCTTGATTCTCCCTATCGTGATTGCTCTCTTTGTATCCCGGATTGTCAAGAACGAGAAGGAGGGCAACACTTTCAAACTGCTTTTGGCAAATGGTGAAAATGTACGGCATATCTTTCTGAGTAAGCTTGGCCTGACTATGTTCGTTTTGGCCTTTCTCGCTTTTTTGGAGGGAGTAGTAGTCCAGTTGATTGCAATCTTATCTGGTCTAGAAATGCCTGTTAGCCTAATCCTCTGGCAAATCGTCATTTTCTTGCTAGCCTCTTTTGTCTTGACCTGTCTGTTTTTGACTTTGCAGTTTTTACTGAAAAAGCAGGCATTGATACTGGCATTAGGGATTTTCGGAGGATTTCTTGGATTTGGATTTGGTCATGCACCAGCTTTTCTACAGCTGATTTTCCCTTTTGGTGGTATAGGATATCTGTCTCTGGTGGATTACCAGCAAGTCGCCAGTAAAGTGAGTTATGTTTTGGTGACAAACCTAGGATTTAAACTCTTTACATATTTGCCAATAGCCCTAATCTATCTCTTCTTATCTCTCTATCTGGTTGAAAAGAAAGGAGGCAAGCTATGATGTCTTATCTATCAGTAGAATGGCGGAAAACCAAAAAATTTTCCATGTTGATGATTGGTATT
>NZ_CM002128.1:849536-872861 GCF_000448565.1 Streptococcus sp. HSISM1 | reverse complement strand
GACAAACCTAGGATTTAAACTCTTTACATATTTGCCAATAGCCCTAATCTATCTCTTCTTATCTCTCTATCTGGTTGAAAAGAAAGGAGGCAAGCTATGATGTCTTATCTATCAGTAGAATGGCGGAAAACCAAAAATTTTCCATGTTGATGATTGGTATTTTTTTTCTTAGCTTTTTGTAGCCTGATTGGTCTTGGGATTTACTTTGGTTCAGCTTATTCTATGGTTGCAGAAAGTGAAAAGGTGCCTGTTTTATGGGGACAATTGACCTTCTATTATAGCCAGCTTTTCTTTCCGATTTTGGTCAGCCTTTATGTAGCAATGATGTTAGGAAAAGAGTTTGATAGAAAAAATATTGAATTTCTCAGAGCTAATAATGTCAGTCTTGGGAAATTATTGTTGGCAAAAGAAATAGTAATTATCTTGTTTATTGCTGTTTTACAGTTGCTCTTGTTTGGTATTTTTTATGTCAGTGCTCACCTAGCTCATTTAGAAATTTCTAATTTGTTCACCTACCTCAAGTGGGATTTATTGGGGATTTTTGGAACAATTAGTATGATGGCAGTGCAGTTTTTTGTGACAGCTAAAACTCGTGTTTTCAGTAAATCTGTGGGAATTGGTGCTATTGGTACTTTCGTAGGATTTATGATGATTTTTGTATCAGATAAATTATCTTTAATCTATCCCTACTCCCAAGCTATGGTGGCAATGCGGTCACGGAATTTGATAGACTTTAATTTAGTGGAAATATTGCTGTTTATCATTGTAAATATTCTTCTGTGGGGGATTTTTCATACATTGAGTAATAAAGAATTGCATAAGTAATGCGAGGACTCTTCGGAGTCTTTTTCTTGTGATAAAAGCTACAAGCTTTATCTGGTATGCTTGACCTAGTTTTTATAGAAAGAAGGTCTAAGATGTTAAATAAAGTCAAAACTAAAGCATTAATTAGTGTTGGAGCAGTGGCTGCAACTAGCTTTATTCTCATGATGGGATATACTGCTGGTCAACACTCGACTGTTAAACAAAGTCGCAAAGAGATTGAATTGGCTGCAGCTAAACTTCTAGAGGATAAACAAGCAGAAGAAAAAGTCAGCATTTTGTCATCAGATACTGTATTAGTGCCCCAAATTCAAGAGAAAATTCGTCAGATAGCATCTCCGATGGATGCTGCTTTAGAGGGACGTAATCGTCAAAATCCCTTGAGACCAGATTGGAAAGAGGTCAAAAATAAAGTGATGCTCCAGGCCCTTCGAATGAAATTTAGCCAAAATCCAGAAATCGCGAAAGAATTGCTCGCGACAGGAGATGCCATCCTCATCGAACATACACAAAATGACGACTACTGGGCTGATGGGAGAGATATCACTGGAAAAAAACAAGCTAGGCCTTCTCTTAATGTAAGTAAGGGAAGAGTTGAAAAACCTCACTCTGTAACCTCTCCTCTAGCTATTCCACTTAACACCCTAGGTTTGGTATGAATAGCAACTAGAAGGTTACAATAATCTATAAGAAGGAACTCAAGTGAGTCAGCTTGAGTTTTTTATGTGCGTGAATGAGCTGGGAATACCACTAACTAGGCTTTTTTCTAGCGGTGAAAGATGTTATAATATGAAAAAATTTAAAGGAGAAATGAATGGGAGATAAATACACAGTAAAAAGTGATCTTTCGGTGGCTGCTAAGCATGCTACTGCAATAGGATCTGCCAATAATCATTCAGCTATTACAGTTCAAAGAGATGAACAAACGACAGTTGCTGGTAATAATAGTGCCAAAAATGGTATTAGTCAATTTGAGAATCTTCAGACTCAACTATCGAATCATATTGTGAATATGATTCAAAATATCCATAGCTTAGCCGACCAATTTGAAGATAAGGATGCCATGATTCGTCAAAATTTAAATATTTTGAATACCATTCAGTCTAAGCCATCATTCTCAAATGAGGCGAAATCAAAATACTTAGATGTATTAGAGGATTAGATATGAGTATAGAAGATACATGGAATAAGCTCCATGAGAAAGAACGACAACTTTCAGAGAAGGAGTGGGACTTATATCAGCGGATAGAAAAATTAGATTCGAAAAAAATGGAAGTATTGGATCAGCTCTTAAATGATTCACATTGGTTAAATGATCTAAATTTTCTTTTTGAAGGTAGTAGATATCAAAGTCAAATGATGGATGACCGGTTAGAATTTCAGCATCAAGTGAGAATAATGGAATACAGTTTGGATGAAGAATTAGAAAAACTTCGGAAAGAACATAAATCTATTGAAATGAAGTTAGATTCAATTCACCAAGAAAAAAGACGATTAGTGACGGAGGAAATCACATGAGTATAGATATGTATCTAGAATCCGCCAGAAGTCAGGCAACTAGTTTATCTAGTATATCCACCCAGTGCGTGCAACAGAATATGGAATTGATTAAAGTTCTTGAAAATTTTGTCGCTGAAGAAAAGTTAAAAGGGCATGCTTACGACTCAGCAAAGGCGCATATTACAAGTATTGTTATTCCTTTAATTCAAGGAATTGTCTTATACCAAGAATCTCTGGCGGAGGAGTGTCAAAAATTTGTCAGTCAATATACCTCTGACGTAGATAGTAAAAGTTGGCGTCAAGTGGATTTAGAAGAAAAAATTAGGGAAGCAGATCAAAAGATTTCTAGTCTACGACAATTAATGGAAACAAAATCGGATAATAAGATTTCAGCTTTTCTAAATCTTTCGGTATCCATAGCCGTATTTGAGGGACTAAAACAAAAATTACAGAAAATATTAATTAGCCTGCTTACTTTTAATGCAGTCTCTCCAACTATCTTTTTAAATTCAGAGCGGTATTTATTGGCTGTTCAAAATGGTTTTGCCCAAGCTGCACAATCATGGGATGCTGCTAGTGGAACCTACTTGCCTCCAAGTAGTGGAGTGGATCTATCGTGGAAGCAAACAGTCTCTTTAGGGTGGCAAAAACGTCAAGCAAACCTAAACAAAGTGAAGAATCCGAAGGTTGAAACATTAGAAGACAAACTCTCAAAAATGTCACGTGCAGAACTGGAGGAAGAGTATGGAGACGTGATTCAAGCCTATAAAAGATTTACGACTATGGGGCAGGGTGATGTGGTTCTCTCCAAGTGGGATATGAATGATCTCAAATTGTTATGGAAGAGATATAATGAAGTTAAGAATGATCATTTAGGATTATTACCTTCAGAATTAGCCAAGGTGGACCCAAAATTTAAGAAACGTATCGATGCAATGGATCAAGAAGCGTTAGAAGAGGCCTACCCAGAACTTAAAACATTGATCTCCATGGCTCATGTGAATCCATATGCACAACTATTTAAATCTGAAACAGAGCGAGCTAATGATCATTACCTACTAGACCGTTATTTCTTTTTGGATAGTCAAAAAATGCTCAGTTGGCGAGATCCCGCCTTTCAAACTAAATATGATTATTATATAATTGAAGAAGGTATTGATCCTTTTACAGGCAAACCTGCTACACAGGAAGAAATCAATCGGGCAAAAAATATCAAAAAGGTGAGAACTGTTACTGAGAGCTTGCAACTGGCAAGTTCCCTGTATACCTCTTATGTAGGATACAATCAGTACTATAATAAACCCTACACAACGTTCTCGGATGTATTTAGTAAGGTAAAAGGGAAGATTCCATTCTTCAATAGGAAACCAGTAATTCCTGAGGTAACCCCTAAGGTAGAAACCAATGTTAAAACTATAACAGAACCAGCAAAAACTTATGATCGTGAACATATTTTACGAAATATAGAAGAAAGCAAGCTTGCGAGGAAATCCAGTAACTTTGACCAATATCTGGCGAAGGAGAAATTCCAGAAGACCTTAATCGATATGGAACCGGTGGATCGTCAGAGATATCTTCAATGGCACAAATATGCGGAGGCAGGTATCAGTCCTTCAGACCGTGTTAGAGTATTGGAAATTTCTGAAAAAGCGCCCAAAATAAAAATGATTGATGGCCTGGATCAACAATCTGTTTTTAAAAATATCGAAGCAATTGATACGGAAATTACTCCCCGTCCTGAACCAGAAGGATACTTACACCCAGACTACATAGAGGCACATAAGCATTTATTTGATAATGGAGCTGCTAAATTTCAAAAATTTCAGCCTAGCGAGAGTTGGAATGATGGTATTGTTGGGGGTAATGATGGAACAAGTTTTTGGTTAAGTAAAGACCATGCAGATATCATTCAAGACATTGCTAGAGGCGATAATCGTATTTACGAAACCTTGTTAGGATTTGATGAAGGGTACTTAGGAGATGGTCCACTTTATCGTTTGGATGTCACTCCAGAAGTAGTAGCAGAAAAAGAAATTTCAATACCAAGTGGTAATGAAGCTGGAGCCAATAACTGGTGGCGTCCAGGTGGAAGAACATATCCGGGAGATATGCCCGAAGGTGTCATGAAAGATATTAGTACCAAGAGAGGAGAACATACATGGAACATAGTAAATTAGCTTGGGAAGACGTTAGTAAGTTTGAAGAAATAAAAGGTTATGGACAACATGTTTGGCGACATCATGAGAAATATTTTTTTGTTACAGATGAAGGAGGAGTAGCCGAACAGAGGGTAGTCTATGAATTACCATTAGAACTATTTCAACTATTAAAGTCTGGGGAAAAAACTCTTAAAGAAATTCATTTTAAACTAAAAAAAGATTGTTGGCCGCCGAACGTGACACAGGAAGAAGCTAATAGAAATTTCTTGAGGCAATATCCAGAAGCTTTAAGAGGAAATCCCAAAGCGCAATGCTTATTCACAAAGGCTGAACTGGAAGAAATATTACCCGAAGGGGCTGAAATTTTAGCGAGCAAAGATTAAAATAATTCTTTATATCTATGTTGGAATTGAAACAAATAAGAGTTTACAAATTAAGTATTGGTAAGCTCTTACTTTAATTCTCGTCTATAAGAATTCTGTAGAGAAAATCCAACAGAGCACTCACAATATCAATTATCCCTTCATGAACCGAAATATTCAGCCTGGATTACAAGGGGAACAAAAAGACGAATTAAAAAGTAGTGAGGACCATTTTGAGGTATTTTTGGAAAGAACAAGCTAGGCCTTTTCTTAATGCAAGTACGGGAAGAGTTGAAAAACGCTAACCTGTAATCTCTCCTCTAGCTATTCCACCTATTTCATGCTAGAATAAAGAAAAACACATTTGGAGGCATTATGAATCAGACAGTGACTTATTTGCAGGAATTGACAGCCATTCCTTCCCCGACCGGTTTTACACGAGAGATTGCAGACTACTTGGTCAAAACCATTGAAGGCTTTGGGTACGAAGTAACTCGGACTGCTAAGGGCGGCGTGAATGTAACCGTGCCTGGTGTGATCACAGACAAACAACGCTATGTCACAGCCCATGTGGATACCTTGGGGGCTATTGTCCGCGCGGTGAAACCAGATGGCCGTCTCAAGTTGGACCGTATCGGTGGTTTCCCATGGAATATGATTGAAGGGGAAAATTGTACGGTCCATGTAGCCAATACCGGAAAGACCCATTCTGGGACGATTTTGGTCCATCAGACTTCTTGCCATGTCTATAAGGATGCGGGGACTGTCGAGCGGACCCAGGACAATATGGAAGTCCGTCTGGATGAAAAAGTAACCAATGAAAAAGAAACCCGTGCCCTTGGCATTGAAGTGGGTGATTTTGTCAGCTTTGATCCCCGAACCATTGTGACAGATACTGGCTTTATCAAATCTCGTCATCTAGATGACAAGGTGAGTGCGGCGATTCTCTTGAATCTTTTGCGCGTGTACAAGGAAGAACAGATCCAATTGCCAGTAACGACCACCTTTGCCTTTTCAGTCTTTGAAGAAGTAGGGCATGGGGCTAATTCTAGTATTCCGGCTGAAGTGGTCGAATACTTGGCAGTGGACATGGGAGCTATGGGAGATGACCAAGCGACGGATGAATACACGGTATCCATCTGTGTCAAAGACGCTTCTGGACCATATCACTATGAGTTCCGTCAGCATTTGGTGGCTCTTGCAAAAGCCCAAGAAATCCCTTATAAGTTGGACATCTATCCTTTCTATGGATCAGATGCCTCTGCAGCCATGAGCGCAGGAGCAGAAGTCAAACATGCCCTTCTTGGAGCAGGGATCGAATCTAGCCACTCATATGAGCGGACTCACTTGGATTCTGTAGTCGCAACAGAGCGCATGGTCGATGCCTACCTCAAGAGCGACTTGGTAGATTAAAAATAACAACTATATTACGTAGTGGTTTAGATTGAAGAGAGAGTTATTTTAGAAACTTTCCTTGGATGAATACGGACGTCAGCGAACTTCTCCGAAGTTCCATGACTTAGTTTTGAACCTAAGGTTTCAAAACTCCCGAGTGCTTGAAACGTACTGTTTCAAGCACTTTTCTCACTGCGGAAAGTTTCAGTATACTTTTGTTTGGATCTAAAATCAATGATTTCAATTATTATGTATCACTATGTCACTTGATTTTAAAAGGATTTGATTCTATTCAAAACTACTCTTCGGAGTAGTTTTTTCATAAACTAAAATTTTCTGAAAATTCCTTTTCTTCTGAAAACCTTTGTGGTATAATCTTAAAATAAACTTAAAATTTCTTAAGGAGTTTTACATGAAAAAAAGAAATGTCATTGCACTTGCGGGAGTTGCGCTCCTTTCAGCAGGTATCCTAGCAGCTTGTTCGGGTGGTTCTAAATCATCTAGCTCAAGCAACGGTCAAAAATTCTCATATGTCTATGAGACTGAGCCAGAAAACCTAAACTATATCACATCTGGTAAAGCAGCAACCCACGATATCACTGGAAACTTGATTGATGGTTTGTTTGAAAATGATAAATACGGGAACTTGATTCCATCTCTTGCAAAAGATTGGACAGTTTCGCAAGATGGCTTGACTTATACTTATAAACTTCGTGATGATGCTAAATGGTATGATTCAGAAGGCGAAGAGTATGCGGATGTAACAGCTAAAGATTTCGTCACAGGGATCAAATATGCGGCTGATAACAAATCAGAAATGCTCTACATCATCCAAGATTCTATCAAAGGCTTGAATGACTACGTCAGTGGTAAAAATAAAGATTTCTCAGCTGTAGGAGTAAAAGCAGTTGATGATCATACCCTTCAAATCACTTTGAACCAACCAGAATCTTACTGGAACTCTAAATTGACTCTTGGAATCACTTTCCCTGTCAACGAAAAATTCGTGAAATCAAAAGGGGATAAATTCGCACAAGCAAGTGACACCAGCTCTCTTCTTTACAATGGTCCTTACATCTTGAAGAGCTTTACTTCAAAATCTTCTATCGAAATGACCAAGAATGAAAACTACTGGGATAAAGACAAGGTCTACATCTCAGATGTGAAATTGGAATTCTACGATGGACAAGACCAAAGTAAATTGGCCAAATCATTCGGTGAAAATGCTCTTAGCTTGGCAAAACTCTTCCCAACTGGATCTGGTTACTCAGAGCAAGCCAAAGAATTCAAAGACGAAATCACCTACACTCCTCAAGATGCCGCTTCTTATGTTATTGGTACCAACATCGACCGTCAATCTTACAAACACACTGCTAAGAAGACCGATGAGGAAAAACAATCTACTAAGAAAGCCCTCTTGAACAAGGACTTCCGTCAAGCGATCAGCTTTGCCTTCAACCGTGAAGCGTATGCTGCTCAATTGAACGGAAAAGACGGAGCAAGCAAGATCATCCGTAACCTCTACATTCCACCAACATTTGTCCAAGCTGATGGTAAGACCTTTGGTGAAATGGTGAAAACTCAATTGGATACCTACGGAGATGAGTGGAAATCTACTAAACTAGACGATGGTCAAAATGGTCTCTTCGATGCTAAGAAAGCGAAGGAAGAGCTTGCAAAAGCGAAGACTGCCTTGGAAGCAGAAGGTGTGAAATTCCCAATTCACATCGATATGCCTGTAGACCAAACCACACCATCAAGAGTTCAACGGGTACAATCCTTCAAACAATCAGTTGAAGAAGCACTTGGTAAAGAAAATATCGTCATCGATATCCAAATGCTTTCGAAAGAAGACCTTCAAAATGTGACCCTCTTTGCGCCAAATGCGGCTGGCGAAGACTGGGATCTCTCTGATAATGTTGGATGGAGCCCTGACTACCAAGACCCATCAACTTACATGGATATCTTGAAAGCTTCATCTGGTGAAAATACTAAAACTTTCCTTGGATTTGACCCAAGTGAAAACAATGAAGCAGCTAAAAAGGTTGGTCTGTACGACTTTGAAAAGATGATCAAAGATGCTGGTGCAGAAACACAAGACGTCAACAAACGCTATGAAAAATATGCGGCAGCGCAAGCTTGGTTGACAGATAGTGCCCTTGTTATGCCAACTTCTTCATCAACTGGACGTCCATTCTTGACACGTATCGAACCATTCTCAGCTCCATTTGCATGGACTGGTGGTAAAGGAAAAGACCACGTGATCTACAAAGGAATGAAACTCCAAGATAAAGCTGTGACAACTGCTGACTACAACAAAGCCCTTGAAAAATGGCAAAAAGAACAAGCAGAGTCAAACAAAAAAGCACAAGAAGATCTTAAGAAACACGTCAAATAAGGATCGATAACCGGGGCTGATGCCTCGGTTTTTTTTTGGATCATTTGAATATCTATTTGATATAAAAACGCTTACATAGTATAATAGGGGTGTTGATTACAAAAAAAGTAAGGAGACTGACATGAAAAAGAAAACAATGGTTTCCATTGTCGCATCAAGTTTATTGATCGCACCGATGGTCTTGCATCAAGTAGCAGCAGCAGATGAGCAGACAGAAGAGCTAGCCCCATCGACAGAAGTGGTCCATGCTCCAGCTTCCGAAGCAAGACCGACAACAAGTGACACAAGTACTGCCACTAGTGAAGAAGCTGCAAGCTCGAATGAGGCATCGCTGGATCGGACGGCAGTTGCAAATCAAGTAGCCCCTGCTACAGAAGAACACACAAGACAAAGTGAGCCTACGGTCCCAGTAGCAACTCCAGCAGCAACAAACAGGGAAGCTGGGCCTCAATCTGCTCCTTCTTCAGAAGCTCCGGCAACAAGTCAGGATTTGGCAAAGGTCACAGGTAGCACCCTTGCAGCGGATCAAGCCTCTAAAGAGTTGACGGTCCAAGATGCTGTTAATGGCTTGCTTCAATGGGCAGCAACAGATCCTAGCCAATTGGGCCAAAGCCAAGCAGATCGCGAACGCTTTGCCAAGAGTTTAGGCTTGATTGAAAAATCAGAAGATCTGACTCGTAAGGTTAGTCAGCCAGAATTGGCCAAGATGTATGAAACAGCTAAGAAACTCTACGATGCCTACCGGGCTGAAAAGAAAAGTCCGCTCTTTTTAAATGGTCGTGCCCAACCGATTTTCCCTTATACAACGGGAGAAAAAGCAGACCAAGACTACAAATATGAGGACAGCCAAATTGTGCGCTTCCCAGTCTATGTCGAAACGGACTACGATACCGATGCAGATGGTAAGCCTGACTTAGTCAAAGCCATTGTTCAATTACCAAAAGCCGTAGCGCAAGGTGATTTTAAGGCAGCCACCATTCTAGAAGCACGCCCTTACGTAGCGGGGACGCTCGATGAAAACTATGTGACTCTTGAAAGTTTGGGGCTTCCTACGGACGGTAGTTACGACATGAAGAAGCTGCACAACCAACCTGCAAAGAGACAGCCAGTAAGCAGTGAAACAACAGTAGAAGCAGCCAAAAAAGCCAAGGCTTCGGATTGGTATTACTACAGTCCCTACGAGTATATCTATGACTACGAAGATCTCAACTGGTACGACTATTTCTTGGTCAGAGGCTATGCCTTTATCTCCAGTGCTGGACTTGGTACCAAGGGATCAGAAGGATTTAATACGACGGGGTCTGATCTCGAAATCAATGCCTTTAAGAATATCATCGAATGGGTCAATGGCAAACGCAAGGCCTACACCGATAAGACTAGCAATGTTGAAATCAAGGCAGACTGGGCAACAGGCAATGTCGCTATGACAGGTCTCTCCTGGGCTGGAACCACGACCTTTGGTGTGGCAGCAACAGGCGTAGAAGGTCTAAAGACCATTGTTCCAGCAGCAGGGATTGCCTCTTGGTATGATTATTTCAATAGCCAAGGAACCCAGTTTGGCAATGCCCCTTATAGTGACCTTTCATGGCTCTCCCTCTACGTTAGCACACGGATGCTGGACCAAGACGACTGGGCAGGGATTTGGCAAAACTATTCCAACTACATCAATCAATTGAACAAGGACCAGTACGCCCATGATCGTAACTACAGTGATGTCTGGAAGGAGCGGGATTATACCCTTCATCCAGAAAATCTCAAGACCAGCGCCCTGATCGTCCATGGCTTGAATGATGACAATGTTAAGACCAAACACTTTGAACTCATGTACGATGCTCTCAAGAAAGCAGGACAAGATGTCAAGCTCTATCTCCACCAAGGAGATCACGTCTATCCAGCGGCTATGTCACGGGGATACGGCATCACTGCCAATGGTCAGGACTTTTATGACCTGCTCAATACCTGGCTGACCCATTACCTCTACGGTGTGGACAATCACGTCGAAAGTTTGCCAGCGGTTCTAGCTCAAAACAACTATGATCCAAGCAAGTGGACCAGCTATGATAACTGGAAGAGTAGTCAACGTCTCTTCTTGAATGCAAGGTCTAAACGTCTAGAAGAAACCATTTCTAGTGACTATGCGGCTGCGGGTGTCGAGATCGCTAACCGTAATGAAACCGTCAGCAAAGCCTCTTCTAAGGCTAATCTGACCTTTGTTTCTGATGTCACTGAGGACACTACGATCAAGGGCCACATTCCCGTTCATTTCAAGGCAGCTCTTGCCAAAGGTCAAGGAAAGAATTTCCAACTCAATGCCCTCTTGGTAGACGTGGCAGATGAGGACTTTGACGTGGTAGGAAATGGTAGCGTCAAGCAAGATAAAACAGCAGACGGTTTCTGGATGGGAAGCAATTTAAGCAACTTATCTGTAGCCGAATATGAAACCATCAAGACCAAGTACAAGGTGATCGCAAAAGGCTGGATCAACCTTGCCAATCCTGAGTCTGGCTACGATTCAGCAAGCTCTCGTGCAAGCATTGAGCCAAAAGTTGGGGAATACCATGATTACACCGTTTATCTCCAACCAAATCTCTATACGGTTAAGAAAGGCCACAAGTTAGCCCTAGTCTTTAACACCTATGACCCGTCCGATTTAACGGTGGAGCATCCATATGAAGTGACCTTTAAGACAGATTCTATCCAGGCTGCGATTCCAATTGTCGAAAAGACTCGCGCCCAAAAGGCAAGCTATCTACCAAGTGCAAGCGATACAGACTATGCGAATTTGCCAGAAATTGAGGGGGGTGCTTTAGTTGCGGCAGAAGTTCACTATAAGGAGGAATACATACTTCCAAGTCCAGAATATTTTGTCCAACCAAACCAAACTGTTCCTGAAAAAGAAGAGCAGATGCAAACAGGATCAGCAAGACAAGAGCAACCTCATCTTACACTAGCTGTATCCTATGGGTCTCGATTTGTTACCACGACTTCGGAATCAGTTACAGAAGATCCTCAAGAAGTGACTTCTGCAGTAGGAGGAGAACAAGCAGACCATATGCTTCCTCAAACAGGGAGCAAAGATCATGCTCTGGGTCTCTTCGGTGTGATCAGCCTTACAGCTTCTAGTCTCATCTTTTGGCGCAAAAAGAGAGAAGATGCCTAAGGAGTCCCCGTAGCAAATATTTCTAAAATGGCATCATTTAGTGTAAAATAAAAGTAGAAATGCAGAATCAGTAGTCACTACTGAAAAAGGAGGAAATATGGCACACGTAATCACAGATGCAACTTTTGAACAAGAAACCAGCCAAGGACTTGTCTTGATTGACTTTTGGGCAACTTGGTGTGGTCCATGCCGCATGCAATCTCCAATTTTGGATCAGTTGGCAGAAGAAGTACATGAAGATGATTTGAAAATCTGTAAGATGGATGTAGATGAAAATCCAAATACAGCACGTCAATTCGGTATCATGTCGATCCCAACTCTTCTCTTTAAAAAAGATGGACAAGTTGTCAAACAAGTTGCTGGAGTTCATACGAAAGCGCAATTGAAAGAAATCATTGCAGAATTGAGCTAAAAAGAAGGGAGTGGGAAAGAACTCCGTAAAATAAAAAAAGTTGAAAAGGTTCCCCAAACCTTTTCAATTTTCCCACCCCCGTATAGCTTCAACAGTCTGGGAGACTGTTGAAGGTTGTGGATAAAGGAAACTTTGTTTCCCTCATTAGGTTATCTTCGGAGCTTAATAAGCGAACGAATATACCAATCAACCACTGCGTCATACAGTTATTTCTATCAAACATCGAAGGCTGGATAATTTTTTCCAGCTTTTTTTATACTCTTTATTTCTTTCAAATAGACGCGCTACCCATTGACAGCGCTTTCTTATAGTGCTAAAATGAAGCTGTATTTCCTATAAAATTTTTACAGGAAAAAATTCTCCTAGGAACATGTAGATCCTAGGAGAAAATCACATTTATTGGTTATTGGCCCTCTGTATCTTGGGCTACCCAGACGCTGACAGAGCGCTCTGCTACTGGGAATTCGGCAGTACCGTCTTCTTGGACTTGGACGGTTTCTGAGCAATTTTCAAGGACATCATAGTAGGTAAGACCAGCGTATGTTGAGCCGATCTCCATAACTTTTGTAGCAGCTTGATTATTGGAAATCAAGCAGGCAATCGGTGCTGCTTCTTCTGTACCTGAGCGTGTCCAACCGATGCAATTAGGATCATCGAAGTAGTCCGTTTGTTCCCCGTAGGCCAGATCTTTACGAACCCGTAAGAGACGATCGAGAACCTCTTGGAAACTTTCTTGCGCAAATTTGCCTTTGATACCGTAGTAGTCTCCATAGAAGACACAAGGTAAACCAGCTTCACGAAGTAAGATCAAGGCATAAGCAGCAGGCTTAAACCATTCTTCAATGGTAGATTCCAAGGCTTGCCCTCGTTGGGTATCATGGTTGTCCACAAAGGTTACGGCCTCTTCAGGATGATTGAGCGCTAGTGTTCCATCAAAAATAGTTCGCAGGTCGAAATTTTCACCTTCTTGACTAGCTCTGAAAAGATTTTGGTGGAGGGCTACATCGATCAAGTCATACAAGTAGTCAATGCTTTCCAAGTACTCATCGTTGGTTTCTGTGTCCCCATTCCAAAATTCACCAAAGACGTAGAAATCTTCTCCATATTTTTTGGTGATATTGTGGATGAAATTCTTCATAAAGAAGGAGTCAATGTGCTTGACAGCATCCAGACGGAAGCCCTCAACCCCTGTTGTTTCGATAAACCATTCAGCCCACTGGTCGAGATTTTCTACAACTTCGGGATGTTTGAAATCGATATCGGCGTACATGAGGTAATCGTAGTTTCCGTTTTCCTTGTCAACCAGATCTCCATGAGCCCAACCTTTGTTGTCCCCTTGGATTTGGTAGATTCCATTCTTATTACGAGAAGCATCGTAGTCAGTACCGGTGAAGTGGTACCAATGCCAGTGGAAGTCATTATAGGCGCCATTTCGGCCATCAAAGGTGAATTTGGTCCATCCTTGAATGGTGAAGGGCTCAGTGAGAACCTTGTTTCGATCCATTGGATCGACCTCAACCACCTCGAATTCCTCTAAGCCATCAGCTGCAGCTTTATGGTTGAGAACGACATCGGCCATTGGTTGAATCCCTACATTTTTGAGGGCTTGAATGGCTTGAAGATAGTCGTCTTTGAAACCATATTTGGTACGAACTGTTCCTTTTTGATCGAACTCGCCTAAATCAAAGAGGTCATAGACCCCGTACCCAACGTCATTGTTAGAAGTAGCTTTAAAGGCAGGCGGCATCCAGACCTTGCGAATACCCAAGTCTGCTAAGTGTTGCGCATCTTCAGCAAGACGCGTCCAGTGGTTCCCATCCGCAGGCAAATACCACTCAAAATATTGCATTAAGGTTTGATTTTCCATTTTTATTTCTTCTTTCATGTGAATGTCCTTATTTTACCAAAAATAGTTGGATAGGACAAACGTTTGCACTGGAAACAAGCCCTTCCTAGAAAAAAAATCGCATACATGAAAGAAATGAAGAAAGTATATAAAATAATAGAGTCAGAATGGTAGTGCTATCTGCCAGGACTGACTTTGAAAATGGTGAAAGGAGACCATTTTATGAAAAAAACAACTCTTGTTTCTCTACTCGTTGCAGGTTTACTGATTAGTCCTGCTGTACTCGCCCAGCATGTGCAAGCAGATCAAGTAAGCGGCACAACTACTGAGGAGACGGTGACTCCTCCAGCGATAAGATCTGAAGTTACTGAAACAGTGAGCTCAACACAAGGAGACAATAAAGAAACCGTACAGCCTGCAAAAGCGGAAGAGGCGATCGTCTCTACCCAACCAACCACTCTACCAACTTCCCCGACACCTGAGCGACATGAAGAACCTGCTGTAAGTCCAGCGGAAGTGGAGACTCCAACTGTTGCGCCAACCCTATCCAATCTGCCAAGCCCTGCGCCTGCGACAATTACCGTTCGCAGTCAAGAGGTGAGTGCGACTCCAAAAGTAACCCAAGGGGATTTGGCTAAAATTACTAGTGCGACTGTAACCGACCAGGATCGTGAAAAAGAAGTTACGGTGACGGAGGCAGTCAATCAACTCTTGAACTGGGCTTCGACCAAGGAAAACCAAGTCGGATCTACTGATAAAGACCGATTAGCTTTTGCTAAGAGCCTTGGGATGGTCAAGGAAGGAGTGGAGGGATCTGCTCCAGTTACTAATCTTACTTCGATGGTTGATGTAGCCAAACAGCTCCGTGCTGCTTACCGCGCAGACAAGAAGACTCCTCTCTTTTTGAATGGCAAAGCACAACCTATTTTCCCATTTACGCCAGGAGACGATCTGGAGCATTACTCCTATGACAAGAGTGACATCGTTCGCTATATTGTCTATGTGGAAACCGATTATGATACGGATGGCGACGGCAAGCCTGACTTGGTTAAGACTTTTGTGCAGGTGCCAAAAGCTGCTGTCAATGGGGACTATAAAGCTGCGACCATTTTTGAAGCTAGTCCTTATGTAACAGGAACAACAGAAGAGCGTACCTTAGAGGGAATTGGTCTCAAAGAAGGTGGAAACTTCGATATGGCCAAGCTCTATGAAAAACCTGCCAAACGCCAAGCAACCAAGACCGTTACGACTGAGGAAGTGGCCAAGGCGACCAATCCAAAGGATTGGTACTATGTCAATCCGCGTGAAAGCTCTGAAGACTATACGCATTATGATTACGAAAATCTCAACTGGTACAATTATTTCTTAGTCCGTGGTTATGCAGTGGTGACCAGCAGTGGCTTGGGCTCAAAAGGATCAGACGGGATCAATACGACCGGCTCTGACCTTGAAGTTGCAGCATACAAAAATATCGTGGAGTGGCTCAATGGCAAACGCAAAGCCTACTCAGATAAGACTAGTAACCATGAAGTCAAGGCAGACTGGTCCAACGGAAACGTCGCCATGACAGGTTTGTCTTGGGCAGGTACGACAACATTTGGTGTGGCTTCTACTGGTGTTGAAGGTCTCAAGACCATTGTGCCGGCTGCAGGGATTGCTAGTTGGTACGACCATTTCAACAGCCAAGGATCTCCTCTGGATACAGGAGCTTCCAATGACCTATCTTGGCTATCTGTCTATACCTCAGGCCGAATCCTTGATAAGGAAGATTGGGATAAGGTCAAGGATTACTATGCAGCCTATATCACCAAGCTTAATGAGCTCCAACACAAGGATGGTCATAATTACAACGAAGAATATGCCAAACGCGACTACACGCTAAACGCAGCCAACTTGAAAGCGGCTCCTCTCATTATTCAAGGTCTCAATGATGACAATGTCAAACCCAAACATTTTGAACTCATGTTAGAAGCCTATAAAAAGGCGGGGATCGATGCCAAGGTCTTGCTCCACCAGGGCAATCACGTTTATCCATCTACTCGTTGGTCAGGAACCGAAGTCGCAGGTCAAGCCTTTAACGACCTGATGAATCTCTGGTATAGCCATTACCTCTACGGTATTGAAAATGGGATTGAAAACCTTCCACAGGTAACGGCTCAGGACAATTTAGATCCAAGTAAATGGCGTCGTTTTGATAAATGGGATACAAACAATGCCATCTCCGCTCGAATTTATTCCAAACGGGAGGATGTGACAGTAACTGGTGATTACTATGGTACGGGAAATAACTGGACCACACGCAACCAAGATGCGGCCTTCCATTCCTCAGAAGTAGCGGCTTCCTATGCAGCACCAGTTGATCAAGATGTCACCATTAAAGGCCATATCCCTGTGCATTTTAGCGCTGCTTTTGTCAAGGGAGACAAAAACCATGCCCATGTCAGTGCGACCCTGATGGATGTTTCAGACGAAGATTTTGATGTGGTCAAAGAAGAAATCACCTATGATAAAGACGGTTATAGCACACGCACATTAGACAAGGAAACCATCGATGAGACAGGCTACTGGAATGGTAGCAACCTTGAAACCTTGCCTCTCAAACGTTACAAGACCCACAAGGTTAAGAGTGTGGTGATTGCACGTGGTTGGATGAATTTAGCTAATCCAGCATCTCGCTATGACTCAGCAAGTTCTAGTCATTCTATTGATCTGAAAGAAAATGAGTATCATGATTACACCATGTATCTGCAACCAAATCTCTATACAGTGAAAAAAGGTCATCGACTGGTTTTGAGTTTGCACACCTATGATCCGGATTACATCTACTTTGCAGATCCTTATGAAGTGACCTTCAAGACAGATTCTATTTCTGCAACGATTCCAATCGTAGAAAACAGTCGGTCTCTCTTGTTCCGTTATCAACCAAGTGAAAAAGATACAGAGTATGCCACAATGGCAGATCGGATCTTACCAATTGCAACCATTCAACCAAAAGTAGATCCTGAACAAGACCCAAGTCCAGTAGATCAAGCAGAAAAACCAATTGTTCCAAGTAATCCAATGACTCCAACCAATCCAGCTGCTTCTGAAATTCCTCAAAAACCAAGCCACGGTCGGGATCTGATGGACTTCCGTAAGGAACAAAAAGAAGAAACTGCACAAGAATTGGCTCAAAGAGCTGATAAAGATAAAATAGAGGCGTCAAGCCAACCAAGCCTTCCAAAAACAGGTCAAGCAACAAGCTCTTGGACTCTCTTTGGCTTCCTAGGACTCATGCTCACCAGCCTGTTGTCACTTGGCAAAGCTCACAAAGATGAATAATAGAAAAGAAGGACGGAGAAAAGTGAAAACCACCAATAGAGAGAGCATCGAAAAGATTTTTACTGAAGCCTTGGCAATCCCAAGCTTTACCAACACTGAGACCGAGCAAGGGATCGAAGCCTACCTGGATCAACGGATTGGCCAGATCCCCTATTTCAAGGACCATCCGGACCACTTTGGGCGCTATCAGGTGCCACAGGATCACTTGCATCGGTCGGTCAATTGGGCTTTGGTCGATAAGGGCAAGAAAAAAACAGTTATCCTTTTCCACCACCATGATACAGTCGATTTAGAAGACTATGGAAGCTTGTCGGAGATCGCACTCGATTCTGATAAAGTTGCAGAAGCCTTGAAAACACTGGATAGACGACCAGATATGCAGGAAGATTTAGCTTCTGGGGAGTGGAAATTTGGTAGAGGGTCTTGCGATATGAAAGCAGCCCTAGCCCTTCAATTGGGGGTTCTAGAAGCCTATGCAGCAGATCCTACAGAAGGTCAGGTCAATCTGCTCTATCTCTCTGTTGGAGACGAGGAATCTTATTCACGTGGGATGCGGGGAGCTTTGGGTCTCCTCACAGATTTGCAGGAAACCTTTGATCTGAATTATGTATTAGCAGTGGATTCAGAACCCTTTGAATCGAAAGTAGGAAAAGAAAAGGTCCTTCACATTGGCACAGTCGGCAAACTCATGCCGGTCGTTGTGGCGCAAGGTGTCTTGTCCCATATGAAGGAGCCTCTTAAAGGGATCAATGCCTTGTCCCTCTTAGTAGCCATCGCAAGTCAGCTAGATCTTCATCCCGATCTGGCAGATCAGGCGCTGGGAGAAACGTCTCCCCTTCCTTCTTGGTCCTATCTCAGAGATTTGAAGGAGCAGTACGATGTATCGACCGTGCTTTATGCGGCTGGTTATTTCAGTGTATTGCATTTGAAGAAAACACCTCAAGAGCTCCTACAGCGGATTTATGAGCTTAGTCAGGACGCCTTGGACGCCTTTTACAAGAAGTATGAGCACTTGCAGGATCAGGCTGGCCAAGAACATATTATTGCAAGGCCAAGAGTCATCACCTATCAAGAACTAGAGGAACGTTGCCAAGCCTTAGAGGGCTACCAAGACTATAGAGAAGCTTCTAATAAAAAAGCGGAGCAAGATTTTCGTAATGGGACCAGCTACCAGAGCCTTGCGATTCAGCAAATCCAGCGACTCGTTGAGTTTCTAGGAGATAAGGATCCTATGGTGGTCATCGGTTTTGCGCCTCCATATTATCCTTCCATGAATTGTCGCTTTTTAGACAATACCGATTTCAATATTGTATCCCTCATCACTGATTACCGCGAGTATCTGGACACAAGAGGTTACCTCTTAAAAGTCGAAGAATACTTTATGGGGATTAACGACACCAGTTATTGTGCCTTGGAAAAGGATGTGGCCTCTTATCAAGTCGTCCTAGATAGCCTAGCCACACCAGCTCAGGTCTATGATCTGGATCTGGAAAAAATTGCCCAAATTCAGGTTCCAGCGGTCAATCTAGGCCCTTGGGGCAAAGAATTGCATAAGCGAGGAGAGCGGGTCTACAAAGAAGACTTCTTGGAGACCATTCCAAACTATCTGCTAGAATTGCTCTACCATTTCGATGATCGCTTATCAACAGAA
Organism: Streptococcus sp. HSISM1; assembly: GCF_000448565.1. GTDB lineage: Bacteria > Bacillota > Bacilli > Lactobacillales > Streptococcaceae > Streptococcus. The sequence goes on along the minus strand of NZ_CM002128.1, from coordinate 853,835 downwards.
TAAGAAAAACGGTCCCAATGAGGATCAATTAGGGAGTTAACATGATTACATTTCACGGAGTTACCAAAGATTACGATGGGCACATTGCCCTCAACCACTTGGATCTGACCATCGAGGATGGGCAAATTGTCGGCTTGATTGGTCACAACGGAGCTGGAAAGTCAACGACGATTAAGAGCCTGGTCAGTGTCATCACCCCAACCACTGGATCAATTGAAGTGGATGGTCAGGACCTCTATAGCCATCGGCTGGCGATCAAAAAGAAGATCGGTTATGTGGCAGATTCGCCAGATCTTTTCTTGCGCCTCACAGCCAATGAGTTCTGGGAGTTGGTTGCGACCTCTTATGATATGAGTCAAAAAGACTGTGACCAACGCTTAGAGGAGCTTCTTAGGATCTTTGATTTTCAGAGCCACCGCTATGAAGTGATTGAATCCTTTTCACATGGGATGCGCCAGAAGGTCTTCGTTATTGCAGCACTCTTGTCAGATCCAGATATCTGGGTCTTGGACGAACCGATGACCGGTTTGGATCCACAAGCTTCTTACGATTTAAAACAAATGATGCGCCAGCATGCGGATCGCGGCAAGACGGTCATTTTCTCTACTCACGTCTTAGAAGTGGCCGAACAACTCTGTGATAAAATCGCCATTCTCAAAAAGGGAAATCTCATTTTCTATGGGACGATCGAGGAATTAAAGGGCCAGCACCCCGAACAAAGTCTGGAAAGTATCTATCTCAGCCTAGCGGGTCGTAAGGAAGAAGGTGGCGATCATGCGTCTTAAGATCATTCAGCAGCTGGCCAATGTTAATATCATCTATGCCAGTCAGCCCGCTCAGATCGCAAAATTACGTGCCAAACAGGCAAAAAAACCGGACGTCAAACTCAATGTTGCCCGTAAATCGGTGCTCAACTACCTCTTTTTAGGATTGGTCTATTTCCTCATATTTGGCTTGCTCTTTAGCATCTATGATTTTGTCCATCAACCAGCCTTCTTTGTCAATATGGTCGCCCTTTTTTCCTTGATGACCATTTCCCAAGGCTTTATGAGCTTTTATAATGTCTTTTATGAAAGCAAGGACCTCCAGTTTTACAGGCCCTATGCCTTCTCAGATGCGGAAGTCATTGCTGGAAAGAGTATCTCGGTCATCCTGACCCTTCTCATGGCTATCCTTCCCTTGGTCAGCTATTTTCTGATCCTGCCTGTGCAAGCAGGCGGTTTTAATCCGTTAGGGATCCTGCTAGGCCTCTTTTGTGCCTTGATTCTCTTAGGCGTTCTCTTTTTAGCGACGATATTACTAGCTCATTTGATCACCAAGACCTTGTTTTTCAAAAACACACGACCCTGGTCTCCAACATCATGGTCGGAATTGGTTCTCTTCTGAGTCTAGGAGCTTATCTCTACCTCAATCTAGTCCAAACCCATCGGGTAGAGGTGTCGGGTGGCGCTGATATTCCCATTCTATTTCCACCATTTACGGCCTTTCATCAGTTCATCCTCCATCCTTTTGATGGAGAAGCAATCCTTGGCCTTCTGGGCTGGATCCTGGTCCTTCTGGTCTTGATTGGCCTGGTTCGCAAAATCGTGATCCCACAGTTCTATGATGCAGCCCTTGCAGTTGCGACCAACCAAACCGTTAAGGAACGCGTGAGAGTGCTCCATGTGGGTCAGAAAGACTCCTTTAGACGATTTGTCATTCAGTATCATCGCAGACTCTTGAGCGATGGAACCCTTATGGTGCAAGTCCTCTTGATGATGAGTATTCTGCCATATATTTTCCTCCTCAGTGGAGCAGCAGGAGCATCGAAAAATATAGGAGGCCTCAGTCCTTACTTGACGCCCCAGTATCTGGTGCCACTAACCCTTGTTGCCATCTTGATCGGTGTTTTCAATAGTTTTGGAGGCTTGACCAGTATCGGTATTTCGCTAGAGCGCGAAAACTTTGAGTACTTGAGATCGCTCCCTATTGATTTCAAACGCTATCTCTTTATGAAGTTTTGGTTGCTCTATCTGGTGCAATCCATCCTTCCTGTCATTCTTCTAGTTGGCGTTTGTCTCTATTTTGGCGTCCATCCCTTGGCTATCCTAGCCATGTTGCTGATCTGGGTTGTAACGACTATTCCGATTTGCATCCGAGACTATGTCAAAGATTTTCAGAACTTTAGCACCAATTGGACCAATATCACGGAGTTGATGACCCGCCATCGTGGGAATGCAGTTCTTCAGTCTATTCTCTTGATTGTCTTTCTCTTTGTGATGTTTCTCTTGATCATTATCAGCTTCATTTGGACATATCATTCCGTCAGCACCCTGCTGGCTGTGAGCCTTTATAGTATCATACTGCTGATTGGAGCAGGCATCAGCTATACCATCTACCGCAAAAAAATCCGTACCCTCTACCAAGAGATCGGAGAATAAAAAGAGAGAGTGGGACAGAAATCGGTAATTCATTAGAATTCGATTTCGTCGTCCCACCTCCGCACAGTTGAGTAGGGCTGTAAAGCTGATGAAATCAGCGTAGTAGAGCCCACTCAACCGCTGCGTCTTGCTCGACAATCCAAAAACAATTGAGAGGCTAGGACTTTTGTCCTAGCCTCTTTTTAGTGGTAACTTAAATTTCATACCCCATGAGGAGGCCGCCTTCTTCGGCGTAGAAACTACAAAGTCCAGAAGTAGGAAGGACTTCAATCATTGCATGGGCAAATTTTTCTCGAACCAATGCAGAGAATTGCTCGATAAATTTTTCATTGTTGCGGTGGGCGATGGTGATATGACCGCCTGCATAACCCGCCTTGATCAATTCATCAAAAGCCGCCTTGATCGCTTTCTTTTGGCCCCGAGCTTTTTGAAGCAGCTCAAGAGTACCCGTCTTACTAGCTTCCCCAACCATACGGATATTGAGGAGCCCGACAACAGTCCCGATCAATTTGCTGAGACGCCCATTTTTGACCAGATTATCAACCTTGGCCAAAACAAAGAGCAACTTCGTCTTAGACTGGTAGGTCGTGATCACATCGACTACTTGATCAAAATCGAGGCCTTCAGCGACCAACTGATTGAGCTTGCGAACGATTAGATCCACCTCACCCCCAGCTGATAAGCTATTAATGACGTGGATATTGGTATTCGGATGCTCTTCTAGATAAATTTTCTTAGCTACCTCTGCACTATTGTAGCTACCAGAAAGGGTTCCAGTGATGGTGACTACGACAATATTTTCAGCCCCTTCAAAAGACTTCATGTAGTCATCCGGACTCGGACAGGCAGACTTAGAAGCAGTCGTAGTCGCATACATCTCCTCCATCATCTGATCGATATTGAGCTGGGCATCATCTGTGTAGATGGTCTCTCCCACTTGGATGGTCAATGGGACACTGACAAACTCCGTATCCGGTGCCAGATTGTCCAAAGAGCGGTAGTCACAGCCTGAATCCGCAATAATTTTCCATTTCATCAGTTCATACCTCATAATTGTATAAAAATGTACATTGACAAGTAGTATGTCTTCTTTTACAATTATATCATGAAGTACAATGCTATCCAAGTAGATATCATCAGGTGAGACAGATAGAAAGTAAATGTTATGGCAGAAAGAAAAATATCCGAGAAATCTTTGGAAAATCTAAAACGATTTAACCGAGAAAACAATGCGATTACACGAGAATCCATCGAAATCTCTCTCCTGCAATTGTTGGAGAAAAAAGATCTGAAAAAGATCACCATCTCTGAGCTGGTTCAGCGTGCAGGTGTCTCTCGCGCGGCCTTTTACCGTAATTATGACTCCAAGGAAGAGATTCTAGAGTCCATCTTTCAATCTAGTATCGCAAAGATTACCAAGTCTTTAGATGGCTACAACTTCAAGACAGACCTCTACCAAGTCTGGGTCTACCTCTTTAAGGAAGTTAAGAAAGAAGCCAAGATCATTAGCTTAGCCATTGACTACAATTTCGAACGACTCTTGACCAAGGCAGTCTATGATTTTTTAGAAAACGAAATGGTAGCTCCTCGAATGGCGCTGCCAGCTACCTCAATTCCTTCTGGAGCTCAGCCATTGTCTCTGTCATCTCCAAATGGATCAAGGATGGCATGAAGATCCCCGCCGAGAAGATCGCGACCCTAGGGCTGCCCCTCTTTCCACAAAAGAAGAAGTAATCACCACTGAGAGGTGTCAAATTAAAGATAAACTTCTCTTAGAAACTTTCCTTAGGTGAGTACGGACGTCAGCGAACTTCGAAGAAGTTCCATGACTTAGTTTTAGACCTAAGGTTCCAAAACTCCCGAGTGCCTGAAAGCATTA
>NZ_CM002128.1:832150-848658 GCF_000448565.1 Streptococcus sp. HSISM1 | reverse complement strand
GGTAGCTCCTCGAATGGCGCTGCCAGCTACCTCAATTCCTTCTGGAGCTCAGCCATTGTCTCTGTCATCTCCAAATGGATCAAGGATGGCATGAAGATCCCCGCCGAGAAGATCGCGACCCTAGGGCTGCCCCTCTTTCCACAAAAGAAGAAGTAATCACCACTGAGAGGTGTCAAATTAAAGATAAACTTCTCTTAGAAACTTTCCTTAGGTGAGTACGGACGTCAGCGAACTTCGAAGAAGTTCCATGACTTAGTTTTAGACCTAAGGTTCCAAAACTCCCGAGTGCCTGAAAGCATTATGTTTCAGGCACTTTTCTCACGGCGGAAAGTTTCAGTCTACGTTTGAATGAGCTACATAGTATAGTTTGTTTTATTTTCTTCGGCATCACTTAGGTTGTTTTATGAAAAAAAGCTTGTTGATATACTAACCACTGAACTGCACCCCAAAAGTTAGACAGAAAAAATCTAACTTTTGGGGTGTTTTTATTATGAAATTGACTTATAAAGATAAAGTTCAGATCTATGAACTTAGAAAACAAGGATATAGCTTAGAGCAACTTTCAAATAAATTTGGGATAAACAATTCTAATCTTAGGTACATGATTAAATTGATTGATTGTTATGGAATAGAGTTCGTCAAAAAAGGAAAAAATCGTTACTACTCTCCTGAATTAAAACAAGAAATGATTGATAAAGTTCTACATGAAAACTGGTCTCAAGATAGAGTTTCTCTCGAATATGCTCTCCCAAATCGTGGTAGGCTTCCAAATTGGATGGCACAATACAAGAAAAACGGGTATACTATTGTTGAGAAAACAAGAGGGAGAGTACCTAAAATGGGACGTAAACGTAAGAAAACTTGGGAAGAAATGACAGAACTAGAGCGGCTCCAAGAAGAGAATGAACGCTTACGTACCGAGGTGGCTTACTTAAAAAGTTAAAAGAGCTAGAAGTCAGGGACGAAGCCTTACAACTAGAAAGGCAGAGACAATTAGAGAAATGGCTTCAGGAGGATTTCGACTAGATTTACTTCTTGAAGCGGCTCGTTTACCTCGCTCAACTTACTACTATCAGTTGAAGCAACTGGATAGGTTTGACAAAGATAAAGATCTTAAAGCTGAAATTCAATCTATTTTTACTGAGCACAAAGGAAATTATGGCTTTCGCCGAATGACTCTTGAATTGAGAAATCGTGGTTATGTGGTCAATCACAAAAGAGTTCAACGCCTGATGAAGGTCCTTGGTTTAAGTGCTCGAATTCGTCGTAAACGGAAGTATTCTTCATACCAAGGAGAGATTGGAAAGAAAGCAGCCAACCTTATTCAACGCCAATTTGAAGCATCCAAACCAATGGAAAAGTGCTACACAGATGTGACAGAATTTACCATTCCAGCAAGCAGTCAAAAACTCTATTTATCGCCGGTTTTAGATGGCTTTAATAGCGAAATTATCGCCTATAATCTTTCGACTTCACCAAATTTAGAACAAGTGAAATCTATGTTAGACCAGGCCTTCAGTGAGTATCATTACACAAATACTATTCTCCATAGTGACCAAGGATGGCAGTATCAACATCAGTATTATCATCATTTTTTAGAGGATAAAGGAATCCAACCGTCCATGTCACGTAAAGGAAACAGCCCAGATAATGGCATGATGGAGTCCTTCTTTGGCATTCTTAAGTCTGAGATGTTTTACGGTTATGAGAAGACATTTCACTCACTTGAGCAATTGGAGCAAGCTATTGTAGACTATATTGATTATTACAACAACAAACGAATTAAGGTAAAACTAAAAGGACTCAGTCCTGTGCAATACAGAACTAAATCCTTTGGATAAATTAATTGTCTAACTTTTTGGGGTCAATACACCACCGAGAGGTGCTTTTTTTTCTTGCAACTATTTCCAACTAGTGAGGAAGTTGCCCCAGTCGCAAAATTTCGGTATGATGGTAGGAGTTAACTACGAGCGTGGAGGTTGAAATGAAACGAGTGAAAAAGAAAGTAGTAGGATTGCTAGTCCTTTTAGTAAGTATAGGCTCTTTCTACATGTGGAAGCAAGTTCAAAAGCATGGAAAAACGAGTCAGCAAGAAACCAAGCAGAAATATATAGATGCGAAAACTAAGAAACCAATAATTCATGTTTTTGATGACAATAAATTTGTATTTGTTGCGCAAAAAGATGGTTTAGGAGGTATTGCATTTGGTCAAGATTATATTTCTGTTTTGGATGTCCATCAAAAACAGATCAATGAAAGTATGATTGATAGAGAGAAAAATGGCTCACCTAAAATTGCAAAAGACGAGTATTTTAATATTATTTCTTATGATTTGAATGCTGCTGGCTTCCCAAGTAAAAAGACAGAACTATATCAATTATTAGGGAAAAAAGAGTATCGAGGCGCATACGATATCAATCAGTATTATGCAGATAACAAGGATTATATACCTGTAACTTTATATAAAGTTGGAAATAATGCAAGTAAAGACATTATGGTTGATATTACAAATCAGAAAGTTGAAAATATTGATAAATTTGGTGATTTACAGAAGACCAATTTTTCATATAGGGGACTTGAATTAGGTAAGGGAGGAGTATTCGACAGTTTACGTAAATTAATGGAGGAAAAATACCATTTGAATTTTGCAGCTGGTTATATTGATACATTTATTGCAAATAGAGATCGTGAAAAGATAGATATCTCCAATACTAATTTTGCTCAAGACTATCCAGAAATGGCTAAGGATATAAAGGATTTAGCTCGTTTATATATGAGACCTAACCAGTACTCAACCAAAGAGTGGTTTGATACAGTTCTTCATTGGTTTGCACCAAAGGGGCAGGACGTGTTAGAGATCTATGCGACGGATCCAAAGACTGGTGAGAAAACACAAATAAAATCCTACGATGAACTGCAGGTTTGGTCTGCTCATCATCCAGACTAGAAAGGGTTAGAAACAATATGAAAAGAAAAAGTGTTCTAGTAACACTAGTACTAGTAACTGTGTTGCTGATTTGGACGATTGTCAGTCAGAGTTCTTCTCAAAGCAAAATCAAATGAGTTTGATATGAGGTTGATAGGATACACGTCATATCTAATAAAAACTAAGGAGATTTATGGTAAAAGATTATAAAGAACTAAGAAAACGCTACAATATTCCAGTGATAGTCATACTGATTATCCTAGCACTACCATTTTTATATGCAGTACAAGTGACCCAAAGTAAAAGGAACGCGACCATTTGTTTTTTGATTTACTTACTGATGGAGCTGATTCTAGTTATCATTAAAGATACTCTTTTAGTCAAAAAGTTGAATAGTCTTATCTACGATGATATCAATCTTGACTTGATGGCAAGCTATATTCTGAACAAAAAAAGAAAGAGTATCAAAACTATTAAAGCGCGTGTACAGATTGCCACTATTTTCTATTTCTATAGGATTGGTGACTTTGGATCCATTGAAGCAGTTGTAGACGAACTCAAAAAGATTCAAAAGTTTACAGATGTTGAACAAGTAAAATTAAACGAAATTCTCTTGAATGCAAACTTATTTTCTAGACCTGATTTGAAGGAAGATGAGTTCGAGGAATTGCTCTCTGACTATTTGGCAGATGTTGAACCACTCAAGATGGCATACAGAGCTCGCTATGATCTACTGGTCAAAAAAGAGCCCAATGATGCCGTTCTAAAGGAAGTGACAAACAACAAGTTCTCACAATTGGAATCTATGTATCTGAAGGCAGTCAATGAGTACCTCAAAGGGAATAGAAATAAGGCAATGGAGCTATTTCGTACCATTGCGAAAGAAGATGAGAGATTGTATCTGGTCCGAATGGCTCAGGCCTATCTAGATAGTGAAAACTCAGGAGAAAAGAGTGTTTCGCTTGATGCAAGACAAGAAGAAGTCACTTTGAAACTATTGCGAATGAAGCTGGTAGAAGTCAAACCGGCTAAATCAGCCATATCCACAAAAGGGATTGCTTTTTTCAAAGGCTGGAAAATCGCTTTACTGTTAATCCCGCCGTTTTTATTGTATGCGATGGTTTTAGTTGTAATAGCCGTCGTCAAAAAAATAGGGTCATTCGTTCTCTCGAAATCTGAAGAAAAGTAAAGGGAAGTTTTAGTTCTTAAAACACTGTTAGAAAGTAATTCAACAAAATATGGACCTAAATTTTAAAGCCTTGGATGTCTATTATTTTGGCATCCTTGAAATGGATGGAAAAAGGTATGTTTTAGATTCAAATTCGTTGACCTCTAAACGTTACTATTGGGGATTTGCTCCTAAGGAGTTCAAGTTGGATATCATAGAGTTAGAGGATTCAAATAGAAACATTGACAAAAAGATTAAAATGGCTCCAGAAGGTAGACGTTCGATAGCGATAAGTATTAGTGTTGCACTTAGTTCGGCTCTATATAGAATAGGGGCTGGAATTTTTAGAGATTATAGCATTAGTCAGAATCTCTATTTAAAAATCTTGTTATTTCTAATTTCAATTCTGGTAGCTTTTGTCATTTATAGGGGAATCCTTTGGAAATCTCGAAAGGAAATTACCAGACGACTCACACCCAATCGTCCAAAGTATAAGATTGTCTTTCGAAATGTAAAGAAGCAGCGCCAATTTCATGCTTATCTTTTTCTTATTCCAATTTTTATTGTGTTTGGATTCTATATGAATACTCATGATGGAACTGAAGCTTGTTTTCTTTATATCAATGGCATGTTGGCTTATATTTGTATTTGGATAGAGTCAGGTAGTATTCTATTTGAATATGCATATGAGAAAGGGCGTGTTGAATTTGAGAGACTGGAAGCAGTGGATGAGGATAAATCTGTTTACAAAGAAAATTAGAAGGAACTATGCATGCTAATAAAAGCAAAAATAGAACAATTATCAAAAATCAATCTTCGTTACCGGATCTTACAAATGGATGGTGAGTCTTATTTAGTCGATGCCGATCGTCCCTTTCTTATCAGCTATTTCTTTCCATGGATTTTAAGCTTCATCCCTCATCGAGCCTATCCTTTAACTAAGGAAGAAGTGCAGACTCTAGCTCCCTCGGATCTTTCTAAATCTCTCAATAAAAAAGATACTAAGAAGAAAGGTCTTGCTTCAGCTTTCGGTATGGGTGCAACTGCCATGCTTTTGTCCAAAGCCTTTCCTATTGAAAAGTATCTCTATTTTTCTTCGCATGTACTAAATCTGGGGATCTTGCTTCTAGTATATAGCCTTGTAATAGGGATTCGTATATGGATAAGCATTCGGAAACCGATGACCAACATTGTGAATAACAACCACCCTATAAAGATATACCTCGTCACAAATGATAGAAAGCATCGATTATTATCAATGATGGCTCCAACTTTTTTTGCTGGGTTGGTTGTATTTTCATCCTGTGCAATATTTAGTAATATTGCTCCAAACTTTATCCTTCATATAGTTTTGTTGTTATTTTTATCGATCTTCATGTTTTCAGGTAATGTGCTATTTTTTTCACCAGTGGTGAATTACAAAGTGAATATAAAATCCCCTAGAAAGGATCTGTTAAAATCGTGAAAATGACAAAGAAAAAATGATGCTAGCCTTACTGGTTTTGCTCTCGCTCATTGCTGGTATTTGGCTCTATATACGTTTTTCAACTGAGAGTTATTATAAACAATTTACTGATTATAGTGGAAAAGCGAAAATTGATGACTATGAGATGATTGCGGATGGTGCAGGCATTATTACTCACTGGAAATCAACTGATCCTAAGGAAGATCGGTTGATGAGGGAATATGGGTCTTATTATTATTTTGATCCTGTCAGAGTCGGTTCAAAGTATATTTTGCATATGAATGTGAAATTTAGAGAAAATTTTTACTATCGTACAACTCCTCCAGAAAAGGATGAATATTGGACTGTTAGTGTCTACAAGGTTAATGGAGAACGATTGAAAGAAGAGAAAGAGATTGATTTGTTTAAAGTTGTTGAACAATTTGATCCGGATTATATTCCTACAGAATTAGGCTCAGTGTATTCATGGAATGGACGTGAGTTAGTTTCCTTACAAATTCGCAGTACCAAAGATAACTCAGTTCGAAAAATGATGTACTTGAATCTAGACACTCGTAAACTGGAAAGAAATGAGACCTTAGAGAATGATCACCAAAGAAAACCGGTTCCGGCTTTCAATGTACCAATTGATCGTGAGAAGAGCAGTATTGAAGAATTGAAATTTTTTAAAAATTGGTTTTCGATTGATCCCAAGGATCTCTCAAAAACGCAATTTAAGAAGTCTTCGAAGGCCTATAAACTCTTAAATCAAAAAGATACGAAAGTCATAGTAATAAAACCCCAGAATAGTGCGGATCAATATGCAAGAAGTATTGCTGTATTTGAACTCTTTATGAAGAAAGGTGTGAATCTCTATCAAGATGTCACAATTCCAGCTGAGGTATCTAAAGATGGACAAGTCCATACAACACAGACTAAAGAAGAATTTGATCAATATTACGATCTGGAAAAGGCTCGTAAAGCCTATCATGAGATTGATTGAAGTAAGAAAGACAAAGGACAAGAACGATGATCGAAGAACGAATCCAAGCTGCTAAGCAGTATGTTAAAACCTTATTTGCTGATCGAGCGGATGGCCATGATGTGGAGCATACCCTCCGCGTCTATAGTAATGCTATGAGAATCGCACAAGCAGAAGGTCCATGTGATCTGGAGATAGTGGGCTTGTCAGCTCTTCTTCACGATGCTGATGATGATAAATTGTTTCAAACAGAGAATAATGCGAATGCTCGCATGTTTCTAGAAGAGATCAGTATTCCTCAAGACCAAATCGACCAGATTTGTCGGGTTATCAATGCTGTTTCTTTCAGCAAAAATCGTGGGAAGCATCCAGAAACCTTAGAAGGCAAGATTGTCCAGGATGCAGACCGCCTGGATGCGATAGGAGCTGTAGGAATTGCGCGAACATTTTCCTATGGTGGCCACAAAGGGAGGTCCCTCACTGATGCCGTCCAACATTTCCATGACAAGTTGCTCCTCTTGAAAGATGAAATGAACACGGAGACTGCCAAACAAATGGCAGAAAATCGCCATCAGTTTTTAATCACCTTTCTAAAAGAACTAGAGAAGGAACTCTAACAAAAGAGGCTGGGACAAAAGTCCTAGCCTCTCAATTATTTTTGGATTGTCGAGCAAGACGCAGTGGTTGAGTGGGCTCTACTACGCTGATTTCATCAGCTTTTACAGCCCTACTCAACTGTGCGGAGGTGGGACGACGAAATCGAATTCTAACGAATTACCGATTTCTGTCCCACTCTCTTTCTTTATTCTTGGATCATGGCTAGGAGATCCTCTCCTGTAGTGGTTGGAAGGATCCGGACTCGTTTGAGGGAATAGAGTCCATCAGCGGAGCTGGCTAGTCCATTTTTAGTGGTGAGGCCTAGTTTGTAGTCAGCTTTCTTGGCTTGGTCGATCGTGACCTGGCTGTAGCGACCGGATGGGTAGACGATAACGCTGGTATTTTGATCCAGCACCTTATCTAGCAGGCGTTTAGAAGCAACTAGCTCATTCTTTTGGGTCTCAAGACTGGAATTGGCTAGGTCTGGATGATTGACCGTATGGCTTTCAAAGGTCAAGCCAGCACTTTTCATCTCTTTGATTTGGTCAAAGGTCAGGACATTTTCTTTTTCCTTTTGGGTAAAGTCCGTGATGATATTATTGGTGGCGGTCATCTTGTACTTCTTAAGAAGCGGATAGACGATAGTATAGAAATCTTCGACGCCATCATCAAAGGTCAGCCAGACAAATTTCTTTCCTTTGGGTACTTCGTTCTTGACGAGGATGCGATAGGCTTCCCCAGGTGTCAGGGTGTAGTAACCCGCTTTTTTTAGGGCCTTTAGTTGGCTTTCAAAGTTTTCTGGATCGACGATCAAATTAGCATTGGCAGCTTCAGACTCGGCCATATTGTGCACGGAGTGGTACATGAGGATGGGCAGTTTGACCGGCTTTTTCACACGAGTCCACTCGATAGAGGAACTGTGTTCATCTAGCGAGCGCGTCATGGCAGTGCCACTGGTATTCCCGCCACTCGGCTGAGTGATCCGCTTGATCAGAAGAAAGCTACAAATAAAGATACAGACCAGTAGGAGTGCATTAATTCCAAGTAGGACTTTGATTTTTTAGGTACTCTTCGTTTACTCATAGTGTCACCGTTTTCATTATTTTCTTTATTGTACCACAAATTCTATGTTCTTTTCCAGAACTTGCTACAGGCAGATCCTGTCATGAAAATTCAGAATTTTTAAGGCAATTGGCTGTCAAACGCTCAAGTTTTTGTTATAATGGAGCTACTATAGAAAATTCAAGGAGTCAATAGGATGTCTGTTAAGATTGCCTTACTAGGATTTGGTACTGTTGCAAGTGGCGTACCATTTTTATTAAAAGAAAACCATGAAAAAATCACCCAGGCAGCTCAAGATGAAATCGAGATCGCTAAGGTCTTGGTTCGAGATGATGCGGAGAAGGAAAAATTGCAAGCTGCTGGTCATGACTACAACTTTGTGACCAATGTCGATGAGATCATTGAAGACAAGGACATTGCCATCGTTGTGGAATTGATGGGCCGTATCGAGCCAGCTAAGACCTTTATCACCCGTGCGCTTGAAGCGGGTAAGCATGTGGTCTCTGCTAACAAAGACCTTCTTGCCGTTCATGGAAGCGAGTTGCTAGAGATTGCTCAAAAACACCAAGTGGCCCTTTATTATGAAGCTGCCGTAGCTGGTGGGATCCCAATCCTTCGGACCTTGGTGAATTCCCTTGCTTCCGACAAGGTGACTAAGGTTCTTGGTGTGGTCAATGGAACATCTAACTTCATGATGACCAAAATGGTCGAAGAAGGCTGGACTTATGAAGATGCTTTAGCAGAAGCGCAACGCTTAGGTTACGCTGAAAGTGATCCAACCAATGACGTCGAAGGGATCGATGCTGCCTACAAGATGGTGATCTTGAGCCAATTTGCCTTTGGGATGAACATCCAATTTGATCAAGTGGGTCACAAAGGGATCAGCCAGATCACTCCTCAAGATGTCTCAGTCGCTCAAAGCCTTGGATATGTCATCAAGCTTGTCGGATCCATTGTTGAAACAGAGTCAGGGATTGCAGCAGAAGTGACACCAACCTTCCTTCCAAAACAACACCCACTTGCTGGCGTGAACGACGTTATGAATGCGGTCTATGTGGAATCCATCGGTATTGGTGAGTCTATGTACTACGGACCAGGTGCTGGCCAAAAACCAACAGCGACAAGTGTCGTAGCTGATATTGTGCGCATTGTCCGTCGTCTAAAAGAAGGAACGATCGGTAAAGCCTTCAATGAATACAGCCGCCCTCTTCAATTGGCTAAGCCAGAAGACGTGAAAAATAACTATTATTTCTCAATCAAGGCACCAGATGCGACTGGTCAAATCTTGCGTCTTGCGGAAATCTTTAATGCAGAAGGAGCTTCCTTCAAGCAAATCCTCCAAGAAGACTCAGATGGTCAATTTGCAAGTGTCGTCATCATTACCCACCAAGTCAACCAAACACAATTCAAGAACTTGGTTGAAAAATTGGATTCAGAGGCGAATTTCGAACTTTTGAATACCTTTAAAGTCTTGGGAGAATAAGCATGAAAATTATTGTTCCAGCAACCAGTGCCAATGTAGGGCCAGGATTTGATTCTGTTGGGATTGCCGTGACTCGCTATTTGACTATTGAAGTCCTTGAATCAGCTGATGCTTGGTTTATTGAGCATGATCTAGGAGCAGGGATTCCGACAGATGAGAAAAACCTCTTGCTCTCAACAGCTCTTTCTATCTCAACGGATATGCAGCCCCATCGAATCAAGATGACCAGTCAAGTGCCTTTGGCGCGTGGTCTTGGATCTTCTAGCTCGGTCATTGTCGCAGGGATTGAATTGGCCAACCAATTAGCCAACCTCCAGCTATCAGACGCTGAGAAATTACGCATCGCGACCGAGATCGAAGGTCATCCGGATAATGTAGCTCCAGCTATCTTTGGGAATATGGTCATTGCGAGCTACATCGGTGAAGATGTCCAATATGTCACGGCTGACTTCCCAAGCTGTGACCTTGTCGCTTTTGTACCGAGCTACCAATTGAAGACCAGTGATAGTCGGAATGTCCTACCGAAAGAATGGTCTTATAAGGAAGCTGTTGCAGCTAGTAGCGTAGCCAATGTCGCTATCGCAGCTCTCCTCAAGGGAGATTTGCTGACGGCTGGTCGCTCCATCGAGTCTGATCATTTCCACGAACGCTACCGTCAATCTCTTGTCAAAGAGTTTCCTCAGGTCAAAGAAGTCGCCCATGCGCATGGGGCTTACGCCACCTATCTGTCGGGAGCAGGCCCAACGATCATGAACCTCTTAGCGCCAGAGCATACAGCAGCCTTTGTTGCAGCTCTCGAAAAACTCGGGCTAGATGGTCAGATTTTCCAACTTAAAATTGACACATTTGGCGTTCGTGTTGAGAATTAAACCCGAATGTAACACAAATGAAAGAAGGATGTATACGAATGTATATGTCCTTTTTGCTTCTCCTATGGTAGAATGGGAACAGTATGGGGAAAAGCTCAAGCTTTCCTGAAAATCTAGGGGGAAACATGAAACCAGAATATTTATATAGTATTGCTACCGATCTTGGTCTGCAATTTGATGGCGAAGCTCGTGTGATGTATGGAGAGCGTGAAGGCTTCTTGTTGGTCATTGAAGGCGCTCAAACCAAGAATGTATTTACCATTTCACTCAGTGTGAAACAAGGTTCCGAAGGAGACTTGATCGAAGATAGTGAAATTCTTTGGAATGAATTAAAAGAACAATCAAAAGCCATTAATGCTATCTCTTCTGATGGTTACTTGACCTCGATCGTTGTCAAAGGTGGAATGACCAAAGGGAAGGCTGTCGAAACCTTATGGACAGCTATCCAAGATATTGTTGATTTCTTACTCAACCACCAATTTGTGCAAGTGAATGCGGAAACGGGTGAGGAAGGACCAATCGGTCTGTATCAAATTGGAGATGCGATCTTTTTAATCGACGATGCAACCTTTAGAGCCTACCAAGCCGAAGTGCAAGATACAGTTGAGGCTTATGAAGCGCGGGAAGAAAACTTCCTTTTGGGGATTGTAGGGGCTGTGATCGGTGTAATCATCGGTGGAGCAGTTGCCCTCTTGGTAGCGCGTCTTGGCTATGTATCTGTTTTAGCAGGGGCTGCCCTCGGTTATTGTACCATCAAAGGTTATGAGATTCTTGGTAAGAAATTGACTAAAAAAGGTGTGGTAGTTTCAGCTATTTTGATGGTCTTGACCGTCTTTTTGGTCAACCAATTAGATTATACTTTGGCGCTTATGAGTGAACTGGATTTGCCATTTGATATGTCCTGGACGCTTCTCAATGAAGCGACATTCTCAGGGGATGTCCCTGATAAATTTTACTTGAATCTAGCACTCTTAGCTGTCTTTACTCTTGGTGGTGCTTGGATTTCGGTCAAATCAGCTCTGGATGGACAAAAGAATCGTGCCATTGCTCGTAAAATTGCATAATGAATGATAAAAGGAAGGCCTGAATATTATAGGTCTTCTTTTGTTTTTTAGGGTCGAAAAATAGTCAAAAATTTGGTATAATAGTTTGTATTTTTATAGAGAGAGAACAGACAGAAAGATGAATGAAAAAATAAATCAAATTCTTGAAGGGATTGATATCCGTTTTCAAGAACCTTTAAAACATTATACCTTCACAAAGGTAGGTGGGAATGCTGAATTTTTAGCCTTTCCCCGCAACCAATACGAATTAAAACGCATCGTTCAATTTGCCAACCAAGAGCAAATTCCATGGATGGTCCTGGGCAATGCATCCAATATCATTGTCCGCGATGGGGGCATTCCGGGATTTGTCATTATGTTTGATCGCTTGCGTGACATCAGTGTGGATGGGTATGTGATCGAAGCAGAGGCAGGAGCTAAACTCATCGACACCACTCATGTGGCCTTGCACCATAGTTTGAAAGGCTTCGAGTTTGCTAGTGGCATTCCAGGCAGTGTCGGTGGTGCTGTCTTTATGAATGCGGGAGCCTATGGGGGAGAGATCGCTCATGTCCTAGTATCCTGTAAGGTCTTGACCAAAGACGGAGAGATCGAAACTCTGTCAGCGAGTGAACTAGCTTTTGGCTACCGTCATTCTAAGATTCAAGAGACAGGCGCAGTCGTCATTTCTGCCAAATTTGCTTTGTCTCCTGGCAATCACGAGGCGATCAAGCAGGAGATGGATCGGTTGACCCATCTTCGTCAGTTGAAACAACCCCTTGAATACCCTTCTTGTGGATCCGTCTTTAAGCGTCCTGTCGGTCATTTTGCAGGTCAATTGATCAGCGAAGCAGGTCTGAAAGGCTATCGAATCGGTGGTGTTGAAGTTTCTGAAAAACATGCCGGCTTTATGGTCAATGTCGATAATGGAACAGCTAAGGACTACGAAGACCTGATCGCCCATGTCATTGAGGCAGTAGAAGCTCACTCAGGCGTCCGTTTAGAACCAGAAGTTCGCATTATCGGCCAAGCCTAAGAACGTTAGTATTGAAGAACAATTGATTGTGAACCATCGATAGCATCAGTCGGAGAGGGGGTGAGTGCCTATCGATACCGTAAATAGGTGGGGCAGTCTAGTAAGTCCCCGAGAGGTATTGGTGGTCTGACAGGTCTTCCTGTCAGCCGCTGCATTTTCGTTTGAAAAGCAGTTTGCTAATCGCAGTAAAGAAGGAATTTATGTGAATTGAAAAAACCAATTATTGAGTTTAAAAATGTTTCAAAGGTCTTTGAAGATAGCGGTACCGTTGTCCTAAAGGATATCAATTTTGAATTGGAAGAAGGGAAGTTCTATACCCTGCTCGGTGCATCTGGATCAGGAAAATCGACCATCCTTAATATCATTGCCGGTCTTTTGGATGCGACAACTGGAGATGTCTACCTTGATGGGGAACGGATCAATGATGTCCCTACCAACAAACGAGACGTCCACACCGTCTTTCAGTCCTATGCCCTATTTCCACATATGACGGTCTTTGAAAATGTGGCTTTTCCCCTTCGTTTGAAAAAGGTGGACAAGGCTGAGATCGAACGTCGGGTTTCAGAAGTCTTGAAAATGGTCCAGTTAGCGGGATTTGAAAAACGTTCGATCCAAAAATTATCCGGTGGTCAACGCCAGCGGGTAGCCATTGCCCGGGCTATTATCAATGAACCACGAGTGGTCCTTTTAGATGAGCCCTTGTCTGCACTTGACTTGAAACTTCGGACAGACATGCAGTATGAGTTGCGGGAATTGCAACAACGCTTGGGGATTACCTTTGTCTTTGTTACCCATGACCAAGAAGAAGCTCTTGCCATGAGTGACTGGATCTTTGTCATGAATGAAGGAGAAATCGTCCAATCTGGTACACCGGTTGATATCTATGATGAACCGATCAACCACTTTGTAGCGACCTTTATCGGGGAGTCTAACATTCTAGATGGTCGCATGATCGAGGACTACTTGGTTGAGTTCAATGGCAAACGCTTTGAAGCGGTCGATGGGGGGATGCGTCCAAATGAACCAGTTGAAGTCGTCATTCGTCCTGAAGACTTGCAAATCACTCTTCCTGAAGAAGGCAAGCTCCAAGTGAAAGTGGACACCCAGCTCTTCCGTGGTGTTCATTACGAGATCATCGCCTATGATGATTTGGGAAATGAGTGGATGATTCACTCCACTCGTAAGGCTATCGTGGGAGAAGTTATCGGGCTAGACTTTGAACCAGAAGATATCCACGTTATGCGTCTCAACGAAACCGAAGAAGAATTCGATGCACGGATCGAAGAGTACGTTGAAGTGGAAGAGCAAGAAGCTGGTTTGATTAATGCCATTGAGGAGGAAAGAGATGAAGAAAACAACCTCTAATCTATTTATCCTCCCCTATTTCTTGTGGATTTTTCTCTTTGTCTTGGCTCCTGTAGTCATGATCATCTTTCAATCCTTTTTTAACGTTGAAGGGCAGTTTTCACTTGAAAACTACAAAGAGTTCTTCACTTCGCAAAATTTGACCTATTTAAAGATGAGCTTTAATTCGGTCCTTTATGCCGGAATCGTCACCCTGGTGACGCTCTTGATCTCCTACCCGACTGCTTACTTTTTGACGCTGCTTAAACACCGGCAGTTGTGGTTGATGTTGATCGTCTTGCCAACCTGGGTCAATCTCTTGCTCAAGGCCTATGCCTTTATTGGGATCTTTGGGCAAAACGGTTCCATCAATAGCTTTTTAAGCTTTCTCGGAGTCGCTCCCCAGCAGATCCTCTTTACCGATTTCTCCTTTATCTTTGTAGCCAGCTACATCGAGTTGCCATTTATGATTTTACCGATCTTTAATGTCTTAGATGACTTAGATCCAAACTTGATCAATGCCAGCTATGATTTGGGAGCCAATCGTTGGGATACCTTCCGTCATGTGGTCTTCCCCTTGTCCATGAATGGAGTCCGCTCAGGTGTGCAGTCTGTCTTTATTCCTAGTCTGAGTCTCTTCATGTTGACACGGATGATCGGTGGAAACCGCGTCATTACCTTAGGGACTGCGATTGAACAGCACTTCCTAACAACACAAAACTGGGGAATGGGTTCTACCATCGGAGTTGTTCTGATCCTTGCTATGCTCTTTACCATGTGGGCAACGAGAGAAAGGAGAGAACGATGAAAAAAGTATCTCATTTCTATCTAGGCTTCGTCTTTCTGATCCTCTATCTTCCCATCTTCTATTTGATCTTTTATGCTTTCAATAAAGGGGGAGATATGAATGCCTTCACAGGCTTCACGCTTGAGCATTTCAATGAATTGTTCGCAGATAGTCGCCTGATGCTGATCTTATCAGAGACCTTCCTCTTGGCCTTCTTGTCAGCCTTGATTGCGACAGTGATTGGAACCTTTGGAGCCATTTATATCTACCAATCGAAAAAGAAGTTAGAAGGACCTTTGCTCTCCATCAATAACATTCTCATGGTAGCACCAGACGTTATGATTGGGGCCAGCTTCTTGATTCTCTTTACGACGGTGAAGTACCAGCTAGGTTTCCTATCTGTTCTGGCTAGCCACGTGGCCTTCTCGATTCCCATTGTGGTCTTGATGGTCTTGCCTCGTCTCAAGGAAATGAACCGAGATATGGTCAATGCGGCCTATGACTTGGGAGCTACCCAAGTGCAAATGCTCAAAGAGATCATGTTGCCGTATCTGACACCAGCCATTATTGCTGGCTACTTTATGGCCTTTACCTATTCTCTTGACGACTTTGCCGTGACCTTCTTTGTAACCGGAAATGGCTTTACAACCTTATCTGTAGAGATCTACTCCCGTGCGCGTCAAGGGATTTCTCTCAGTATCAATGCCTTGTCCGCCCTTGTCTTTCTCTTTAGTGTGCTCTTGGTCATCGGTTATTACTTTATTACCCGTGAAAAGGAGGAAGCAGCATGAAAAAACTTTATTCATTCCTAACTGGGATTGTCCTTGTCATTCTGGTCCTCTGGGGAATTAGCCACCAGATCGAAGCGAGCATGAATACCAAGAATAGTGACAAGTTGGTCATCTACAACTGGGGAGATTATATCGATCCAGAATTGCTAACGGAATTCACAAAAGAGACAGGGATTCAGGTGCAATATGATACCTTTGATTCCAACGAAGCCATGTACACCAAGATCAAGCAAGGGGGAACCACCTACGATATTGCTATACCTAGTGAATACATGATTGCCAAGATGATGGATGAGCATCTGGTTGAAAAGTTGGACCAATCCAAGATCAAAGGGATGGAAAATATCGATCCAAAACTCTTGAACCAATCGTTTGATCCGGGCAACCAATATTCAGTCCCTTACTTCTGGGGTACCTTGGGGATTATCTACAATACCAAGATGGTCAAAAATGCTCCTGAACATTGGTCAGATCTCTGGCGTGAAGAGTACAGAAATGACATTATGATGTACGATGGTGCGCGTGAGGTCATGGGAATTGGTCTCAATACCTTGGGCTATAGTCTCAATGAAAAGGATCCAAAGAAATTGCAAGAGGCAGTAGATAAACTCTACACCTTGACGCCAAACATCAAAGCTTTGGTTGCTGATGAGATGAAAGGCTATATGATCCAAAACAATGCGGCTATTGGGGTGACCTTCTCAGGAGAAGCCAGCCAAATGCTCGAAGCCAATAAGGATCTTCGCTATGTCGTCCCAACTGAAGCCAGCAACCTTTGGTTTGATAACATTGTCATTCCAAAAACCGTGAAAAATAAAGAAGCAGCATATGCCTTTATTAACTTCATGCTTCGTCCTAAAAATGCTTTAAAAAATGCTCTTTATGTCGGCTACTCAACGCCAAATAAAAAAGCCAAAGCCATGTTGCCAAAAGAAATCCAAGATGACCAATCCTTCTATCCAAGCGATGAAACACT
>NZ_CM002128.1:827529-831195 GCF_000448565.1 Streptococcus sp. HSISM1 | reverse complement strand
GGATCTTCGCTATGTCGTCCCAACTGAAGCCAGCAACCTTTGGTTTGATAACATTGTCATTCCAAAAACCGTGAAAAATAAGAAGCAGCATATGCCTTTATTAACTTCATGCTTCGTCCTAAAAATGCTTTAAAAAATGCTCTTTATGTCGGCTACTCAACGCCAAATAAAAAAGCCAAAGCCATGTTGCCAAAAGAAATCCAAGATGACCAATCCTTCTATCCAAGCGATGAAACACTGGACCATTTGGAAGTCTATCAACAATTAGGCAAGAAATTGCTTGGAGTCTATAACGATCTTTACCTCCAGGTCAAGATGTATCGAAAATAACACAAAAGGAACCTTCGGGTTCCTTTTTATTTGAAGATGATTTCTTTTTAGAAACTTTCCTTAAGTGAGTACGGACGTTAGGTGAAATTATCCAGTGGATGATTTCAGCAATCCAGGAAGTTCCATGACTTAGTTTTGAACCTAAAGTTTCAAAACTCCCGAGTGCTAGAAACAATGGTGTTTCTAGCACTTTTCTCACAGCGGAAAGTTTCATTATATATTTAGATACTCTACAAAAATGCAACATTTGAATTTTTAGCAACACCTAGGTGTTATTTGTAAAAAAGGATTGTTTATATTCTAGCAGAACCTCGCGAGTTCTTTTGTGATTGCTACATAAAGTCTCTAACTAGTTAGTTAGATTGAGATTCAAATGAAAGATGCTATAATAGTTAGGAAAGAGACTGGCTCATTCAGTACGAAAGAAATGATTGGAGAAGAAGAGATGAAGAGACAAATGGAACTATTTTTGATTATTCTGTTACCGATACTAGGACTTGTTTTTCTTGGCGGAAAAATCATGAATTTGACCAAAAGACCCGAACAGAAGATAACAGCCTCATCTTCAAAGAAAGTCGTACAAAAATCAGAAGAAGAGATAAAAAAAGAGCAAATCGCTTTTCTCAAGGAACATGAGCAAGAAATCGTCGATTTTGTGAAAGCCCAAAATCCGAAAGTCGAATCCGTTCAGATTGATTGGAACAGTATGCAAATTGAAGAGTCTGGAAACGGAACGCCTCAGGGTGGTGGATACAATTTATCTATTTCTGGTAAGATTAATCAATTAGAAAATACAAAATTCTCCGTTGATTTTTATCTAGAAGATCAAAATAGCATACCAACTATCAAAAAAATGGGCATGCTTAATGATATCTATATCGAGGAAAATGGTGGCTGGAAAATTTTTTCCTAAGTAAATAGAAGTATTAGTGTTAGGAGGAAAATGAAAAGTAAAATGAAATGTACACTTAAGTTATTAGCTTTAATGCTTATTTTCACAAGTATTGGAGGTTGTACGGTAAAGCAAAAAGCTCATACGAAACAAGCACAAACTATCACCTCTTCCTCCACCAAAGAAGATAGAGAAGTGCTCAAACAAAAGCAACTTGCTTATCTCAAAGATCACGAGCAAGAAATCGTCGATTTTGTGAAATCAAAGAGTTCAAAGATTGAATCTGTTCAAATTTATTGGGACGAAACGCAATGGATTGAGGGTGGAAATGGGACACCACAAGGTGGAGATGAGGTCATAGAAATTTTTGGTACCGTCAATCAACTTGAAGATTCAGGATGGAGAGTGGATGTCGTATTTGATTCTGATCAAAAGATGACATTCAGTATGGGCCAACATATTAGTATTAAGGGTGATAATATTGAGTAAGAACTGGAAGATTCAAAGCCTGTAAGGAGGATTTATGAAGAGACAAATGGAACTATTTTTGATTATTTTGTTACCGATCCTAGGACTGGTTTTTCTTGGAGGAAAAATCATGCCACTGACCAAAAGACCCGAACAGAAGATAACGACCTCATCTCCAAAGAAAGTCGTACAAAAACCAGAAGGAGACATAAAAAAGAACAACTGGACTACCTAAAAGAACACGAACAGAAGGTCATTGATTTAGTCAAAGCACAAAATTCAAAAGTTGAATCCGTTCAGATTGATTGGGATCATACACAATGGAGTGATGGTGGACTTACAACTCCTGAATATTATATGAATGTTTATGGACGTATAAATAATATTGAAGAATCGGGTTGGGGAGTAGATATCCCAATTAATGATGACAATACATTAAATTTAGATGAGATGTATGTAGGATCCGACATTCACATAGGGGGGAGATTACTTGAGTAATTGAAATTTAAAATGATAGGCGAAAAACGTGCTATGTGTAAGGAATAGACCAATAGTGCAAATTGTCACCTACATCATAGCTCTTTAATTTAAAGATTTGATGATTATCATTAAATACTCAATTAACTCGTATTTAAAAATCTCTATCTAGTGAGATAACTTGATTTTCAAACTATAAATGCTATAATAATTAAAATAATATTTATCTAGTTTCCAATCTTAGAATAGAAATTAGCAGATAATAGTATGAGTTGAGAGAATGACTATTACAATAAGTTTGTTATGAGAAATGACAGGTGGAAATTTTAGAGAATAATCTGTACA
This sequence comes from Streptococcus sp. HSISM1, assembly GCF_000448565.1. GTDB lineage: Bacteria > Bacillota > Bacilli > Lactobacillales > Streptococcaceae > Streptococcus. The sequence continues at coordinate 828,683 of NZ_CM002128.1, read as the reverse complement.
TAATGATAGGAGGACTCATGAAAAGTCGAAAAATCATGATAACAGTTGCATCAATTGTAGCACTACTAAGTATAGGAGGATGTACCGTGGAACATAAAGAAGATGCGAAGCAAGAAAAAAATCCAGTTTCTTCATCAACCAAAGAAGCAAAGAAGCAAAAACAAGTCGACTTTTTAAAAAAACATGAGTCAGAAATCACGAACTACATAAAGGAGAATGATCCAGAAGTTGTTTGGGTCAAGTATGACTGGGATAGCGTGAAAGTAGGTGACAGTGGTGCTTTTACGGAATCTGGATTTGACATACGCTTGAAAGTCTACGGAGCGGATGATGCGGAAATCAACGGTTATTCTTTTTTATTGTCCCAAAACCAAATATCGAGAATCCAATTTCAATAGATTCAATTTCTGGTTCGAATTTTCCGTAATAACATTTTTTATAGTAATGATTGGAGATATTCTTAATGGCTGATAACAATTGGAATTTGAAAACTTTTGATAATATGCATGCAAATATAGCTGAAAGTGCTTATCATCACCGCCCGAAAAATTTTCCCACGGATGAATTAAATGATGAACAAATGAAAAAAATTACAAATGGGGAATCTGTAATTTTTGATTTTTCGTTATCCGGAAAATATAAGGGGCAAACCACTAAAGGCGGCGGTACGGATCTACCGAATGGTGGCAAGGTTTATCTTCAACCGGATAGTAAAAAGTTATTAGAAGATGAAGAAACAGGATACAATGCCTATTATGTCACAGATACTGAGACGATCAATGCGAATACTCACCAGACGTATTTTTCGATTCGTGGAAGTGACGGTTTTGGTATTGATTTCTCAAATATTTTGGATGAAGATTTAAAGGAGTTTAATTCCAAAGATTGGATCAATAATGATGCAGCTTTTGCTCTTACGGATGCGATCGTTCCTCAAGCACAGTATGCTACAAAAGGTATGAAAGAAAAGATCGCTGAATTAGAAGAAAAAGCTGCCCCGGATGCTAAGATGGATGTGACAGCTCATTCACTTGGAACAATGGTATCTGTTCAAGGTTTAGCAGGATTAGATGATTCGGAATTAAACCACATTGGGAAAGCTGTTCTTTTGATGGACCAGATACAACGTTGAGCTTGATAAAAGCAGGATATAG
>NZ_CM002128.1:788384-826411 GCF_000448565.1 Streptococcus sp. HSISM1 | reverse complement strand
AAGCTGTTCTTTTTGATGGACCAGATACAACGTTGAGCTTGATAAAAGCAGGATATAGCCCAGAAAACTGAAATTATTGGATGAAAAAATTGTTTATTATGTGAACCCTTTTGATCCAGTTAGTATGCTCAATCGGGATAGACCTTGGGAGCAACAACTTGGCCAAGTCAATGTAGTTGTCCCGATTAAGTATACTAGTATGACGGACAAGTATTCTTCCCATGATTTTGGTGCCTATCAAATAGATAGTTATGGGAATATCCTAACTGCATCGGAATCCTATCATCCAGAGTTGTTAGTTGCAGGTCAGAGACTTGCAAAACTTAATAGAGAAAAAATTGATAAACTGAAGGAATACATTCCTAGAAAAACAATCAACCGAATCGTAACGATGAGTCCAGAGGAATTTAGTAAATTTGCTTCCCTAATACAAAAAGGAAGTAAAGATTTCTGGCATAATTACGATGATTTTTTTGATGGGCTTTCTGGTTTAGGAATAGATGGTGACGCGATCGTAATGATTGCTTCCAATCTCCCAGATCTGGCGTGGCTATACTATGATTATCAAAATCAATATGATAAAATTATAAAAGATGCTCAGAAAGCTTCTTTGGAATGGGATCGAAAAAATTTAGACCTCAAGAATCCTAATAATTTGCACAACAGAATTAAAAGTGCTGGGAGCTATGCGGAGCGAATCTTACTTCGCACAGAATTGTTATATGCAGCAGTTCAATTGGCAGATGCAGATATTGAGCAGAAGGTGTCAGAAACAGAGAAAATGATCACGACTGCGGAAGAAAATGTAAAAGCTTCGGTCGAATTATCTAGAAATGTTATTTTTGGATTGGGATGGGCATTGTCAATAAGTGAAAGAGAAAGTTTAATGACTGACTTGACTTTTGAACATTTGTGGGATAGCGGAATTGCGGAGACCGATAAAAGTAATTTAAAGAACTACAAAGAAAAAATGAGTGGCTTCTCAAAGAGTATGATTCAATGTGCACAGAAACTTGTAGAGGTTGACGAACAAGGCGCTGCTGATATTTTTGGATCCCTATCATAAAAGAAGGAGGAAACGATGCCAATAAGTTTACCGTTTATGAATGAAAAAATACTGGAAGGACTGAAAGCACAACAGAGATTGGCAATAAAAGCGGCTGTTGTAGTAGCAGTGAACACTATAAAGCTAAAGAATATATCTCTCCAAGCAAGACTGCATATAAAAGCAGAGGAATTAGAAAACTATGCAAAAAAGACTTACAGTGAAAATATCACGGATGGTCTTGAGGGGCAAGCCGCAACTGCAGCAAAAGACTATTTATCTAAAGTGAGTAAACCAGAACTTACTAGTCCGCTAAGAAATTGAGAATTGACAGAAGATGAAGGAAGATCTTTATAAATTAGAACTTGAATTTGATAGCAAAATGAAACAGTTAAAGAAAAAAGAGGAATCTCTTGAAGAAGATCTCTCTTATTTTCTACAGCAAACGGACCTGTTGAAAGAAGAAGTCTATCGCATGGCAGAAGGTGAGTTACCTGCAGAAGTTCATACTTATTTTTTCCAAATGGATGAAAATAGTGAACGATTTCGACGGGACGTCTTTGAACAATTGGATCAAATCCAGGAAGAGCGCTCAAAGCTCAAATGGGAGTATGACAATGAAATAGATGCATTCTATAAAAATCAGAAAAAGCTGGAATCGAAATCCAAAAAAAATCAGTAAGGTTGTCCTTACTGATTTTTTAGTTGGTTCCGGATGATGCTGTATCTGCGCCACTGTCTGTTGCGGTGGAACCTTGGTCTTGTGCGGCAGATGAACTGGTGTCTGTAGCGGATGAGCTATCGGTTTCTTTTTGTGAACTAGCATCTGTATTGCTTGAATCGGTTTGCGTATTGGTATTAGCATCTGTATTGGTAGCGCTTGAGTCAGATCCCTTATCGTGGACCACGACGACGCTGGTGCTGCTAGATGGTTTATCTTCTGTCTTTTGATTGTCTTTATTGAGCAGGCTCATAATGGTAAAGGAAGTGACGATAATCCCTAAAAGACTAGCAATCGTAGCTACAACTGTTTGAAATACGGATAGGCCTTGTTTGACTTTTTCACCACGTGAGGGTCTAGAATCTGTAGTATCCTCAGTTTTTTGGTTTTTGTTGCTTCTTGAATATTGTGACATGTTCATTCTCTTTCTATCAAAAATTGTTTTTTAACACTTTCCTATTATAAGTCATTTTCTGAAAAATGTCTAAAAAGAACTGAATTTTATGGAGTGATTTTACCTCATCTCTCTTTATCAAATCCTTGTCCCAAGCGGTTAGAAATGATAAAATAGAAGTTACGTAAAAAGAAAGTGATGGATGCGTAGGACATGATTTATTTTGACAATTCAGCAACGACCAAACCCTATCCAGAGGCCCTAGCGACCTATACAGAAGTGGCCACTCGGATTTTGGGGAACCCTTCTAGTTTGCACAATCTAGGTAGTCAAGCTACTCGTATTTTAGAGGCTTCTAGAAAACAGATTGCAGAGTTAATTGGCAAGAAAGCTGAGGAAATTTACTTCACGTCTGGTGGGACCGAAGGGGACAACTGGATCCTCAAGGGTGTCGCCTTTGAGAAAGCTCCTTATGGAAAGCATATCATTGTCTCTGACATCGAGCATCCCGCTATCAAGGAATCGGCTGCTTGGTTAAAGACGCAGGGATTCGAAGTGGATTATGCTCCAGTGGATGCGCGTGGCTTTGTCAAGGTGGATGCCTTGGCTAGTCTTCTCCGTCCAGATACGACCTTGGTCTCTGTCATGGCCGTCAACAATGAGATTGGCTCCATCCAGCCCATCCATGAAATTGCGGCTCTCCTAGAAGATCGCCCAACGATTAGTTTCCATGTCGATGCGGTTCAAGCTTTAGCCAAGGTAGCAACAGAAGTTTATCTACCAGAGCGAGTGGACTTTGCGACCTTCTCTAGTCACAAATTCCATGGTCTTCGTGGAGTTGGCTTTGTCTACATCAAGGAAGGCAAAAAGATCACACCCCTCTTAACGGGTGGAGGTCAAGAAAAAGAAATGCGCTCGACAACTGAGAACGTGGCAGGTATCGCAGCAACCGCAAAAGCCCTACGCTTAGCTATGGAAAACCAAGAAGTTTTTGCCAGCAAGACCCAGCAGATGAAAGAAGTCATCCGCAAAGAATTGGCCAACTATCCAGATGTCACTGTCTTTTCTGGTGAGGATCACTTTGCCCCTCACATCTTGACTTTCGGGATCAAGGGAGTTCGTGGTGAAGTAGTGGTCCATGCCTTTGAAGAGTTTGATATTTACATCTCGACCACCAGTGCCTGCTCGTCCAAGGCTGGAAAACCAGCTGGTACCTTGATTGCCATGGGAGTGGACAAGAGTATTGCACAGACAGCTGTTCGCTTGAGTCTCGATACTGAAAATGACATGAGCCAAGTCGAGCAATTCTTGACCAAGTTCAAACTGATTTACGAACAAACACGAAAAGTACGTTAAATATAGAAGGAAATCAATATGACCTTAACCTATTCAGAAATTATGATTCGCTATGGAGAACTTTCTACTAAAGGGAAAAACCGCATGCGTTTCATCAATAAACTTCGCAATAATATCCAAGATGTTTTATCTATTTATCCGGCTGTCAAAGTGACAGCGGACCGCGATCGGGCCCATGCTTATCTACATGGGACGGATTATGAGCCGGTGGCAGAATCCCTCAAGCAAGTTTTTGGGATCCAAAATTTTTCACCTGTTTACAAGATTGAAAAATCAGTCCCAGCCTTGAAAGCTGCGGTGCAAGGGATTATGAAGGAGATTTACAAGGACGGCTTGACCTTTAAAATCTCAAGTAAGCGTAGCGATCACACTTTTGAACTCGATAGCCGTGAACTCAATCAAACCTTGGGTGGTGCTGTCTTTGAAGCCATTCCAACCATTCAGGCCCAAATGAAAAAACCAGATATCAACCTGCAAGTCGAAATCCGAGAAGAAGCAGCCTACATCTCTTATGAAACCATTAAGGGAGCAGGAGGTCTTCCAGTTGGGACTTCTGGGAAAGGGATGCTCATGCTATCTGGTGGGATCGACTCTCCAGTAGCTGGCTACTTAGCCTTGAAGCGTGGGGTGGATATCGAGGCGGTTCACTTTGCGAGCCCCCTTATACCAGCCCAGGTGCCTTGAAAAAAGCCCATGACTTAACACGGAAGTTGACCAAGTTTGGGGGCAATATCCAATTTATCGAAGTGCCCTTCACAGAGATCCAAGAGGAAATCAAGGCAAAAGCACCGGAAGCTTATCTCATGACCTTGACCCGCCGCTTTATGATGCGCATCACAGATCGTATTCGCGAGGTTCGCGGTGGTTTGGTGATTATCAATGGTGAAAGCTTAGGACAAGTGGCTAGTCAAACCTTAGAGAGTATGCAGGCCATCAATGCGGTAACCAATACACCAGTTATCCGTCCGGTGGTGACCATGGACAAGTTGGAAATCATAGATATTGCCCAAGAGATTGATACCTTTGAAATCTCTATCCAACCGTTTGAAGACTGTTGTACCATCTTTGCACCAGATCGTCCAAAGACGAATCCGAAACTCAAAAATGCAGAGCAGTATGAGCAACGGTTGGATGTGGAAGCCTTAGTTGAGCGAGCTGTAGCAGGCATCATCGTAACAGAGATCACACCAAAAGTAGAAAAAGACGAGGTTGATGACCTGATTGAGGATTTGCTATAGGAGAGACTGGGCGTATCCAGCCTCTTTTTCTAACCAACTTAAAGGAGACAAGATGAAAAAAATTATCGTATTAATGACAAGTTTGCTTCTGTTGACAGGCTGTGTCAAAGTATCGTTTACTGGCCCGAAAAAAGAAGAGAAGACTAGCCAATCAAGCAATAGAAAAAAGAACCCCTCACATTTGTCAGGGCCGAGCAGTATAAAGACCAGGACAACGAAGTTTTGGAAGCGTCTGAGAAATTTATCAAGGAACATCCAACGCTTGGAGAAGCTGGAAAATTATTTGTCTTTTTTCCAGGATATACCTTTGGAAATGAGGAAAATCGCTTCGCCTTATTCTTTATTGTGAATCGTACCACCACAACCATCGATCGTGATGGATCCTTTGTCCTGAATTTGGAATATGATGGAGAGCCACTTTTTAAAGATGTCACAGTTGACTATGAAGTGAGCGAATCGGGTGTGTTAAAACCCAATACTGCTGCAGCGATTCCGATAAAAATTACTAAGGAACAAGAAGAAAAAATGAAGGGGATGAACGATTCGTCTAAAGCCAAAATGAGCTTTAATGACTTTAAATTTAAGGATAAGTAGATGAAAGCCGGTTTTGAATGCGATCTTAAACTACAAGATATAAAAAATAGATTTTTCAAAGAAAATTCGCTTTCAAAGCGCAAAAATACTTGTCTTTGTCTGATAGAAGTGATATACTTAGAGAGTTGACTATGCACATGCCTGTGCAACCGCTCGATCATCGTCGCTCATTTTCATGAGAGTAAGTGGTTCGTCCCACGATGCTAGGCGAGTCTTCACAAAAATACGGGGAAACCCAAAATACATAGGAGGTGCATAATGAGCACATACGCAATCATTAAAACTGGCGGAAAACAAGTTAAAGTTGAAGTTGGTCAAGCAGTCTACGTTGAAAAATTGAACGTTGAAGCTGGTCAAGAAGTTACATTTAACGAAGTTGTTCTTGTTGGTGGTGAAAACACTGTTGTCGGAACTCCACTTGTTTCAGGAGCTACTGTTGTTGGAACTGTTGAAAAACAAGGAAAACAAAAGAAAGTTGTTACTTACAAGTACAAACCTAAAAAAGGTAGCCACCGTAAACAAGGTCACCGTCAACCTTACACTAAAGTTGTCATCAACGCTATCAACGCTTAATTTTTAGGAGAACACATGATACAAGCAGTCTTTGAACGAGCCGAAGATGGCGAGCTGAGGAGTGCAGAAATCACTGGGCACGCTGGAAGCGGTGAATACGGCTTTGATGTCGTGTGTGCATCGGTTTCGACTCTAGCCATTAACTTTGTCAACTCTGTTGAGAAGTTTGCAGGCTACGAACCGGATCTAGAATTAAACGAAGAAGAAGGTGGCTTCCTTCGGGTCACAATCCCGACAGATATTCCACCACATCAAAGAGAAATGACCCAACTATTCTTTGAATCATTTTTCTTAGGGATGGCAAACTTATCGGAGAACTCTTCAGAGTTCGTCCAAACAAGAGTTATCACAGAAAACTAACATGGAGGAAAACAATTATGTTGAAATTGAATCTTGCTAACTTGCAACTTTTCGCCCACAAAAAAGGTGGAGGTTCTACATCAAACGGACGTGATTCACAAGCAAAACGTCTTGGAGCTAAAGCAGCTGATGGACAAACTGTAACAGGTGGATCTATCCTTTACCGTCAACGCGGTACTCACATCTACCCAGGTGTGAACGTTGGACGTGGTGGAGACGATACTTTGTTCGCAAAAGTTGAAGGCGTAGTACGCTTCGAACGTAAAGGTCGCGATAAAAAACAAGTTTCTGTTTACCCAATCGCAAAATAAAAAGGTTCAGTGAACCTTTTTATCCCGAGCCTTGATCCAAAGGTGAGGAAGCTAGAAATAGCATAAATCAAAGCTTTCCGGATTAACGGAAGGCTTTTTTTCTTTTATTTATTTAAAAATATCATGTTTACTCTTGTTAATATAATGTTTGAATTTGTGTTTTTTGAAAAATGTAGTATAATAGAGACAAATATAGTAGGAATGGAAGTAGTACCATGAAAGATAGCAGACATGTTGAAATTCTTCAGGAACTGGATCGAAAAAGTGTGGTATCGGTCAAAGAGCTCAAGGAACTTTTTGGGGTGACAGACATGACCATTCGTCGCGATCTGATCGATCTTGAAAAACAAGGTCTTTTAGTTCGTGTACATGGTGGGGCCCACAAAAAAGTCAAAGATAGCTTATTAGAAGCTTCTCACAGTGAAAAAAATCTGATCAATATTGATGAGAAACGAAGCATTGCAAAAAAATGTGCAGACTTGATCGAAAATGGGGATACCGTTTTTATTGGCTCTGGTACAACAACAGACTTTATCGGAGATTATTTGGAAGGGAAAGAAATTAGCATCGTCACCAACTCTCTCCCTATTTTTGAGAAGCTCAAGGATTTCCCAAATTATGACCTGATCTTAGTTGGTGGTCGCTACCGGGTAAAGACACAAACCTTTGTCGGTCAATTTGCCAATAAACTCTTGAAAGAAATTAAGGTTTCTAAAGCCTTCATCGGGGTCAATGGAATCGATGGCCATAGTGTCTCTACAGCTAATGAAGAAGAAGGAAATGGCAATGCCATTATTCTGAACAATGCAATAGAGAAATATGTGGTAGCTGATAACAGCAAGTTTGATAGTTATTCCTTCTACAGTTTCTATCGTGTGGAAGATCTGAATGCCATTATTACCGATGATAGTATTCCAAAGAAGATCAAAGACAAATACGCCTTGTATACGAAAATCATTTAAGATCAAGAGGCTGGGACAAAAGTCCTAGCCTCTCAATTATTTTTGGATTGTCGAGCAAGACGCAGTGGTTGAGTGGGCTCTACTACGCTGATTTCATCAGCTTTTACAGCCCTACTCAACTGTGCGGAGGTGGGACGACGAAATCGAATTCTAACGAATTACCGATTTCTGTCCCACTCTCTTTTTACTTTTTTAAGGATGTTAGAAAATGACAGTTAGGAAGCGCTTTAAAGGGTAATATAAACAAAAATAAACAAAATACGACAAAAAATGATTGACATTCAATCAATATAGTGATATACTGAAGCTATAAATAAATAGTTAGATAAGGAGGTGGCAACAATGGGATTAAATCAACTCTTTAACAAAGATCTTGTGTTTTGTCTACATGCCAAGGATCAAACAGATCTCTTTGAGCAGGTAGCAATCTTATTGGAAGAGCGACAGATTGTGACACCAACCTATCGTTCCGCTTTGATTGAGCGTGAAAAGTCATTCCCGACTGGATTAGACATGGAATTTCTTGGTAAGGACTTACCGAATGTGGCGATCCCACACACAGACATTGTCCATAATCTTACTGAGAATGTGGTCGTGGTTCGTTTGGATCAACCCGTAACCTTCCATAATATGATTGCTCCAGATAAGGAAGTTCAAGTTTCACTCTTATTCTTTATTATCAATAATACGAGCTCAAGCCAAACCAATATTTTGGCTCAACTGATGGATTTCTTTACATCCAATGGAAATATCGAAGCTCTATCAAAATTAGATAGTGAAGATAAGCTTTATCAATACATTACGGAAACTATTTCCTAAAACATTCGTAAATATTTATAATGGAGGACATCCAAATGATTAAAATTTTAGCTGCCTGTGGTGCAGGTGTTAACTCTAGCCACCAAATTAAGAATGCGTTGGAAGAAGAGTTGTCAAACCGTGGTTATGATGTGCGTTGTGACGCTGTCATGGTCAAAGACGTCAATGAAGATTTGATTTCTGGTTATGACATCTTTACTCCAATTGCTGCAACTGATTTGGGATTCGATCCTGGTATTCCAGTGGTAGAAGCAGGACCAATCTTGTTCCGTATTCCAGCGATGAGTGCGCCAGTCTTTGATAACATTGAAGCTGCCATTAAAGAACATGGATTAAGTTAATATTTTTTTAAACGTGATTGTAAGCGTTATCCAATTATAAAATTGGGAACACTTTCTGCTGTAAATTACAAAAAAATTCATAAATCGGGAGGATTTATTATGAATGGCATTATTGATTTTGCCAATAAATTTTTCAAACCCATCCTAGACATGGGTGCTCCGATCATCATGTTGATCGTCTTGACTTTATTGGCTCTCTTATTTGGAGTGAAATTCTCTAAAGCCCTTGAAGGTGGTATTAAACTTGCCATCGCCCTTACTGGTATCGGTGCTATCATCGGTATGTTGAATGGAGCTTTCTCAGCATCTCTTGCAAAATTCGTTGAGAATACTGGTATTCAATTGAATATCACAGACGTTGGTTGGGCGCCTCTTGCGACCATTACTTGGGGGTCTGCCTGGACACTTTACTTCTTGTTGATTATGTTGATCGTCAACGTTATCATGCTTGCGATCAAGAAAACGGATACGCTTGACGTCGATATCTTCGATATCTGGCACTTGTCTATCACTGGTCTTTTGATCAAATGGTATGCTGATAAAAATGGAGTTAGCGCAGGAGTTTCTCTTTTCGTTGCCACTCTTGCAGTCGTTCTTGTTGGGATCATGAAGATCATCAACTCAGACTTGATGAAACCAACATTTGATGATTTGTTGAATGCACCAAGTTCATCACCAATGACATCTACTCACATGAACTACATGATGAACCCAATCATCATGGTCTTTGATAAAATCTTTGACAAATTCTTCCCAGGTCTTGATAAATACGACTTCGACGCAGCTAAATTGAACAAGAAGATCGGTTTCTGGGGATCTAAATTCTTTATTGGTTTCCTACTTGGTATCGTCATCGGTATCATGGGTACTCCACATCCAGTTGCTAATGTTGCTGATGCTGATAAATGGGAATTGGTTATTAAAGGTTGGTTGAGCCTTGGTTTGACTGCCGGTGTCTGCTTGGAATTGTTCTCATTAATCGGTTCTTGGTTCATCGCAGCGGTAGAACCATTGTCACAAGGTATTACAAACGTTGCTACGAAACGTCTTCAAGGACGTAAATTCAACATCGGTTTGGACTGGCCATTTATCGCTGGTCGTGCTGAAATCTGGGCTTGTGCCAACGTACTTGCGCCAATCATGTTGATCGAAGCAGTGCTTCTTTCTAAAGTCGGAAATGGTATCTTGCCACTTGCAGGTATCATCGCTATGGGTGTAACTCCAGCCTTGTTGGTTGTAACACGCGGTAAATTGATCCGTATGATCATCTTCGGAAGCCTTCTCTTGCCACTCTTCCTTCTTTCAGGTACATTGATTGCACCATTTGCAACTCAATTGGCTAAGAGTGTTGATGCCTTCCCTAAAGGGGTAGCTTCTACTCAATTGATCACTCACTCAACTCTTGAAGGACCAGTTGAAAAATTGCTCGGTTGGACAATCGGTAACGCAACAACTGGTGATATCAAAGCTATCCTTGGTGTAGTTGTCTTCTTGGCATTCTATATCGGAATCTTCGCTTGGTACAGAAAACAAATGATCAAACGTAACGAAGAATATGCTGCAAATGCAAAATAATCGTTCCATGTAGTTTGAAAACTGACACCATATCTTTTCTAGATATGGTGTTTTTATTTTTAAAAAATGTTCGAAAATAAACAATTTAATGTTGACTTTCGTTCAAAATAGGTGTAATATAATATCAAAAGTAAGAAAATGTTTCTTTGTGAAAAATTAACAACAGGAATATTTGCTGAAACAAACAAAAGGAGGACAGGACATGTCTATTGTAATTGGTGCAGATGCTGCAGGATTAAGATTAAAAGATCTCGTGAAAGAGTTTCTTGTAAAAGAAAACTTCGATGTTGTAGATGTAACCGCTGAAGGTCAAGATTTTGTAGATGTGACACTTGCAGTCGCGAGCGAAGTGAACAAAAACGATCAAAATCTTGGAATCGTGATTGATGCTTATGGAGCTGGTCCATTTATGGTTGCGACTAAAATCAAAGGAATGGTGGCAGCAGAAGTTTCAGATGAACGTTCTGCTTATATGACACGTGGACACAACAATTCTCGAATGATTACCATGGGAGCTGAAATTGTTGGAGATGAATTGGCGAAAAATATTGCCAAAGGCTTCGTCAATGGTAAATACGACGGTGGCCGTCACCAAATCCGTGTTGATATGTTGAATAAGATGTGCTAATGAGAGGAGAATTCAAATGAGAATTGCAATTGGTTGTGATCACATTGTGACAAATGAAAAAATGGCTGTTTCTGATTTTTTGAAATCAAAAGGATACGAAGTGCTCGACTTTGGGACTTATGACCATACACGTACCCACTATCCAATCTTTGGTAAGAAAGTCGGTGAAGCCGTAGCAAGTGGCCAAGCAGATCTTGGTGTTTGTATCTGTGGTACTGGTGTTGGGATTAACAATGCTGTTAACAAAGTACCTGGTATCCGTTCTGCCTTGGTACGCGATATGACAACTGCTCTCTATGCAAAAGAAGAATTGAACGCGAATGTCATCGGGTTTGGTGGTAAAATTACTGGTGAATTGCTCATGTGCGATATCATTGAAGCATTCATCCACGCTGAATACAAACCAACTGAAGAAAATAAAAAATTGATCGCTAAGATCCAACATGTGGAAACCCATAATGCTCATCAAGCGGATGCTGATTTCTTTACAGAATTCCTTGAAAAATGGGACCGTGGTGAATACCACGACTAAGAGGTGACGTATGATATTAACGGTCACGATGAACCCTTCGATTGATATTTCTTATCCTTTGGATGTACTCCAGTTGGATACAGTCAATCGTGTAGCTGAGGTGAGTAAGACAGCTGGTGGAAAAGGTCTCAATGTTACCCGTGTACTTTCTGAGATAAAGGATCCAGTGGCAGCGACTGGCCTACTTGGTGGTCGGACGGGGCAATTCATTCTCGATCATTTAGGAGAAGGGATAGAGGAACGTTTCTTTGAAATTGCTGGTGATACACGTAATTGTATCGCCATCCTTCACGAAGGCAAGCAAACAGAAATCTTAGAAAAAGGTCCAACCATTTCTGAGAAAGAAGGGAAAGACTTTCTCGACCATTATCGTCACTTGGTTGACCAAGTAGAGGTTGTTGCCATCTCTGGAAGTCTCCCTGCTGGTTTACCAGTGGACTACTATGCTAGCCTTGTCAAGATTGCAAGGGAAGCTGGGAAACCAGTCGTACTCGATTGCTCGGGAGCTTCTTTAGAAGCTGCCATTCAAGCAACTGTCAAGCCTACGGTCATTAAACCAAACAATGAAGAATTATCTCAGTTGTTAGGAAAAGAAGTGAGTAAGAATGTGGAAGACTTAAAAGAAGTTCTTCAGGATTCTCTCTTTGATGGCATCGAATGGGTGATTGTCTCCCTTGGTGCAAATGGCGCTTTCGCTAAGCATGGGGATGTCTTCTATAAGGTAGATATTCCTATGATCGATGTCGTCAATCCAGTTGGATCGGGTGATTCGACTGTTGCAGGGATTGCATCTGGTCTCTATCATCATGAGAGTGACGCAGATTTGCTCAAGAAAGCAAATGTTCTTGGAATGTTAAATGCGCAAGAAGCACAAACAGGACATGTCAACATGGGGCACTATGATGCCTTGTATCAACAATTAATCGTAAAAGAGGTATAAAATGGTATTAACAGAACAAAAACGCAACTATTTGGAACGTCTCAGCACAAAAGATGGTGTCATTTCAGCTTTGGCCTTCGACCAACGTGGAGCTTTGAAACGCTTGATGGCCAAATATCAAGACACAGAACCAACAGTAGCACAAATGGAAGAATTGAAAGTCCTTGTAGCAGATGAATTGACAAAATATGCTTCCTCTATGTTGTTGGACCCAGAATATGGTTTGCCAGCTACGAAAGCCTTGGACAAAGATGCAGGACTCTTGCTCGCATACGAAAAGACAGGATACGATACGTCTAGCACCAAACGCTTGCCTGACTGCTTGAACCTTTGGTCAGCAAAACGCATCAAAGAACAAGGCGCAGATGCTGTGAAGTTCTTGCTCTACTATGATGTAGACAGTGCAGATGAACTCAACCAAGAAAAACAAGCTTATATCGAACGCATCGGTTCAGAATGTGTGGCAGAAGACATTCCATTCTTCCTTGAAATCTTGGCTTATGATGAAGGAATTGCAGATGCAACCTCTGCTGAATATGCAAAAGTGAAACCTCGTAAGGTGATTGAGGCTATGAAAGTCTTCTCAGATCCTCGTTTCAATATCGATGTCTTGAAAGTGGAAGTTCCAGTTAATGTGAACTTCGTGGAAGGATTTGGAGAAGGAGAAGTTGTCTATAGTCGTGAAGAAGCAGCTGCTTTCTTCAAAGAACAAGAAGAAGCGACCAACCTTCCATACATCTACCTCAGTGCAGGTGTATCAGCTAAGCTCTTCCAAGAAACTCTTGTATTTGCCCACGAATCAGGTGCAAACTTCAACGGTGTTCTTTGTGGACGTGCGACATGGGCAGGTTCAGTAGAAGCTTACATCAAAGATGGAGAAGCAGCTGCTCGTGAATGGCTTCGTACAGAAGGGCGTCAAAATATTGAAGAATTGAACGCAGTCTTGGCTAAAGTAGCAACACCTTGGACAGAACGCGTATAAGATTCAAATGATGATTGCCTCCTAAAGCAACAGTTAGAACATTGGAAGAAAGCAATTCCTTCCAATGTTCTTCATTATTTTAAGATCTTGTTTATTTTTATAAAAAAATGTTTAAAAATTTTCGCTGTAAGGGTTTACAAAACAAAAAACTTATGATAGAATAAGTTCATAAGTTGAATAGCAGTGAGCGTTACTAAGTTAGATTAGGCGTGACCACAAGTAGACTGAACAATTAGTGTAGGCTAGTTTTTTCGGTTGCTTCGTGGTCATTTTTATTTGCTTTTAACAAATTTTACAAAGGAGAGCCTCATGTATCGTATTATCCATCCAATGAACAATAATGTTGCTTTGGTTCAAAATGAACTACAACAAGAGTTGATTGTTATTGGGAGTGGGATTGCATTTGGGAAAAAGAAAAATGATCTAGTAGCTGATGATAAGGTCGAAAAAGTATTTCGTTTAAATACGGATGAGTCAAGAGAAAACTTTATGGCCCTTCTAAAGGATGTTCCTCTTGATTTCATTACAACCACTTATGAAGTGATTGATACCTTGTCTAAGAAATATGCCTATCCTGTTCAAGAATATATCTATGTGACATTAACAGATCACATCTTTTGTTCTTACCAGGCAGTTCAACAGGGAAGATATAAATACAGTGACCTTCCTGATGTGTCTGCTATGCATCCGATTCCCTATAAAATCGCAAAAGAAGCGATTGAGATCTTTCGAAAGCGGCTCTTGGATCAATTTCCTGACGATGAAGTGAATCGCATCGCTTATCATTTCATTAATGCACAAGGGGAAATGATTCATGAGCAAGATCCAGATGTCCAGGACCGACAAGTTATTTTGAAAGCTGTAGAAGAAAAACTAGCTCAAAATGGCTTGAAACGGAAAGAAGAAAACAGTCATTTCTATGATCGCTTTATGATCCATCTCAATTATTTCCTAGATTCGCTAGATAAGGGAAGAGAAGATCCAGAAGGTTTGAGCGAGATGGAACAACTGATTCAGCTAAGTTATCCAAAGGCTTATGAGATTAGTCATCAAATCTACCAAACCATCGCTGAACAGACAGGAGCTAAGATATCTCCTAATGAAAAAGTCTATTTAGCCCTTCATATTCAACGTCTATTATAAAAATTTTCAAAAGGTATCATAAGGAGGAACCAACATGAATAAAGAAGAAGTCCAATTACTTGGGTTTGAAATTGTCGCTTATGCCGGTGACGCTCGATCAAAATTAGTGGAAGCCTTAAAAGTTGCTGAAAATGGTGATTTTGCTAAAGCAGAATCCTTAGTAGAAGAAGCAGGGTCCTGTATCGCTGAGGCTCACAAATCTCAAACGACCATGCTAGCGCATGAAGCAGCAGGAGAAGAAATCCCCTATAGCATTACCATGATGCATGGTCAAGACCATCTCATGACAACGATCCTATTAAAAGACGTGATTCACCATCTGATTGAACTATATAAAAGAGGAGCGAAATAATGAATAAACTGATTGAACTGATTGAAAAAGGGAAACCTTTCTTTGAAAAGATTTCTCGAAACAAATATTTGCGAGCGATTCGTGATGGTTTCATTGCAGGGATGCCTGTAATCTTATTCTCATCTATCTTCATCCTAATTGCGTATGTACCAAACGCATGGGGATTCCATTGGTCTAAAGATATTGAAACTTTCTTGATGACTCCATATAGCTATTCTATGGGCATCTTGGCCTTCTTCGTTGCTGGGACAACGGCTAAGGGTTTGACAGATTCAATGAACCGTGACCTCCCAGCAACCAACCAAATCAACTACATTTCAACAATGTTGGCTTCTATGGTTGGCTTCTTGCTCATGGCTGCTGAACCTGCTAAAGAAGGTGGATTCTTAACAGCCTTCATGGGGACTAAAGGGTTGTTAACAGCCTTTATTGCTGCATTCATTACTGTTAATGTTTACAAAGTCTGTGTGAAAAACAATGTGACCATCCGCATGCCGGACGAGGTTCCACCAAATATTTCACAAGTATTTAAAGACTTGATTCCATTTACATTATCAGTTGTACTCTTGTATGCACTTGAATTAGTTGTTAAAGCAGGCCTTCATGTAACGGTTGCTGAATCAATCGGTACTCTTCTTGCTCCACTCTTCTCAGCTGCAGACGGATACCTTGGTATTACCTTCATCTTTGGTGCTTATGCCTTCTTCTGGTTTATAGGTATCCATGGTCCTTCAATCGTAGAACCAGCTATCGCAGCGATTACTTATGCAAATGCTGAAGTAAACTTGAAGTTGATTCAACAAGGAATGCACGCAGATAAGATCCTTACTTCAGGTACTCAAATGTTTATCGTTACTTTGGGTGGTACTGGTGCGACTCTTGTCGTTCCATTCATGTTCATGTGGTTAACGAAATCAAAACGTAACCGTGCCATTGGACGTGCTTCTGTTGTTCCTACATTCTTTGGTGTTAACGAACCAATCTTGTTCGGTGCTCCAATTGTATTGAACCCTATCTTCTTCATTCCATTTATCTTTGCTCCAATTGCAAACGTATGGATCTTCAAATTCTTTGTTGATACCTTGGGAATGAACTCATTTACTTCTAACCTACCATGGACAACTCCTGGACCTCTCGGAATTGTCCTTGGTACAAACTTCCAAGTACTTTCCTTCATCCTTGCTGCACTCCTTGTTGTAGTAGACGTGATCATTTACTATCCATTCCTTAAAGTTTACGATGAACAAATTCTTGAAGAAGAACGTTCTGGTAAAGCAAACGACAGCTTAAAAGAAAAAGTTGCTGCAAACTTTAACACTGCTAAAGCAGATGCTATTCTTGAAAAAGCTGGTGTTGAAGGTGAACCAGTTCAAAACAATATCACAAAAGAAACAAACGTATTGGTTCTTTGTGCAGGTGGTGGAACTAGTGGACTTCTTGCCAACGCTTTGAACAAAGCTGCTGCAGAATACAATGTTCCTGTGAAGGCTGCTGCTGGTGGTTACGGTGCTCACCGTGAAATGTTGCCAGAATTTGACCTTGTTATCTTGGCACCTCAGGTTGCTTCAAACTATGAAGATATGAAGGCTGAAACAGATAAACTTGGAATCAAATTGGCTAAGACTGAAGGAGCTCAATACATCAAGTTGACTCGTGATGGTAAAGGCGCTCTTGCATTCGTTCAAGCGCAATTCGATTAACGATAGGGACTGTGAAACAGTCTCCTATCGTAACGGAAATCGCTATGGCGATTTTCCTAATCGACTTGTTAATTCGTCGGTAAAAATATATCGTTTTTACCTCCTCATGTCACAATTCGGTGGCTTGGAACAAGAAGTGAGATGGAGATGGATGGCTCACTAACTCCTCTCCGCTCACTTTTCATTTGGTTCAATTAAGAAATAGGTGAAAAAATGACAAAAACACTTCCTAAAGATTTTATTTTTGGTGGGGCGACAGCTGCCTACCAGGCAGAAGGAGCTACCCATACTGATGGTAAAGGACCAGTTGCATGGGACAAATACTTAGCAGACAACTATTGGTATACTGCTGAACCAGCGAGTGATTTCTACCATAAATATCCAGTAGACTTACAGTTGGCAGAAGAATATGGTGTAAACGGAATTCGTATTTCTATTGCTTGGTCACGTATTTTCCCAACTGGTTATGGTGAAGTCAATCCAAAAGGGGTAGAATTCTATCATAAGTTATTTGCGGAATGCCACAAACGTCATGTGGAGCCTTTTGTGACTCTCCATCACTTTGATACACCTGAGGTCCTTCATTCAAATGGAGATTTCTTGAATCGTGAAAATATCGAACACTTTGTAGATTATGCTGCTTTCTGTTTTGAAGAATTCCCAGAAGTCAACTACTGGACAACCTTCAATGAAATTGGCCCAATCGGTGATGGTCAATACTTAGTAGGAAAATTTCCTCCAGGGATTCAGTATGACCTTGCCAAAGTTTTCCAATCACACCACAATATGATGGTTTCGCATGCCCGAGCTGTGAAATTGTATAAAGACAAAGGGTATGAAGGTGAAATCGGGGTTGTTCACGCCCTTCCAACTAAGTATCCTTTGGATCCAGAAAATCCAGCAGACGTACGTGCTGCTGAGTTGGAAGATATCATCCACAACAAATTTATCTTGGATGCGACTTACCTTGGACACTACTCAGATGCAACCATGGAAGGGGTAAACCACATTTTGTCTGTTAATGGTGGTAGTCTGGATCTTCGGGACGAAGACTTTGCAGCGCTTGAAGCAGCTAAAGATTTGAACGACTTCCTTGGAATTAACTACTACATGAGTGACTGGATGGAAGCCTTTGATGGTGAAACTGAAATCATCCACAACGGTAAAGGGGAGAAAGGAAGCTCTAAATACCAAATCAAAGGTGTTGGACGTCGTGTAGCTCCTGACTATGTACCTCGGACGGACTGGGACTGGATCATCTACCCTCAAGGTTTGTATGATCAAATCATGCGTGTCAAGAAAGATTATCCAAACTACAAGAAGATCTACATCACTGAAAACGGACTTGGATACAAAGATGAATTTGTGGACAACACGGTTTACGATGATGGCCGGATCGATTATGTGAAACAACACTTGGAAGTCTTGTCTGATGCGATTGCCGATGGTGCAAACGTCAAGGGCTACTTCATCTGGTCATTAATGGACGTCTTCTCATGGTCTAATGGTTATGAAAAACGCTATGGTCTCTTCTATGTAGACTTTGAAACCCAAGAGCGCTATCCGAAGAAATCGGCTCATTGGTACAAGAAAGTAGCTGAAACTCAAGTGATTGAATAAGGATCAACTGGAACTGTTTTAGTTCCAGTTTTTTTATTTTCACTTGATGAAGGTCTCTTAAACGGATCTCTTCTTTCAGCCCCTAATTTATGGTATAATAGATCGATACTGTAATAAGGAAAATAGAATGAATATACAACAATTACGATATGTAGTGGCGATTGCCAATAGTGGTACTTTTCGTGAGGCTGCTGAAAAAATGTATGTGAGCCAGCCTAGCTTGTCCATCTCCGTTAGAGATCTGGAAAAAGAACTGGGGTTTAAGATTTTTCGTCGGACCAGTTCAGGAACTTTTTTAACCCGTCGGGGAATGGAATTTTATGAAAAAGCGCAGGACGTGGTCAAAGGGTTTGATGTTTTTCAAAACCAATATGCCAGTCCCGAAGAAGAGAAGAAAGAATTCTCTATTTCTAGTCAACACTATGACTTCTTACCACCTTTGATGACGGAGTTTTCGATCCGCTATCCGGAAAATAAAAACTTCCGCATCTTTGAGTCAACGACGGTCCAAATTTTGGATGAAGTGGCTCAAGGGCATAGTGAGTTAGGGATTATTTATCTCAACCGTCAAAATACCAAGGGGATTATGCAACGGGTCGATAAATTAGGGCTTGAAGTAGTGGATTTGATTCCTTTTCAGACTCATATTTACCTTCGTAAGGGACACCCTCTGGCTAAGAAGAAAAAACTGGTCATGGAAGATCTAGCTCAGTTGCCAACTGTTCGCTTTACCCAAGAAAAAGATGAGTACCTCTATTATTCAGAGAACTTTGTCGATACCAGTTCGAGCTCCCAAATGTTCAATGTAACCGACCGGGCTACCTTGAATGGGATCTTGGAGCGGACAGATGCTTATGCGACAGGGTCTGGCTTTTTGGACAGCCAGTCGGTTAATGGGATCACTGTCATTCCACTTGAGGACAACTTGGACAATAAGATGGTCTATGTCAAACGTGAAGAGGTGGACCTCTCGCCTGTAGCAGAGAAGTTTGTCGAAGTCATGGTAGAGTATTTTGATCAAAAGAGGTAAGTCATGAAGAGAAAAACAATGGTTCCAGTAGCAATCGTGCTATTGGTTCTACTGGATCAGTTGGTCAAATGGTATGTCGTCAAGAACATTCCACTGGGTGTGGTCAAGTCCTTTGTCCCCCATGTGGTTAGTCTGACCTATCTTCAAAATACAGGTGCAGCTTTTTCGCTTCTTGAAAATCAGCAATGGTTCTTTACCCTCATCACCCTCGTAGTGATGGCGGGTGCCTTTTACTATCTCTATAAGCACCTCAAAGGATCGCTATGGATGGTAATTGGCTTGACCTTGATCATTGCAGGTGGCTTGGGGAATTTTATTGACCGCCTGCGTCAAGGATTTGTAGTCGATATGTTCCACTTGGATTTTATGAATTTTGCCATTTTTAACGTGGCGGATAGCTATTTGACAGTTGGAGTTTTCTTGCTCCTAATCCTGATGTTGAAAGAGGAAACGCATGGAAATTAAAATCGAAGTAGCCGGTGCGCGACTGGATAAGGCTTTGGCGGATTTGACTCCCTTGTCACGAGCTGTAGCCAATGAGCAGATCAAAGAAGGAAAAGTTCTGGTCAATGGAACTGTGAAAAAAGCTAAGTATACGGTCAAAGAAGGAGACATCATCAAGTATGAAGTCCCAGAAGTGGAAGAGGTCAGCTATGAAGCAGAAGATCTGCCCTTAGACATCGTCTATGAGGACCAGGATGTCGTCGTCGTCAATAAACCCCAAGGCATGGTCGTTCACCCCAGTGCGGGCCATACCAGTGGAACCTTGGTCAATGCCCTTTTATACCATGTCAAAGACCTTTCAGGAATCAATGGGGAATTGCGTCCAGGAATCGTCCACCGGATTGACAAAGATACGTCAGGCCTCTTGATGGTCGCAAAAAATGACCAAGCCCACGTCGCCTTAGCAGAGGAACTCAAAGACAAAAAATCTCTCCGGAAGTATTGGGCCATTGTCCATGGCAATCTTCCTAACGATCGGGGCATGATCGAAGCACCAATTGGTCGCAGTGAAAAGGACCGGAAAAAACAAGCAGTGACGGCTAAAGGAAAACCTGCAGTGACCCGTTTTCAAGTCTTGGAGCGCTTTGGAAATTTCACCTTAGTAGAGTTGCAACTGGAGACCGGTCGCACCCACCAAATTCGGGTGCACATGGCCTATATTGGCCATCCAGTAGCTGGAGATCCTGCTTATGGTCCTAAGAAGACACTCAAAGGGAAAGGACAGTTTCTGCATGCGCGGACACTCGGCTTTACCCACCCTCGCACAGGAGAGACTTTGGAATTTACTGCAGAAGTGCCAGTGATCTTCGAGAAAACGCTGGAAGACCTTCGAAAAGGATAGTGAAGATGGCTGAATGGAGATTCAGTCACTTTCATTACATACGAAATAAATAGTATTAGAAAGAATCATAGCGATGAAAGCAAAACGAATCGTCTTTAAAGTAGGGACCTCGTCTTTGACCAATCCCGATGGGACACTCTCCAGACAGAAGGTCAAGGTCATTACGCAGCAGTTGGCTCTCTTACATGAATCAGGTCATGAGTTGATCTTGGTCTCATCAGGGGCAGTTGCTGCTGGGTTTGGTGCCCTTGGTTTTAAAAAACGGCCGACCAAGGTGGCAGACAAGCAAGCTTCTGCGGCAGTTGGGCAAGGCTTACTGATGGAAGAATATACAGCTAACCTGCTCTTACGCAACATTGTTTCTGCGCAGATTTTGTTGACCCAGGATGACTTTGCGGATCAGCGTCGCTATAAGAATGCCCACCAGGCCCTTTCTGTCTTGCTTAATCGTGGGGCCATCCCGATTATCAATGAAAACGATACGGTCTCGATTGCTGAGTTAAAAGTAGGAGACAATGATACCTTGAGTGCGCAGGTTGCGGCCATGGCCCAAGCGGATCTTTTGGTGCTGTTGACAGATGTCGATGGTCTCTATACAGCCAATCCTTCTCAGGATCCAACAGCTAAGCGCTTGGATCGAATCGAACACATTTCTCGCGAGATGATCGAGATGGCGGGTGGTGCTGGCAGTAGCAATGGGACTGGCGGTATGCTGACCAAACTCAAGGCAGCGACCCTTGCGACCGAGTCAGGGGTTCCTGTCTATATTTGCTCGTCTCTCAAGTCTGATGCCTTGATCGAAGCAGCGGAAGAGCAAGCAGATGGCAGTTACTTCCTTGCAGAGGACAAGGGCTTAAAAACCCAGAAGCAATGGCTAGCCTTTTATGCAGAAAGTAAAGGAGCTCTTTGGGTGGATGCTGGAGCGGCTGAGGCCTTGTTGCAATACGGAAAGAGCTTATTAATTTCTGGTGTGACCAAGGCAGAAGGGGATTTTTCTTATCAAGACATCGTCAGCGTCTATCATCAAGAGTCAGGACAATTACTAGGGAAAGGGAAAGTTCGTCTCGGACAGTCGGCTGTACGCGATATGCTCCAATCTAAAAAAGCCAAGGGAATCCTGATCCACCGGGATGATTGGATCTCGGTAACTCCTGAGATTGACCTACTCTTTACAGAATTCTAGAGGAAAATGTATGGAAACAACACAAGAACAATTAGCCTTAGCGAGATCGGCTAAAAAAGCATCAATACGGCCAGTACAGCTCTTAAAAATCAGGCCTTAGAAGCTATGGCCAGCCAGCTTCTGAAAGCGACGGAAGGCATTTTAGCAGCCAATCAAATCGATATGGAAGCGGCACGCGGGAAGATCTCTGAAGTCATGCTCGATCGCCTATTTCTTGATCAAGAGCGGATTGCAGGGATGGCACAAGGTATCCGTGCTTTAATCGATCTGCCAGATCCGATTGGGGAAGTGCTGGATACTGAAGTTTTGGAAAATGGCCTTAAAATCCAGAAGATTCGAGTCGCTATGGGCGTCATTGGGATCATTTATGAAAGTCGTCCAAATGTAACGTCAGACGCTGCAGCGCTTGCCATCAAGAGTGGAAATGCAGTGGTTCTTCGTACTGGAAAGGATGCCTTTCATTCTGCCCAAGCGATCGTGACCGCACTCAAGGGTGGATTGGAAGAAGCTGGACTCAATCCAGACCTTCTCCAATTGATCCAAGATACGAGTCGAGCGTCCAGCCTTGCTATGATGAAGGCTAAGGGCGATCTCGATTTGCTCATTCCAAGAGGAGGAGCTGGCTTGATCCAAGCAGTGGTTGAAAATGCTATTGTCCCTGTGATCGAGACAGGAACAGGAATTGTTCATGTCTATGTGGACAAGGAGGCTGACTTCCAGAAAGCCCTAGCGATTATTGAAAATGCTAAGACCAGTCGCCCATCCGTCTGCAATGCCATGGAGGTCTTGTTGGTCGATCGAGCGATCGCGTCTGACTTCTTGCCTTTGGTCAAAGAGCGTTTAGTGGATGATCGGGAAAGATCCGTTGAGTTGCGCCTAGATGAGCAAGCACAAGCAATCATTTCTGGGACAGCGGCACAGGAACAGGATTTTGATACCGAATTTTTAGATTATATTTTAGCAGTCAAGGTCGTTGATGGAGTCGAGGAAGCGGTGGACCACATTGAAGCTCATAGCACCCATCATTCGGATGCTATTGTGACTGAAAATCCTGAGACAGCCGCTTATTTCACCCAGCAAGTAGATTCAGCAGCGGTTTATGTCAATGCTTCTACACGCTTTACAGATGGGGGTCAATTTGGCCTAGGTTGTGAAATGGGGATCTCGACCCAAAAACTCCATGCGCGTGGACCGATGGGACTGCGGGAGATGACTAGTTACAAGTATATCGTCAGTGGAAATGGTCAAGTGAGGTAAGTCATGAAAGTAGCATTTATCGGTCTTGGAAACATGGGAGCTAGTCTGGCCAAAGCGGTCGCAAAAGAAGTGGCTAGTACAGACCTGCTCTTGGTCAACCGTTCCCCACAAAAGGTGGAAGAGTTTATCAGCCAGTATGGGGGAACTGCGTCTAATCTTGAACAAGTCTTTCAAGAGGCGGAGGTCATCTTCTTAGGGGTTAAACCCTATCAAATCTGCCCTTTACTTGAAGAGTACCAGGACATTTTGGGACAACGTTCCAATCTCCTCTTGGTTTCTATGGCAGCAGGTCTGGAACTGGAGCAAATGGCAAGTGTAGTTAAAAATGAGCGGGTGGGGCTCATCCGCATCATGCCTAATACGCCCGTAGCCATTGGTCAAGGTGTCATCAGTCTGACCCGCTCCCAAGCAGTGACAGATCAGCAACTAGCCCAAATCAAACAGCTCTTAGCAGGAGCAGGAGCTCTCTATGAAATCGAAGAAAGATTGATGGATCCTGCAACTGCTGTTGCAGGCTGTGGTCCAGCCTTTGTCTATCAGATGATCGAGGCAATGGCGGATGCAGGAGTAGCCTTGGGATTACCACGTAGTCAGTCTCTTCAGATGGCGGCTCAGACTTTCAAAGGGGCCGCCAGTATGGTCTTAGAGACGGGGCAACATCCTGGAAGCTTGAAGGATGCAGTTTGTAGCCCAGGTGGCTCAACCATCGCAGGAGTCAATCGCTTAGAACAAGTCGGCTTACGGGGCGACATCATTGCAGGTGTGGAAGCTGCCTACAAACGCACCCAAGAAATGGGACAAGAGGCAGGACAAAATTAGATAGAATAATTGGTCAAAACCAAGTTTGGAGAACGTTTACGAACTGTTCTTTTATACAAATCTAACAAATTCAGAGTTATCCAATCCTCTATTGAAACTTTTCGCTGTGAGAAAAGTGCCTGAAACTTAATGGTTTCAGGCACTCGGGAGTTTTGAAACCTTAGGTTCAAAACTAAGTCATGGAACTTCTATGAAGTTCGCTGACGTCCGTTCTCGCCTAAGGAAAGTTTCTAAGAGGACTTTATTTTAAATGTAAAAGATTGGTTTTTTGGCCGATCTTTTTTACGTTAGAGCGACTCTATCTCTACGAAGCCATTTTCAGTCAGACGATAGATTTTTTGGCAGACTTCTTTGAGGAAGGTCCGATCGTGGGAGACTGTAACCAGTCCGCCTGGGTAGTCTGCGAATAGGCGACGAATTTCTGGTTGGGAAGTGGGGGAAAAATTACGAGAAGGCTCGTCCAAGAGCAGAAACTGGGGACTTGTGAGTACTAATTGAAGGAGGAAGAGTTTGCCTTGCTGGCCACCAGAAAGTTCAGAGATAGGATGGTGCATTTCAGAATAAGTAAAGTTGAGGGAGGCTAAATGCAATTGAATGGTGTTGATTTCTTCGCGATCGCCTGAATGCTGTAGAAATTGAACCGGTGTCTGAGTCAAAGGAAGGCGCTCAGTGTAATCTTGAGGCATATAAGCAGTGCGGATACTTTCATTCTTCCGTAAGATCTCCCAGATCATTTTTAGAAAAGTGGATTTCCCGACACCGTTGGAACCGATAATCCCTATTTTATCCTGCCCTTGAAGTGTGAGGGAGAGATTCTTGACCAGGACACGATCCCCAATTGCGAGCTCTTCCTGATCTAAGAGAAGAACTCGTTTTTGAGGAGACAAGGGAATGAGGGAAGGGAAATGCAGATTGATGATTTCCTCATCATAGGGTTGGGGAGTCATGGATTGGAATTCTCGCTCGTAGCGCTTTTCTTGTGAGAGGAGGGACTTCATTTTCTTTGCCAGAAGACGTCCAGCAGTGCTATCTTTGGTATTTCGTAAGGAGGTTTCGACTTGCTGACGGACGCGACGGTGCTTCTCCATTGTTTTTTGGTAGGCTCGTTGATCGTTGGCCGCTTGCTGAGACTGTTGCTTAAATTGTTGTTCCCTCTGGCTACTGTAGTCTTGATAGCCTAGGTGCTCTACGATGGTTTCAGCTTCCTTGCGGTGTTTGATCTGTCTGAGGTGTATAATGGTATCCGCCGTCTGAGTCAAAAAATCCTCATGATGGGAAATAAATATTATGGTTTGGGGACTCGTTTGGATCATCTGCTGGAGCCAATCCAAGGTCTCTAAATCCAGATCATTTGAAGGTTCATCTAAAAATAGCAATTCATGAGGGCAACAAAGTTCGTGAAGCAGTTGGACTTTGAGGGCTTCTCCTCCAGATAGACTTCTGATAGCTTGATCGCTTGCAAAGCGCTCGCTATTAAAATGCAATTGATCTGCAAGTCTGTAGAGGGTGGCATAGTCTAGCTCGTCCTCTCCAAAAAAATATTCTTCCAATGTTTTTCTCTTCAATGCTTCCGGCAAAGTCTGGGGAATATAGGCATAGGTGTGAAAGGAAGTGGTGATTTCGCCTTCTATGGTCAGATAATCTGGTAGAGATTTTGGGGACATGAGGACCTGAAGCAAGGAAGATTTTCCATTCCCTTCTTCGCCAATAATGGCAACTTTTTCTCCTTCATGAATGGTCAGGGACAGATCACGAACCAGATCGCGTAAATCTTTTGTATGGCGGATGGTGAGGTGGGATAGTTTTAGCATAAGATTCCTTTCTACTGGGACAAAAAACAGCTCTACCTATTTAGTAGAGCTGTATTCATGTGGAACCCAAGCAGAAAAAAACCTTATTTAGCCAACAAATGGTTGGAGAATAGGCGAGAGGGTACACAAAAAGAGATAGAACAAGCAGTCCACTAAATAAAGTATTTTATTTAACGAAACTTAGTTGTTCATATCTCCTTACCTCCGAATATGATTAGATTTATTCTATTCCTTTTATTCGTTATTGTCAAGGAATTCCTTGCTTCTTATTCCCTTTTCTTTTCGGACTCGGGGGGATTTTATGGTATAATTAAAGGTATGCATACAAAACCAACGTCCGCTTATGTCCACATCCCATTTTGTACCCAGATTTGTTTTATTGTGATTTTTCGAAGGTCTTTATTAAGAACCAACCGGTCGATGCTTATCTATATCATTTGATCCAAGAATTTCATCGGGAAGAAATCACAAATTTACGGACTCTCTATATCGGGGGTGGGACACCGACAGCCTTAACTGCGGATCAGCTAGAGTATCTGCTCAAGGAGCTGACCAAGTCACTTGATCTTTCTCAGATGGAGGAGTTGACCATCGAGGCCAATCCTGGTGATTTGGATCCGGATAAGATTGCTGTTTTGAAGGATTCACCGGTTAATCGGGTTTCTTTGGGCGTACAGACCTTTGATAATCGCTTGCTAAAGAAGATTGGTCGGAGCCATCAGGAGCAGGATATCTATGACAATATCGATCGTCTGAAGCTGGCTGGTTTTGACAATATTTCGATCGACCTCATCTATGCCCTTCCGACGCAAACTATGGAGCAGGTCCAGGAAAATGTCGCTAAGGCTCTTGCCCTTGATATTCCCCATATGAGTCTCTATAGCTTGATTCTGGAGAATCACACGGTCTTTATGAATCGCATGAGACGGGGCAAGCTTCCTCTACCTAAAGAGGAGATGGAAGCGGAGATGTTTGAATACATTATTCAGGAGATGGAGCGTGCGGGCTTTGAGCATTACGAAATTTCTAATTTCTCCAAGCCTGGTTTTGAAAGTCGGCACAATCTCATGTATTGGGACAATGCCGAGTATTATGGTTTGGGAGCTGGAGCATCCGGCTATGTCGATGGGATTCGCTACAAGAATCATGGCCCCATTCGTCACTATATGCAGGCTGTCGAAGAGGGAAATGCGCGTGTCCAAGAAGAGCATCTGACTCAGACTGAAATGATGGAAGAAGAGATGTTTCTGGGACTGCGTAAGAAAACAGGCGTTTCCAAGAAACGTTTCGAAGAAAAGTTTGGTGTGAATTTTGACCAACAATATGGATCAGTGGTTGAGAAATTGATCCAGCAGGGCCTTTTGGTACCTGACAAGGACATTGTACGAATGACCAAGAAAGGTCTCTTTTTAGGAGACACTGTAGCAGAGAAGTTTATTTTGGAGTAGAAAATGGCAAAAACATTTGAATACAGCATGAAAATTCCGTTTGATATGAGCGATGTCAATGGTTATATTAAGATTCCCCAATTGATCTTGCTGTCTTTACAGGTATCGGGCATGCAATCGATTGAGCTGGGTATGAGTGATATGTACATTTTAGAGAACTACAATCTAGTCTGGATTATCACGGATTACAATATGAAGATCGAGCGTCTCCCTGTTTTTGATGAGAAAATCACTATCGAAACCTATGCCAAGAGTCACAATCGACTTTTCTGCTACCGGGCCTTTAATATCAAGGATGAAGCAGGAAATACTATCATTGAGATGGTCGCGACCTTTGTCTTGATGGATCGTGATACACGCAAGGTTCATCCTGTTATGAGTGAAATCACGGATGCCTTTGACTCTGAATTTTCAAAAACCATGCTCCGTGGTCCCCGTTTCAAAGAATTAGAAGGCGGCGTGGAACAAGAATACCGGGTTCGGTTTTACGACTTGGATATGAACGGACATGTCAACAATAGCAAGTACTTGGACTGGGTTTTTGAGGTGATGGGAGCAGACTTCTTGACCCATCATATCCCTAAAAAAGTTCATCTAAAATATGTCAAAGAAGTGCTAGCAGGAGGTCTCATCACCTCTCAATATGAACAAGAGGGCTTGAAAACTCAGCACCAAATTACTTCAGATAGTCAGATCAATGCCCAAGCTGAAATTGAGTGGGAAGAAGTAGAAGAAAAGGGTTGGAATTATGGAAAGTAGAAGATTAAAAAATAAAAAACAGGAACTTGAAAGCTATCAAAAACGGGTTGTGGCCTATGCCAAGCGTCAAAAGAACCCTTTGTACATGTTGGGAGATTGGCTCTTGACTCTTTGTGCTTTGGGCATCATCCTGGTAGAGGAAATTTATAAATTTTTCCGCTATCGCTTGAATTTAGAGAGTTTTAATCGCTTTTTAAGAGAAGATATACGCTGGTATCGGGTCTGGATCCATTTCACCTTGGCCTTTCTTTTACCGGTCATGATCTTCTCGATTGGGATTACTAGCCAATCAGGATCCTTCTGGTCCAATTTCTATCACCGCTTGTCTCAAGGCGTGCTCTTTAGCACGACAGTCAGCCTCGCTGCGACCTTGGTGACGGATTTTGTGGAGAATTTGCAACCAGAAACTAAGTCTGACGGGAAAAATCGGAGCACTAAACGCACGGTTTATCAAATCAGTGTGGATCAGGCAACCGTGATAGGCTTGTTATTGACCATTGTGATCCTCATGGTAGCATCCTTCTTGTTCACCCAATCGGGAAGTCAAGGGATTAATTTTACAGGTTTGGTGTTACAATTTGTCCTCTATGCTGGAGCATTGCTCTTATATGGTTCTGGTGGACGAGTCGATGCAGAGAAGTTTCATGAAGAAGCTGACACAGAAAGGGAAGAATAAATGCACTATAAGGGCTATTTGATTGATTTGGATGGCACTATTTACAAAGGAAAATCACGAATTCCTGCAGGAGAAGCTTTTGTTCATGAACTGCAGGCGCGTGAGATTCCCTATCTCTTTGTGACCAACAATACAACCCGCACACCAGAGACTGTTCGGGATATGCTGGCCACTCATTTCAATATTGAAACCCCAGTTTCGACTATCTATACAGCTACCCTTGCGACCATTGACTACATGAATGACCAAAATTTGGGCAAAAAGGTCTATGTGATCGGAGAAGCGGGGCTCAAAGATGCTATTGAAAAAGCTGGCTATATCATCGATGAAGAAGCACCTGATTATGTGGTGATTGGACTGGATTGGCAAGTGGATTATGAGAAGTTTGCTCTTGCGACCTTGGCGATTCAAAAAGGAGCGCACTTTATTGGGACCAATCCGGACCTGAACATTCCAACAGAGCGTGGCTTGATGCCAGGAGCAGGATCCCTGATTGCCCTTGTCGAAGCAGCGACACGGGTCGAGCCAGTGATCATTGGGAAACCAAAGGCCATCATCATGGATAAGGCTATTGAACATCTGGGGTTTGAAAGAGAAGAAGTCGTTATGGTAGGGGATAATTATCTAACAGATATTCGTGCTGGTATTGACAATGGGATTCCAACCCTTTTGGTGACGACAGGTTTTACCAAACCAGAAGAAGTGCCGACCTTACCAATTGCACCGACACATGTTGTTTCCAGTTTAGCGGAGTGGGATTTTGATGCTTAGAAGTTTGAAATCAATCAACCAATTTTTCTTTATCTTGTCAGCTACGATTCTTCTCACCATTGCTCTCGCTTGGGCCCTCTATCCCGTGGAGATTCATTGGTTGGGGATTCAAAGTCGAACTGGTTTTTCGGCTTCAGTCATCATGAAGAATTTTAATGTCTTGATGAACTATTTGACCAATCCTTTTCAATGGGTGTTGAAGATGCCTCAATTCCCCTCTTCAAAAAATGGTTTGCACCATTTTGAGGCTGTCAAGTACCTGTTTCATTTGGTGACGGTCGTTTTCTTGGTCACTCTACCTGGTTTTATCCATTTTATGCGGACAGTCGTCAAAAAAGGCTACCTGGCCTTGTACCGAAGTCTCTTCTTTTGGATGATGGTTTTACCAGTAGTGCTTGCAGTGATGACTGTTATAATTGGTTTTGATCAATTCTTTACGCTTTTTCATCAGGTCTTATTTGCTGGGGACAATACTTGGCTCTTTGATCCGCGCGTGGATTCGATTATTCTTGCATTACCAGAAGACTACTTTATGCATGCCTTTTTGATTTTCTTTGTCTTATACGAAGGAATGTGTGCGAGTTTTTATCTATTTTCTAGGAGGAAGAAATGAACCAATACAACCGATTATTAGACCCTAAAAAAGATATAGGAAGGTATTCCGGGACCCTTGCCATTTATCTCTTGGTAATGACCTTGGTAACCGTCCTGTGGGAAGTCCTCCTTGGATTGACCATAGCAGGCTCTCTCAGAAAAGATCCAAGTCAAGTAACGGAAAAACTCAATGCCCTGAATGTTTGGGCTGGTATTCCCTACCTTATCTCTATTTCCATTGGACTCTTTCTCTTTAATGCCTATCGCAAGAAGGCCCTTTATAAATATGATCTTAAGCACAAGGGACGTAAGATGACTCTTTCAGTCTTCTTTATTCTTCTCGCCTTTCTTGGCTTTTCTCAAGTCTTTTCATCTGTGATGACACAAGTGATTGAGCGCATGTTTGAGACCATTGGCCTTCATTCTCCAACACCCGATCTAGGTGATACGATTGAGCGATCATGGACCATGCTCTTGTATGCTGGATTTTTTGGTCCTATCACAGAGGAATTCTTCTTCCGTGGGGCCGGCTTGCGAGGCTTGGAACGGTATGGCAAAATCTTTGCCATTGTCATGACGGCTATTTTATTCGGCCTCTTCCATGCTAATTTTGACCAGCTCTTTTTCGCAGGTATCATTGGTCTAGGATTCGGCTACATTGCCTTTGAATACAATATCTGGTGGGCAATTTTCTATCACATTTTCAATAACTTTGTCATTTCCCAAGGCTTGCATTATGTAGCTTATCATGTGGACGAGGGACTAGCGAATTGGCTCCAAATTGGTGTTTTAGCCATTGGTTCCATTGTCATGATAGTGGTTCTTGCGACCAAATGGCCAGCTATCAAGGCTTATATTCAGGCCAATAAACCACAGCCAGGAGTTTTCCAGCGTGCCCTCGCTTCCTTCTGGTTCTGGTTCTTCGTGCTATTCACTATCCTGATGTCTATTGTTCCTTATGTGATTCCGCTCTTCCAGATGGCTAATCTCAAAGGATAAAGATTATCGATTGCTAGTAAAGGGGGATCCTTTTAGATCTCTCTTTTTTGCTATGAAAAAGGGCAAGTGAAGATAAAGGATTGAGGATGAGGGTCTGATATATAATTTAAAAATTATTTTTAACTTGGTGAAGGTGGATAATAATACAAACATATTAGAGAGAGGCCAAGACCTCTCTTTTTTGCTATAATAGAGAGTATGAATAACTTGATTAAATCCAAGCTCGAGCTCTTGCCGACGAGTCCGGGCTGTTACATTCACAAAGATAAGAACGGTACCATCATCTATGTGGGGAAGGCCAAGAATCTTCGCAATCGGGTGCGGTCCTATTTCAGAGGGAGCCACGATACCAAGACGGAAGCGCTGGTATCTGAGATTGTGGATTTTGAGTTTATCGTCACCGAGTCCAATATTGAGGCCTTGCTTCTTGAGATCAACCTCATCAAGGAGAATAAGCCCAAGTACAATATCATGCTCAAGGACGACAAGTCCTATCCCTTCATCAAGATTACCAATGAGCGCTATCCGCGTCTGATTATCACGCGCCAGGTCAAAAAGGATGGCGGGCTCTATTTCGGTCCCTATCCGGATGTAGGGGCGGCCAATGAGATCAAGCGACTTTTAGACCGAATTTTCCCATTCCGCAAGTGTACCAATCCGCCTTCCAAGGTCTGCTTTTACTACCATCTAGGGCAGTGTATGGCCCACACGGTCTGCCATAAGGATGAGGCCTATTTCAAGGGCATGGCTCAGGAGGTTTCTGATTTCCTCAAGGGGCAGGATGACAAGATTATCGATGAGCTCAAGCTCAAGATGACTACGGCTGCGCAAAACATGGAATTCGAGCGGGCAGCCGAGTATAGGGATCTGATCCAGGCCATCGGGACCCTGCGGACCAAACAGCGGGTCATGGCCAAGGATTTGCAGAACCGGGATGTCTTTGGCTATTACGTAGACAAGGGCTGGATGTGTGTGCAGGTCTTCTTTGTCCGTCAGGGCAAGCTGATCGAGCGGGATGTCAACCTCTTCCCTTACTACAATGATCCGGACGAGGATTTCTTGACCTATGTAGGGCAGTTTTACCAGGAGAAGTCTCACCTGATCCCCAATGAAATCCTGATCCCTCAGGATATCGACGAGGAAGCAGTCAAGGCCTTAGTAGATACCAAGGTCCTCAAGCCCCAGCGTGGGGAGAAGAAGCAGTTGGTCAATCTGGCCATCAAAAATGCGCGTGTCAGTCTGGAGCAGAAGTTCAATCTCCTTGAAAAATCCATGGAAAAGACCCAAGGTGCTATTGAAAATCTTGGAAAACTTCTGCAAATTCCAACCCCTGTGCGCATTGAATCCTTTGATAACTCCAACATCATGGGGACCAGTCCGGTCTCAGCCATGGTGGTCTTTGTCAATGGGAAACCAAGTAAAAAGGACTACCGCAAGTACAAGATCAAGACCGTCGTCGGGCCAGATGACTATGCCAGCATGCGGGAGGTCATTCGCAGACGCTACAGCCGGGTTATGCGGGATGGCCTGACGCCACCTGATCTGATCGTTATCGATGGGGGGCAGGGCCAGGTCAATATCGCTAAGCAAGTCATCCAAGAAGAGTTGGGGCTGGATATTCCCATTGCAGGTCTGCAAAAGAATGACAAGCACCAAACGCATGAATTACTCTTCGGCGATCCTCTCCAAGTCATCGAACTTTCGCGCACCTCGCAGGAATTTTTCCTCCTCCAGCGAATCCAGGATGAAGTTCACCGTTTTGCCATCACCTTCCACCGCCAGCTAAGGTCCAAGAATTCCTTCTCCTCTCAGCTGGACGGTATCGAAGGCTTGGGACCAAAACGCAAGCAGTTACTGATGAAGCACTTCAAGTCACTGACCAAGATCAAAGAAGCCACTGTTGATGAGATCGTCACAGTTGGCATCCCACGAGCAGTCGCGGAGGCAGTGCAAGCCAAGCTCCATCAAGGACAGCAAGCAGAAGCAAGTCCCTTGATGGAAGTGGCGGAAGATTCTGAACCATACCAATCATAAGGAGTTTAAAATGAACCATCGAATTGCTATTTTATCTGATATTCACGGAGATACAAGAGCCCTGGAGGCAGTGATTGCGGATGCGCGTGCTCTAGACGCGACGGAATACTGGCTTTTAGGGGACATTTTGCTACCGGGACCTGGACGAGAGGACCTTTTTGAATTGCTGGATGCGATTCCGATCACAGCGGCTGTTCGGGGAAATTGGGACGATTGTCTCTTAGAAGCCTTGGATGGCGAGTACGGACTTGAGGATCCGCAGGAGATCCAACTCCTTCGCCTCACTCAGTACCTTATGGAAGGACTGGATCCTAAGCGAATTGATTGGCTTCGATCCCTTCCATTGGTAGAGAAGAAGGAGGTCAATGGCATTCGCTTTTCACTGACCCACAATTTGCCAGAAAAGAATTATGGTGGGGATTTGCGTCCAGCTAATGCGACGGAGAACTTTGACCAATTGCTGGATGACCAGACGGATCTGGCGATCTACGGGCATGTCCACAAGCAGTTGCTTCGCTACGGCAGCCAGGGCCAACAGATCCTCAATCCGGGGACTATTGGCATGCCTTATTTTGACTGGGAACCAATTCAAAACCACAGAGCTCAGTATGCGCTAATCGATGTCGAAGCAGATGGGGTGACCAACCTGCAATTTCGTAAGGTGGCCTATGACTATGAAGCAGAGCTCCAAGATGCCAAGGACAAGGGCCTCCCCTTTATTGAGATGTACGAAGAATTGAGACGCGAGGATAACTATCGGGGCCATAACATCGAGCTTCTAACTAGCTTAATTGAGAAATACGGTTATGCCAAAGAAGTAGCTGCCTATTTCAATCTTTCTAATGAATCATAGATGGGTCTCTTATGTATTCAACCTATAACAAAGAAGCGGATCTTCAAAATGTCTGCTTCTTTTTTCACAATCTTAGGCTGTAAAACCCTGCAAGCTCTTTCATTTTGTGTTAAAATAGAGGTAACAGAAATAGAAAAGGAAGAAGCTTATGAAATTTCTAGAGCTCAATAAAAAACGCCATGCGATCAAGCATTTCACTGACCAACCGGTCGATCCAAAGGATGTACGGACTGCCATTGAGATCGCAACCTTGGCCCCTAGCGCCCACAATAGCCAGCCTTGGAAATTTGTGGTCGTTCGTCAAAAAAATGCAGAATTAGCAAAATTAGCCTATGGTGCAAACTACGATCAAGTCATGGAAGCACCTGTGACCATCGCTCTCTTTACAGATACTGATTTGCAAAAACGGGCTCGCAAGATTGCGCGTGTTGGTGGGGTGAAAAACTTCACAGACGAGCAATTGCAATACTTTATGCAAAATCTTCCTGCTGAATTTGCGCGCTATGATGCCCAACAAACAAGTGATTACTTGGCTTTGAATGCCGGTCTTGTGGCTATGAACTTGGTACTTGCTTTGACAGACCAAGGCATTGGAACCAATATTATTTTGGGATTTGATAAATCGAAAATCAATGAAGTATTGGACATCGAAGAGCGTTTCCGTCCGGAAGTCTTGATTACGGTTGGCTACGCGGCTGAAAAAGTAGAGCCAAGCTATCGCTTACCAGTGGACGAAATCATTGACAAACGCTAAGTCAATTAGCAAATAGAAGATTGAGGAGGAATTCATGACAACAGTTGACTTTAAAGCAGAAGTAGAAAAACGTCGCGATGAGATGATGGCTGACTTATACAGCCTCTTGGAAATCAATTCTGAACGTGATGACAGCAAGGCAGATGCAGAGCATCCTTTTGGACCTGGTCCTGTAAAAGCTCTTGAAAAATTCTTGGAAATTGCCAAACGTGATGGCTATGAAACCAAGAATGTCGACAATTATGCCGGTCACTTTACCTTTGGTGAAGGAGAAGAAGAGCTTGGGATTTTTGCCCACATGGACGTCGTGCCTGCTGGTAGTGGTTGGAAGACGGATCCATACAAACCAGAAATTATCGATGGCAAGCTCTATGCGCGTGGTTCGTCTGATGATAAAGGGCCTACAATGGCCTGCTACTATGGTTTGAAGATCATCAAAGACCTAGGACTCCCTGTTTCTAAGCGCGTGCGCTTTGTTGTCGGTACGGATGAAGAATCAGGATGGGGAGACATGGATTACTATTTCAAACATGTCGGACTTCCTGAGCCAGATTTTGGCTTCTCACCAGATGCGGAATTCCCAATCATCAATGGGGAAAAAGGAAACATCACTGAGTACCTTCATTTTGGAAATGACAACACAGGAAGTGCCCATCTTCATAGCTTTACAGGTGGCCTTCGTGAAAACATGGTACCAGAGTCAGCGACTGCAGTCGTTTCTGGACAACTACCAGATCTTGCTGGCCTCTTAGATGCCTTTGCCAAGGAACACCAACTCAAGTATGAAATCTCAACTGTTGATGAAGAAACCTATACCGTTACGATTATCGGGAAATCTGCTCATGGATCAACTCCTGAAGATGGAATCAATGGTGCGACCTACTTGGCTCTCTTGTTGAACCAGTTTGATTTTGGTGGTGCTGCTAAGGCTTACCTTCATGTGACAGCTTCACTTCTTCATGAAGATTTTGCTGGTGAAAAATTAGGCATTGCCCATACAGATGCTAAGATGGGACCATTGAGCATGAATGCAGGTGTCTTCCATTTTGATGATAGCCAAGCAGACAACACCATCGCCCTCAATATCCGTTACCCTCAAGGTACAGATCCTGAAACCATCAAGTCCACCCTTGAAAAGATCGAAGGAGTGGCTACAGTAAGCTTGTCCGCTCATGGTCACACACCTCACTATGTTCCGATGGATGACGAATTGGTATCCACTCTCTTGCGTGTTTACGAAA
The DNA here is from genome assembly GCF_000448565.1 of Streptococcus sp. HSISM1. Lineage (GTDB taxonomy): Bacteria > Bacillota > Bacilli > Lactobacillales > Streptococcaceae > Streptococcus. The sequence continues at coordinate 790,651 of NZ_CM002128.1, read as the reverse complement.
AACAAACTGGCCTCAAAGGACACGAACAAGTGATCGGTGGTGGTACCTTTGGTCGCCTCTTGAAACGTGGCGTTGCTTTTGGTGCTATGTTCCCAGACTATGTCAATACTATGCACCAAGCTAATGAATTCGCAGATGTTGAAGATCTCTATCGTGCAGCAGCTATTTATGCAGAAGCCATCTACGAACTAATCAAATAATCCACTACTCGGCCAGTTTTTCTGGCTGAGTTTTTCCATAGAAGGAGGACTTATGTCAACGATTGAAAGCATTAAACAAGCCATTATGGCAGATCCTCAAAATAAAGCATATACAGAGAAAGGGATCGAGCCACTCTTTGCAGCCCCAAAGACAGCTCGTATCAATATTATCGGACAAGCTCCAGGGATGAAGACGGAAGAAGCTGGTATTTACTGGAAGGATAAGAGTGGTGATCGTCTGCGCGAATGGTTAGGAGTTGACGAAGATACCTTTTACCATTCTGGTTTGTTTGCGGTCATTCCTATGGACTTTTATTTCCCAGGGCATGGGAAATCTGGTGACCTTCCACCTCGCAAAGGGTTTGCGGAAAAGTGGCACCCTCAACTTCTCAAGGAGTGTCCGGATATTGAGTTGACCCTCTTAATTGGACAATATGCCCAAGCATACTACCTTCATGAGAAGGTTAGCGGCAAGGTAACCGAACGCGTTCACCATTTTAAAGACTATTTGCCAACCTATTTTCCACTCGTTCACCCTTCCCCTCGCAATCAAATCTGGATGGCTAAAAATCCTTGGTTTGAAGCAGAGGTGGTTCCAGAATTGCAAACCTTAGTACAAGAGATCATTCAAAAATAAAGGAGAGCGAAGATGGACCCTTATCAACAAGTTAAAGAAAAATTAGATGAGTTGGGAATTTCATTTGATGTGGTGGAACACCCACCTGCATTCACAACTGAGCAGGCCGATTCTTACATTGAAGGCTTAGAAGGTGTTCGGACCAAGTCCATGTTTTTGACCAACAAGAAGAAAACCCAATTCTATCTGCTCATCATGGACGACCAGAAACCATTAGATATGGAGGATTTCAAAGAGCAAGTGGAAGCCAACCGGATCCGCATGGCTTCAGCAGATTCTTTAGCTGAAAAAATGCAATTACCGCCAGGAACGGTTTCTCCATTTGGTTTATTGAACAATGAAGAAAAAGATATTCGAGTCTATTTCGATAAAGACATTGTGTCAGAGGAGATCATGACCTTCCATCCCAATACCAATGAAAAGACGATCTTTATAAAAACCCAAGACTTGTTCCGATTTTTAGAGGCTATTGGCTTTAGCTATGAAATTCTAACCCTTCCATAACATACCTGATAGGAGAAATCATGAAAGAAATTCCATTTTCAAATTTTTACCAAGCTTATCAAAAAGGTAACATACACGTTCTTGATGTACGCGAGCAGGAGGAATATGATGCCCTTCACTTAGACGGAGTTCGTCTTCTTCCCTTATCTGAGTTAGCAGATCGCTACCAGGAATTAGAGAAGGATCATCCCTATTATGTCATCTGCAAGTCAGGTCGACGCTCAGCACGTGCTTGCCAATTTTTGGAAGAGCAAGGCTATGATGTGACCAACGTCCAAGGTGGCATGGATGCATTTGAATCCTAAGAAACGGGAGTGGGAAAGAACTCCGTAAAATAAAAAAAGTTGAAAAGGTTCCCCAAACCTTTTCAATCTTCCCACCTCCGCATAGCTTCAACAGTCTGGGAGACTGTTGAAGGTTGTGGATAAAGGAAACTTTGTTTCCCTCATTAGGTCATCTTTGGAGCTTAAAAGGCGAACAAAGATGCCACTCAACCACTGCGTCTTGCTCGACAATCCAAAAATAATTGAGAGGCTAGGATTGTTGTCCCAGCCTCTTTTTCTTTACTAATTTCTAAAAATGAATAGAATTTGTATGTTTTTCAAAAGATATTACAGGGATTTTCCAGTCTTTCATTGAAAATGGTTCAGAAATTTTGTATAATACCCTAGTATAAACAATAGTTAAGGAGATTCATTATGTCAAAACAAGATTGGCTGGATTATTTCGAAGCCGTAAATGGTCGTTCTGCTAGTGCAGAAGAAATTGCTCAAGCACTGGCTGCAGGAGAATTTCAAGAAGAAGTAGTGGTTCCAGAAACCCCACAAGCCCCAGAATTTGTCGCAGCACCAACTGCCCCTGTGGAAGAACCAGTTGCTGCTCCACAAGCCCCAGAGTTTGTCGCAGCGCCAACCGCCCTGTTCGAA
>NZ_CM002128.1:773209-787193 GCF_000448565.1 Streptococcus sp. HSISM1 | reverse complement strand
CGCAACTCCTCAAGCTCCAGAATTTGTTGCAGCACCAACTGCCCCTGTTGAAGAACCAGTCGCAGCTCCACAGGCTCCAGAGTTTGTCGCAGCACCAACTGCCCCTGTTGAAGAACCAGTCGCAGCTCCACAGGCTCCAGAGTTTGTCGCAGCGCCAACTGCCCCTTCAGAAGAACCAGTTGCAGCCCCAGTTCAAGAGCCTGCCCCTCAAGCTCCACAGCAAGCCTACCAACAACCTACTCAAGCAGCTTATCAACAAGCTCCTTACCAAGGTCAACCAGGACAACCTTATCCTGCCCAACCAAGTCAATTTGGTGTAGCCGTTGGTGGTTACTGGAATTGGTTCCTTTCAGCTTTGAAACGTCCTACAGCTGTAGAAAATCCAAAAGCTCTTAACGGAATTTTACAGTATGTCTTAACTGCCTTTGTCTTGACCCTATCAACTTTCTTCACAGCTAGTGGAGCTACAGGTGGTTATGGAATGGATTTCCGTGCCTTTATGTTGACATTGATTTCCCTATTCTTTAGCGTTTACGCCTTCCAAGTGGCTGGATTCTTTGTTCGTCGTGTGGTTCTTCAAGATAAGGAATACAGTTACGGTCGTTCATTTGAAGAGTTTGGACGTTTGTCTGTTTACACTTTGCCACTTGCCCTTCTTGCTTTCTTAGTAGGTCTTGTAAAAGTTTATGAATTTTATGGCTTTGTAAACTTCCTTATTTTCTTCTTGTTCTTTGTTGGAACATGCTATGTCGTTCATCAAGGATTGAACAAGACAAGCTTTAAAGCAGATAAATTCTTGCTTCTAGTAGCATCATCTGTTGTCTTGCTTCTCATTGCCATCTTTGTCATTTATGTGAATGCTCGTATTTTAGAACAAGTAGCCGTAGGATTTATTCCAAGTGCTCCAAATTTCTCTAACTTTGGTTTCTAACAATATCACAAAACGGAAGGTGGGGGAACCCACTTTCCCTATTTTATAATGAGGGAGAAGAGATCCATGCAAAAGAAATGGGTTGAATTATTTGAAAAAGTGATCGGTCGCAAACCGTCACCAGAAGAGTTTATGGCTGGGAAAGCTTGTGGATTTGATTTGAAACAAATTCAGTCTATCGCAGGAAATGCACAATCTGAGGAAGTCGCTCCTGTCGAGGAACCAGTGGTTGAACCAGTTGAAGAAGTGAAGAATGTCGATCCACTTCTAGCAGCTCGTCAGGCTTGGTTGCAACATTTTGAAGAAACCTATGGCCGCAAGCCAAGTGCAGAAGAATTTACCGCGGCTAAAAGTCAAAACTTCGAGTTTTTTGTAGGACCTGTGCCTGAAGCAGAATTTGCGACCCCAGATTCAACAGAAGAAACACAGGAATATGTCCCTCAACAGCCGACTCAAGAGTATACGGCTCCACTTGCTGCTGAGCAAACGCAGGTCTTTGCTGGTCCAAATGTCGCAGAAGCCGGTCCAGCTCAGAAAAAACAAAAGGCCCCAAAAACGAAGAGTGGTAAGAAACTTTCCAAGAAGAAAATTGGGATTATTTCTGCTATCGCAGTCCTTGTGATCGCTTTGGTAGCAGCCTTCTTTTACTTCCAGTCTACAACACGTGTCGAAGTGACTGCAGATAAATTCATTAAGGCAGTGGACACCAAGGATTATCGCGAAGCAGCAGACCTGCTTTCAACTGATAACGATAAATGGACAAAGGATGAAGCCGAAAGTTTGATCACCAGCATGGAAGATCAAGGAGTCGATATCGGCACAGAGTTGAACAAGATCATTGATAATGGTGGAGAAGGTAGCTATACGGATAAATCTGGAAACAAGATCTTTGGTTTGGAGAAAGCGGACAAGAGATTTGGAATCTTCCAAGAATACCGTGTGGCCAGCTATCCAGTGCAAGTCAAGGTCAAGACCAATTTGGACCAAGCCAAACTAAAAGTAGCTGCCAATAAAACCGTAACCTTGAAGAAAGATGCAGTGACAGATCTTGGTTCTTTCCATTACAATACAAAAGAAATGGAATTAACTGCTAAAACAGAGGTCGGAAATGTTACTTCTAAGATCCATCTCAATCCTAAAAAAGCAACTAAGAACAACTTAGAATTGCAGTTGAATTCTGAAAAACGCAATTTAGAAGTTGAGTTCCCAGATGAAGTTGAAAACCCAACGGATGTGAAGGTTGTAGTCAACGGCAAAGAAGTCGGAACCAGCACGACCTTTGAAGTAGATAGCATCCCTTATCAAGAAATTGAAGTACATGCTGTCTTCAACATGAATGGGGAAACCTATACAACTGAAAAAGCTAAGGTGACGATTGAAGAGGGTGAGAACGACCCGATCGAACTCAAACTAGCCAAAGATACCCTAAAACGCATCAAGAGTGCACAAGATGCTAAGAAAGCGCAAGCAGCCAAAGAAGAACAAAATCGGACCTTGGCGGAAGAGTTCTTGAAAGAGTACCGCGACGCTGTCTTTAGCTCCGTTTCAAATCGAAACAACACCTACTCTAAATACTATGACACACAAAGTCAAGCCTACAAAGACATGGTTGAGTTCACAACTGGTGATGGTGTTCGAAAGGCTAAAATTGACTACTATACTCCAGGAGCTTTGGACATTCAAAGTGTCACTGAAGAAAATGGTGTGGTAACGATCAAGACTTATGAAGACTTTACCGTGCATTATACAGATAGCCATCCAGATTCACAAAACCGCAAGTACAAGACCTACACCTTGAAAAAAGTAGGTGCAAGTTATGTGATTACGGATATTGTCGTAACAAAAGAATCATAGGAGATTCCTCATGAAAGCAAGATTTTCCAAATTAACGTTGGTGACAGTTGCCTTGTTAACCCTGACAGCTTGCTCCCAATCTCAATCCACTAGTTCTAAATCTTCTGCAAAAGAAGAAAGCAAACAAACGCAAACCAAGTCTTCCAAAGAAACGTCTTCTGCAAAGGATACGTCAAAAGAAACTGGCAAAGAAGAGTCGTCAAAAGCTGGTAAGTCAGATGTGAAAGTGGACTCTGGTGTGAGCTATAATGGTTCATACTATAGTGTTAAAGGGAAATATGGTGAGGTCATGATCGCCAACAAACATTATCCCTTGTCGCCTGACTTTAACCCAGGTGAAGATCCTGAAGCTGTTTCAGCCCTTCATGAATTGATCGCAGCCATGCAGGCAGAGGGTTATCCGATCAGTGACCAATATAGTGGTTTTCGTAGCTACGATACCCAAGTTGGCCTCTATCAAAACTATGTCAATCAAGATGGTCAGGAAGCAGCCGATCGTTATTCTGCAAGACCAGGTTATAGTGAACACCAGACAGGTTTGACCTTTGATTTGATCGATACCAGTGGTAATCTGGTGACAGAACCTGGACCAAGTAAGTGGTTGCTCAAGAACGCCGCTAAATATGGCTTTGTGGTTCGTTACCAAGAAGGTAAAGAAAAAGTGACAGGCTACATGCCAGAAAGCTGGCATCTCCGCTATATCGGAAAAGAAGCGCAAGATATTGCTGACTCAGGTTTGAGTCTAGAAGAATACTATGGCTTCACCGGTGGCGATTACGTTGATAAATAAGAAAAGGTTGGGATAGATATCCCAACCTTAAAATGTAGACAAACTATTTTAAAGTAAAATAAATTAAGCGATTCTGATAAGAAATAAAATTGAGTTCCAATTTTTAGATTGAATCAAGAAAATACCGAAACTTTCCGCTGTGAGAAAAGTGCCTGAAACAATAACATTTCAGGCACTAGGAATTATTGAGACCCTAGGCTCAATAATTAGTCATGGAACTTCGTAGAAGTTCGCTGACGTCCGTACTCACCTAAGGAAAGTTTTTAATATGACTTTGTCTACAATCTGAGGTTGGGGTTAAAATCTCCAACCTTTTTTATTGGATTGTTTTTAGAAACTCATCCAGCTCTTTTTGGTTCTTGAGAGAGATAAATTTTTGGGGGTAGGTGGAGTGGATGTTTTGATACCTTTCTCTGGCAGTTTTTGTTCGTCCGTCCCAAAGAATCCAACGGATGAATTCCCAGTCAAAGCGTTCAGGGCAGCCTGCTGCCATACTCTCGCGAACGCGTCCCTTATAACGACGGTATCGTTTCCAGGCTCTATAGAGGCAGTTCCAACGAGAGAAATTGAGAAAGATAATGTGGTCTGCTTGTTCCATTCTTTCCTCATAGCAACACCAAGAATAATTTCCATCAATGACCCAGTCTTTATGATGGCTAAGAAACTGTTTCATCTGTCCCTCCATCCAATCCCGGTCACTGTCTATCCATCCCGGTTGAAATTGAAGGGTATCCATGTGGAGCTTGGGGATGGAGTAGTAGCGAGCTAAGGTTTCAGCCAAAGTTGACTTGCCAGAACCTGAATAGCCGATAATAACAATTTTCATAAGCACCTCTCAAAAATTTAGGAACAAAAAAAGCTCCGGAGAGCTTGATTTTTATGCTGTTCTTGATTAACCAAGTTTCGCTGCAAGACGTGCTTTATCACGGCTAGCTTTGTTCTTGTGGATCAAACCTTTAGTTTCTGCTTTATCGATAGCTGAGCTAGCAGCGCGGTAAAGTTCTTCAGATGGGTTTACTTCAAAAGCTTTGATTGCAGTACGCATAGCTGATTTTTGAGCTGAGTTTTTTCGTTTTGTTTAACGTTCAATTCAGCGCGTTTGATAGCTGATTTAATGTTTGCCAAGTTATTCACCTCCATTGATAATCTAACTATCTCATTATATATGAAAAGTTAAGATTTGACAAGCCTAAAATAGCTTTTCCTTAAAAAAGTACCGGTAAAAGGCCATTTTCTCTAGCGTTTGAGATAAATTTCGTCGATTTCATGGTTGGTTGCCTTATGGAGAATCAGATCAGCCCGGTTACGGGTTGGTTGAATGTAATGTTGCAAGTTGACTAAATTAATGGATTCCCAGACCTGATGGGCCATGCTTAAAACTTCTTCTAGGGGTTGCTCTGTAAATCGATAGTAGTAGTTCTTGGGATCATTCTGAGCTAATGCCAGGAGTTTTTGGAAACGATCGATATACCAAGTCTCGATATCGTCAACCGCGGCATCCACATAGATTGAGAAATCAAAGAAATCGGTCATATAGAGACTGTCATTTTGCGGATTTTGAAAGACATTGATTCCTTCTACAATGACAAAATCAGCCGGTAAAATCGTTTGCTTCTCATCTGGGACAATATCGTAAATTTCGTGGGAATAGACAGGGATTTCTACACTCTTGTTGTTTTTGATTTGATTGAGAAAATCAAGAAGCAATTCCATGTCATAGCTTTCAGGAAATCCTTTTCGATTGAGGAGCTCTTGTTCTTTTAAGATAGCATTTGGATAGAGAAAGCCATCTGTTGTCACCAATTCTACGGTCGAGCCTTCGAAGGTCCGCGAAAGTAGGATTTGGAGAAGACGACTAGTAGTCGATTTCCCAACAGCGACACTCCCAGAAACCCCAATGATAAAGGGTTGGCGTTCACTGGTTTTTTGAAGAAAAATCCCTTTTGAGAAGGCCAAATCTTCTTTGGAACGCTTGTAGATTCCGATCAAGTTTGTCAAAGGTAGGTAGATGTCACGCACATCCTGGAGGTTGATGCGGTCGTTAAAGCTTTTAATAGAATTTAGCTCTGTTTGAGAGAGAGGCGGGGTGGTTTTGCGATGCAAATTTTGCCAGGTTTCCCGATTGATTTTTTCAAAATGTAAAAATTCTTTGTCCATATGTCACTCCTATTGTAGTCTTTAGTATACCAATTTTTAGAGGTCGTGTAAACGATTTAAAAAACGAATGAATTATGATAAAATAACCTTATGAGTAAAATGTATTTCGATATAAACCCAGATGCAGCCCATGATATTCATGATCTGGCTGTTGTTTTATTGGGACAAAAGATGAATTTCTATACAGATGCGGGCGTCTTTAGTAAAAAAATGATTGACTATGGAAGCCAGGTGCTCTTATCAACCCTGGATTTCCAAGGAGGAGAAAGCGTTCTTGATGTCGGTTGTGGCTATGGTCCAATTGGTCTCTCTCTAGCTAAAGCACAGGGAGTCGCCGTGACCATGGTGGATGTCAATGAGCGGGCGCTAGACTTGGCTAAGAAAAATGCCAGCCGAAATGGTGTGGAAGCTCAGATCTTTTCTTCGGATGTCTATGAAGCGGTTGAAGGGGTCTTTGACCATGTGATCAGTAATCCGCCAATCCGAGCTGGTAAAAAAGTGGTTCACCAGGTGATCACCGGTAGTTTTGAACATTTGAAGCCAGGTGGAGACTTGACCATTGTCATTCAGAAAAAGCAAGGGGCTCCAAGTGCTAAGGCCAAGATGGAAGAGACGTTTGGCAATTGTGAGATCGTAAAAAAAGACAAAGGCTATTATATTTTAAGAAGTGAGAAAGAATCATGAGAGCAGTAGATATCATTCAGAAAAAAGAGATGGTCTTGCCTTAAACAAGGAAGAAATTGAATGGCTGATTGAGGGATATGTGGCTGGAACAGTTCCAGATTACCAAATGTCCGCTTTTGCTATGGCTGTTTATTTTAAAGGGATGACGACAGAAGAAATCTCCCATATGACCATGAAGATGGTCCAAACAGGGCAACAGTTTGCCCTGTCAGCAATTCCAGGAATCAAGGTGGACAAACATTCAACTGGTGGTGTGGGAGACAAGGTGACCTTGGTCTTGGTGCCTCTGGTTGCAAGTTTCGGAGTACCAGTTGCTAAAATGAGCGGTCGTGGCTTAGGACACACAGGTGGAACGATTGATAAATTGGAATCAATTAAAGGATTCCAAATTGAGCGGACTCAAGAGGAATTTATCCAGCAGGTGCAGGAGATCGGCTTATCGGTTATTGGTCAATCTGATCAACTTGTGAAAGCAGATAAACTCTTGTATGCTCTTCGTGACGTGACGGCGACAGTGGATACCATTCCTTTGATTGCTAGCTCCGTCATGAGTAAGAAAATTGCTGCTGGGGCTGATGCCATTCTTCTCGATGTCACCGTTGGAGAAGGGGCCTTTATGAAGACCATTGAAGAGGCGCGTGAACTAGCTCGTACCATGGTGGATCTCGGTAATGCCGTAGGGCGCAAGACAATCGCTGTCATTACAGATATGAGCCAACCTTTGGGAACCAGTATTGGCAATCGTTTAGAGATTTTGGAAGCCCTGGATATTCTAAAAGGACAGGGGCGTGCTGATGTCACAGAGTTTATTTGTGAATTAGCACAAATCATGTTGAAATTGGCCAATGTAGATCAATCGATTGAAGCCATTCATGAACACTTGAGCAATGGACAAGCCTTAGCCAAGTTTGAAGAAATGGTCTTGGCACAAGGTGGAGACTTAGAGGATTTGCATCGTCCCGTCAAGGTAGATCAGGTCCTTGAAGTAACAGCAGATCAAGATGGCGTCATTGCAGCTTTACCTGCCATGGAATTTGGCCTGTTAGCCATGCGACTTGGTGCTGGCCGTGCTGTCAAATCGGATCCGCTTGATTATGAAACAGGGATTGTATTTGACAAAAAAGTGGGAGAGCAGGTTAAAAAAGGGGAACGCATTGCTCGTATTTTCGTGAATGAAAAAAATTCACAAGAAAGCGTTACAGAATTCAAAAAAAATGTTAAAATACTAGAAGGGGCTGAAAGCGTTAAAGAAATTATTGAAATAATATCTTAAGTAGCTCAGGAGATTGTATGAAGTTAAATAAATATATTGATCACACTCTTTTAAAACCAGATGCGCAACAAGAACAGATCGAAAAATTGATCGAAGAAGCTAAGGCATATGATTTTGCGAGTGTCTGTGTGAATCCGACATGGGTGAATTTTGCGGCTGAGGGCTTGCGCGATTCAGACGTTAAAGTTTGTACCGTCATTGGTTTTCCTTTGGGAGCAAATACCCCTTTTGTCAAAGCGTGTGAAACAAAAAATGCTATTCAAAATGGTGCCGATGAAATTGACATGGTCATTAATATCGGTGCTTTGAAGTCTAAGAATTTAGCACTAGTTGAAGAAGATATCCAAGCTGTTGTCGAAGCAAGCGGTGATAAGCTGGTCAAAGTCATCATTGAGACCTGTCTCTTAACAGACGATGAAAAGATCGTTGCTTGTCAGATTGCTAAGTCAGCTGGAGCTGACTTTGTGAAGACTTCAACTGGTTTCTCAACAGGAGGAGCAACGGTAGAAGATGTAGCCTTAATGCGTCAAACAGTTGGACCAGATATGGGTGTTAAAGCTTCTGGTGGAGCTCGCTCTTATGAAGATGCTCTTGCATTTATCGAAGCTGGTGCGACCCGTATCGGAACTTCCTCTGGTGTAGCAATCATGGAAGGAAAAGTGGCTCATGGCGACTACTGAGTTGATCAATTTAGCAGTAGAAGTGAGCCAGCAGGCTTATGTGCCCTATTCTCATTTCCCAGTTAGTGCAGTCCTTGTGACCAAGGATGACCAGATCTATACAGGTGTCAATATCGAAAATGCCAGTTTTGGGTTAACCAACTGTGGGGAACGGACAGCTATTTTTAAAGCAGTTTCTGAAGGAGCTCGTGAGTTCAAAGAGCTGATTGTCTATGGGCAAACAGAAAAGCCCGTCTCTCCGTGTGGTGCTTGTCGCCAGGTCATGGCTGAATTTTTTGAGCCTGATCTGCCTGTAACTTTGGTATCTAAAGATAAATCGACGGTCGTGATGACGGTCAAGGAATTACTTCCATATTCCTTTACAGATTTGACTTAGTTGGTCTGTGAGGCGGTCTTTTGACCCTTTCAATACTTCGCAACAATGTTGCACAATAATTTAGGAGGTTCAGTAATGAACAAGAAACAATGGCTAGGCCTTGGTCTAGTAACTGTCGCTGCTATCGGACTTGCAGCATGTGGAAATCGTGCGTCTAAAAAAGATAGCGCAAACTCAGAATCAAAAACTGATTTGAAAGCTGCTATTATTACCGATACTGGTGGTGTGGATGACAAATCATTCAACCAATCTGCTTGGGAAGGTTTGCAAGCTTGGGGAAAAGAAAACGGTCTTTCTAAAGGGAACGGATTCGACTACTTCCAATCAACAGATGAATCTCAATATGCGACAAACCTTGATGAAGCTGTTTCTAACGACTACAAATTGATCTTTGGTGTTGGTTTTGCCTTGAGCGACTCAGTTAAAAAAGCTGCAAAAGACAACGAAGATGTTAACTATGTCATCATTGATGATCGTATTGAAGGACAAAAGAACGTAGCATCTGCTGTTTATGCCGATAACGAAGCTGGTTACCTTGCTGGTATCGCTGCTGCGAAAACTACAAAAACTAAACAAGTTGGGTTTGTAGGTGGTATGGAAAGTGAAGTTATCACTCGTTTCCGCGCTGGATTTGAAGCTGGTGTTAAATCTGTTGACCCATCTATCAAAGTTCAAGTAGACTACGCTGGTTCATTCGGTGATTCTGCTAAAGGTAAAACAATTGCTGCTGCACAATACGCTGCAGGTGCAGATGTTATCTACCAAGTAGCTGGTGGTACTGGAGCAGGTGTCTTCTCTGAAGCAAAAGACTTGAACGAGAAGAAAAATGAAGACGAAAAAGTTTGGGTTCTTGGTGTTGACCGTGACCAAAAAGCTGAAGGTGAATACACTTCTAAAGATGGTAAAAAATCTAACTTTGTCTTGGCTTCAAGCTTGAAGAAAGTCGGAGAATCAGTAAAAGACTTGGCTAAGAAAGCTGCTGACGGTAAATTCCCTGGCGGTGAAGTGATTACTTATAGCTTGAAAGATGGTGGAGTTGATTTGACAACTGACAACCTTTCTGCAGATGCTAAAAAAGCTGTCGAAGATGCCAAAGCTAAAATCCTTGATGGATCTCTTAAAGTTCCTGAAAAATAATATTTGATTGGGCGGCCCTCCCTTTAAGGGCCGTTTCTTTTAAAGTGAGACATTTTTGTCTCAATAAAATCTGTTAGTTGTCTAACAGATTTTATTGAAATAAAAAATTTTTGAAAGGAAACACCTACATGACACATGAATATGTCATCGAAATGCGTGAGATTACCAAAAAATTTGGTGACTTTGTAGCAAATGACAAGATTAATCTTCAGTTGCGCAAAGGTGAAATCCATGCACTTCTTGGAGAAAATGGTGCGGGAAAATCTACCCTGATGAATATGCTGGCTGGTTTGTTGGAACCAACTAGCGGAGACATCGTGGTAAATGGAAATACTGTTAACCTAGACTCACCTTCAAAAGCAGCTTCTTTAGGAATTGGAATGGTGCACCAACACTTTATGTTGGTTGAAGCCTTCACTGTTGCTGAAAATATCATCCTTGGTTCTGAAACCACGAAGCATGGTATTTTGGACCTTAAAAAAGCCAGTCAAGATATCCTTGAATTGTCTAAAAAATATGGCTTGGCAGTTGATCCAAATGCTAAAGTTGAGGATATTTCCGTTGGTGCGCAGCAACGTGTGGAAATCTTAAAGACGCTTTATCGTGGAGCCGACATCCTAATCTTCGATGAACCAACTGCAGTGTTGACACCAGCTGAAATCGAAGAATTGATGACAATCATGAAGAACTTGGCAAATGAAGGAAAATCCATTATCTTGATTACGCACAAGTTGGATGAAATCCGTGCTGTTTCTGACCGCGTAACGGTTATTCGTCGTGGTAAATCGATTGAGACAGTCGAGATTGGTGGAGCTACCAACCAAGACTTGGCCGAAATGATGGTCGGTCGTTCAGTTTCCTTTAAAACGGAGAAAGGTCCTTCTCAACCGAAAGAAGTCGTCTTGTCGATCGAAAACTTGGTTGTAAACGAAAATCGGGGTGTCCCAGCTGTTAAGAATCTTTCGTTGGAACTTCGTGCTGGTGAGGTCGTCGGGATTGCAGGGATTGACGGAAATGGTCAGTCTGAGTTGATCCAAGCCATTACAGGTCTACGGAAGGTAAAATCCGGTTCAATCAAGATTAAAGGCAAGGACGTTGTAGGACTTCGTCCACGTCAAATCACAGAAATGAAGGTAGGGCACGTCCCTGAAGACCGTCATCGGGATGGATTAGTCCTTGATATGATGATCTCTGAAAATATTGCTCTTCAAACCTATTATAAAGAACCTCTTAGCAAGAATGGTATCTTGAATTATCCAAATATTACTTCTTATGCCAAGAAGTTGATGGAAGAGTTTGACGTTCGTGCAGCTAGTGAAGTGGTACCAGCTAAGGCTCTCTCTGGAGGGAACCAGCAAAAAGCTATTATCGCTCGCGAAATCGATCGCGATCCAGATCTCTTGATCGTTAGTCAGCCGACTCGTGGATTGGACGTTGGAGCGATCGAATATATCCACAAACGTTTGATTCAAGAACGGGATAATGGAAAAGCCGTTCTGGTTGTCAGCTTTGAATTAGATGAAATTTTGAATGTTTCTGACCGTATTGCAGTTATTCATGATGGGAAGATCCAAGGGATCGTAACCCCTGAAACAACGAATAAGCAAGAACTTGGAATCCTCATGGCAGGAGGACAAGTAAAGGAGGGAGCATCAAATGAATAAGAATTTAAAACAAATTGCCGTTCCATTGGTGTCTGTCCTTTTAGGATTGGTCTTGGGTGCCATTATTATGTGGGCCTTTAGCTATGATGCCCTTTGGGGATATGAATTGCTGTTCAAGAAAGCCTTTGGTTCGATTAAGAGTTGGGGAAATATTTCCCGTGCTATGGGGCCACTGATTTTAGTTGCTCTTGGGTTTTCAGTAGCCAGCCGGGCCGGCTTCTTTAACGTTGGACTTCCTGGTCAGGCTTTTGCAGGATGGATCATGGCGACTTGGTTTGCCCTTTCCTTCCCAAATATGCCTCGCTTACTGATGATTCCGATGACCGTTTTGATTGCGGCTATCGCAGGTGGATTTATTGGAGCGATTCCTGGTTTCCTTCGTGCCTATCTCGGAACCAGTGAGGTCATCATCACCATTATGATGAACTACATTGTTCTCTATGGTGGGAATGCCTTGATTCATAGCTTCCCAGCTTCCTTGATGAAAAACAAGGACTCAACCATTGATGTGGGAGCCAACGCTGTCTACCAGACGGAGTGGTTGCGTAATTTGACAGACAAATCACAAATGAACATCGGGATCTTCTTTGCCATCATCGCAGTGGTGGTCATCTGGTTCTTGATGAAGAAAACAACACTTGGTTTTGAAATCCGTGCCGTTGGTCTCAATGCGAATGCGGCGGAATATGCTGGGATGTCTGCAAAACGGACCATTATCCTTTCTATGATCATTTCTGGTGCTCTTGCTGGTATCGGTGGGGTAGCAGAAGGTCTAGGTATTTACTCAAATGTCTACGTTCAAACCAGCTCAATGAGTGTTGGATTTAACGGAATGGCCGTTGCCCTTCTTGCGATGAATTCACCAATTGGTATTCCATTTGCTGCCTTCTTGTTTGGAGCACTTCAAATTGGGGGAGTTGGTATGAAGCCAGCTGCCATCCCTGAAGAAGTCGTTCAAATTGTGACAGCATCTATTATCTTCTTCGTATGTGCTCACTACATTATTGAAAAGATGATCTCGATGCGTTCAGCTAAAAAAGGAGGAGCAAACTAATGAGTATTGTAACGATTTTAAGTATTCTTGTTTCCTCTATGATTGTGTATGCAGCGCCGCTGATCTTCACAAGTATCGGAGGAGCATACTCAGAACACGCTGGGGTTGTTAACGTTGGTCTGGAAGGAATCATGGTTATGGGAGCCTTCTCAGGTATTATCTTTAACTTGACTTTTGAGCCTGAGTTAGGAAGTTTGACACCATGGTTGTCCTTGATCGTTGCTGCAGGGATTGGAGTACTCTTCTCCTTGATTCACGCGGTGGCAACCATTCATTTCCGTGCTGACCATATCGTCTCAGGTACGGTATTGAACTTGATGGCACCACCACTTGCGGTCTTCCTTGTTAAAGCGATGTATAACAAGGGGCAAACTGATAATATCAAAGTTGCCTTCGGGAAAACGTCGATTCCGGTCTTATCTAAAATTCCGGTCATTGGAGATATTTTCTTCAACAATGCCAGCATCATTGGCTGGGTTGCGATTCTCTTTTCATTCTTTGCTTGGTTTATCATGTTCAAGACGAAATTTGGATTGCGTCTTCGTTCAGTTGGGGAACATCCACAAGCAGCAGATACATTGGGAATCAATGTATATAGAATGCGCTACTTAGGAGTGATGATCTCAGGTGCCCTTGCAGGAATCGGAGGAGCCATTTACGCTCAGTCAGTTTCTGTTAACTTCGCGGTGACTACTATTGTAGGTCCTGGATTTATCGCCCTTGCGGCTATGATTTTCGGGAAATGGAACCCAATCGGGGCCATGCTTGCTAGTCTCTTCTTTGGAGCTTCACAGAGTTTGGCGGTCATCGGGAATCAATTGCCTTTGCTTAAAGGGATCCCATCCATCTACTTGCAAATTGCGCCTTACGTCTTGACCATGGTTGTCTTGGCAGCCTTCTTCGGACAAGCAGTTGCACCAAAAGCTGATGGTGTTAACTACATTAAATCGAAATAATGCACAGAGAGAGGTTGGGACAAAAGTCCTAGCCTCTCAATTGTTTTTGGATTGTCGAGTAAGACGCAGTGGTTGAGTGGGCTCTACTACGCTGATTTCATCAGCTTTTACAGCCCTACTCAACTGTGCGGAGGTGGGACGACGAAATCGAATTCTAACGAATTACCGATTTCTGTCCCACGCTCTCTTTTGCTTTCTAAAGGCCCCTCTTAGTCGCAATTTCTTTGGATTTAAGGTACAATAAGGATACAACTTTTCATGTATTGGAGGAACAGATGTTTAAATGGATGAGACGCCTGATTGGGATGGTGATCGTTTTATTTATTTTATTAGTGATCCTGTTGGTTCCTGGATCCATCCCTGAAGGGGAGCAACTGAGAAATGTGCAGGCAGGGAGCTCTTTGATTGAGCTAGCTCAAAAATGCAGT
>NZ_CM002128.1:766632-772396 GCF_000448565.1 Streptococcus sp. HSISM1 | reverse complement strand
ATTGTCGAGTAAGACGCAGTGGTTGAGTGGGCTCTACTACGCTGATTTCATCAGCTTTTACAGCCCTACTCAACTGTGCGGAGGTGGGACGACGAAATCGAATTCTAACGAATTACCGATTTCTGTCCCACGCTCTCTTTTGCCTTTCTAAAGGCCCCTCTTAGTCGCAATTTCTTTGGATTTAAGGTACAATAAGGATACAACTTTTCATGTATTGGAGGAACAGATGTTTAAATGGATGAGACGCCTGATTGGGATGGTGATCGTTTTATTTATTTTATTAGTGATCCTGTTGGTTCCTGGATCCATCCCTGAAGGGGAGCAACTGAGAAATGTGCAGGCAGGGAGCTCTTTGATTGAGCTAGCTCAAAATGCAGTTTCAAACGCTTCTGTGAGCACCGAAGGGCTCTCAACTGAGCTGAGTCTCAATTCTGTGCAATTGAGTCAGGTCGTCAAAACAAGTGCTGGATCCGCCCTTGACAATTCTGACTATCAAAAGATGGCACTAGGAATGGATGGCAATGACCTTCACGTTAAAGTTCCTGTTTCCATAGGACCAGTTGATAGCTATATAGATTTAACCATGACCGGTCAAGTCGAAAACAATGTCATGAATTTGACCGTGACCGGTGCTAAATTAGGGAAAATGCCCATTCCAAAATTCTTGGTTCTCAACTATTTGAAGGATCAATCCAATCAAAATGGAGGCGGCTTCACAGTGAATGGTGATCAAATCACCCTTGATATCCCTCAAGCAGGCTATAGCATCTCAAAAGCGAGAGTGGAAAATGGCAATGCTAAGGTAACCGTTAGTATATCCTTGTTTTAAGTCTTTGTAATTGGAGTTGTCATGCTTGTCTTTGAATTTTGTGCAGAGAATTTAACTTATATTGATAAGGCGATTGCTGCTGGGGCAGGTCGCATTGAACTGTGCGACAACCTGGCAGTAGGCGGGACCACACCGAGTATAGGTGTGATCAATGAAGCAATCAAACTGACAAGAGCGAAGTCTGTGGATCTATGTGTGATCATTCGGCCCCGTGGTGGAGATTTTGTCTACACTGATCTGGAAGTCGAAGCTATGCTGACGGATATTCGTGCTGCGAAAGAAATAGGGGTTACTTGTTTTGTTCTGGGTGCGCTGACGAGCGATCGAAAGTTGGACCAGAAGGTCATGCAGCTTTTACTAGCAGCCTGTGGTGAGGCAGAGGTGGTCTTTCATATGGCCTTTGATGAGTTAGCTCATACAGATCAGCTAGAAGCGATTGAGTGGCTTTCTGATCAGGGTGTAGCCCGCATTTTAACACGAGCCGGAAGTCCAGGTGACCCACTAGAGCAACGTTTTGCCCACTATCATCGTTTATTAGATGCGGCTAAGGGAAAGATTCAGATCCTGCCAGGTGGAGGTGTGACCCTTGACAATCGTCAGCTCTTTTTGGAGCAATTGGGCGTTTGTCAACTGCATGGCACGCGCATTGTGTTTTAAAAAAGAAACGATCACTGCTTGAAGTAGTTTTGAAGATCCGTTATCAAGGTTGGGGACGTTGTTTCCAGCCTCTTCTAGTGTAAAAATGAATAAGGGAGAGGAAATGTTTTTAGAGCATTATTTTGACCGGTACACCTTTCAGCCAGAAAAGGGATTGGCTTACGGATTTGAGAAGAAAGGGGCAGGCTATGAGTACCAGTGTCCCGTCTTATCGGACACTTTTCTCTTAAATGTCCAGGTCTGCGACCGGAAGATTTCTTTTCAGGTCTATGATCAGGATACAGGGGACGAGTATATCCAGATCCATCTGGAACAGCTACAAGGAAATTTCGTTGGCCAAGTCAGAGAAGCTTGTCAGGAAAGTCTTGCAAGGATCCGCCAAGCTTGTTTTGAGGTAGAAGAATTTCTCTATCCTCAAGCCAAGCGTCTCATGGCCTATATCTCCCTGCACTATCAGGGAACGATTGAGTATTTGTGGGAAAGATCTCCGGAATCCGGCGCTATTCGCCACCGAGACACCCTCAAGTGGTATGGTGTCTTTATGACCATTGATTGGAAAAAACTGGATGCTGGCAAGTCTGGGAAAATAGAAGTTTTGAATGTTAAGTCTGATCAAGTAGCCCATTTCATCCAGCAGAAAGGGATTTATCCAGCTTTTCATATGAATAAAAAATATTGGGTGAGTATCCCCTTAGATGGAACAATTGCTGACGAGGACTTGCTTGCTCTAGTGGAGAGTAGTTGGCAACTCACCAAAAAGGGGAAATAAGATGAATCTGTTGAGGAAATTATCTTGGTTTTTTAATTTAGAGAAGAAGCGATACTTGATCGGGATAGGGTCCTTGATCTTGGTTAGTTTTTTAAACCTCATTCCTCCAAGAATCATGGGACTTGTGATCGATTTGATCGATAAAAGAAGGCTGACACTGGGGCAGTTAGTTGTGGATATCGCCCTTTTGCTCCTCGCAGCTCTAGCCATGTATGGTCTTCGTTTTGTCTGGAGACGCTATATTTTTGGGACGGCTAATAAGTTGGCTCGGATCTTGCGTTACCGTTTGTTTAAGCAATTTACGCTCATGTCTCCGTCTTTTTATCAGCGTTATCGGACAG
This sequence comes from Streptococcus sp. HSISM1, assembly GCF_000448565.1. GTDB lineage: Bacteria > Bacillota > Bacilli > Lactobacillales > Streptococcaceae > Streptococcus. The sequence goes on along the minus strand of NZ_CM002128.1, from coordinate 769,800 downwards.
GGAATCTCATGGCCCATGCTACTAATGATATCAATGCGGTAACCATGTTTGCTGGTGGCGGGGTTATGTCTGCAGTGGATGCTTCCGTGACGGCCTTGGTGACTCTAGTCAGCATGTTTTTCATGATTGATTGGCGCTTAACCCTCTTAGCTATTTTACCCCTACCGGTTATGGTGGTAGTGACTTCCGCCATTGGACGCAAAAACCACAAAGCCTTCAAAGAGGCCCAAGAAGGCTTCTCAGAGCTGAACAACTTTGTTCAGGAATCAGTATCAGGGGTTAAGGTGACCAAATCCTTTGGCTTTCAGGCAGATGAGATTCGGGCTTTTGAAAAAACCAATCAAACGGTCTTTTCAAAGAATATGACTTCAGCCGGTTACAATGTTTTGTTTGATCCGACCACTCTTCTTTTTGTCGGACTGTCCTATGTCTTGACCCTCTACTTCGGGGGGCTATTTGTTCAGGAAGGGAGCCTGACGGTTGGACAAATCGTAACTTTTATTACCTATCTTAATATGCTCGTCTGGCCCCTTCAAGCCATGGGCTTCTTGTTTAATATTAGTCAGCGGGCTAGCGTCTCCTATGATCGGATTGAGACACTTTTAGCAGAAACACCTGATATTCAAGATCCGAGTCAACCAGTCACAGAAATCCAAAACGGAGATCTGGAATATAACATTAAAGAATTCGCCTATGAGAAAGAGCCTGTCCTTGAAAAGGTTGCCTTTCATTTAGAAAAAGGGCAAACCCTTGGAATTGTGGGGCCAACTGGATCTGGAAAGACCACCTTATTGCGCCTCTTACTCAGAGAGCATGACTTGGAGCAGGGAGCTATCTTGCTAAATGGGATCTCCATCAAACATTATCGCTTAGAAGATCTTCGAAGCTTGATCGGCTACGTCCCTCAAGATCAGATTCTCTTTGCCATGACCATTCGCGAGAATGTCGCTTTTTCAGATCCACAGATCCAGGAAGAAGAGGTGATGAAGGCTCTGAGAACTTGTGGAGTCTATGAAGATATTCTGGCCATGCCAGACCAGATGGAGACAGTGCTGGGAGAGAGAGGGGTCTCTCTTTCTGGCGGGCAAAAGCAACGGATTGCCATGAGTCGTGCTTTGGTCATGAATCCTGAGATCTTGATTTTGGATGATTCCCTGTCTGCAGTAGATGCTAAAACGGAACACCAAATCATTGAAAATATGAAGCAGGAACGCAAGGGGAAAACAACGATTATCACAGCCCACCGCCTATCAGCGATCGTTCATGCGGATTTGATTCTAGTAATGGAGAATGGACAGATCAAGGAGCGAGGAAATCACGAGGAATTAATGGCTCAAAAAGGTTGGTACTATGAAACCTACCAAGCCCAACAATTATCAGAAGAAATGGAGGGAAAGCTGAATGAAAACATCTGAAGCTCATGTGATGAAGCGGCTCTTAACTTACATGTGGCGTTATAAATGGTTAACAGCTCTAGCCTTGGCCTTTACCTTCCTGACGAGTCTTTTATTGACGGCGATCCCTCTTGCAGCTCGCTGGTATATTGACCACCTAGTGGATCCAACAGAAGCAGGCTCTCCAGTTCTGACAGCTTTTCAGTTTCTCATTCTCTACTATGGGTTATTCATTGGGCGCGTGCTGGCAACTTATCTGAGTCAGTTAACCTTTGCGCGTGTATCCAATTCCATCGTAAGAGATATCCGTTTAGATATTTTCCAAAATCTTCAAAGGCTGGGCATGTCCTTTTATGACCAGACAGCAGCAGGTTCGATTGTCTCGCGGGTGACCAATGATACACAGGCAGTCGCAGATATGTTTTCTACTGTCTTTTCAAGCCTGGTTTCATCCTTTTTGCTCTTTCTAGTCACACTAGTAACCATGTTTAGCTTGGACTGGCATTTGACCATTTGGATCCTGCCTTTTCTTCCCATCATTTGGTTTTCCATCCGTCTCTATCGCAAGTTATCCAATCGCTTGGTCAAGATGACCCGACAAAAATTATCAGATATCAATGTAAAATTATCGGAATCCATTGAAGGAATGCGGATCGTGCAGGCCTTTCGTCAAGAAAAACGCTTGACGGATGAATTCGAACAGATTAATGGGGAACATTTGGATTACGCCAACCGATCTGTGGATGTCAATTCCCTCTTTTTGAGGCCAGCTATGACCCTGTTACAGGTTCTGGCTTATGCGGTTATTCTAACCTTTTTCGGCCTAAATTGGCAGTCCTCTGGCTTTACAGCAGGTCTTATCTATGCCTTTATCCAGTATGTTAGCCAGCTTTTCCAGCCCTTGATTGATGTCACTCAAAATTTTGCAACCTTGCAGACCTCAACCATTTCTGCAGGTCGTGTCTTTGAGATGATGGATCGAGACGACTATGAGCCCAAGCAAGCTGGTAGCCTGAAAGAAATCGAGCGGGGAGATATTCGCTTTGACCATGTATCTTTTTCTTATGATGGCAAAAGGGATGTCCTAAAAGATATCTCCTTTGAGGTCAAAAACGGACAAACCATCGCCTTTGTCGGTCATACTGGTTCTGGTAAATCCTCTATTATCAATCTCTTCATGCGCTTTTATGAATTTGATCGTGGCCAGGTCTTGATTGATGGACAGGATATCAAGGACTATAGCCAGGAAGCCTTGCGCAAGTCCATTGGTCTAGTGTTGCAGGAACCCTTCCTCTATCATGGAACCATTGCTTCTAATATCCGGATGTACCATAAAGAATTGACAGATGAGGAAATCCGACAAGCAGCTGCATTTGTGGATGTAGCAGACTTTATTGAGAGTCTACCTGGTGGCTATGATCATCCGGTAACAGAGCGGGGTTCTACCTTATCGACCGGTCAGCGTCAGCTTCTGGCTTTTGCCCGGACCATTGCTGCTCAGCCTAAGATCCTCATTTTGGATGAGGCCACTGCCAATATCGACCAAGAGACGGAAGAGATGATCCAAAACTCTCTGAAGAAGATGCGCCAAGGGCGGACAACCATTGCCATTGCCCATCGCCTTTCTACCATCCAAGATGCCGATTGCATCTATGTTCTCGATAAGGGAAAAATCATCGAATCGGGCAATCACGATCAACTCATTGCTCTAGGAGGAACGTATAAGAAAATGTATGACCTCCAGGCCGGTATGATGAAATAAGGACAAACAAGG
>NZ_CM002128.1:745094-765735 GCF_000448565.1 Streptococcus sp. HSISM1 | reverse complement strand
TTGCTGCTCAGCCTAAGATCCTCATTTTGGATGAGGCCACTGCCAATATCGACCAAGAGACGGAAGAGATGATCCAAAACTCTCTGAAGAAGATGCGCCAAGGGCGGACAACCATTGCCATTGCCCATCGCCTTTCTACCATCCAAGATGCCGATTGCATCTATGTTCTCGATAAGGGAAAAATCATCGAATCGGGCAATCACGATCAACTCATTGCTCTAGGAGGAACGTATAAGAAAATGTATGACCTCCAGGCCGGTATGATGAAATAAGGACAAACAAGGTCTAAATGCAAATTTAACCTTGTTTTTCTTTCTTGAAAGCTGTAAAATAAAGAAAAGAACAGAAAAAGGGAGCATACACCATGTCAAACGATCTGATCCTGATGGGAGTTGTCATTGTCTTATTTGGACTTTATTTCACTCTTCAAGTTGAGCTCAATAAAGTCAGAAATCAATTCACCTACTATCTTCTAAAACCAGGTAGTATTTCCAAGGAACAAAGAGAGAAGTACCTCAAAGAACCAGAGATGGAAGCGATTCGCCTGATCCGCCTCGATTATCGGATCGGCCTTCAAAATGCCAAACTTGTTTATGAGCAATTGAAGAAATAAGAAAGACCCTCATATAGTCTATACGAGGGTTTCTCTTTCAAAAAAAGGCGTAAGCTTTGGTAAAACATTGGTCACATCTGCCGATTTGATCTTGGCGAGTTGATAAGGACAAGAAGTGATGTAGGCTGCTTCAAAGAAATCAAGCGGGAGTCCACTGTGTTTTAAGGCAGCAAGGGATTGAACTTGGCTGAGTCCTAGAAGGATCCCATCGTGGGTCAGGGTCAGATGGGGAAGAAGAGGAGACTGGGCCATCAAGGTCTTTAGACTGGCTTCTACCTCTCTTTTTCTGGCTAGGAGTCGCTTTTTATTGGTCAGATACATACCGTTATCAATGTAGAGACTCAAGGCCTTTTGCATGATGAGATTGCTATCATAGTCCAGAATCGTCTTATAGGTTAAGACCGGCTTTAGAAGGGCTTGGGGAAGGATCATGGAAGTGATGCGAAGAGCAGAAAAGAGATTGGTCGAAAAAGATTTGATATAGATGACACGGTTCTTTTGATCCAAATAATGAAAAGAAGGAGCATTGCTGCCATCAAGATCTCCAAGATAGTCGTCCTCAACAAGGTAAACATCATATTGGTCAGCTAGTTGCAAGATCGCTTCTTTCTGCTTGGTCGAATAGCTATGACCGAGCGGATAGTGAAAACGGGGGATCGTGTAGAAGAATTTGATATGGCCACTTTTGAAAATCTCTTCAAGTTCCTCGAGATCAATTCCCATTAAATTTCGTTGAATGGTCCGGTAGGCAAGTTGCTGCGAATCTAAGAGTTGGTTCATCCGATGATAAGTCGGTTGCTCGATCAAGATCTGAGACTTTTTATTGGGAAAGTCAATCTGGCTGAGGATATTGAGCGCCTGCTGGGTACCAGCAGTCAAAACAATCTGATCCGCAGTCGTATAAATACCTTCTTCCTTCAATAAGTCTTGGATCGATTGGCGTACCTCTAGTAATCCTGCTTGGTCCGAAAAGTTATTGAAGAGATAATTCTCCCGTCCAATCAAGGTTTCATTGATACAGGTCCGGAAGTCCTCAAAAGCCTGGTTGCGGTCTTTCTCTAATTTTAGAGGAAGATCCTCATGTCGATTAGGTTCTTGCTCCAAAACATAGTAGCCACTTTGAGGCTTAGCATAGAGGAAGTGCTGGTAAGTCAAGTCCAGCAAGGCTCGTTGCACTGTGTCCTTACTACAGGAAAATTGACTAGCTAACTGGCGAACGGAGGGAATTTTTTGTCCAGTTTCCAGTTCTCCATCTTGAATGGCTGCTTTTAGAACATGAATAATTTGTTGATATTTGCTCATCTTCATCCTGACTGTCCCCATACAGTTTTTTTCTATTGTACAGAAAAAATCAAAAAAAACCACTCATAAGAGTGGTGAGCATATTACATAAAATATACAATCGCTAAATACTGAAGAGCAGAAGCCGCCAGGATGAAGAGGTGCCAAATCATGTGGAAGTATGGTTTTTTCTTAGCATAAAAGCCAGCTCCAACCGTGTAGCACAGGCCGCCCATGAGCATGAGACCCCAGAAGATCGGATTGGTTTGGCTAACGATTTGGGGAATAATAAAGATGACCAACCAGCCCATGATCAAGTAAAGAGCGAGACTGAACTTTTCATTGACTTTTTTGGCAAAGATCTTGTAGAGAATACCAAAGATGGTAGTGCCCCATTGGATCAAGATAATGCTGTAGCCCATCCAGTTGTTCATCAAGGTAAGGACAACTGGTGTGTAACTACCTGCGATCGCAATGTAGATCATGGAATGGTCGATAATACGAAGCACATACTTTTGAGGTGAATCGTAAGACATGGCATGGTAGACGGTCGAAGACAGAAACATCAAAAAGAGACTGATCACAAAGATAGAAGTCCCAAAAGCACTGAGCAGACCGTGTTGCTCAAAGCTATAGACTGCTGAGATCGGAAGTAAGATCAACATGAGGAGGGCGCCAACAGCGTGGGTTACGCTATTGGCAATCTCTTCTCCAAAGGATAATTTTTTACTTAGTTTCATGGTGTAATTCATCAGTTTCTTCCTCCGTTTTTACTGGTTGAATATAAGATAGGGTTTCAAGATAAAGTTGAACTGTCTGACAGGCAGAACGAATGATGGGAGCGATTGGTTCTTTTTGCTCATTGAGATAAGCGACAAAGCTATTATAGAGAAGATCTGAGCTTGCCTGGTCCTGCAAGAAGTTTAAGGTAGAAGCGATCTCCTGAATAGAAAAGACCGTTTTTAAGGTTGTAATAGCAATCAAGCGAGCCACCTGTCTACGCTGGTATTTCTTCTTATCTGGTTTTTCGACATAGCCATGTTTTACGTAATTGTTGATCATGGCAGCCGTCAAGCCCTTGTCCGAAGAAGAGAGAACAGGTGCACAGGTTTTATTGACATAAAGTAGGACCTGATCAAGATAGAGGTCTAGCTCAGGCAGTTGCTCCCACGTTGGATAGGAAAAAGTGGCCACGAAATCTTCGCCTTTCTTTAATCTAGTTTTCATAACTAGATAATAACATTTATAAAAACTCCTGTCAAGAAAATTTGAAAAATATGGTACAATAGACCTATGAAACTATTAATTCCATCCGCCAAAGAACTGAACGAACAGGCTCGTATCGTCGAGCCCCAACCCTTGTCAGAGAAGACAAAAACCATCCTCCAAGCTTTGAAGGCATTCTCCCTAGAAGAATTAGCGACCTTTTACGGGATCTCAGAGGAAAGAGCTCAAGTAGAAAAAGAAAGAATTGAGGCTCTGTTAGCTGGGAGTGCTAAAACCTATCCTGCTTTGGAACTGTTTGATGGCCTCATGTACCGTAGTATCGAGCGTCAAGACTTATCTGAAAAAGAGCAGATTTATCTGCAGGAGCATTTGTTAATCACGACCGCTTTATACGGTGTACTACCTGCCTATGAAGGGATTGCGCCCCATCGCTTGGATTTTATGATGAAGCTAAAACCAGCTGGAAAGTCTCTAAAGTCACTCTGGAAAGAGGACTATGATCAGGCAGTAGAGGGTGAAGAACAGATCTTATCTCTTTTGTCCTCTGAGTTTGAACAGGTCTTTTCAAAAGCCATTCGTGAGCGAATGATTCGGATCAAATTTATGGAGAATCGTGGCGGGACACTGAAGGTTCACTCGACGATTTCAAAGAAAGCCCGTGGGGCAATGGTTACAGCTATGATGAAAGAAGAAATCACCCATCTAGAAGATCTGAAATCATTAGAAGTAGCAGGCTTCTCTTATCGTGAGGATTTATCACAAGAGAAAGAATGGGTCTTTGTGAAAGAATAAATAAAACTATTCCTGAGAAGCATCAGGAAAAGTTTTTTGATCTGTTAGATAAAGAGAATGCACGATGAAAACTCCAAAATCCTCTATTTTGGAGTCAGAATCGTCTTGAGCTGTAGGCTTAGGCGATATGTTTGAATTTCTTCAAGAGTTCTGTTAACTCAGCTTGCTCGCCGCTATTAAAGACTTGCATCAAGCGTTGAATATTTTTAATATGATCTGGAAGAGCTTCTTCGATCTTTTTACGACCGGCATCTGTAATAGATACAAGATAAGCACGGCGGTCTTCTGGATCGGTTTCGCGTGTAATCCAACCATCGCGGACCATATTGCGAATAACCACAGTCATATTTCCAGAGGTCGCAAGAATGCTGTCAATCAGATCTTGAATGCGAAGATCGCCTTTACTGTACAAGGTTTCAAGTACAGAGAATTGAGTTGGTGTCAACTGGTGCTTTTTAAAGATATGAGCCTCAGACGCACGGATCAATCGTTCTGCCTTGTGGAAGACGATCATGGTTTTTAAATCTACGTTTGCTTCTTTGAATAATCTCTTTAAATTTTCCATATCTATATTTTATCAATAAATAGTATTTCTGTCGTTTAATTTTATTTTCAAATTAGTTACAAAATTGTGACAAATTTATTAAACTATGAACAAATGATAGCATAGATGTTAATTTTACTTTGTTTATCAAACAATTTTATACCAAAACATTGTAACAGGTATGAAATATTAGTAACAATTCTTTCTTGAAAATCTATAGAATTCTAGGTGGCTTTGGTGTATAATGAGGGAGTGAAACAGAAAAATTATCTTTTTATCATATGGCAACATATAATAGGAATCTGTATCTTAGTGTTGACGGTCCTTTTTTCTTGGCTATTTCTTGCTGAAAAAACTTCAGATCGCTTGCAGGATCAAATGGCGCAAGCAAGAAAAATAGCTCTGTCTCACTCTTCGATTGCTACCATTGAGACGGAGAGTTTCTTTCATGGCAAAGAAGCGTATCTTTCCTTCATTGGCAAGGACCAAGAGGGGCAAGATCTAGCGGTCTTGGTGGCACAGGCGGATGATGCAGTCTATACCTACTCTTTGAAAGAAGGAGTTAGTTCCAAAGAGGCAGCTTCCGTCGTCAAAGAGAAGAGTCAGGACGCGATTGATCGGGTAACTTTTGGACGCTTTAAAGGCAAACCGATCTGGGAAGTCAAGGCTGGGAGCTCCTATTATGTGGTGGATTTCAAGACTGGGAAAGTCACCGGTGTTTTTTAAGATTTGAGGAGGAAATATGAAATTATCAAATCGTGTATTGGAAATGGAAGAAAGTGTGACCTTGGCTGCAAATGCGCGTGCCAAAGCTTTGGCAGCAGAAGGTCGTGATATCTTAAGTTTGACCCTGGGTCAACCTGACTTTGCGACTCCAAAAAATATTCAAGAAGCAGCAGTCGCATCGATCGAGGATGGTCGCGCTAGCTTTTATACGGTAGCATCTGGACTTCCAGAATTGAAGGATGCCATTAGCGACTACATGAAAGAGTTTTATGGCTATGCAGTGAATCGAAATGAGGTTGTGGTCGGTACTGGTGCTAAGTTTATCATCTATGCCTTCTTTACTTCTGTCATCAATCCAGGTGATGAAGTCATCATTCCAACCCCTTGCTGGGTTTCTTATGTAGACCAGGTGAAGATGGTAGAAGGCACACCTGTTACTTTCCAAACAACAGAAGAAAATCACTTCAAGGCAACGGTAGAGCAATTGGAAGCAGCACGGACAGACAAGACCAAGGTTGTCTTGCTGAATTCGCCATCCAATCCAACAGGAATGATCTACATTAAAGAAGAACTCGAAGCAATCGGAAACTGGGCTGTCGAGCATGATATCTTGATTTTGGCAGACGATATCTATGGGCGATTAGTCTACAATGGCAATACCTTTACGCCCATTTCTAGCTTATCAGAAGCGATTCGCAAGCAAACCATCGTGATTAACGGAGTTTCTAAAACCTATGCTATGACTGGTTGGCGGGTTGGTTTTGCTGTAGGAGATTCTGAGATTATCGGAGCTATGGCCAAGGTGATCAGCCAAACAACTTCCAACTTAACAACCGTTTCCCAATATGCCGCAATCGAAGCCCTCACAGGAGACCAATCTTCTATTGAGATCATGCGTCAAGCTTTTGAAGAACGCTTGAATACTATTTATCCTTTGTTGAATGAAGTACCTGGTTTTGAAGCCATCAAACCTCAAGGAGCCTTCTATCTCTTCCCAAATGTCAAGAAGGCCATGGAGATGAAGGGCTATACGGATGTGACGGAATTTACCACTGCAATTTTAGAAGAAGCAGAGGTTGCTTTAGTAACGGGAGCTGGCTTTGGTGCCCCTGAAAATATTCGCTTGTCTTATGCGACAGATTTGGACACCCTGAAAGAGGCTGTTCGCCGACTCAAGGCCTTTATGGAAAAATAAAATCGCAAGATCCTTAGTAATGAGCTGAGGATCTTTTTCTTTAAAAAAAATCTGGTTTTCACAGGTAGAGCCTAGCACTGAAAGCCTTTTTATGATACAATTAAGAAGATAATGTCTTCGGACAAGTTTAACGAGAAAAGGAAGATGAATGATGACAAAACGGATTACTATCATCGAAGTAAAAGACTATGTTGGTCAAGAAGTGACCATCGGTGCTTGGGTGGCCAACAAATCAGGTAAAGGAAAAATTGCTTTCTTGCAATTGCGTGACGGGACTGCCTTTTTCCAAGGTGTGGCTTTTAAACCAAACTTTATCGAAAAATTCGGCGAAGAAGTGGGGCTTGAAAAATTTGATACCATCAAACGCTTGAGCCAAGAAACATCAGTGTTTGTGACTGGTATTGTCAAAGAAGACGAGCGTTCTAAATTTGGTTACGAATTGGATATTACAGACATCGAAGTGATCGGTGAATCTCAAGATTACCCAATCACTCCTAAAGAACACGGGACAGACTTCTTGATGGACAACCGCCACTTGTGGTTGCGTTCACGTAAGCAAGTAGCCGTGATGCAAATTCGTAATGCTATCATCTATGCAACTTATGAGTTCTTTGATAAGAATGGCTTCATGAAGTTTGATAGTCCAATTCTTTCAGGAAATGCTGCAGAAGATTCTACAGAACTTTTCGAAACAGACTACTTCGGAACACCAGCCTACTTGAGTCAATCCGGTCAGCTTTACCTTGAAGCTGGTGCTATGGCCCTTGGTCGCGTCTTTGACTTTGGTCCAGTATTCCGTGCTGAAAAATCAAAAACTCGTCGTCACTTGACTGAGTTCTGGATGATGGACGCTGAGTACTCTTACTTGACACACGATGAGTCACTTGATTTGCAGGAAGCTTATGTCAAGGCTCTTCTTCAAGGTGTCTTGGACCGTGCTCCTCAAGCCTTGGAAACATTGGAGCGTGATACGGAGCTCTTGAAACGCTACATTGCTGAACCATTCAAACGCATCACTTACGATGAAGCGATTGATCTCTTGCAAGAGCATGAAAACGATGAAGATGCTGATTACGAGCATTTGGAACATGGAGATGACTTCGGTTCACCACATGAAACATGGATTTCAAACCACTTTGGTGTACCAACCTTCGTGATCAACTATCCATCAGATATCAAAGCCTTCTACATGAAGCCAGTTCCTGGTAATCCAGACCGCGTGCTTTGTGCAGATTTGCTCGCACCAGAAGGCTACGGGGAAATCATCGGTGGATCTATGCGTGAGGAAGACTACGACGCCCTTGTTGCGAAGATGGAATCTCTTGGCATGGATCTTACAGAGTATGAATTCTACCTTGATCTTCGTAAATACGGTACAGTCCCACACGGTGGATTTGGTATCGGTATCGAGCGTATGGTAACCTTCGCAGCTGGTACTAAACACATCCGTGAAGCCATTCCGTTCCCACGTATGTTGCATCGTATCAAACCTTAATAGACGTAAAAACGCCATTAGGCGTTTTTAACTTTTATATCTGCTCCTAAAAACTATGAAAGGAATTTCAATGCTGAAAATAGATATCATTGATGGGAAAGAATACGAGGATGGTCAGGGGTCTTTGATCGCAGATCTAGACCATAGCATTCAACAGATGCTCAAGACCTCCTACCCGGAAAGTCAAATGGATGATTTTATCACCTATAAAAATTTGAGCCAATATTGTATGGATTATCTAGGTCAGATTATTGATCGTGCCAATGATAAAAATGATGCGATTAAACAGCAGGTAACAGCTGTCATGCCCGAAAGCGAGCGTCCCTTTAACGTTGAAGACCGCTTGACAGCCAGCTATACCTTCGGTCAGCGTGTGGCGGATTCGGTTGCGCGCTTCGGTGGTTCTTGGACCTTTATTATTAGCTTCATCATGATGATGGCTATCTGGATGTTGATCAATGTCTTGCATCCCTTTGGCTGGAATTTTGACCCTTATCCTTTCATCTTGCTGAATCTAGCACTTTCTACGATTGCGGCGATTCAAGCTCCTTTGATCATGATGAGCCAAAACAGGGCAGCTGATTATGATCGCCTGCAAGCGCGAAATGACTTTAACGTCAATATGGAGTCTGAACGGGAAATTCGCTTGCTTCACACGAAGATTGATCATATGGTGCAGCAGGACCAGACGGATTTACTGGAAATTCAAAAGTTGCAAACCGAATTGTTGGTGTCCTTGTCTAATCAAGTGACCCAATTGCGTCAAGAACTGAATCAAGAAAGAATGAAGGAGGTGGAGAAAATGTAGGCAAATTTAAGTAAGTCTTTTAGAAACACTCATATAATCTATTGAAAGAGGAAAAACAATGTTTAAAAGAACTTACAAACGCAATATTTCACTCCTAGCAGGTTTGGAATTTACATCTTATTTTGGAACCACCAGTTTTTGGATTCTCTTTTTTATTCAAAATGGCCTTTCTTTGCTTCAGATTGGTTTATTAGAGAGTATTTTTCATGGGACGAGCCTTTTATGTGAGATCCCATCTGGTATGTTGGCCGATCGCTTTAGCTACAAGACCAATCTTTATTTGGCTCGCTTGTCCAGTATTGGATCCTCGATCTTGATTTTATTTGGTCAGGGGAATTTTTGGATCTATGCCATTGCTATGATGGTCAATGCTTGGTCTTATAATTTTGACTCGGGGACCAGTACAGCTTTTTTATTTGATTCAGCGGTGGAAGCAGGTCAAAAAGACCGTTATCTTCAGATTTCTAGCTTCTTGTCTGGTGTGGCCGAAGTCACCCGAACGTTAGGTACAGTCGTGGCAGGCTTCTTTATTCACGGAGCATTGGCTTGGACCTATTATATTGCTATTGGGCTTTCCTTGCTTTCTATTCTTTTGATCTTTCTGATGAAGGAGCCAGAGAGCAAGAGTGATGAAAGAAATCATTTGACCTTAAAGCGGATATTGGAGGTAGTGAAACAAGAATGGCAGGAAAAACCAGTCTTATTTTACTGGATGCTCATCTATCAGTTGGTAGGGACCATCATGTGTATGTTTTATTTTTACTACCAACAGAAAATTAGTGACTTAGCTAGTTGGCAAGTTTCGCTCATCATGTTAATTGGTAGTGGATTCAATCTCCTAGCGGTTTATTTGGCCAGTCAAATCGGGAAAAAATGGAATAGTAATCAAGTCTTTCCGATTCTGGTTGCACTGACAGGGTTGGCCTTGCTTTTGGTAGGTGTAAAGACTCCATTCGCCTATCTGAGTGTCTATCTTTTGACCAATGCCCTTTATGCCGTTTATCAACCCATCTACTACAATGATTTACAAGCTTATCTGCCTTCCAGTGTGCGAGCAACCATGCTGAGTATCAATTCCATGATGTTTAGTCTATCTATGATTGTCATTTTCCCACTGACTGGTTGGTTCATTGATAGCTGTGGCTTTGTAGCAGTCTTTCTTGTATTAGGCCTTATAACACTATTTTCTTTCCCACTACTAATGATTGGATTGGGGAAAATGGGTAAGACCTTAAGCAAGGTGCCAAAGACTGAATAAAACTCCTTAGGTTCATTAGTCTAACAAGGTTAAATAGAAGAATAGCAGAGAAACTATCGTTGAATAAACTCTTGCTTAACAAATAGACAAGTTTTTTGTTACTTGTCTAACGACTCAACTCTCTCTGCTTGGCAGGGAGAGTTTTTTCATCTTAAAAATTGTGGTAAAATTAGTTTATTCTATTTAGAAAAGATCGAGTAGTATGAAATCATTATTGAAGTATTTTAAGGGTTATCTATGGGAAACTTTTCTAGGGCCCGTGTTTAAGCTTTTAGAAGCTATTTTTGAATTGTGTGTCCCCTTAATCATCGCCCACTTAGTCGATCAGGTCATTCCGAAAAAGGAAACGAGCGCAGTGGTGATGACGGTCGGTGTTTTGTTTTTATTTGCGAGCTTTGGTGTTGTCGTAGCTATTACGGCCCAGTATTTTTCTTCTAAAGCAGCTGTCGGCTTTACCCGCGAGATGACCAAGGATTTGTATGATAAGATCTTATCACTTCCAAAGGACAAGCGAGATAGGATCGGGACTTCTAGTTTGGTAACCCGTCTCACTTCTGATACCTATCAAATCCAGGTTGGGATCAACCAATTCTTGCGCCTCTTTTTGAGGGCACCGATCATTGTCTTTGGATCTATCATCATGGCCTTCACCATCAGTCCTAAACTAACCCTTTGGTTCTTGGGGATGGTGGCGATTTTAACCTTGATTATTGTGATCATGTCTCGGATTGTCAATCCTCTTTTTGCCAAGATTCGGAAAATCACAGACCGGATGGTTACGGTGACGCGTCAGCAATTTCAAGGGATGCGGGTGATTCGAGCCTTTGGACAAGATGCTAGTGAATTAGAGGATTTTAGAGAGGTCAATCAGGACTACAAGATCTGGCAAATTCGCGCTGGTATCTGGTCTAGTTTGGTGAGCCCCTTGACCTTCCTTGTGGTCAATACGACCTTGGTTTGTGTCATTTGGCAAGGACAATTGAATATCTCTGCTGGCCTTCTAAGCCAAGGGATGTTGGTCGCTTTGGTCAATTATTTATTACAAATTTTAACAGAATTGATCAAGCTGGCTATGCTGGTCACGTCTTTAAATGTCAGCTATATTTCAGCCAAGCGTGTCCAAGAGATTTTTGATTTGAAGGAAGAAGACCTCCTAGAAGCTTTGACGGAAGAAACTGCAAGAGAGCAAGAAGCGATTAGCGCAGAGAAAGTTTCTTTCACTTATCCAACGGCTTCAAGCCCAGCTCTAGAAAATATTTCCTTTGATCTGGATCATGGACAGATGTTGGGGATTATTGGTGGTACTGGTTCTGGGAAATCGACTCTGGTTCAGCTGTTAAGTCATTTGTATGCCGTTAGTCAAGGCCAATTAGCCCTCTATCATCAAGGACATTCTCCTAAAACTCTCAAAGAGTGGCGGGAGTGGGTAGCTGTAGTCCCACAGAAGGCAGAGCTCTTTAGAGGGACCATTCGCTCCAATCTCTTACTAGGAATGGAAGAAAATGTGTCGGAGGATGATTTGTGGTGGGCACTAGAAACGGCTCAGGCGGCTGATTTTGTCCGTGAAAAAGAAGGACAGCTGGATGAGCCGGTTGAAGCCTTTGGTCGAAATTTTTCAGGAGGCCAACGCCAGCGGTTGACCATTGCACGTGCTCTTTTGAAGAAGGCCCCTTTCTTGATTTTGGATGACTCGACCTCTGCTTTAGATTATTTGACGGAAGCTCGTCTCTTAAAATCGATTAAAGAAGAATTGCGTAATACAAGTTTGATTCTAGTATCTCAACGAACCAATAGTCTCAAGTCTGCTGATCAGATTTTGGTCTTGAATAAGGGACATCAAGTTGGACTGGGAAATCATGATTTCCTTTTGTCTACCAATGAGATTTATCAAGAGATTCACAAATCACAACACGGGAGGGAGGAAGCATGAGTCAAAAACGTTCCAGTTATTTAAAACGTCTCTTTAGAGATTTTGCTGACCATCCCGGTCTCCTGATTCTAGCCAGTATCGGGACCATTGCTCAAGTAGCCTTAACGGTTTGGTTACCGATCTTGATTGGACATGCGGTTGACCTGGTCATCAATCCTCAAGGGATGAAAGTCTTATGGCCCGTTTTGATTCAGATGCTTCTAATCATTGTGGCCAATACCCTGATTCAATGGATCAATCCTCTTCTCTATAATCAATTGGTCTATCGTTTTAGCCAAAACCTAAGGGCAGAAGTGATGGAAAAAGTTCACCGCTTTCCCTTGTTTTATCTGGATAAGCAAGGGAGTGGGGACTTCGTCAGTCGTCTCACGACCGATGTGGAGCAACTCAATAGCGGGCTTCTCATGGTCTTCAACCAGTTCTTTGTTGGGCTCTTAACTATTCTTGTGACCATTGTAACCATGGCAGAGCTGGATTTCTTTATGATGGTAGCGGTTCTGGTCTTGACTCCTTTGTCTCTTTTGATTGCTCGTTTTATTGCCAAGCGTTCTTATACGCTTTTCCAAGAGCAGACCAAGGCGCGTGGCCTGCAAACTCAGTTGATCGAAGAGTCTTTGACGCAAGAAAGTTTGATCCAGTCTTTTAACGCTCAGGATCAATTCCGTAAGTCCTTTAAGGAGACTAATGAAACCTACGCTAAGTATTCCCAATCTGCTATCTTTTATTCTTCTACTGTCAATCCTGCGACTCGCTTTGTGAATGCCTTGATTTATGCAGTGGTGGCTGGATTTGGTGCGGTTCGAATCATTTCAGGTTCTCACTTCACAGTTGGTCAATTAGTTACCTTCCTCAATTATGTCAACCAATACACCAAGCCATTTAATGATATTTCCTCTGTCTTATCAGAACTCCAAAGTGCCCTCGCCTGCGCAGAGCGCTTGTACAGCGTATTGGATCAAGATAAGATTGAGGAAACTGGTCATCAATTTTTGGAAACGCAGAATGTTAAAGGAGCGATTGGCTTTGAGCACGTCACATTTGGCTATGATGTAGGACGGACCTTGATCAAAGATTTAACCATTCGGGTTCCAGCCGCTAGTAAGGTAGCGATTGTAGGGCCTACAGGAGCAGGGAAGTCGACCTTGATCAATCTGCTCATGCGTTTCTACCCTGTTAACTCTGGGATGATTACGATTGATGGGGTGCCGATTACGGACTACACCCGTGCTTCCTATCGCCAACAGTTTGGTATGGTTCTGCAAGAAACCTGGCTCAAGGTTGGGACCATTCATGAAAATATCGCTTTTTCTTGTCCAGATGCGACCAGAGAAGAAGTGATAGAAGCAGCTAAAGCAGCCAATGCGGATTTCTTTATCCGCCAGTTGCCACAAGGGTATGATACCTATCTTTCAGATGCTGGAGAGTCTTTGTCCCAAGGTCAACGCCAACTCTTAACGATTGCGCGTGTTTTCCTTTCGGTTCCTAAGATTTTGATCTTGGATGAGGCGACATCGTCTATTGATACTCGGACGGAGGTCTTGATTCAAGATGCCTTTCATCAACTCATGAAGGGACGGACCAGCTTTATCATCGCCCACCGCTTATCGACCATTCAAAATGCCGATATGATCCTTGTCATGGTGGATGGCGATATTGTCGAGCATGGAACTCATGAAGAGCTAATGCAAGCGCAAGGTGTTTACTACAAGATGCAGACAGCTCAGCAACAGATTTGTTAAAAAGAAAAGCATTTTCAGATTTGAAAATGCTTAGATTGAAGATAAAGACATATTCAAAACTTTCCTTAGGTGAGTACGGGCGTCAGCGAACTTCTACGAAGTTCCATGACTTAGTTTTGAACCTAAAGTTTCAAAACTCCCGAGTGCTAGAAACTGATTTGTTTCTAGCACTTTTCTCACAGCGGAAAGTTTCAATATTTTCTTGATTCATTTTAAAAATTGAAAATCATTGTTGTTCCTTTTTAGAAACGCTTTACTTATTTTATTTTAAAATAGTTAGTTCACATTCTAAGCATTTTCAAATCTGAAAATGCTTTTATAGTCTAAAAAACATCTAGCAATTTTGCTAGATGCTTCAGGAACCACTCGTTTTTATCTTTTTAAACGTTTAGAACCTTATCCAAGAATTCTTTCAAACGTGGGTGTTGGGGGTTGTCGAAGATTTGGTCTGGTTTGCCGTCTTCGAGGAATTCACCATCTGCGGTGAAGATGACGCGGTTGGCTACTTGGCGAGCAAATCCCATCTCGTGGGTAACGATGATCATGGTCATGCCTTGCTCTGCCAACTCTTTCATAACGTTCAATACATCTCCAACCATCTCAGGGTCAAGGGCAGAAGTCGGTTCGTCAAAGAGCATAATATCTGGATTCATGGCGAGTCCACGAGCAATGGCCACACGTTGTTTTTGACCACCGGAAAGGCTGTTTGGATTGGCATCGGCTTTATCTGCGAGTCCAACTTTTTCTAATAATTCCATCCCGACTTTTTGAGCTTCTTCACGGGTCATCAGTTTGTGCTCTACTGGCGCAAACATAATGTTTTCTAGGACGCTCATGTGAGGGAAAAGGTTGAAGTGTTGGAAAACCATCCCGATATTTTCACGGACCAAATCAACATTGGTTTTTGGATCGGTTAGATCATATCCATTTACGGTAATTTGACCTTTTGTCACTTCTTCGAGGAGATTAAGACTACGAAGGAAGGTCGATTTACCAGAACCGGACGGTCCGATAATACAGACCACATCCCCTTCGTAGAATTTTGTTGAGATTCCTTTTAAGACCTCATTTTCACCATAGTATTTGTGGAGGTCATGGACATCAATTTTTAATTTAGCCATTAGTTAACCTTCTTTTCTAATTTTTTTGCAAATCGTGTTAGCAAGGTGATAATCACGAGGTAGAAGACGGCAAGGATAGCATACATCTTGAAACTTTGGTAGTTTCGAGCAATGATGATCTTACCAGTTTGGAAGAGTTCGACCAATCCGATCGCAGAAACGATTGTCGTATCTTTCAGGGCAATGACGAATTGGTTCACAAAGTTTGGAAGCATGAGTTTGGTTGCTTGTGGCAAGATGATCTTACGCATGGTCTTGCCATAAGAGATTCCAAGGCTTCGGCTGGCTTCCATCTGTCCAATCGGTACAGCCTGGATCCCCCCACGAACAATTTCTGCGATATAAGCAGCAGCATTGAGGGAGAGGGCGATGGTACCTGCGACAAAGTCGTTGATTGGGGATTGATGACCTGTGACAGACTCAATCAAGTTTGGAATTCCCCAGAAGATGAAGGCGGCAAGGATCATCAATGGGATCCCACGAATAACATCGACAAAGATTTCTGCTGTCCAGCGGAGCCACTTATAAGGGCTAACACTAAACATCCCAAAGATAACACCGATCACCATAGCAATGGCGAAAGAGAGAAGTGCAAGGGCAAGAGTCACACCCAAACCACTTAACAATTGTTTGTAGTTGTTTTGAAGTAAGCCCCAGATCGTTGTTTCATCTGCCGTTGTACTTGAAGTACTTGATTTGCTATCTGCTTTAAGGTATTTATCTAGAATCTTTTGGTATTGACCGCTTTTCTTCAAGTTCGCAAGACCGTTATTGAACATTTCGATCAATTCAGGATTTTCACCTTTTTTAACGGCAAATGCTAGTTGACCACTTGGAGTTCCTTCGATAGGTGTTTTGAATTTACGTCCTTGTTTAATAGCGTATTTGATAACAGGTTCGTCATCCATGATCGCTGCAACAGAACCAGAATTCAAACTATCATACATAGAAGCTCCATCAGAGAACGTTTTGATCTTGTAACCATATTTCTTTTGGTTTTCTTCAAGGAAGTTTTGTGAGGAAGTACCGTTTTTAACACCGACTGTCTTTCCTTTTAGATCATCATATGAATCAATCTTGCTACTTTCTTGAACGGCCAGAATAGAATTGGCCGTGTAGTATGGTTCAGAAAAATCAAATGTTTCTTTCCGTGCATCTGTTACGGTCATACCTGCGATCATTCCTTGCGCATGGCCGGATTGGACATCACTTACCGCTGCGTCAAATCCAGGGTTATCAATCTCAATGGTAAATCCTTGGTCTTTGGCAATAGCTTTGATCAAGTCCATATCGATCCCTGTATACTTATTTTTCCCATTCTGGAAAACGAATGGTGCAAAAGATGAGTCACTTGAAATTACATATTTTGACTTTTTAGGCGTTGCTTTTTGTCCAGCAGGAGTAGTTGTTGTTGGAACAGCACTGTTAGCAGTTGATTGGCTTTCACCGGTCCATTTCTTGATGATTTCATCAAGTGTTCCATCAGCTTTCATTTGAGCGAGGGCTTTGTTAAATTCAGTGATCAACTTTTCATGATTGCCACCTTTTTTAACACCAAAGGCAAAGCCACCGACAGCTTCCCCGTCCATATTGATAGCTAGGTCCTGACCCTTTTGGATGGCGTATTGAATAACAGGTTGGTCATCCATCACCGCATCGACTGTACCAGTTGATAAACTGTTGTACATGAGATCACCAGTATCGAAAGTCTTGATCTTGTAGCCGTACTTGTCCTTGTTTTTGTCGAGGAAGCGTTGGGCTGCAGTTCCATTTTTGACACCGACGGTCTTCCCTTTTAATTGGCTGTACTTCGTGATTTTGTCAGCTTTCTTCGTCGCGATGACAACTTTTGTATCGTAGTAAGTATCAGACATGGTGAAGACTTTTTCACGTTCGGTTGTTTTGGTCATTCCGGCCATGATGGCATCTGCTTGACCAGCTTGAACTGCATTGACTGCTGCATCAAATCCAGGGAAGGATTTATCTAAATCCCAGCCATTGATTTCAGCGACCTTGTCCAAGATCTCTACGTCAATTCCTTTATAGGTTTGATCTGAATCTTTAAATTCAAATGGTGCATAAGCTGTGTCGAAAACGACCTTGATCGTCTCAGCATGAGCATGACCAGCGAATGCAACGAATGGAAATAAGAAAAGCAAATAGGCTAGTAATTTTTTCTTCATTTCTGTCTCCTTTTTCTTCATTTCTCTTTGGGTGTTTGACCCATGAGTGCATTGACCAAAGGATGGCCTGAAAAAACAAAACATTCATACCAAATAGAGTATGAATGATCTTATGTTTTTCTATAAAAGCTATTATATCAGAAAAGTATCAGTTTAGCAAGAAAAATCAGCTTTCGATGTTAGGTTTTCTGACATAATGTGGTGTTGCGGGTCTGGATTTTCTTTGCTACAATGGACCTATCAGATAAATGGAGGTTACTAGATGAGGAAAGGGTTAATCATTCAAGGTATCAAAACGAAAACTTCTGTGTCAGTTTTCGTTTCTACACACTATTCTACGTGTTTTTAGCTTCCTTCTTTATAGAAGGGGGACTATGGCTCAGTAGTGAATTGGTGGGACCATTTTCGACTGCAATAGGTTATCTAACCGAGTTCTTCTCACCAGGAAATGGGGTTGCAAGTATTCAAGAGTTTTTCTTCCATTATATTCTCTATTATGAGCTCTTCAGTTTTGTATTTATTCTCTTACTCTTTATTTTTTGGGTGAAAGTAATAGAAAAGAATTCCTTATCAACTTTAGGTTTTGTAAAAAGAAATTGTCTCAAGTATCTAGGTTGGGGGATCTTGCTTTCCCTTCTTCAAATGGGAATGATCGCCCTTGTCTACCAAGTGGGCGGAATCGGAACTTTTGAGCTTAATGAATTAAGTTTAGAACCCATTCTCTTTATTCTAGGTTTATTCCCATTTTGGCTCCTCCAAGGTGGGACAGAAGAAGTAGCCACACGGGGTTGGCTCCTAACTCGGATTGCTGCCAGAACCAATCTTTCCTTAGCAATCGCGATTTCTAGTAGTCTCTTTGGCATTCTTCATCTGGGAAATTCAGGAGTGACCTTCTTATCTCTACTGAATATCATCCTTGATGGGGTGCTAGCTGGTCTGCTTTTTATCTATACCGATAGTATCTGGCTAGTGGTCGCTCAACACGGCACTTGGAACTATGTACAAGGAAATCTCCTTGGTTTTCAAGTCAGTGGGACGGGGGCAGATGCCTCTATCTTTAGCTTTACCATGGGGTCAGGACCTGACTGGTTGACTGGAGGGGAATTTGGAGCGGAAGGATCGATCATCACAACTCTGGTTCTTCTATTATCCGTCGTGATTGTTTACCTCTTAGGGGAAAGAAATGAAAGAGCTGTTGAATAATAAGTGTGAAATGGCTGATAGTCATATAAGAAAAAGACAAACACCAAAAATGACGTTTGTCTGCATTCTGAGTCGAACACATATAGATGGGTTCGGCTTTTTCTATATAATAATAGGAATAATTAGCTTGACTTGGGCACCATGATTAATATTTTCTAAATGCATCGTTCCATTATGAAGTTTCATTACGCGTTTTACGAAAGATAAACCAAGTCCATAGTGACTTTCTTGAGAGGGTGTTCTTGCTTGGTCATCTTTATAGAAAAGATTTCCAGCATTCTGTAATATTTTTTTGAAAAACTAGATTGGTTATTCCATATAGTTAGAACTAATTGACTATTTTCTTGTGAAATTGTTAGCTGGATTTGTGCATCATTTTCTTTTTGATGTTGTATTGCATTATTAATGATATTTGTGATTGCTCGGAAAAATAGATTGGAATGAATTGCAATTTGTGTTGATGGAGTTACTGTGTTTGTAAAAACAAAGTGTGTATTTCTGGGGAGTAAAGGTGAGATATGTTCCTGTAATTGATAAGTTACTTGTTTAATTGATATGTTTTCAAGTTGAATATCATGGTCGTAAAAGGTTTTGGAGTATTGGATGAAGTGGTTAAAATAATCGTTTAATTGAATACTTGCTTGCTCAAGATCTTTTAGACATTCCATTACTTGAGGTGTTTGTTTGGTAGATTGTAAGAATTCAGCATTTCCTCTTATGACAGTTAGAGGAGTTCGAAGATCATGTGCAGCGCTAGATACTTGAAACATGAGTTCTTTTTTTGTTCTTTTTCATGTTCAATCCTATTTTTTATATCAGATTGCATTTTTTCGATTAGTTCATTTGTTTCAATAAATTCTTTAATCTGCAAATGGTGATGTTCATTTTTGGTGAAATATAGACCACTATGATAAACCATGTTCATTTCTTTTTGAATCTTGGTTAATAACTGTCTAATATTTATTACAATGATAACAATTAAAATGATGCAAAGATAAATCCAAGAACTGACGCTAAAAAATAAAGCAAAGCGATTGGCATTTTTCTCATTGATTCCAGATACAGAAGATAGAAGAGCGGGGAGTATGTAAAAAAGTATAAGACATAGAAGAAATTGCCAAATGATTTTAAGGTAGGTACGCTTAATGAGTTGCTTGATCGTCAATTCTTTTTCCATTTGTATCCTCCTCCCCATACTGTTTTGATTGGATCAATTTGATGAGTTTTAAATTTTTGTCTAATTTGATAGATGTATTCGGTGATTGACCGTAGTTGAGCATCAGAGCTTACAGGATAAAGATAATTGTAAAGTTCTTCTATGCTAAATATTCGGTTTTCATTTTTGGCTAAAAGATAAAGTAAATCAAACTCTCGCTTAGTTAGTGATATTCTCTTTGATTGATAATAAACTTCTTGACGATCTCGATAAAAAGTAATATCTGAATTCATTTCTTCTTTAGAGGCAGGGTGAGATCTTTCTTCTCTCCGAAGATGCATTTGAATTCTTGCAATCAATTCTTTAATGCTGAATGGTTTTGTAATGTAATCATCGGCTCCGGCTTGTATTCCTTTTAGTAAATCTTCTTCAAAATCTTTAGCGGTTAGAAATAAGATTGGAGTAGCAATTTGTGGACGAATGGAACGACAAATTTCTAAACCAGAAATAGGCATCATGACGTCAAGTAAAATTAGATCAAATCCAGTAAAGTCACAGATATTGATCTCCTCTATATTTTTACGAGTTTCCACGTGAAAGTTGTTTGCTTCTAATGCATTCCCTATTAATCGTAAGATTTTTCATCATCGTCAATGGCTAAAATTTTATACTTCATAGTTCCTCCAATTATATGAGCATATTATAGCAAATATAGAATGTAATTTGTTGAAAATAAAAAAATAATTATTCTGAGAATTTCCTGATTTTCTCCTGTTATACTTGCTCCAAGTGAAGGTGGAATTTCACTAAAAGTCAGAAGGGAAAAATAATGAATGATAAAAATTCAAAAGCTACATAAGGAATATAATAATAAAATTGTCCTTCAAAACGTGTCTTTCAAAGCTAAGAAAGGTGAGATTACTGGATTGATTGGACCAAATGGATCTGGAAAATCAACTTTAATCAGAATTTTACTTGGCTTAGAAAATAGTCAAATGGGAATGGCATTGATCGATGGCAAAAAATACTCTCAATTGGGAGATAATCCTTTTGGTATTGTTGGATCGTTCCTTGACAGTTGCCAACCTTACCCAACCAGAACAGGATTTCAGCATCTTCGGTGGATTGGTTTGGCTTGTGGGGTTGATAGAAATAGGTGTAAGGAATGTTTAGAGTTGGTGGGGTTAAGTGAAGCTAAAAATAAAAAGTAAAAGACTATTCATTAGGAATGAAGCAACGTCTTGGGTTAGCAACAGCCTTATTAGCAAATCCTGACATCTTAATTTTAGATGAACCAATCAATGGACTAGATCCAGAAGGAATTCGCTGGGTACGTAATTTTTACAATCTTTTGTCAATGAAGTAAACTG
>NZ_CM002128.1:719688-744346 GCF_000448565.1 Streptococcus sp. HSISM1 | reverse complement strand
CAACTTTAATCAGAATTTTACTTGGCTTAGAAAATAGTCAAATGGGAATGGCATTGATCGATGGCAAAAAATACTCTCAATTGGGAGATAATCCTTTTGGTATTGTTGGATCGTTCCTTGACAGTTGCCAACCTTACCCAACCAGAACAGGATTTCAGCATCTTCGGTGGATTGGTTTGGCTTGTGGGGTTGATAGAAATAGGTGTAAGGAATGTTTAGAGTTGGTGGGGTTAAGTGAAGCTAAAATAAAAAAGTAAAAGACTATTCATTAGGAATGAAGCAACGTCTTGGGTTAGCAACAGCCTTATTAGCAAATCCTGACATCTTAATTTTAGATGAACCAATCAATGGACTAGATCCAGAAGGAATTCGCTGGGTACGTAATTTTTTACAATCTTTTGTCAATGAAGGTAAAACTGTATTAATGACAAGTCATTATATGAGTGAGTTAGAATTAACTGTAGATCATTTGGTTGGTATTTCTAATGGCAAAATTGTTATTGATGCTCCTACAAAAGATATTTTGAAACAGTTTGGCTCTTTTGAGGAAGCATATTTTAAAGCACTCGAAGGGAAAGAAGGTGAATAGTATGTTGAAGCGTTCCTTTTTTAGTGACCTTTATAAATATAGTAGTTTACCTACTTTTAAAGTTACTTTTTTCTTATTTTGGGAGTCAGCATATTTTTTTCAATTCAAAATATCCAGGTGATAAATGCCTTAGTAGAAGGAAATGGACAAGCGGTTAACCTTGATCCATCTATGTTATCATCGAATCCAGTGTATACAGTCAGGGATGCTCTCTTATCTTCACCCTACCAAGCAAGTGTTATTTTCTTGCCAATTATTGTTTCACTTGTTTTTTCAACCCATTATCAATTTGGTGATGATTATTTTAGCCAGTTATTGATTTCTAACTGGAAAGTTCGTCTTACTGGGTTTATTGCAAGTTCGATTGTCCTATCGTTACTTTCTACTTTAATATTTTCTATAGTAAACGCTGTTATTTTATTCGTTTTTCTAGATTCAACTCTAAAGAATTTTTTAGAATTGACATTGTTTTTAGATGTCACGGTAAGAGTTATGATATTTGCAATCGTTCTTACTTTATTAGCTTTACTTTTCGTAATCGTAACGAAAAAATCAATGACTGCATTAATTGCAGACGTTTTATTATTGGTAATCACCTTATCAGGTATTCTAAGAGGAATTTCCTCTAAAATAGAAAATTTATTGCCTTTGATTGGAGCAAAGTCATTTGCATTTGGTCGAATTGAAGGGACTCAAACGAGCCAATTGTACGGCTTTACACTTTTAGTAGTAGAAGGGTTCTTGTTCTTGGTGTTCATAATGGTTGTAGAAATGATTCGAATGAGGAGGAAGAATGGCAAGAATATTATTTAGTCTTATCGTCAAAAAATATAGTTTAAAACCCGTAAAGTACCAGATAGCTATACAGTCACTTTTGATAGGTTTTGTGTGTCTCTTCGGTGTGTTACCAGTTTCAATCAATGATACTGTTGTACAATTATCTATAAAGCAAGCTCTTGTTTTTGCCTCGATGCTCTCTGTTAGTATTGGGTGTGTTAATGCATTTGTTGAGTTACAATCACACGAAACAAAACTAGTTTATTTGGTAAGTGGAAAAAGGATCTTAAGTTCAATTAGGATCCTGTTCGTAGAGTTATGTGATGTACTATTACAATCAACCTTGTATTTCATTGTACTGCTTATATGGTTTCATTTTTTTAGTAGCGAAAATGGTGTCAGTTTAGAAATTTTCAGCTTCTATTTGATTGGCTCCATCCAATACTTTTTGATTTCTTACTTTTTAAGTTATTTTTTCAAAAGTCCAATGGGGAGTTTAGCTATTTTATTGCTATTTCCTATTTTAGTACAACCATTCATAGAAAGAGTAGTGGAACCATTGACTAGTTACCTATTTTATAATATTGTTGCAGATACAATATTAGGGAGAGCTTCCTATTTGCAACTCTGTACTTACATTATTGGATTTGTATGTTCACTTGGAGCAACTCTCTACTTCTTGGTAAGGAATCAAGAAGTTAAGTAGTAAATAAAAATGATACTGATGAGCAAACTTTTCTAATTTTGGGATAGTGGGACAGAAATCGGTAATTCGTTAGAATTCGATTTCGTCGTCCCACCTCCGCACAGTTGAGTAGGGCTGTAAAAGCTGATGAAATCAGCGTAGTAGGGCCCACTCAACCACTGCATCTTGTTCGACAATCCAAAAACAATTAAGAGGCTATGACTTTTGTCCCAGCCTCTTGTTACGTATTGCATGGTTTTAGAATAAAAGACAAGACTTTCGAAGTAATTGCGAGAGTCTTGTTTAGTTTTTATGCTAATGCGTGTCCAATTAATTAGATTGTAATTCGCTCATGTACCAATTTAATGGATCGTTCTGTAACATATTGTCTTCTCTCTTCATTCCTCATCTCAGAGAATTCTAATGATTTATGGTAAAATAAGGTCTATATATGTGAGGACAAAGAGATGATTAATCGAATTACAGATAACAAATTTAAACTAGTATCCAAATACCAACCGTCTGGGGACCAACCTCAGGCCATTGAACAGTTGGTGGATAACATCGAAGGTGGCGAAAAGGCCCAAATCTTGATGGGGGCAACTGGTACGGGGAAGACCTATACCATGAGTCAGGTCATTGCCCAAGTCAATAAGCCGACCCTGGTCATCGCCCACAATAAAACCCTAGCGGGCCAGCTCTATGGGGAGTTTAAGGAATTTTTCCCTGAAAATGCGGTCGAGTACTTCGTATCTTACTACGATTACTACCAGCCTGAAGCCTATGTGCCATCGAGTGATACCTATATCGAAAAAGATAGCTCGGTCAATGATGAGATTGACAAGCTTCGTCACTCAGCAACCTCCGCTCTTTTAGAACGAAATGACGTTATTGTAGTTGCGTCTGTTTCATGTATCTATGGGTTGGGTTCGCCTAAGGAATATTCCGACAGCGTGGTCAGCCTGCGTCCAGGTCTGGAGATTTCTCGTGATAAACTGCTCAATGACCTGGTGGACATCCAGTTTGAACGCAATGATATCGACTTTCAACGGGGGAAATTCCGTGTCCGTGGGGATGTGGTCGAGATTTTCCCAGCTTCTCGTGATGAACATGCCTTCCGGGTGGAGTTTTTCGGGGACGAAATTGACCGCATCCGTGAGGTTGAAGCTTTGACGGGTCAAGTCCTTGGTGAAGTAGACCACTTGGCTATTTTCCCAGCCACTCACTTCGTGACCAATGATGACCATATGGAAGTAGCCATAGCCAAGATTCAGGCGGAACTAGAAGAACAGTTGAAAGTCTTTGAAAAAGAAGGCAAGCTCTTAGAAGCCCAGCGCCTGAAACAACGGACCGAGTATGATATTGAAATGCTTAGGGAAATGGGCTACACCAATGGGGTAGAAAACTACTCCCGTCACATGGACGGACGGAGTGAAGGAGAGCCACCTTACACCCTTCTTGACTTCTTCCCAGAAGATTTTCTCATTATGATTGACGAAAGCCACATGACCATGGGACAAATCAAGGGAATGTACAATGGAGACCGCTCGCGTAAGGAGATGTTGGTCAACTATGGTTTCCGTTTGCCGTCTGCTCTGGATAACCGGCCTCTTCGTCGTGAGGAGTTTGAAAGTCATGTCCATCAGATCGTCTATGTGTCTGCGACACCAGGCGATTATGAGATGGAACAAACTGATACCGTCATCGAGCAAATCATTCGTCCGACTGGTCTTCTGGATCCAGAGGTGGAAGTGCGTCCGACTATGGGACAAATGGACGATCTCTTGGGTGAGATCAATGCGCGAGTAGAACGTGGAGAGCGGACCTTTGTCACCACCCTGACCAAGAAGATGGCAGAAGATTTGACGGACTACTTCAAGGAAATGGGCGTCAAGGTGAAATACATGCACTCGGACATTAAGACCTTGGAGCGGACGGAGATTATCCGTGATTTGCGTTTGGGTGTCTTTGATGTACTTGTCGGTATCAACCTTCTTCGGGAAGGGATAGACGTACCAGAAGTTAGTCTGGTGGCTATTCTTGATGCGGACAAGGAAGGTTTTCTCCGTAATGAACGCGGACTGATCCAGACCATCGGTCGTGCAGCCCGTAATAGCGAAGGCCATGTCATCATGTATGCGGATACCATGACCCAGTCTATGCAACGTGCGATTGATGAAACAGCTCGTCGTCGTCAGATTCAGATGGCCTATAACGAAGAGCATGGCATTGTCCCACAAACCATCAAGAAAGAAATCCGTGATCTCATCTCTGTTACCAAGGTTGTGGCTAAGGAAGAGGACAAGGAAGTGGATATCACCAGTCTCAACCGCCAAGAGCGCAAAGAACTGGTCAAAAAACTGCAAGGTCAGATGCAGGCCGCTGTCGAAGTGCTTGATTTCGAGTTGGCAGCTCAGATCCGTGATATGATGTTGGAAGTCAAGGCCTTGGATTAGATAGGATAAAACGAATGAAGATTATCATTAAAATAATGGAAACTCCTGAAGAGATAGAAGGAAAATCTCTGGTTCACTGGCAAACATGGAGGGAGTCTTATGACGACCTTTTGCCTCCAGAATTTCAGGAGACGATGACATTGGATAGATGTCGTTTCTTTAGTCAAAAGTATCCAGAAAATACCTTGATCGCGATGGATGGAAAGAAGGTCGTTGGATTTATCAGCTATGGAAATTACCATGATGAGACCATTCAAGCTGGTGAAATCATTGCCTTATATGTTTTAAAAGATTACTATGGAAAAGGTGTGAGTAAACAGTTAATGCATGCTGCATTTGTTGCTCTTGATCATTTTTCTGAAATTTATTTATGGGTATTGAAAGATAATAAGCGTGCCATTGCTTTTTATCAAAAAATGGGTTTTACTTTGGATGGTCAAGAAAAAATTCGTGAACTTGGAAAACCTGTTAAGGAATTGCGGATGATGTGTTCTTCAAACAAAAATTCCTAAAAGACGTATCTATCAATCTTTGAGCCATTATCAATTAATCAAGTATAAAGAATGAAAGAGATTGAACGAAAAAAAGACTTGAAGGAGAATACGAATGAAAATTTTAGTCATCAATGGGCATCCTGATAAGGAAAGTTACTGTCAGGCTATTTTTCAAACTATTGTCGAAAATATTGACTCAGGTCGCCATGAACTTGAAGTCATCAACCTTAATGAAGAGGACTTTGATCCTGTTTTACGTTATGGCTATCGAAAACGGATGGAAGAAGATTCTTTTATCCTTCGTTCTCAAGAATTAATCCAGTGGGCGGATCACTTGATCTTTGTTTATCCCATCTGGTGGAGTAGTATGCCGAGCCTTATGAAGGGCTGGATCGACCGGGTCTTTACACCGGGGATTGCCTACTCGGCCAATGACCAGGGAAGCTTTATCTGGAATTACCTTAGAGGCAAGCAATTTAAGAAGTTGCTCAAAGGGAAAACAGCCAGTATTTATGCGACTTCCATGGCGCCAACTTGGTGGTACAAGATCTTTTCAGGCCCTCTCAACATTCCAGATAGTTATGGCATCTCTGTTTTGAAGAATGCAGTTTTGAACCACTGTGGGATTAAAACCAAGCGCGTCTGCATCTTGGGAGAAGTCGGCCGGGATGTGAACACCGCTAGCATGCGGGAACAGCATCTCCAAAAGGTCACAGCAGAAGCGAAGAAACTCTGATGAAACGTCAGTTTGTTCTCATAAGTTCGTGTCTTTAGTTGTATTTTGAATAAGATTTAGTTAAACTATCAATATAATCTATAAAAAATAGGGATGATTCCATATGCTGCTTTTTATCTATATGATCTATGTCGTTCTTTTACTATCAAAAATGAAAAATGAAGGTAAAAGGGTCTCTATTTTTACGAAATTGATTGTATACGGCCTATTGATTCTCTCTTCGTTTATGCTCTATTTTAGTTTATTGTCATTTTTATTTAGCCCATTGCCATTTTTTGGCTTTCTAGCTACTCTTGCTATTGGCGGTATGATACTATCTCTTAAAATAGTTATTGCCCTTGCGTTGCTTTTGTTATCTCTTAGCCTATTCTTAGATAGTAAAAATAGTAATCCGGAAACGCCTCTCATTGATCATTGGTTACGTTTGGGGGTTCATATTCTACTGATCTTTATTTAAGGGAAGAACTCCACTTTCAACCTTGAAAGCGGAGTTTTTTTGTCCTTAGAAATTAGTAACCCACCAGAAATGGAAGTGAAAATTCTCAAATGAGGGTATCCACTCAATGCACATTGACGAACCTCTGAATTAACTTTATAATATAGTTAGTTACAGCATTTCTAAATAAGGAGGCTTCTCTATGCTTAAGCGGTTAAATGGTTTTAAAAAGTTTTATTTATTCTCTCTAGTTTTTTTAGTCATTGAATTACTATTGGTTGTTTTTGGTCTATCCTTTATTCCGATTCTCTGCTGTTTGTGGTTTGACTCTCTGGTTTTCGTATTATTTTGCCATATTTGGACCAACTTTTATAAAAAGAGTGGAGCTGAATCAGTTCATGCTTTCTCATTCATTTTTAGTTTCATTTTTACTTTATTTTTTGGGGTTTTCTATGCCTGTCCTTTTCCGATACTGAAAATACTATGATCCCTCCAATCTATCATAGTGCGGAAATCCAAGGGAATTATGTTGAAATTCCCCATGGGGTGATCCCTATAAGAAGTCGTGATTACTATGAACTAGTCAATCCTTTTATTATGAAAATAAAAGCGAAATATAGTGATGAAGGGTACTAATCAGAAAGTTGTTTTTTCTTATTCATTATTTCAACTATCTCATTTGCATGTACAGATTACGGTTAAGATTGTCATTAGGAACCAAGAGAATGTAGAAAGTATTTTTAAACTTTTGCTGTTTTTTCCCGTAAGGGATAGAAGTATAATGAAAAAACAAAGAAATGGTATAAATGAGCTTCAATCATGTAGAAGCGACTAAATGTGTTTTTTATAGTATTAAATCACGACAATGTTTACATAGGAGAGGTCAATTATGGGAAAGTATTTGTACCTGTTTAGGATTGTGTATCTTATTCTTTTACTTTTTATTTTTGCTAATTTCATATTATGCTTCTTTGGCTACGCCTTTACTCCACTTCTTTGGAATCCCTGGTTGTATCTAGGAGCTGTGACTATTCTATGTCACAGCTGGTATCGCTTCTATCGAAAACATGCTCCAAATTGGAAGAATCTTGTGAGTGTTCTTTTGAGTCTCTTTGCTATGATGATTCTGGTATTTTTCATGGAGTTGTTCTTTACCTTTGATGGCCATGGTCCGGTAACGATTCACTCAGAATATTATTTAAAAGAGAAGTCAATTGTCTTTCAGAGAGGCTCTCTTTTGGATGCCTATGATGAATACCATGAGCTGGTAAATCCCTTTGTGATGAAAAAAGAGATAAAGAAAAAAGTTTATATTGATTAATTGTCAATATCATAGAAAGGAAATATATGTCACGTACAACGCCTACTATACTGTGCAATCTTTGCATGGTCGAAGATCTTGAAAATGGGAAAGTAGTCCTCCAATACCGCTCACCTGAAAAGACTCACTGGGCTGGCTATGCTTTTCCAGGTGGCCATATCGAAAAAGGAGAAAGCCTTGTAGAATCCGTCATTCGTGAAGTCTACGAAGAGACAGGACTGATAATTGCAGATCCAAAACTGGTCGCAGTCAAAGACTGGGAGCCAGATGAGGGAGGCCGCTATATTGTCTTTTGCTACAAAGCGACAGAATTTACAGGCCAGCTCAGATCATCTGAAGAAGGAGAAGTTTCTTGGGTTGAGAAGGATCAATTAGAAAAGTTGGACTTGTCCTACGACATGCTTCCTCTGCTGGAAGTGATGGAAGACCCGGACTTGTCTGAGTTCTATTATCGCAAACAGACAGACGACGACTGGGAAAAATTAAGATTTTAAGTAAAGGGGCTAGAGGTATCTAGTTCTTTTTTTCTCTTCAAAGATAAAATGTTGTCTAAAGCACTGAGAATGTTCCATTAGTGCTTGAATCTGCTTTAAAAAAGTACTATAGTATAAGCATAAAATACAATTGTAATCTTTCATACTGTGAATAGAAAGAAGGCAAGATATGAAATTACAATTTAGAATCCTTATAGGAATTTGCTTCTTGATCGGTGCCTTAGTCTTTGCCTTTCAAAAGGAATGGTTATACGCTTTGCTGTTGCTTTTAGTTGGGGCTTCTTACCTTTATAAAGGAGTGCGTCGATGAAGAGTGAGTGTTTAAACATCAAGGGGCTAAATGTTTGGTATAAAAAAGACAAGCCCATTATAAAAGACGTGAATTTGCTTGTACCCAATCATTCTGTAGTAGGGTTGATTGGTCGAAATGGAGCTGGGAAGACAACCTTGCTAAAAGCTTTAAGTAGTGTTTTTGATCATCGGCAGTATGCAGTTGAGACTGTTACTATAGAAGATAAGGTGACATCTTTTCATACGAATTTCTATAAGAGCCGTACCTATACAGTTTTTACTGAAAACAATAGTTTTTTAAACTGGGATTTTGTTCACTATTTTAATTTTGTCTGTCGTTTGTATCATCGAAAGAGAGATGAAACGTTATTGCAGGACCTGATCTCAGGTTTTCATTTTGAAGAATTTCTCAACACCGATATCGGTAGTTTGTCAACGGGAAATAAGAAGAAAGTCTTCTTGATCACAGCTTTTTATCTCAAACCTCCCCTCCTTATTTTGGACGAACCATTTGATGGCCTTGATTTTGATGCGACAGAATTTCTATATGGTTTACTATTGCAGTATAAAGAAGAAGGCTCTATTCTGATGAGTTCGCATATCGCAGAGAGTATCGTTCGGGTGTGTGATACAGCTTATTCTATTGAAGATGGTCACCTAGACGCCATCGAATCGAATTTAGAAGATTGGTTTCATGACGTCAATCGTCAGAGGGGGTAGAGCATGCTACTAGCTATTTTTAGAGATGTGGTATCCAAAAATCGGCTCTTCTTGTTCTTGACTTCCTTAGCCTTTGCTCTTTATTACCATCTTGTTGGGGCAAAATTTTCTACGAGCTTTCAAGTTTTATTGATCAGTACGGCTATTGTTACTGCTCTATCAACCTTTCAATTGCTCTATTCCTACTTTTCGATGGACAGGGTCCAGGCCTACTACCAGCTTCCTTTGTCTCTCAATCGTTTTAAAGGGTCTTTTCTGACGGTAACCTTTCTTCTCAATTTACTAGAGCGCGTGCTGTTATTGATCCTCTTTTTAGGAGTCAGGTTAGATCTGCTACAATCCTTTAAGCTTGTCCTCCTTTCTTTACTGGTGGTATTAAGTGTGTTTTATGTCTTTATCCAGTTCAATACCAGGCCTAGTTTTCTAGGAGGAGTGCTCATTTCTGTAACGACTGTTCTTACAGCATCTTCTTTATGGGTTCAACAAGTGTCCTATATGATCTTACTGTCAGTCCTCGTTGCTATCTTTATTTTTAAAAATGAGGAGCTTGTCGCGATTTCAAAACATAATCAGTTGCTCGTCGCAAAGAGAAGAAGTGGCAATTATTTTTGGATTTCCTTGTTTCAAGAGCGCTATTTTTCCATCAATTTTGTCTTTACTCTCATCTTCCTCCTTCTCATTCTGATACAGGATTATGAGGTTCCATTAAAAATCATCATCCTGTTAACAATTGCTTCTGTCAATACGCCATTAACCACTCTCATTTCCGCTGATAAAGATTTGATCGATCATGTCAAGTCCCTACCTAAGAGTCGGTTTTTTTACATGATGTATTACCGTGTATTGCTGACCTATTTCTTATCTGTGAATCTATTTGTTGCTCTTTTATTAAAAATGGTGGTCATACCTGACTTGGGGATCCTATTTTTACTAGGAGTGATGATTCTAACAGTAGTGGAAGCTGTTTTGCACTTACTTATTGAAATCTATTTTCCTTTAAGGAAATGGAATTTAAAGAGGGAATGTTGGAAACACCCAAGAAAATACATTGTTCCTAGTATCGTCTTCTTACTTAGTTGGAGTCTCCTTTTCTGCTTCTAGGGAATTGCCCCTTTGCTTGTATCTGCTTCTTAATTGTAGTATGATAGAGGAGTTGAAAAGATGCTAGAAAAGGTGATAAGTATATGAAAGATTTTCACTTTGATGCAATTGCTGCATTTGAAAATTATGAAATCGAAAAGATGAGAGATGGCCATGTAGTGGTGACAACCAAGGTCGTGGAATCCTCGCTCAATTATTATGGAAATGCGCACGGAGGCTATCTCTTTACCCTGTGTGACCAAGTCAGTGGTTTGGTCGTGGTTTCTCAAGGGGTCGATGGGGTGACCTTGCAATCCTCGATCAATTACTTGAAAGCAGGGCGTCTGGGGGATGTCCTCACGATCCATGGCGAATGTGTCCATAGTGGACGCACGACTCGAGTGGTGGATGTCGATATTACCAATCAAGACGGGGCCAATGTCTGCAAGGCAACCTTTACCATGTTTGTTACGGGAGTGAGAGATGAATCCGCACAAGTACGCATTTAAAAACTATATTTTTGATTTTTATGGAACCTTGGTCGACATCGAAACGGATGAGTCGAGTCCCATTTTATGGGATACCATGGCTCAGATCTACCAATCCTACGGGGCAAGTTACACAGGAGAAGGTCTGCGCCTGCGTTATAGAGAGTTGGTGCAACAAGCTGAAGAAGACTTGGCCAAGGAAAAACAAGTTGCCCATCCTGAGATTGATTTGACGGTCATTTTTGTGCAATTGTATTTAGAAAGTCATCCAAGTGGAACCAGTGTTGCCCACCTCAAAGAGTGGGGACGGTTGATTGCACGGACTTTCCGTGTCCTTTCTCGCAAACGATTGGAGCTTTATCCTCACACGAAAGAAGTATTAGAGGATATGAAAGCTGCAGGTTGCCGGATCTATCTCTTATCCAATGCCCAAGCAGATTTTACCAATCCGGAGATTGATTTAGTAGGCTTGAGAGAACTTTTCCATGCCATTTACTTGTCATCAGATGCAGGTATTCGCAAACCTCAGCCAGAGTTCCTCTTGAAAGTGCTGAAAGAACACCAGTTGAACCCTGAGAAAACGGTCATGGTGGGGAATGACTTTACAACAGATGTTTCCGTGGCCCAAAGTATCGGCATGGAGAGTATCTTGATCAATACCTTCCCATACTCTGATGCTGAACTGGGCGAGAAGAATCAAGCAGGCGTGCGCGTGATTCGGGATATTCAAGAATTGCAGGAAGATTGAAAGATATTATCTATGTAAGGAGGCAAAGTTGCCTCCTTTTTATACAGTCGAGCAGGATTTGTCAAATTTTTGCTTTCATGGTATACTATGAAAGTTAATTTGAATAAGGAGATAAAAATGAATAACTTACCAAACTGTCCAAAATGTAATTCTGAATATGTCTATGAAGATGGAGCTCTCTTGGTGTGCCCAGAGTGTGCTTATGAATGGAACCCAGCTGAGGTCGAAGAAGAAGAGGGTGTCGTAGCGATTGACGCCAACGGAAACAAATTGGCTGATGGCGATACGGTGACCTTGATTAAAGACTTGAAAGTCAAGGGTGCCCCAAAGGATTTGAAACAAGGAACGCGCGTGAAAAACATCCGTATCGTAGAAGGCGATCATAACATCGATTGTAAGATTGATGGCTTTGGCGCAATGAAACTCAAATCAGAATTTGTGAAGAAGATCTAAAGATAAGAAGAAGGGCCTAGCCCCTTTTCTTTCAGGAGAATACTATGAAATTCAAACTATTGTTTAGCTATCGTTTTCTATTGTTTATCTTAAGTGTGCTCGGCGTTTATCTGCAACTGACCAAGCATGGTGGCTTTGGCATGATGCTCTATTACACCATTTTATCTAACATGTTGGTCATGTTCTTCATGGGAGATATGGTCTGGCGCATGCTTCGTGATCGTTCGACCCAGAGCCAGGGCTACCTTCGCATGAAGGGGGCAGTGACCATGGCTATTATGATTACCTTTGTCATCTACCACTTTATGTTGGCGCCTCTTGCGACACCTGAGAAGTTTTATCGTTTGGAAAACTTCCTTTGTCATTACATCGTTCCTTTGATGTTCTTCTTTGATACCCTAGTGGT
Organism: Streptococcus sp. HSISM1; assembly: GCF_000448565.1. GTDB lineage: Bacteria > Bacillota > Bacilli > Lactobacillales > Streptococcaceae > Streptococcus. The sequence goes on along the minus strand of NZ_CM002128.1, from coordinate 732,172 downwards.
TGATAAAGCGAAGCAATACCGTAAGCTCGATCCTTTCCTTTGGACCTTGATTCCCCTTGCTTATATGCTCTTTGCCCTTCTCAATGGTTTGGTCCTCAAGTGGCCGATTCCAGGTGCAAAAGATAGTCCTTTTGCTTATTTCTTTATCAATGTCAATAAATACGGCTGGGCCTTTGTGGGCAAATGGGTGGTGATCATCTTTATCGCCTATCTCTTGGCTGGCTATGTGCTCTATGGGATCAAAAATATCAAGCGAAAATAGGCTGTTTTTCAGTAAAAACCGAACATTATTCAGACGAAAAGTCATATCTTTAAATTTTTTGAAAAATGTTGAGTTTTTTCTTGCATGTCGTTTGAAACTGTGATATAGTTATCTCAATTAAATAAATCCTTTAATCCTGTCCCGTGAGGCAGGCAAGGAGACTGTGAAAAACAATGGCTAGGACCATAGGGCGAGACTCTATCCTCTTAGACCATTCATTTGCTGAACCTCCTTGAAAAAGGAGGTTTTTCTTTTACAACTAAGGAGGACTGAATGAAAACCAAAGAAGTCGTTGATGATTTGACGATGAAACGGGCCATTACCCGTATCACCTACGAAATCATTGAACGAAACAAAGATTTAAGCCAGATTGTGCTGGTGGGGATCAAGACGCGCGGTGTTTACATTGCTCGCCGGATCCAAGAACGCCTCTCCCAGCTGGAACAAATTGATGTCCCTGTTGCAGAACTTGATACCAAGCCTTTCCGAGATGATATGAAGGCGACAGAAGATACAACGGTGTTACCAGTTGATATCGCTCATAGAGAGGTCATCTTGATCGATGATGTCCTCTATACAGGTCGCACGATTCGCGCTGCCATTGACAATCTGGTCAGTCACGGTCGTCCTGCTCGAGTAAGTCTTGCGGTTCTAGTCGACCGTGGGCATCGGGAGTTGCCGATTCGTCCTGACTTTGTTGGGAAAAATATCCCGACTAGTAAGTCAGAGGAAATCATTGTCGAGATGGTTGAGCTAGACGGCCAAGACCGAGTCCTCATCAAAGAAGCTTAATTAATTTGTAACCATCTACATCCAAACTAAAAGGAGAATCAACATGTCTGAAAATCAAATCGCTCTTAAAAACCTTGTCTCAATGGAAACTCTTACCAATGAAGAAGTAATGGCATTGATCAAACGTGGGATTGAGTTCAAAAACGGAGCTAAAGCAGCCTACGAAGACCAACACATCGTTTCAAATCTTTTCTTTGAATCTTCAACTCGTACCCACAAAGCCTTTGAAGTGGCAGAGTTGAAATTGGGATGTGATCTCCTTGACTTTGATGTGAAGACAAGCTCTGTGAACAAAGGGGAAACACTTTACGATACCATCTTAACCATGTCGGCTCTTGGAGTAGATGTCTGTGTCATCCGTCACCCTGAAGTGGACTACTACAAAGAATTGGTTGAAAGTCCAACGATCACTGCCTCTATCGTCAATGGTGGTGACGGTTCAGGTCAACACCCAAGCCAAAGCTTGCTTGATTTGATGACTATCTACCAAGAATTCGGTCACTTTGATGGCTTGAAAGTTTGTATCGCTGGGGACTTGGATCACTCACGTGTGGCAAAATCAAACATGCAAATCTTGAAACGTTTGGGAGCAACTCTTTACTTTGCGGGTCCAGACGAATGGAGAAGTGCGGAATTTGAAGACTATGGAACCTTCGTCACTATCGATGAAGTCATTGAAGAAGTGGATGTGATGATGTTCTTGCGTGTGCAACACGAACGTCATGATTACGAATCACTCTTCTCTAAAGAAAACTACCACCGTCTTCATGGTTTGACACAAGAACGTTATGACCGTATGAAAGATACTGCGATCTTGATGCACCCAGCACCAGTCAACCGTGACGTTGAAATTGCGGACCACTTGGTTGAAGCTCCTAAATCACGCATCGTAGAACAAATGACCAATGGTGTCTTTGTCCGTATGGCCATCATTGAAGCCGTCCTTAAAGGTCGCGGAGCAAAATAAGATAACTGACAATTCATTGAAAGGAAAGAAAGAGGACAGAGTAGATCGCTACATGGAATCTGACTTTCCTTTTTTGAGGAACTGTGATAAAATTGGATTAGTGTAATAGAAGGGAGGGGTTCGATGAAACGATTATTGGTCCTAGAGGATGGGACTGTATTTGAAGGAGAAGCCTTTGGTGCAGATCTATATGTGACTGGTGAGTTGGTTTTTACCACAGCCATGACAGGTTATCAAGAATTGCTCACGGATCAGGCTTTTAGTGGCCAGATTCTCTCCTTTACCTTCCCGGTTATTGGTGCAGCAGGGATCAATCGGGATGATTCTGAATCCATTACACCCACTTGTTTGGCAGTAGTGGTTCAGCATCTAGTGGAGATGCCGAGCAATTGGCGGCAGCAGATGACCTTGGATGAATTCTTGAAGCGAAAAAAATCCCTGGTATTGTAGGGGTTGATACGAGGCAGGTAGCAAAAATTGTCCGCAAGTATGGACGGATGAAGGCGACTGTCATTAACAAGGGGGATTCGATCGACCATATCCTGGATCAGTTGCGAGCAACGGTCCTTCCCAAAGATCAAGTGCGTCAAGTCTCGACAAAAACAGCCTATGCTGTACCAGGTTTTGGTAAGAGTATTGCCTTGATTGATCTAGGGGTCAAGCACTCTGTCTTGCGCCAGCTGAGTCAAAGGGACTGTAATGTCACGGTCTATCCCCATGATATCTCTTATGATGAACTGATGGAACAGCAGCCCGATGGCGTTATTTTATCCAGTGGGCCTGGAGATCCCCATCAGGTGAAAAAACTCTGTCGCTTGATCCAAAAAATCAATGGTCAAATTCCGATCTGGGGCATGGGCTTGGGAGCTCAGTTGTTGGCACAAGCTTACGGCGCTGAGCTGGCCCCTATGGAAGTTGGGCATTTCGGTTTAAATATTCCTGTGCGTGAAATTGCGACAGGAAAAATCGAGATAACCAGTCAAAATCACTTGTATAGTATAGCGAGGGACAGTCTGCCCCATGATTTATTGGTCACACATGAAAATGTCAATGACCATAGTATTGAAGCTTTTCGTCATCGTTACCAACCGATTTTAGGGGTTCAATTCCAAGTGGATGCGAGTCCAGGTCCAAGGGAAAATCTCTATTTTTACGATGAATTTTTAGAGTTGATTGATGCCAAAATTCACGAAAGTAGAAGGGAGAAGGAATGATGAAACAAAACCAGAAATTGCTTCTCCTGTGTGGAGATTCTTATCAGGATATTAGCCTTTTGGCTGCGGTAAATGAAGCACAAAAACTCAATGCCAAGGATGGGAATGCTCTTGTCCTTTACTTGGGTGAAGAAAATGCTATCACCCAAGAAGCTGCAGATATAGTTGTAGTTAGTAAACTCAAGCTGGATGCTCTTAGGACGACTCTTCTTTCTTATACTGGATCTCGCTTGCTCCTAGCTTTTGCGGATAAACAGATTTTGAATCTCTTGTTTCGTTTGGAAGAAACTGGATTTTTCAAAGATGCATCGATCATGATTGTCGGGCCGAGTCTCCAACGCTACCGGACTTTTTACCAGCAGGCAGATCAACGACGTCTCTTTCAAGAGCTGGGCTATCAGGTACCTGCTTCAGCACTGGTTGGTTCGGTTCGAGAAGCTATCGAGTTTTCTGAAGGCATTCAATTTCCTATTATGATCTGGCCAGTAGCGAGTAAGCAAGGGCAAGGGCGAAAGATCGCTCATAACCTGGATGACTTGTGCGAAGCTGTAGAAATGGGACTTTCGGTCTCTCCAAGTCAGCAGTGTTTGCTGGAGTTTTCGACCTATGGCTTTAAGGAACTGGATTTTGTAGTCATACGGGATCGCGAAGACAATCACTACCTGGCAGCCTCTATTGAAAGCATTGATCCTGTTGGGATCCACTCCAGTGACTCTTACCAATTCATGCCAGCGGTCACTCTGACTGACCGGGAGTTTCAAAATCTTCGTGAAGCGGCGATCCATATCAGTCGCTATCTGAAGCTGACAGGAGCCATCTCCATTAAGTTTGCCTTGGATCCGACGAGCTATGCTTTTTATATCTTAGAGGTTAATCCATTTGCTTCAGATAGCATCTCGATGGCCTCTATGGGCTTGGGCTATTCCTTGTTTGAGCAAGGCGTGCAGCTGCAATTGGGGCGCTCTCTCGAGCATTTGCCTCACCCCTTATTACAGGATCTAAAGGCTGTCTATGAACCCAGTCTAGACTATATTTTCTTTAAGATCCCGATCTTTTCAGATGCTGCACAGAATGCTCGTCTCAATACCCAAATTCACTCTTATGGGGCAGTTTATGGATTTGGGAAGAGGATCGATGAAGCTTACCAACAGGCCTTAGAAACCATTAAAGATAAAAAACTGCTGACTGTCTTTCCTGAAGAAATGACCGATGATGAGTTAATCCAAAAAATAGCTCGTCATATGCCCCATCGGCTCTTCTATATCTTAGAGGCTCTGAAACGTGGTTTTGAGTTTGAGGAACTCTTGGATTTAAGTAAATTATCCCCTATTTATTTGCAGGTTTTGGCCAATCTAGTGGAGTTAGAAAAAGGAGTAGAGGCTGAGACAAGTCCAGCATTTCTTCCGGTTGAGCCATCAGCTGGCTTATATGAGGTCAAAGAAGGAGCAGCCTATTATCTGACTCAAAATGGGACCAATGAGTCATTCGGTTTGGATGCTGCTTGTGTCTTGGTGGATGATCTAGAAATTCGGGACCCGAGTTTTTACCAAAAGGTACGAAAGAAGGGACAAGAGTTAAAAGAAAAAGGACAACAGGTGATCTTAGTCACCAATTGTCCTTTTACAGAATCTTTGGCAGATAAAGTCTATTATCTTCCTATCAATGAGACAAGCCTTAACCTAATTCAGTCCATTGATCAGGTAAAAGATATTGTCAAGCTTTCTAACATACAATAAAGGATCCGGACAATCTATCCGAATCCTTTTTGTTTCTTATTTTTTTGTCACAATACCGATAATGGTATCAACAGCTCGTTCCATGGTTTGGAGGCTAACGTATTCAAAGCGACCGTGCATATTTTCGCCACCGGCAAAGATGTTTGGTGTTGGAATCCCCATAAAGGAAATTTTAGAGCCATCTGTACCACCGCGGATCGGTTCAATGATTGGAGTGATTCCAAGATCTTCCATGACTTCCTTAGCAAGGGTAATCGGCGTCATATCTTTTTCAATCACTTGCTTCATGTTGTAGTACTGATCTTTGAGGGTGAGGAGAACGCGTTCGCTACCGAGTTCTGCATTCATCTGATCCGCAATAGATGTCATGAGGTCTTTGCGTTTCTCAAAGCTTTCAGTTTCAAAGTCCCGAATGATGTAACTGGCATTTGCTTCCTCAACAGTTCCTTCAATATTCATCAAGTGGTAGAAGCCTTCATAGCCTTCGGTTAATTCAGGACGTGCTCCTTCAGGTAGTTTGTTATGGAAATCAATGGCCAATTGAAGGGCATTGATCATTTGACCTTTGGCTGTACCTGGGTGGACATTGCGTCCTTTGAAGGTGATTTCAGCTCCAGCTGCTGAGAAGGTTTCGTATTGAAGCTCCCCAAGAGGTCCGCCATCAACCGTATAGGCAAAGTCTACATCAAAATCTTCTGCATCAAATTGATCTGCTCCGACGCCGATTTCTTCATCTGGACCAAAGCCGACACGGATCTCCCCGTGTTTGATTTCAGGATGCGCTGTCAGATATTCGATAGCTGTCATGATTTCAGCGATACCTGATTTATCGTCTGCTCCCAGAAGAGTAGTACCGTCCGTCGTGATCAAGGTTTGTCCCTTGTAGTTGTTCAAATGAGCAAAATCAGCTGGATCCAGTGTGAAACCAGAATCCCCTAGAGCAATGACACCCCCATCGTAATTCTCAACGATTTGAGGATTGACATTTTCAGCATTGAAGTCAGCGGTGTCCATGTGAGAGATAAATCCAATCTTGCGTGTAAAGCTTGGATCATTAGCTGGAATTGTCCCAATGGCATAGCCGTTTGGCAAATAGTAGACGTTTTGAAGACCCACGCGTTTCATCTCAGGTATCAAGACGTTGGTTGCAAAATCAACTTGTGATTGGGTACTTGGAGTGGTTGTAGAGTTTTCGTCTGAACGTGTGTTGACCTTTACATAGGTAATAAAACGGTCCAACAGATTTGCGTATTTCATAATCATTCTCCTTTTTCAGTTTCAATTAATTTGTGAATAGCATGGGCCACGCCATCCTCATCATTAGTCAAGGTGATGAAGTCAGCTATTTCCTTGACAGCAGCATTGCCATTTCCCATAGCGACGCTATAGCCAGCAAAACGAAGCATTTCAAGGTCATTATTAGCATCTCCAAGAGCCATAACCTGGTCTCGACTGTAGCCTAAAGTTTGACTTAATGCTTGAAGAGCAGATGCCTTACTCGCACCTTTAGGAAGGATTTCAAACAGGATATTCTGTGAACGAACAGTGTTAAAATCAGCTTCTAATGCATCCTCGTGCTGAGCTTGAAAGGCATCAATAGCAGAAGGAGCTCCTACGTACATAGCTTGAAAAATAGGAACAAGGTTGGGTAGATCCTCTTCTGAGACAGGTGTCGGTTTACTATTTACGATGCCGGCATCCATCGTAACCAGTTCACTGGCTTCAGGTGCGACTACTAGGTAATGATCCATGTCGAATAAGGTCAGCTGGACGTCTGAATCTTTCGTCAAAACATGCAACCGGTGCATGTCCTCAAGGCTTAATTCTTCCTTGCCAATGATTTCCCAATTCTTAGTCGACAAAGTTGTACAGCCGTTATTGATAATCATATAGTAGTTGCCATCAGGAAGGCCAATCTCTTCAAAGATGGGCCGGACACCCGCTAAGGGACGTCCCGTACAGATTACAATATCATAGCCTGCTTGATGGGCTTTATGAAGAGCTTCGATATTGCCTTTAGACAGCGACTTATCTTCATGCAAGAGAGTTCCGTCCAAGTCAATCGCGATTAATTGAATCATTTAATCTCCTCCAGATCGAGAGGAACAAAGCCATCAATCACTTTTCCAATCACCCCAGGTTCCTCATCTAGTGGAATGATCTGATCACTATATTTCTTATTGAGGGAAACGAGTCGTACCCCGTTGGACTCACGAAAGACACGTTTGATCAAAGTTTGCCCATCAAAATCAATGGCATAAATAGCCCCTGCCTGATCGTAGTAGGTTTGCTTGATTAACACAACGGCTCCCTTTTCATATTTGGGCTCTAGGGAATCCGTATGAATCCAAAAAGCCAAATCGTAAGGGATCTTTTGATCAAACCAGACGATATCAGCCTGTTTCTGATTTTGATAAGATGCAAAAGAATCATAGACAGAATAAGAGTGGTATTGCTTTTCAATCTTCTGTCTTTCTTTCTGATGGGTCAAGAGACTCTTTCCATAAGAAAGAAGATTTTCTTGATTTCCCTCATCGAGTTGTTTATACAATCGTTCAATCTCTGAATCAATGACCACAAAATCATTTCGTAATCGAGGGTCAATTTCAGCAACTGCTACCTGGAAAAAGGCTGCAATCTTCTCTAAATTTTCAGGAACGGGAAGAGAAGTTCCTTTTACATATCCAGTTAAGGTGCTAGCAGGAATTCCAGTAATACGAGATAATTCGATCTGCTTTTTCCCTTGTTCTTTCAGTAATTCTCTGATCTTTTCCGATATAATCCGTAATGCCTCTTTGTCTTGAGGACTTGCTTTTCCACGACCTCTGGCCAACGTACTCACCTCCTTGTATTTACCTTTTCTATTATAATGAATTAAATCGAAAAAGTAAATAGAAATCCCTGATAAATGTGAAAAAAGATGAATTTGATATAAATCGGATTTTTAATTGAAATTTTATTTAATTTTCCTTTACTTTTTGAGGAAAAAGGTCTAAGATAAAATCAAAGAATTCATGGAGGTTGTGGCATGATTCGTAGCGTTCAAGTCAAAGATGCAGGTCAAATTAGAGATTTATGTCACCAAGCATTGGGGTATGATTCGACCCTTGAAAAAGTGGCAGCTCAGATTGATAAATTTAATTCGCCAGATTCGGATCATTTTTGCTTTGTTTATGAAGAGGACCAAACAGGAAATATTCTTGGTTATGTGGAAGCAGAAGTTTACGAAAGTCTCTATAGTGACGCTGGTTTGAATATTTTGGGGCTAGCGGTTTTTCCATCTGCTCAAGGACGTGGGATCGGTCGCCAATTGATGGAGCGAGTTGAAGAACTTGCCAAAAGCAGGCATTCTGCTTTTATCCGTTTAAATTCTGCATCTCATCGAAAAGAAGCCCATATCTTTTACGAACGCTTGGGCTATGAGGGAAATAAAACGCAGAAGCGATTTTTGAAAATAATGAATTAAGATAGGCAAAGGCCTATCTTTTTTGTTATAATGAAGAGTACGATTAAATTTACTAGGAAGATGATTATGCCAAATTTTGAAGAATTAAAAAAACGACAAGAGAAGATTCGGAACTTCTCGATCATCGCCCATATTGATCACGGAAAGTCAACCTTGGCCGATCGAATTTTAGAAAAAACCGAAACCGTGTCTAGTCGGGAGATGCAAGCCCAACTCCTAGATAGCATGGACCTGGAACGGGAACGTGGGATTACCATTAAGCTCAATGCCATCGAGTTGAACTACACGGCTAAAGATGGGGAGACCTATATCTTCCACTTGATTGACACACCGGGACACGTGGACTTTACCTATGAGGTTTCGCGTTCGCTGGCTGCCTGTGAGGGTGCCATTCTTGTAGTAGATGCGGCTCAAGGGATTGAAGCCCAGACTCTAGCCAATGTTTACCTTGCTTTGGACAACGATTTGGAGATTCTGCCAGTTATTAACAAAATTGACTTACCAGCTGCAGATCCAGAACGTGTGCGCACAGAAGTAGAAGATGTCATCGGCTTGGATGCCAGTGAAGCAGTCCTAGCTTCTGCCAAGGCTGGTATTGGGATTGAAGAGATTTTGGAGCAGATTGTTGAGAAAGTTCCTGCTCCGACAGGTGATGTTGAAGCTCCACTTCAAGCCTTGATCTTTGATTCCGTCTATGACGCCTATCGTGGGGTGATCCTTCAGGTACGGGTTGTCAATGGAATGGTCAAACCAGGCGATAAGATCCAGCTCATGAGTAATGGAAAAACCTTTGATGTGACTGAGGTTGGGATCTTTACTCCTAAAGCAGTTGGACGTGATTTCCTTGCAACTGGAGACGTTGGCTATATTGCGGCCTCTATCAAGACCGTTGCAGATACCCGTGTCGGGGACACTGTGACCTTAGCGACCAATCCAGCAAGTGAGCCACTACATGGGTACAAGCAGATGAACCCAATGGTCTTTGCTGGTCTTTACCCAATCGAATCTAATAAATATAATGATCTTCGTGAAGCCTTGGAAAAATTGCAATTGAATGACGCTAGTCTTCAATTTGAACCGGAAACTTCTCAAGCCCTTGGTTTTGGTTTCCGTTGTGGTTTCTTGGGACTTCTTCATATGGACGTTATCCAAGAGCGCTTAGAGCGTGAGTTCAATATTGACTTGATCATGACAGCACCGTCTGTTATCTACAAGGTTAATTTGACAGATGGCGAAGCACTGGATGTGTCTAACCCATCTGAGTTCCCAGATCCAACCAAGATCGCTTCAATCGAAGAACCTTATGTCAAAGCGCAGATCATGGTGCCACAAGAGTTTGTCGGAGCTGTCATGGAATTGGCCCAACGCAAACGTGGGGACTTTGTGACCATGGACTACATCGATGAAAATCGGGTGAATGTCATCTATCAAATCCCACTTGCGGAAATTGTCTTTGATTTCTTTGATAAATTGAAGTCTTCCACTCGTGGCTATGCGAGCTTTGACTATGAGTTGTCTGAATACCGTCCCTCTAAATTGGTCAAAATGGATATCCTCCTCAATGGCGATACTGTCGACGCCCTCAGCTTTATCGTTCACAAGGACTTTGCTTATGAACGTGGTAAGTTGATCGTTGAGAAGCTTAAGAAGATTATCCCTCGTCAACAGTTTGAGGTGCCCATCCAAGCAGCTATCGGTCATAAGATCGTGGCCCGTACAGATATCAAGGCCCTTCGTAAGAACGTCTTGGCCAAGTGTTATGGAGGGGACGTCTCACGGAAACGTAAGCTTCTTGAAAAACAAAAAGCCGGTAAGAAACGGATGAAAGCTATCGGTTCGGTAGAAGTACCGCAGGAAGCCTTCTTGTCCGTATTGTCAATGGATGAAGAATAAGAAAGAAAGTGCCCCCTAGAGGGCACTTTTGTTTTATGTTTGAAAGAAATGAACTGGATTAGAGATATTGTATCAGATGTAACACTTTTCCTATTTTAAAATACCCTCGTTTATGGTAGACTAAAGGACGGAAAACGTTCTCAAGGAGGTTGATCATGAAACATAAATTACTAGTCCCATCCCTTACGATTCTTTCTGTAGCTACCCTAATGGCCTGTAGTCATACCACTAAAAAAGATACAGCAGTTTCTTCTGCAAAAGAAAGTAGCAGCAAAGTCGAAAAGAAATCAAGTAGTTCTTCGTCAAAGGATACTACTTCTACAAAGAAAAGTGCTTCCAGTCAGGAAACAAAGCGGATTGGAAATGCAGATTATGGATACATCAATATTCCAAGTAAATGGATCAAGTTCACGGATATCGATGGGACAGAAGCAGTCCAGTATACGGATGGGAGTGGTTATAATATTGTCACCATGGACAGCTTTACCAAAGAAAAAGCCAAAGTTCCCGCTGATATTGAATTTAATGCAGAATTTTTAGCCAAGAAACTAGCCGTTATGTGGCAAGATAATCAGGATGTTGGGAAGATGACGGGAGCGCGTACTAAAGTCGCAGGACTGGACGCCTACCAGCTCCAAATTGTGATGAAATCCGGTCAATATTTGATTACCTGGATCTTCCAAAAGGATGAAAAAGTTTATACCATTTCATTTGAAGGAGATGCAGAAACCTTGAAAACCTTTATCCCATACATCGAAGACACATGGAGCTTAGATGGAACAGGTGCCGTAACGAATTAATCAAGTGAGATAGATCTCAGGATCTATCTTTTTTTAGAGTCTTTGTGGTATAATCTTTCTATTGTTTAAAAGAGGAAATAGAGGATGACACAGGAAATTGATATTGAAAAATACCATCAGTTAGCGCTCCAAAAGCAAAAGGAGCACCGTAAGGTATTGGCAAATCTCAAGAAGAAGCCGCCTAAGAATTTAGATAAACTAGCGCAAGAAATCCACGATGAAGTGTTCCAAGAAATCGATTGTACGGCTTGTGCCAATTGCTGTAAGACCTTGGGGCCCGATTTTAAGGAAACCGATATCACACGGATCGCCAAATATTTCAAGATGAAGCTTCCTGCCTTTGAGGCAGAATTTCTTCAAGTTGACGAAGATGGGGACAAGGTTTTTAAATCCATGCCTTGCCCCTTTCTTGGTGGGGACAATCTCTGTTCCATTTATGATGTACGCCCAAAAGCTTGTCGGGAATTCCCTCACACAGATCGCAAGAAGATTTATCAGATCAACCATCTGACCATCAAGAATACCCTCACTTGCCCAGCTGCTTATTTATTTGTAGAAAAATTGAAAGATCGTTTGTAATGGCATATAAATTTTTACTTTTTGATTTGGACCATACCTTGTTGGATTTTGAATCTGCTGAAGAAACAGCCTTGACGCAGATGTTAGAAGACATGAATTTTCCAGATGTACAGGCCTTTAAGGATTACTACAAACCCATGAACCAAGGACTCTGGAAGGATTTGGAGCAAAAGAAATTAACCAAGCAAGAGCTCGTGGATAGTCGGTTTGCGATTGGGTTTGCCCACTTTGGGATCACGGTTGATGGGGCTGAGATGGCTCTTCGCTACCAAGATTACATCAGTCTTCAAGGGCAGTCTTTCCCTGGTGCGGAGGACTTACTGGCCCGACTTGAAAAAGCGGGTTACCAGCTATATGGTGCAACGAATGGAGTGACCGCCATTCAAGAAGGTCGCTTGGCTCATTCTACAATTGCTTCTTATTTCAAAGAGGTCTTTATCTCTGAGCAGCTTCATACTCAGAAACCAGAACCTGCATTTTTTGACAAAGTTGGCCAACTGATTCCAGGTTTTAGCAAGGAAGAGACCCTCATGATCGGTGATTCCTTGACGGCGGATATCGCAGGAGGAAATGCTGCGGGGATTGATACCGTCTGGTATAATCCTGATCACAAGGAAAATACTAGCCAGGTAGTACCGACTTATACCGTTAGCAACTATCAAGAAATCGCCGATTTACTGATAAAATAAAAATTTTAAATACTGTCAAGTTTTTTTCTTGACAGCTCTATAAAATGTGTTATAATAGATCATGTGCTAAATAGCTTGTCTATTTC
>NZ_CM002128.1:666842-718001 GCF_000448565.1 Streptococcus sp. HSISM1 | reverse complement strand
TTTCTGCGATAAGAACGATTGTCTACTCTGTCCCAACTGAAGATAAAAAAGTAAGAATCGTTATTGACGAAAAATAAAAAGGCGGGACTTGGTCCCGTTTTTGTTGCAAGGAGAAAGAATGAAAGAAGTGACTATTCGGCAGTTACAAGCCTATTTACAAGAACATTACCAGAATACCCGGACGGAAGAAGGTTTGTTTATCAAGCTGGTTGAAGAGGTTGGCGAAGTAGCCGAGGTGTTAAATGGACGTTCTGGACGGAAAGCGGGTGTCCAAGATTCAAATGAGGAATTGGCTAAAGAACTAGCTGATATCATTCACTACACGGTGGCAATTGCAGCTATTAACCATATCGACCTAACGAAGACCATTTTTGAAAAAGACAAGAAGGCAGCCATCAAGTATCAGCATGAACAAGATTTGGAAGGTTTTTTAGTAAAAAAGGGCATTTGAGAAAATCCCTTGAACGTGATAAAATAAAACCTAAGAATGTTAAGTGAATGGTTGTTCAGAAGGAGTTATTTTGATATGAACCGATTTGAAGTATCTACAAAGATTGGTTGTCTATCTGTTACTTATAAAAAGGGAAATAAAATACTAGTTTGTTTAAATGGTGCTGGTTTGATACCAAGTTATGAAAATTTCCTACCAATACTTGAAAAACTTCCTTCCTCAATGGGTTACATAACGGTTGATTTTCCGAATACAGGTAGGAGTCCGATTCATAGTCAAACAGGACTTAATTTGGATAATCTTGTTGAAGCGGTATACGAAATCCTGAAGGGATTGGAAATTTCCAATTATATACTTTGTGTTCATAGTTTAAGTGGTGTTTTGGCTTTAAAGTTAATGAGTAAACCAATTAAGTGTCAAGCTTTGATAGCAATTGAACCAACAACCAAAAATATAATGTTTGCTGATTTTTCAAAAAATCCTTATCCAGAAATGGAAGAGCAAATGAGAATGATCGAAGAATGTGGTCCGGAAAATTATTTTAAGGGGCTAACTCAAGCAACATTTGAAGCTGAAACTGAAAAACTGATTTGGAAATTGATGGAAGAAAAGAGCTTAGAATTGGAAAAGCAAGTTCCTGGATTTCAGCTATCTGTAAATATTACTGCTGAAGATTTTGATAGTTCGTTCTTAGCAGATAATATTCCTATTTTCATATTTTGTCAGGCATATAGAGAAAAAGAGTACAGAGATTCAGAATATTGGAGTACTAAAACAAAACTCATTCTAGGTGGAAATCATCACTATCTACAGTGGTCAGAGTCGGAAAAAATTGCAACTATTATTAGAGACTTGTAGTGATAAACTAATTAAAAGAGGAATGTAAATAATAAAATGAACTACTTTAATGTTGGGAAAATTGTCAATACCCAAGGCTTACAAGGTGAGATGCGGGTCTTGTCTGTGACAGACTTTGCGGAAGAGCGCTTTAAAAAAGGAGCAGAGTTGGCTCTCTTTGATGAAAAGGATCGTTTTGTCCAAACGGTAATCATTGCTAGTCACCGCAAGCACAAGAACTTTGATATCATCAAGTTTAAGGATATGTACCATATCAATGCCATCGAGAAATTCAAAGGCTTTAGCCTCAAGGTTGCAGAAGAAGACTTGACGGATTTAGAGGATGGCGAGTTTTATTACCATGAGATCATCGGCCTTGATGTTTACGAAAATGACCAGCTGATCGGTCAGATCAAGGAGATCCTGCAACCAGGTGCCAATGATGTCTGGGTCGTAAAACGCAAAGGAAAACGTGACCTTCTCCTCCCTTATATCCCACCAGTGGTCCTCAATATTGATATCCCAGGAAATCGGGTGGATGTAGACATCTTAGAAGGGTTAGACGATGAAGATTGATATTTTAACTCTCTTTCCAGAGATGTTTTCACCTTTGGAGCATTCGATTGTCGGAAAGGCGCGTGAAAAGGGACTCCTTGAGATCAACTACCATAATTTCCGTGAAAATGCTGAGAAGGCGCGGCATGTGGACGATGAACCCTATGGTGGGGGGCAAGGTATGCTCTTACGTGCTCAGCCAATCTTCGATACCTTTGATGCCATCGAAAAAAGAATCCGCGAGTGATCTTGCTAGATCCAGCTGGTCGGACTTTTGACCAATCTTATGCTGAAGAATTAGCTCAAGAAGATGAATTGATCTTTATCTGCGGTCACTATGAGGGCTACGATGAGCGGATCAAGACCTTGGTAACGGATGAGATTTCACTGGGGGATTATGTGCTGACAGGTGGGGAACTTGCTGCCATGACCATGATTGATGCGACAGTCCGCTTGATTCCAGAGGTGATCGGCAAAGAGTCCAGTCACCAGGATGATAGTTTCTCATCTGGACTTCTAGAATACCCTCAATACACACGGCCTTATGAATACAGAGGAATGACAGTTCCCGATGTTCTCATGAGTGGTCATCATGAAAATATCCGTCAGTGGCGCCTCTATCAGAGTTTGAAAAAGACCTTAGAACGTCGGCCAGACTTGCTAGAAAACTATGAGTTGACAGCAGAAGAAGTGAAGATGTTGGAACAAATTAAACAAGAAGACTAACAGCGTCAGCTGTTTTTCTTTTGCTCCAAAATTTTATGAAAAAACTTTTTAAACCTACTAGTTATTGGTAACAAAATGTGGTATGCTAAGGGGTAGAGAAACTTCAAGAAATGATTCAGTTTTGGGGGTGAGTTTAATGGGAAAGAAATTAGGAAAATCGGTTTTCACGACGGGGATTGCCGCAACAACGGTCCTATCTGGTATGTTTAATCACAAGGCTAGTGCCGAAGAGGTCAAGCAAAATGAAAATGCAGAAACCAACAGTACAGAAGTATTCGAAAAACCAATTACGGTCGATGAGTTGAAGCAAATTACAGCTCAAAAAGGCCAAGTGGTGAAAGATGTCCACTACCAAGAGCAAAAAGTGATCGATGCTCAAACGGAAGTCAAGGCTGCTGGACAAGAACTGGAAGAAAAGAAAGCAGAAGTGACGGATGCGGAAAACCTCATCGCAACGACATCGGATGCCCAAGTTCAGAATGCAGAAAATGACGTCAAGGTGGCTCAAGCTTATGTGACTATCGAAGAAAATAAGGTTCGAGAAGCAGAAGCTGCACATGATCAAGTTGTAGAGGCTGTTCGTCAACAGGAAAATCAAGTCACAGCTCAAGAATCTTTGGTCGATGTAGCACAAAATGAATTGAACCAAGCCAAAGCACCGATTTCAAATGATGAGAATGTGCTCAACCAAGCCTTGTTGGAGCAAAGTCAAGTCGAGCAAAGTATCCGAGAATCTCAGAATTACCTCGCGACCTTGCAAGCGAGTCAGCAAACCGGTTCAGATACAGTGGCTCAAATTGAGAACGACATTCAACTTGCTCAAACGCGTCTGACAGATTTGAAAGCGGTCATCGCTACCAAGGAAGCAGAATTGGCAGCCTTAGAACAAGCAGCGGCCAATAGCCCAGTTCAGTTGAGTCAAGCGACTTATGAAGGTTATTTGCAACACTTAGCTGACAATGGCAATGAAGCTGCAGCAAGTGCTTTAGCCCTCTACAAGCGTGGTCGTGAAGAAGACGGCTTAACAGTTGGAGAGTCTGGATCTTTGCAAGCCAACCTTCGAGCTCTTGAAATTGCCGATGCCATCAATAGCTATCGTCGCAATGCCGGCCTGCCTGAATTAGAGCTGGATCCTTATTCCCTTCCTGCCAGTCAAGTTCAGTTGGAATACTTCAAAAAAGCCAACTGGCATATGTTTAAGTATTTGCCAAACGAAAACATCGCCTATGGCTTCTCGCCTGCTGGTGCAGTAGACTTTTGGCACAATGAAAAAGCGGCTTACCAAGAAGTGGCGGCTCAATATGGTTTACCAACAGACGAAACACAAATCGATGCCAACGACATCTATATGAAGATTGGGGCTGAGGCCTTTGCTAAGGTTGGTCATTACCTCCAAATGGTGGACAACAAAGCAACGGCTTTATCAGTGGCTTATGACCCAAGTAATGCCATGTCAGAAGCAGCTTTCTTACATAACCCGGTCAATTCAGCAGTGTCAACCAATGCGCTTGCTTACCAATTGCGTCAGGGAGCTGGTGCTACAACGACAAGATCAGATGTGAAAGCAAAATCTGATGAAGTCGCTAACCTCAAGTTGGACAAGGCCAATCAAGAGTCCCAAATCATTATCTTGCAAGGCAAATTAGAAGATGCCCGCCATGCTAATTCGAATGTGGCAGTAGAGATGGCCAATGTCCAAAAGACCATCCAAAATTACAAAATTCTTCTTGTCAGCAAGGATCATGCAGTTGAAAAAGCAAAAGCGACTCTTGATGTATCTCGAGGTCGGATTGAAGCAGCGATCCAACCAAAAGAAGCAACTCTTCAAAAAGCCAAAGATTTGTTAGCAGCTGCGCGTGAGAAATTAGATCGTTTAAAAGCGGAAGAAGCAGAGAAAGCCCAAGTCGTTCAAGAAGCGCATGAGGGCTTGAAGGCAGCGCAAGAGCGCCTGGTTGCTGCTGAAAAACGTCTTTCTGACTTTAAAAATGCTCCAGAATTATTGGTCAAAGCCCAATCAGTTTTATCTGCTGCGGTGGCTAATTTGGAAAATAAAAAGAAAAATTGGAAGCAGAATTCACAACTCTTCAATCTTATCAAAGTGTCGTGGAACTGTTGAATTCCCAATATGAAGATCTAGCGTCGCGGATGGATCCAGCTATTTTAGAAGCAGCAGATATGCCGATGGATATCCGCTCAAGCAATCCAACCACTTTTTCGGATAGACCAACAGTTCTTCCAACAAGTACCAATAGTCCGCAAGCGCAAGCACCAAGAGCTACTCCAGCTCCAAAACAAGAAGCCAAAGTAGAAGAAATCAAACCCAAAAAAGAAAACAGCCAAGCTGTGGCAAGTGCAGATTCTTCCAAATATGCAGCAGCAACAACAGGTGTAGTCGTTGGGCTACTTGCCGGATTGTTTGGTTTCAAGAAAAAGAAACAATCTTCAAATAATGATTAAGACATACTGAGAATAGAGTGGATGCATAGACACTTTATTGCTTAAAATCTTTAGAGAAAATTTATGAGGGTGGGAAAAGAACTCGCTTAACAAAATGAGTTCTTTCCTGCTCTTTTTTTGTACACTTTTAGAATTTTTGAAAGAAAATGACAGAAAATGATAAAAAGTGTTGACATTTTTTGGAGATGAAGTATAATAGTCCTTGTAATCGATTGCAAAAGGAGGAGAAATGCTTAAGTCGGAACGAAAACAATTTATCCTCGAAAAGGTATTAAAGGAAAAGTTTGTTTCCTTAGAAACCCTTGTGCAAGAGCTGGGAACGTCTGAATCAACGGTTCGACGTGACTTGGATGAATTAGAAGCTGAAAGTAAACTTCGCCGGGTTCACGGCGGTGCGGAAAGCCTGCATTTTCTTCAAGAGGAAGAAAGCAATAAAGAAAAATCTATCAAAAACATTCAAGTTAAGTCAAAGATCGCGGTAAAAGCGTCGGAATTGATCAAGGATCATGATGTAATCTTTATCGATGCCGGGACGACCAATGAACTTTTGGTACAAGAAATTGTCAATCCAACGGTAACCGTGGTGACCAACTCGATTCACCATGCGACCAAGTTGGTCGAGCGAAATGTTCCAACGGTCATCATCGGTGGGAAGGTAAAATCTTCTACAGATGCTAGTATCGGAGGGATTGCGCTCAATCAGATCGGTCAGTTGAATTTTGACAAGGCCTTTCTTGGAATGAATGGAATCGATGATGAATTTTACAGCACTCCAGACCTGGAAGAAGGATCTGTCAAGCGTGCGATTATCGAAAATGCGAAAAAGACCTATATCCTAGCGGATGATTCGAAAATTGGGGTGACATCCTTTGTCAAAGTGGCTCCTATCAAGCGAGCCATGATTATCACCAATCAATGTGAACCGCAACGATTAAAGGTTTTAAAAGAAAAAACGGAGGTTATAGAGGTTTGATTTATACAGTAACACTGAATCCAGCCATTGACTATATTGTTCGTCTCGATCATGTAGAGACTGGAGCGGTCAATCGGATGGCTTCGGAAGATAAATTCGCCGGTGGTAAGGGAATCAATGTCAGTCGTGTCTTGAAACGTCTCGATATCGAGAACACAGCGACTGGATTTATCGGTGGTTTCACTGGACGCTTCATCGAAGATGTACTGACTAGCGAAGCCATTTCCACCAACTTTGTGACAGTGGACCAAGATACACGGATCAATGTCAAGATCAAGGCCGATGAGGAAACAGAGATCAATGGGAACGGCCCAGAAGTGACGGAAGCTCAGTTGAAAGAATTGCTTAACATCTTATCGGGCTTAACAGCAGATGATGTGGTAGTCTTTGCAGGATCTGCCCCATCTTCACTTGGGAATGCCGTTTACAAACAATTGATCGCAGCAACACGTGCGACAGGTGCGCAAGTGGTTTGTGACTTTGAAGGGCAAACCTTGATTGATTCCTTAGAGTTCAATCCCCAATTGGTCAAACCAAATAACCATGAATTGGGAGATATTTTTGGAGTTACCTTGACGGAATTACCAGAAATTGAACGTTACGCCAAAGAAATCTTGGACAAAGGAGCACAAAACGTCATTATTTCCATGGCGGGTGATGGAGCTCTTCTTGTCAGTCCAAACGGTACTTACTTCGCAAAACCAATCAAGGGTCAAGTGAAGAATTCTGTCGGGGCTGGAGATTCCATGGTGGCAGGTTTCACTGGGAAACTTGCAACGACGGGAGATGTTATCGAAGCCTTCAAATGGGGTGTGGCTTGCGGAACAGCGACCACCTTCTCAGATGACTTGGCGACAGCTGACTATATAAAAGAAACTTATGAAAAAGTTGAGGTAGAAAAACTATGAAAATTCAAGACGTTTTAAATAAAAACGTGATGTTGTTTGACCTTCAGGCAACAGATAAAGAGGGCGTGATCAATGAGATGGTCCAATCGCTCGTTGATAATGGTGTGGTGACAGATTTTGACACCTTCAAGGCTGGAATCATGAACCGTGAAGCACAAACTTCCACTGGTTTGGGTGACGGAATTGCCATGCCCCACAGCAAAAATGAAGCAGTCAAAGAAGCAACTGTCTTGTTTGCCAAATCAAACAAGGGTGTGGACTATGCTTCACTGGATGGTCAACCAACAGACTTGTTCTTCATGATCGCAGCTCCAGAAGGAGCAAATGACACTCACTTGGCAGCCCTTGCTGAATTGTCTAAGTACTTGATGAAACCAGGATTTGCGGACAAACTTCGCCAAGCCAGCACTCCTGATCAAGTGATCGCAGCCTTTGATGCAGAAGAGCAAGAAGCTGCAGCTGAAGAAGCGAAAAAAGCAGAAGCTGTCAAAGAAGCAGCTTCATCTGACAAGCCTCTCATCGTTGCCGTTACAGCATGTACAACAGGTATTGCCCACACTTACATGGCAGAAGAAGCCCTCATCAAAAAAAGGGGAAGAAATGGGTGTTACGGTACGCGTTGAAACCAACGGTGCATCTGGTGTCGGCAACCGCTTGACAGCTGAAGAAATCGCCAAAGCTGAAGGGGTCATCATTGCAGCTGATAAAGCAGTTGAAACCGCTCGTTTCGATGGCAAAAAATTGATCTCTAAACCAGTCGCAGCCGGTATCCGTCAGACAGAAGAATTGATCCAAACCATCTTGGATGGCAAAGCAGATGTCTTCCATGCTGAAAATGCTGCACAAGCTAGCACTAGCCAAGAAAAATTGAGCTTGGGTGGAGCCTTCTACAAACACTTGATGAGTGGGGTTTCTCAAATGCTTCCATTCGTTATCGGTGGTGGTATCTTGATCGCCCTTGCCTTCTTGATTGACCAAGTTCTTGGTGTGCCAACTGACCTTGAGTCTTTGAAACAACTTGGTTCTTATAACCAGCCTGCTGCTTACTTCATGAGTGCTGGTAAAGCTGCCTTTGGTTTCATGTTACCAATTCTTGCAGGATTTATTGGATTCTCTATTGCAGAAAAACCAGGTTTGGTTGCTGGTTTTGTAGCAGGTGCTATTGCTGACAGCGGTGCTGCCCTCGGAAATGTTGCATACGGAGCTACTAAAGCAACTATTCCTGCCGCACAAAGTTCCGGTTTCCTTGGAGCCTTGGTTGGTGGTTTCCTTGCAGGTGGAGTGATTCTTGTTCTTCGTAAAGTTCTTGCAGGTCTTCCACGTACACTCGACGGTATCCGTTCAATCTTACTCTTGCCATTGCTTGGTGTTGGATTTACCGCAGCAATTATGTTTGTATTGAACATTCCAATGTCAGCTATTAACACTGGAATGAATACTTTCCTTACAAATCTTGGAGGAAGTTCAGCAGTTCTTCTTGGTCTTCTTGTCGGTGGTATGATGGCTGTCGATATGGGTGGACCAGTTAATAAAGCTGCTTATGTATTTGGTACAGGTACTTTGACAGCTTCAGCTCTTTCTGGTGGTGGTTCTACTGTTATGGCGGCAGTTATGGCAGCTGGTATGGTTCCTCCATTGGCAGTATTCGTAGCAACTGTATTGTTTAAAGATAAATTCACACAGGAAGAACGCGATTCAGGTTTGACAAACATCGTTATGGGTCTTTCCTTCATCACAGAAGGTGCCATTCCATTCGGTGCAGCTGACCCAGCTCGTGCCATCCCTAGCTTCATTGCAGGTTCAGCTTTGACAGGTGCCCTTGTTGGTCTTGCAGGCTTGAAACTCATGGCTCCTCACGGAGGAATCTTCGTTATTGCCCTTACTTCAAACCCACTTCTATACATCTTGTTCGTATTGATCGGTGCAGTCGTAAGTGGTATCTTATTCGGATTGCTTCGCAAACCTAAAAACTAAATATGACTAAAAGAGGCTGGGCAAAAATCGTCCAGCCTTTGAAGTCTTATAAAAATAAATATATGACGCAGTGGTTGATTGGCATCTTTGTTCACTTTATAAGCTCCAAAGATGACCTAATCAACTGTGCGGGGGCGGGAATACGAACTCTTTTAATTAGTCAGAGTTCTTTCCCACTCCCTTTTTTATTGCTAAAAACACCAACTAGTGATGAAGTTGCTTATCTCTATAGATTTCGATATGATAGTAGAAAGCATTTTTCTTGGAGGATCAATGAGAAAAAAGAAGAAAGTTCTCATATTGGGATTTACAGCAATTGCTTTATCAGGAGTGGCCATTATCAGTTTTCAACATCCAAACTTGTTTTCAATTATTAGTCATCAAGTAAAGCAAGCCAGTCCCAAGGCACAACAGTTAGAAGATGTAAAGAAGCATACGAAGGAAATCGAAGATTATGTAAAATCGTTAAGTCCTAAAGTTGAATCTGTCCAGATTGCTTGGGATGAAACAAAATGGGAAGAAGTAGGAAATGGTACTCCTCAGAGCGGCGGTCAAGTTCTTCGAGTTTTTGGAGGCTTTAACCATATCCAAAATTCAAGCTGGAGTGTTTTGGTTTATTTAAAAGACACTAAGAACGGTGATACAGGCTCTATTGAAGGAATTGGTAGCGGTGGTCCACTTCGTGTAGGAGGCGAATATTTTGACGAATAGATCTCTAAAAAACTTTTGCAATGGATTAGATTTTTAGTAGAAAAGGGAAAGGGATAAATGAAAAAGAAAATTATTATTGTTGTTTCGTTAGTTCTAGTAATTGCAGTCGCTGTTTTTGGACTTTTTGCCTATCAACATCAGCAAAAAATAGAAAAAGCCAAGCAGGAGCGTGATAAATATAAGAACTATGATTACTACACAGGTCAATGGGAAATTGATTCTTATAAATTCTTGGATGATGGACGAGGTGTTGTGGTTCATTGGAAATCCCTAACTCCTGAAGAAGATAAGCTATTTGCAAAGTACAATCCAGATTTAAGTGAAAAGTATTTAGGTGTACATGGGGCATCTAATGAACGCTATATTATTCGTCAGAATATAAAAAATTAAAGAATATACCAACAATGTCTTTTCCAAAAGATGATTCTGAAGGTTATTTCAAACTTTCAATCTATAAAATACAAAATCACACCTTAAAAAAGAAGATCTAGACCTTTATCGTTTTGTAAAAAAATATAATAAGACTTATAAGCCAGCAGAAATTGAAGCGATTGTAGAAAAAGATGGGAAAAATTATCTACCTATCAAATCTTATCTAACTACTGAAGAAAAAACTATTAGTAAATATCTTTGGCTAAATCTAGAGACAAAGCAAATTGAGTGGGAAGATACGAAAATGCAACGAAATAATCGTCAAGATATTTTTGTAGATTTAGGTAAATTAAAAGATAGAATTTCAGAAACTACGGATAATCTTAGTACGACAACTGGGGTTGATAGCATAAATCAAAATATGCTATCCTTTAGAATAAATGTATTAAATAACAGTGTACTGGAGTCAAAAGATCCAAAAGCTTATCAATTATTAAGTAAAAAGGACTCTCAGTTTTATATTCTGATTGATTCCAAACTAGACTATGATACTGTTTACGGAAATGTCCAACAGTTTATTGAGCTTTACCAACTCTTCGTTCCCGCTAATACGAATCTCTATGAAGGAATTACAATTCCGGCAGAATTGAGTACGGATGTACAAGTCCATCAAGTGAATACCAAGGATGAGTTTGACAGATATTATGATGTGGACAAAGATAATGAGCTGAGCAAGCAACGTCAGGTTTTGGTCGAGCAGTAGTAGTTTAAAGAAAGGTCCGGAAATCGTGGCTTTTTCTTTTCCGACATAAATATCATCTAGTCATGTTGTTGCAATCTATTCATATTTCGATACAATTATTATAACTTGTCCTTATCAAGGAGGATGAAGCATGAAAAAAGGTAAACTGGCAATTCTTTTAGCCATCGCTACTGTATTAGCAGGGGGTATAATTATCGCTAGTCAAAAACAAAGCATCTTTTCAAATGACACTCAATCAAGTAAGCAACTTAGCGCTAGAGAGAAGCAACTGGCTTATTTAAGGGAACATGAAAAAGATATGGCTGATTTTGTAAAATCTTTGAGTCCTAAGGTTAAAAGTGTTCAGTTTGATTGGGAGAGTATGGAAGTTGGACAGGTAGGCAATGGAACACCTCAAGGTGGTAGCTATATGTTAACTCTTAGAGGAAAGGTGAATCAGAATGAACAAACAAAATTCATGGTTGGCTTTTCTATAGATAATGCTACCAGCACACCAAAGGAATTTGGAATTTATGAGATGCAACCCATAAGAATTTATAGGGATGGCGGTTGGTATTATTATGACTAATCGTCATTCAAAAGTCTTTATCTTGTTTTTTCGATCCTTACAAAAGAGTTAGCGAAGAATTGGGCAAAACAAGTTAAAGACTGGCCAAACTTTTCTGATCTTTTCTTCTTGTACTAGCGAAAAAATCACCTCATTCTACGTTGGTATCTTGAGCTGAATTATGATATAATAAGCCTATCGCATATTTTTAGGAGAATAAAAATGGATATTCAACGTGAAAAAGAATTTGTCAGCCAATACCACTATGATGCTCGTAATTTTGAGTGGGAAAAAGAAAATGGCATCCCTGAAACAAAAGTAGATGTAAACTTTCAATTAATCAATCGTGATCAAGAACAAAACACAACTTCTTTGATTGTGATCTTGAGCTATATGATCGTTTTTGACGGTTTTGTGATCAGCGGAACCATCACTCAAATCAACCACTTGTTTGGTCGTTATGTCAATGAACCAAGTGAATTCAGCAAAGACGAAGTGGAAGAATTGGCTCGCCCTTGCTTGAATATGCTCAACCGTTTGACTTACGAAGTCACAGAAATTGCCCTTGATTTACCGGGTATTAATTTGGAGTTTTAATCAATGAAATTAGCAGTGATCACGGATTCGTCTGCCTATTTACCGCAAGACGTGCTCCATCACGACGACTTATTTATTTTAGAGATCTCGATCTATATAGATGGGGAGTCTTATGTTGAAGGGAAGAACCTGACACACGATGAGTTCTACCAAAAGATGGCTGCGTCTAAGGAATTGCCAAAGACTAGCCAGCCGAGTGTGGCAGAGTTAGAAGAAGTCTTATCTGGTTTGACAGCTAAAGGCTATACGCATGCTATCGGTCTTTTCTTGTCATCAGGTATTTCTGGTTTCTACCAAAATATCCAATATTTGAAGGACGAATTCGAAGGCTTGACCGTCGAATTTCCGGATTCAAAAATCACCAGTGCTCCTCTAGGGATGATGGCAGAAGACTGCTTGAAATGGGCTGGTGAAGGCCGTTCCTTTGATGAGATTGTTGCCAATGTCCAACACCAGATTGATGGAACTTCTGCCTATATCATGGTGGATGATTTGAACCACTTGGTTAAAGGTGGCCGTCTGTCAAATGGGGCTGCTATTCTTGGGAACCTCTTGAGCATCAAGCCTATTCTTCATTTTAATGATGAAGGTGTGATTGAGGTCTTTGAGAAAGTCCGGACGGAAAAGAAAGCCATGAAACGCTTGGTAGAGATTGTTGTATCAGATATCGCAGATGGTCATTACCAAGTCTTTGTCATCCATGCCAATGTCCCTGAAAAAGCAGAAGCACTTCGCCAACTGCTCATTGAAGAAGGAGTGGAAGGTGATATTCCTTTTGCTACCTTTGGAGGGGTGATTGGGACGCACTTAGGTGACCATAGCTTAGCAGTCGGGTATATCCCCATCGTTTAAGGAGAATTCTATGTCAATTAAAGTCATTATCGCAGGTTTCAAGGGAAGAATGGGACAAGCAGCCTATAAGATGGTTTCTGAAGATCCTGAGCTAGAATTAGCTGGCTTGATCGATCCATTTACTGATGAGACAGAGGTTGCAGGAGTCCCTGTCTTTAACCGCAAAGAAGATGTTGTGGGTATAGAAGCAGATGTTTGGGTCGACTTTACCATGCCCAAGGTCGCTTACGAGAATACTCGCTTTGCAATTGAGAATGGCTTTGCGCCTGTTGTGGGAACGACTGGATTCACTCCTGAGCAGATCCAAGAATTGACAGACCTTTCACGTGAAAAGAGCTTGGGTGGCTTGATCGCGCCGAACTTTGCCATTGGAGCTGTGCTCTTGATGCAATTTGCAGCGCAAGCAGCCAAGTATTTCCCGAATGTGGAAATTATCGAATTGCACCACGATAAGAAAAAAGATGCACCGAGTGGAACAGCAATTAAGACCGCTGAGTTGATCTCTGAGAAGCGCGAGAAGATCCAGCAAGGTGCAGCAGATGAAGAAGAGTTGATGCCTGGAGCTAGAGGGGCAGAGTTTGAAGGGATGCGCATCCATTCAGTTCGATTGCCTGGCCTAGTCGCTCACCAAGAGGTGATTTTTGGTAGCCAAGGCGAAGGGTTGACTCTCCGGCATGATTCCTATGATCGTGTTTCCTTCATGACAGGAGTAAATCTAGGGATTAAAGAAGTTGTCAAGCGTCATGAGCTTGTCTATGGTTTGGAACATTTACTATGAGATTAGAAAAGATGCCTTCTGAGTTTCAGGAGGCTTTACCAATATTAGAGAAGATTAAAGCAGCTGGTTTTGAGGCCTATTTTGTAGGGGGATCTGTCCGTGATGCCCTCTTGGATCGTCCAATTCACGATGTCGATATCGCTTCCTCCTCATACCCAGAAGAGACCAAGGCGATTTTTGATCGAACAGTAGATGTCGGTATCGAACACGGGACCGTCTTGGTTCTTGAAAATGGTCAAGAATACGAAATTACGACCTTCCGGACAGAGGATGTCTATGTCGATTATCGCCGTCCAAGCTCCGTGTCTTTTGTACGCTCGCTAGAAGAAGACCTCAAGCGTCGTGATTTTACGGTTAATGCCTTTGCCTTAAATGAAAAAGGAGAAATTGTTGACCTCTTTCATGGACTAGAAGATTTGGAAAACAAGGTTCTTCGGGCCGTTGGGCTTCCTCACGAACGGTTTAACGAAGATGCACTCCGGATCATGCGAGGCTTTCGTTTTCAAGCCAGTCTCGGCTTTGAATTAGATGAGGCAACCTTTGATGCTATGAAGGAGTGTGCTCCCTTACTAGAGAAGATTTCAGTAGAGCGTACCTTCATCGAGTTTGATAAACTCTTGCTTTCCCCATACTGGAGACAAGGCTTGGAGGCCATGCTAGCCAGTGGAGCCTATCACTATCTGCCAGAGATGAAGGATCGTAAAGAAGCGATCGAGCGTTTGTTTGACATAGAGTTGGAATATACCTTTTCAACTTCTGAGCAAGCCTGGGCTGCTTTGGTCTTAGCACTAGAGATTCAAGATATTCCAAAATTCTTTAAGAAATGGAAGACGTCTAGAGAGTTTGCCAAGACGGTGGAGCAGATCGTGGAGATTCTAAAGCTCCGAGGAAAAGGAAGTCTAGACAAGCGTGCCTGCTACAAGTATGAGAAGCCTTTGTTGCTACTAGCTGAAGAGCTCCGTGAAGCGTATGCCTTGAGTGTGGATTATTTGGCCATTGAGCGCGTTTATGATAGCTTGACCATTCATGATAAGCATGAAGTGGTGGTCAATGGTGGTATGCTGATCAAAGACTACGGCTTTCAACCAGGTCCAGCCTTGGGAGAGATTTTGACAAAAATTGAATATGCCATTGTCGATGGGAAACTGGCCAATGAGAAAGAGGCCATCATCGCCTATATCCAGCAAGCAAAAGAGGAGGAAAAATGAGCGATTTTATTGTCGATAAATTAACCAAATCTGTCGGAGATAAGACCGTCTTTCGTGAGATCTCCTTTATCATTCACGACTTGGATCGGATCGGATTGATCGGGGTCAATGGGACTGGAAAAACTACGCTGTTAGATGTGTTGTCGGGTCGCTCTGGCTTTGATGGAGATGTGAGTCCTTTTTCTGCCAAGAGTGATTATACAATTGGCTATTTGACGCAGGAACCAGACTTTGATGATCAAAAGACGGTTCTGGATACGGTGCTATCTAGCGATTTACGTGAAATGCAACTGATTCGAGATTATGAATTCTTGATGGCGTATTACCGAGAAGAGAACCAAGCACGTCTTGAAAAGGTCATGGCGGAGATGGATTCGCTCAATGCTTGGGAGATCGAGAGTCAGGTCAAGACAGTCCTTTCAAAACTTGGGATTGAAGACTTGAATGCCAAAGCTGGGGATCTATCTGGGGGCTTGCGTCGTCGGGTGCAATTGGCACAGGTTTTGCTATCTCACCACGATCTGCTCTTACTAGATGAGCCGACCAACCACCTAGACATTGATACAATCGAATGGTTGACCAATTTCTTGAAGAACTCTAAGAAAACCGTGCTCTTCATTACCCACGATCGCTATTTCTTGGATAATATCTCGACACGGATTTTTGAGTTGGATCGAGCTAGCTTGATCGAGTATCAGGGCAACTATCAGGATTATGTCCGCTTAAAGGCTGAGCAGGATGAGCGTGATGCGGCCCTTCTTCATAAGAAGCAGCAACTCTATAATCAGGAGTTGACCTGGATGCGGCGTCAACCTCAGGCGCGTGCGACCAAGCAACAGGCGCGGATCAATCGATTCCATGATCTCAAGCAAGACTTGTCTGGTCAAAGCAACCAGACGGATTTGGAGATGAACTTTGAGACCAGCCGAATCGGAAAGAAAGTCATCGAGTTTAAAGATGTGAGTTTTGCTTTTGAAAACAAGCCGATTTTACAGGACTTTAACCTCTTGGTGCAAAACAAGGACCGCATCGGGATCGTTGGGGATAATGGCGTCGGCAAGTCCACCCTGCTCAATCTGATCGCTGAGCGACTACAGCCTCAGTCTGGGCAAGTCATTATCGGGGAAACTGTGCGGGTGGCTTATTTCTCTCAACAGATTGATGGGCTGGATGAGAGCAAGCGCGTGATTAATTTCCTCCAGGAAGTTGCTGAGGAAGTAAAGACGACCGTTGGAACGACATCAATTGCAGATCTCTTAGAGCAATTTCTCTTCCCACGTTCCATGCACGGAACCCTGATTGAAAAACTCTCCGGTGGGGAGAAGAAGCGGCTCTTTCTCTTAAAACTCTTGATTGAAAAACCCAATGTGCTTCTCCTCGATGAGCCGACCAATGACTTGGATATCGCCACCTTGACAGTTTTGGAAAACTTCCTTCAAAACTTTGGAGGTCCCGTTATTACCGTTAGCCACGACCGCTATTTCTTGGACAAGGTGGCAAGCAAGATCCTTGCTTTCGAAAATGGGAGCATTCGGGAGTTCTTTGGCAATTATACGGATTATTTAGATGAAAAAGCCTTTGAAGCAGCCCAGGTAACGGCTAGTCAGAAGGTTGAAAAAGAAAAACCTGTTAAGCCAAAAGAAGAGAAGAAGCGCATGAGCTACAAGGAGAAGCAGGAGTGGGCGAGCATTGAAGCAGATATCGAAGCC
Source organism: Streptococcus sp. HSISM1 (assembly GCF_000448565.1). Classification (GTDB taxonomy): domain Bacteria; phylum Bacillota; class Bacilli; order Lactobacillales; family Streptococcaceae; genus Streptococcus. The sequence goes on along the minus strand of NZ_CM002128.1, from coordinate 701,583 downwards.
ATTGAAAATCGGATTGCAGAGATTGAAGTGGAGATGAATGAAAACGGCTCTGACTTTGGCAAATTGTCAGCCCTTCAAAAGGAATTGGAGCAGGAAAATGAGCGATTGCTTGAGAAGTACGATCGCTATGAATACCTGAGTGAATTAGATGAATAAGGAGGCCCTATGAATCAATTAAACCGGATATCCCTTGGGATTTCAGCTACTATTTTTACCATTATCGGTATTGTCTTGTTTATCAATCCAATTGAGCACATCGGCTCTTTTAGCTGGTTGATTTCCTGTGGTTTCTTTTTAATCTCCCTTTCGCGTTTTTCACGCTATTACCGATTGCGCCAAGCTGGTATCATTCAGCAGCAACAGCTCTTTCACAGTATGGTCGCCTTGGTTTTTGCGGTCTACTTACTGCTCTATGGCTATAAGACCTTGCCGATTGTCTTTCCAGTCACCTTAGGAATTTGGCTCATCTACCGTTCGATTTTGAACTTCCGAAAAGCCAATTTCTACTCTAGGAAGGTTGAGGAACTGTCCAAGCGTTATATTTTCTTTGCCTTGCTACAGCTCTTCATAGGTTTATTCTTAATCGTTAGCCCACTCTCGATAAGTGTCTTTCTTTTAAATATTATTGGCTTGATTTTCCTGCTTCTAGGACTTCAATCCTTTAGCCTCTTACTAAAAAGTTAAGAAAAGTTACGTGCAAACCTTTGCATTTATCTAAAAGTCTGATATAATAGAACTGTAAGTGTTTACAAGTTTGAAAGGAGTTACAGATGTCTAAAAAAATTATTGGGATTGACCTTGGGGGAACTTCAATTAAGTTTGCTATCCTCACTTTGGATGGGGAAGTTCAAGAAAAATGGTCTATTAAAACAAATATCTTAGATGAAGGTAGCCATATCGTAGATGATATGATCGAATCCATCGCGCATCGTTTGAAGATGCTTGAGCTTGATGCTTCTGAGTTCCAAGGAATTGGAATGGGTTCACCCGGTGTCGTTGACCGTGAAAAAGGTACAGTTATCGGTGCCTACAACTTGAACTGGAAGACCCTTCAACCAGTCAAAGAAAAGATCGAAAGTGCCCTTCATATTCCATTCTTTATCGACAATGATGCCAACGTTGCTGCTTTGGGTGAACGTTGGAAAGGGGCTGGTGAAAACCAACCAGATGTTGTCTTCATGACACTTGGTACAGGTGTCGGCGGTGGGATCGTCGCTGAAGGTCGTCTCTTGCATGGTGTACGTGGAGCTGCTGGGGAACTTGGTCACATCACGGTTGACTTTGATGATCCAATCCAATGTACCTGTGGTAAAAAAGGCTGTCTTGAAACGGTTGCGTCAGCAACAGGGATCGTCAACTTGACTCGTCGTTATGCAGATGAGTACGAAGGGGACTCTCAATTGAAAGTCTTGATCGACAATGGTGAAGAAGTGACAGCTAAAACGGTCTTTGATCTAGCAAAAGAGGGTGACGCTCTTGCTTTGATCGTTTACAAAAACTTCTCACGCTACCTTGGACTTGCTGCAGCCAATATTGGTTCAACCTTGAACCCGTCTAAGATCGTTATCGGTGGTGGGGTATCTGCTGCTGGAGACTTCCTCTTGGATGGTGTGCGCAAGGTCTTTGAAGAAAACTCATTCCCACAAGTACGTGAATCTACTCAATTGGCGCTTGCTACTTTGGGAAATGATGCGGGTGTCATCGGTGCCGCATCGCTAGTATTACAATAAAATTAAAAGGAGATTTGCCTCTCCTTTTTTCTTTGTCCTGTGATATAATGAAGGCAATAGTAGTTTTAGGAGGATATATGACAAAAGCAGATACGATTTTTAAAGACTATATTCGAAAAATCATGGAAGAGGGAGTCTGGTCAGAGCAGGCGCGTCCTAAGTACAAGGATGGTAGAACGGCCAACTCCAAGTACATCACGGGAGCCTTTATGGAATTTGACCTCGCAAAAGGTGAGTTTCCTATCACGACCCTTCGTCCCATCGCGATTAAATCAGCTATCAAAGAGATGCTCTGGATCTACCAGGATCAGTCGAATAGCTTAGACCTTTTAGAAGACAAGTACAATGTTCACTACTGGAATGACTGGGAAGTGGGAGATAGTCGTACCATCGGTCAACGCTATGGAGCTGTTGTCAAAAAGCATGACATTACGAATAAGATCCTCAAACAATTAGAAGCCAATCCTTGGAATCGCCGCAATATCATCTCGCTCTGGGATTATGATGCCTTTGAGGAAACAGATGGACTCTTACCCTGTGCTTTTCAGACCATGTTTGACGTACGGCGCGTTGATGGAGAGATCTATCTAGATGCAACCTTGACCCAGCGTTCGAATGATATGTTGGTAGCTCACCATATCAATGCCATGCAATATGTAGCCCTACAGATGATGATTGCCAAGCACTTTGGCTGGAAGGTTGGGAAGTTCTTTTACTTCATTAATAACCTTCACATCTATGACAATCAATTTGAACAGGCTGAAGAGTTACTCCGTCGGGAGCCTTCAGATTGTCGGCCACACTTGGTTTTGAATGTACCAGATGGAACCAATTTCTTTGACATCAAACCAGAAGATTTTGAACTGGTCGATTATGATCCAGTGAAGCCACAATTGAAGTTCGATCTTGCCATTTAGTAATAAATCAAGGTTTTTTGATACCTTGATCAATTGGTAAAATCCTTTTAGAATTAAAACAATTTTAGCTAAAAATTTTTACTCATTTTTGAGTCAATATGTTTTGAAAATCGTTCGGATTTTGTTAAAATAGATAAGGTTTGTAAAAACTAAACAATTTTAAAAAGAATGTTAATTTATAGATAAATATGGAGGTCCATTAGATGGGGAAAGACTTATTTAATGATCGTATTAGCAGATTCTCAATTCGTAAACTGAATGTGGGGGTTTGCTCAGTACTATTGGGAACACTTGTTATGGTTGGTACAGCAGCAAGTGCAGCCGCAGAAGAAAATACAAATACGACAAGTGAAAGTGTAGCAGCAGTTGCAACAGCATCAGAAGCGCCTGAAGCGTCAACAGCTACAGCAACTTCAGCAACATCAACAGCTGCAACGACATCTACTTATGATGCAAACGCAGCAATCACTGCACCAGAGACTTCAACTGCTGCAGCAACATCAACAGCACCTGCTTCAACTAGTGAAGCAAGTAGCACAAGCACAGCAGCTTCAGCAACATCAACTGCTACAGCTACATCAACCGCTGCAACACCAAAATTAGAAGCAACTACGCCAGAAAATAATGCTGCACCTGCTTCAACATCTGCAGATAAAAAAGAAGCACCAACTCTTTCAGCTGGACAAGGTGTAACAGCAAATAATACTGTAACAACGGAAGAGACAGCCAACACTTCTCGCCGTCGTAATCGTCGTGCTGTCGGTGACGCAAATGATTCAAACTTGATTGGCGATGACGTTGTAGATGCAACTTCAACTCCAAAAGAAGCAAAACCTGGCTTTACAACAAATGTAAAAGCCTCAGACCTTGCTAGTCAAATCTCTTGGTTAGACTTTGGAGAAACAGCCAACTGGACAGGAACAACGACTACATCAGACGGCAAACTTGCACTCCAAGTTGGTGCTACCTATACTAAGGAAATCATGCCTGGCTATGTAGTTACCATCAAAGTCAAGTCTTTAAAACCCTTCCAAGCGACTGAAATCTATAAAAAACGGATGGAAGAACGTGGAGCTACAGAAGCAGAAAAAGCAACCTATGATCCTAATGCTAAAAATGGTTATGTGAGTGGGACTACTGATCCAAAATCACTTGCAGAATTGAATGCTGGTCATGAAGCCAAGGTTATTGCCGAGCCTCAAAATAATTGGACTGAGATTAGATCAGAAGGAATTAATACTGGAACAAAGAGTACAACTATTAGTTCAGAATTAAATGGTGGGAATATTGGTATTCAATTTGAAGTCTCCGCTACCTTCCGTGGAAAAGCTGTCAAACCTGCTGTAGTCATGGCAGATGGTGAGTCCGCTAACCCTGGTGAATTGGTTCTGTTTACCACCAATGGAGAAGGTTGGAAACATATAGGGGAATGGAAAAAATCGACTAAAAGATATAATGTAACCTACATTCCACAAGATACAGACAATTTATTTGGTTCAAACTCTACCACCAATATAAACGGTATGATTTTCTCTAGAACTAATCTTGACCAACTTCGTAGATCAACTCAAGTTGGACCAGACAAAAAAGCGGTTGCCTGGAAGTACTTTGGAAGTGCTGATTTAACAACCGGAGGTCTCGGAACGGGAGTTTTCGGTCCAAATATTTCTGCAAATGATGTTGATGTTCCTCTTGTTATGACAAAGGGAGCTTCTGAAATCGGTCTTTACATTGCTTCAGGTGGTAAACAGTCTGCTATGCTAGGATTCTTCCCACTTGATGAAGGAGATGCGCCTGAATCATACGGTAAGGCGATTCATTCGATCGCAACTGTAGATGGAATTACTGGTAAGAAAGTGAACCAACCTTATCTCGGTCACTTGAGTCCTGATATGGATGAAAACAATACCCTTGATTGGACGGGTGATGACAAGGCGACCACTGCGGATGAAGGCATCGACCAATTACTTCCAAATGATCTCAAAGGAAAAACTAATGAGCTGATCAAGATGGACCGGACACGTCCAGGTAATTACACCATTTCAGTGGAAGCTCATACGGGTGGAGCAGCAAAAGCTAACATCTATGGTTGGATAGATTTCAACCAAAACGGAACCTTCGATGAAGATGAACGGTCTGATTTAACAACCATTACTCAAGATGGAACGGCTACGTTAAGCTTTACAAAGAGTAAAACCTATATTGATCCTAGTGTTAAGGAATTAGGGGTACGGTTACGAATTGCTAAGGATGCTGATCAAATCGAGAGTCCGACAGGAATGGCCTTTTCAGGGGAAGTTGAGGACTTCAAGACTCAAATCACCCACCCACCTAAAGGGGAATTCAAAGAAACAACTGGTCTTCAAGGGGCGAAGCAAACTGCAACTGTAGCCTTTACCGCTCGTGGTTTGCAAGGCTATAGCCTAACTGAGCCAGCAAAAATTGATGAAACAGTAGCTCCACAAATGATAGATAACCGTACAGGGCAAGTCGTTACACCTGGCGCAGATGGCTACTATGCTGTAGCTGGTCAAGGGAAGTACAAGATCACTCCAAACGGAACTTCTGTGGATGTTGAGTTCATTCCTGAAGATCACTTCCTTGGAACAGCGGATGGTATCTCTATTCGTCGTACAGACAGCAATGGCTACGATACTGGTTGGTCAACAAAATTCCCAGCTGATGAAGCCAATGTAGATACTGTTTTGAATACCATGGATGGTCTTTATATCCCAACTGTTACACCAACGGATATTGAAGGGGTAGATAAGACTTCGACAGATGTCCAAGGTGCGACTCAAACAGGTACACCAACCTTTAACACAACGACAACAAACGCTAATGGCGAAAAGATCTCTGTCACTCCAAGCTTGGAATACCCTGCTAAATTGGTGGATCCAGCGACTGGTCAAGTAACCAATGCAACCTCTGTAACAGTAGCAGGCGAAGGAACATACAGCATTGACGATGCTACTGGTAAAGTAACCTTTGTTCCAGAACCAGGATTCACAGGTACAGCTCAAGGTGTTACCGTATCAGTGACAGCTCCTGTCGGAAGAGATAAAGACGGTACCGTTCGTGATGAATACCTTAAGACAGCGACAGCTAAGTACACACCAACGGTTACTCCAATCACAGTGACTCCTACAGACAAGGTTTCTGCGGATATTCAAAATGTTCCTCAAACCCAAACACCAACCTTTGATTTGAGTAACGATAAGACTGCTGAAATCACAAGCAAGAAATTGGTGGATCCAGCAACTGGTCAACCGACTGATGAAACAACTGTAACAGTAGCAGGTGAAGGTAGCTATACAATCGACCCAACGACTGGAGCAGTAACATTTACGCCAGAAAAAGACTTTGTCGGTACTGCAAAAGGAGTAACTGTTCAGGCAACTGCTACTATTACAAATGCTAATGGTAAGACTGCAACCATTACTTCAGATGCGACCTACACACCAACTGTTGTGCCAGCAGTTCCAACTGCAAACCCTGCAACTTCTAAAGATGTTCAAGGGGCAACTCAAACCGGTACACCAACCTTTGCAGGAACAACTGTTCAAGTAAACGGTGAAGATAAAGCTATTACCATTAAAGACAATAGCTACACATTGCTAGATAAAGATGGTAACGAAGTTTCAACGACACTAGCTTATGCCGCTGATGGTACAACTGAAATTGGTACTTACTCAATTGATTCAGCCACTGGTCAAGTAACCTTTACTCCATCAGACAAGTCATACACTGGCGCAGTCACACCAGCCAAGGTTCAAGCTGAAAGCTCAAACGGAATCAAGGTTGATACAACTTACACTCCAGAGATTGTTCCAGTAACACCAACTGCAACACCAGCTGAAACAACAGATATCCAAGGTGCTACTCAAACAGGTAAACCTGAATTCAAGGGTGGAACAGTGACTGTTGATGGTGTTGAGAAGACAGTTGCCATCAATGAAAATGTTCCAGCAACCTTCGATGATGGATCAACAACTAAGACAGTTGAAGGCGTTGGTACTTACACAGTAGCAACAGACGGAACAGTTACTTTCGTTCCTGAAAAATCATTCGTTGGCACTGCACCAGCTGTAACTGTTGTTCGTGAAGACATGAATGGAACTAAGGCTTCAGCGACTTACACACCAACAGTGACTCCGGTAACGCCAACTGCAGCCCCAGCTGAATCAACAGGTGTTCAAGGTGCGACTCAAACTGGTAAACCTGAATTTACTGCAGGTAACAGTCGTGTGCCGATGAATGATGCTGTACCAGCAACCTTTGACGATGGTTCAACAACGAGGACAGTAGAAGGTGTTGGTACTTACACAGTAGCAGCTGATGGAACTGTAACATTTGTTCCAGACCCAAGCTTCACTGGTACTGCACCAGCCGTAACCGTTGTTCGTGAAGATAAGAACGGAAGCAAAGCTTCTGCAACTTACATACCAACTGTAAATCCAGTCACTCTTACTCCAACAAATAAAGTTTCTGAAGACATTCAAAATGTTCCTCAAACAGAGACACCTACATTTGCTTTGAGTGATGATGAGACTGCTCAAATCACAAGCAAGAAATTGATTGACCCTGCAACAGGTCAACCGACGGATGAAACAACTGTAACAGTAGCAGGTGAAGGAACTTATACAATCGATCCTACTACAGGAGCAGTAACCTTCACACCTGAAAAAGACTTCGTCGGAACTGCAACTGGCGTGAAAGTCCAAGCGACTGCAACAATTACCAATGCAGACGGTAAGACTTCAACTATCACTTCAGATGCAAGTTACACACCAACAGTTGTAGCAGCTGTTCCAACAGCTAATCCAGCTACATCTAAAGATATCCAAGGTGCGACACAAACAGGAACACCAACCTTTGAAGGTGCAACTGTTCAAGTTAATGGTCAAGATAAAGCGATTACGATTAAAGATAATAGCTACACGCTTTTGGATAAGGATGGTAATGAAGTATCAAGCACACCAGCTTATGCTGCTGATGGAACAACTGAAATCGGTACTTACTCAATTGATCCAGCAACTGGACAAGTAACCTTCACACCAACTGACAAATCTTATACTGGTAAAGTAACGCCTGTTAAGGTTCAAGCTGAAAGCTCAAACGGTATCAAGGTAGATACAACCTACACACCTGAAATTGTTCCAGTAACTCCAACAGCTACACCAGCTGAAACAACAGATATTCAAGGTGCTACACAAACTGGTAAACCTGAATTCAAGGGTGGAACCGTAACAGTTGATGGCGTTGAGAAAACAGTAGAAATCAATGAAGATGTTCCAGCAACATTTGACGATGGCTCAACTACCAAGACAGTTGATGGCGTTGGTACTTACACAGTAGCAGCTGACGGAACTGTAACCTTTGTTCCTGAGAAATCATTTACTGGAACTGCTCCAGCAGTGACGGTTGTTCGCGAAGATAAGAACGGAACCAAAGCTTCTGCAACATACACACCAACTGTAACTCCAGTAACACCTACTGCGAAACCAGCTGAAACAACGGATATCCAAGGTGCTACACAAACAGGTAAGCCTGAATTTACTGAAGGTGACAGCCGTGTTCCAATGAACAATGATGTTCCAGCAACATTTGATGATGGTTCAACGACTAAGACAGTTGACGGCGTTGGTACTTACACAGTAGCAGCAGACGGAACAGTTACATTTGTACCAGAAAAATCATTTGTTGGAACTGCACCAGCGGTAACAGTTGTGCGTGAAGATATGAATGGCACTAAAGCCTCTGCAACTTACACACCAACTGTAACGCCTGTAACACCAACAGCTGAAGATGCTACTTCAACTGGTAAACAAGGTCAAACTCAAACAGGTAAGCCTGAATTTACTGAAGGCAACAGCCGTGTGCCAATGAACGATGATGTTCCAGCAACCTTCGATGATGGATCAACAACTAAGACAGTAGAAGGCGTTGGTACTTACACAGTAGCAGCAGACGGAACTGTAACCTTTGTCCCTGAGAAATCATTCGTCGGAACTGCACCAGCTGTAACAGTTGTTCGTGAAGATAAGAACGGAACTAAAGCTTCTGCAACTTACACACCAACTGTAACTCCAGTAACTCCAACAGCAACACCAGCTGAATCTACTGGACCTCAAGGTCTTGTTCAAACTGGAACTGTAACCTTTACTGAAGGTGATGAAGTAGCTCCAATTAACAAGGATTCGATTACTCTTCTTGATGAAAATGGTCAACCTGCAGCATCAGTAGAAGCGAAATCACCAGCAGGTGACGTGATCGGTACATACACAGTTGATAAAGAAACAGGTGTTGTAACCTTCACACCAACGGATAAATCTTACTCAGGTGATGTTGTTCCAGTTAAGGTTCAAGCAGCTGATACAAACGGAACTACAGTTGAAACAACTTATACACCGAAGATTACTCCAGTTGTTCCAACTTCTGAAGATGCTACATCGACTGATATCCAAGGTCAAACACAATCTGGTAAACCAACCTTCACAGAAGGTAATCCAAATGTACCAATTTATGAAGATACTCCAGCTACCTTCGAAGATGGTTCAACCACTAAGACAGTAGATGGCGAAGGAACTTACACAGTTGCTCCAGATGGAACCGTAACCTTCGTACCAGAAAAATCATTCACTGGAACTGCTTCAGGCGTAACAGTGAAACGCGTGGATAAGAACGGCACTGAAATCACAGCTAAGTACACACCAACTGTGACACCAGTAACTCCAACAGCTGCACCAGCTGAATCAACAGATATCCAAGGTGCAACTCAAACTGGTAAGCCAGTATTTACTGAAGGTGATAGCCGTGTGCCAATGAATGATGATGTTCCAGCAACATTCGATGATGGATCAACTACGAAGACTGTAGATGGTGTTGGTACTTACACAGTAGCATCAGACGGAACAGTGACCTTCGTACCAGAAAAATCATTCGTTGGAACTGCACCAGCTGTAACAGTGGTTCGTGAAGATATGAACGGAACTAAAGCTTCTGCGACATATACACCAACCGTAACACCAGTTACACCAACTGCAGAAGATACAACATCTACCGACAAACAAGGTCAAACGCAAACAGGTACACCAACCTTCACACCAGGTAATCCAAATGTTCCAATGGATGATGATACACCTGCAACATTTGAAGATGGATCAACAACCAAGACTATTCCAGGTGAAGGTACTTATACAGTAGCTCCAGATGGAACTGTTACTTTCGTACCGGAAAAATCATTCACAGGAACAGGTACAGGCGTAACTGTGAAACGTGTTGATAAGAACGGTACACCAGTTACAGCTAAGTACACACCAACTGTGACTCCAGTAACTCCAACTGCAACTCCAGCAGAATCAGAAGCACCTCAAGGTGTGGTTCAAACTGGAACTGTAACCTTCACAGAAGGTGACCCAGTTGCACCAATCGACAAGGATACCATTACTCTTCTTGATGAAAATGGCCAACCAGCAGAATCTGTAGTTGCTAAGTCACCAGAAGGTAAAGAAATCGGTACTTTCACAGTCGATAAAGAAACAGGTGTTGTAACCTTCACACCAACGGATAAATCTTACTCAGGTGAAGTCGTTCCAGTTAAGGTTCAAGGTAAAGATACAAACGGAACTGTCGCTGAAACAACCTACACACCTAAGATTACTCCAGTCGTACCAACAGCAGAACCAGCAACATCAACAGATATTCAAGGGCAAACACAAACAGGCAAACCAACATTCACACCTGGTAACCCAGATGTACCAATGGATGATGATACACCTGCAACCTTTGAAGATGGTTCAACAACTAAGGTAATTCCAGGCGAAGGAACCTACACAGTAGCTCCAGATGGAACAGTTACATTTGTACCAGAAAAATCATTCACAGGAACAGGAACAGGCGTGACTGTTAAACGTGTTGATAAGAATGGTACACCAGTTACAGCTAAGTACACACCAACTGTAACTCCAGTAACACCAACAGCAGAACCAGCTACAACTATTGGACCAAAAGGTAAAGAACAATCTGGTAAACCAACATTCAAGGAAGGCGATAGCCGTGTTCCAATGAATGACAAAGTTCCAGCAACCTTTGAAGATGGTTCAACTACGAAGACAATTCCAGGTGTTGGTACATACACTGTAGCAGCAGACGGAACCGTAACCTTCACACCAGAACCTGAATTTACTGGAACTGCACCAGCTGTAACAGTGGTTCGCGAAGATGTGAATGGAACCAAAGCTTCTGCAACTTACACACCAACTGTCCTTCCAATCACTAAGTTTGTTGATAAAGAAGGTAAGGAAATCCCAGGATATCCTACAGTTGATGGAGAAGAACCAAAAGTTGAAATTCCAGGTTACCGCTTTGTGGAAACGAAGAAATTGCCTAATGGTGATACCGAACACGTCTATGAAAAAGTTACGACTTCATATGTAGACGAAAATGGAGATCCAATCCCAGGTAACCCAACAGAAGATGGGGAACAACCGAAGAAAGATATCCCAGGTTATGACTTCGTGAAGACTGTTGTAGATAAAGATGGAAACATTCAACATATCTACAAGAAGACTGTGACACCAACTCCAATTCCGGATCCAACTCCGACACCAGAGCCACAGCCACAGCCTACTCCACAACCACAACCGCAACCAACACCACAACCACAACCTACTCCACAACTAAAACCAGAAGAACCAACTATTCCTGTCGTTCCAGAAACGAAAGAAGAAGTGAAGTATATCGATCCACAAAATCCTACTGCACAACTTCCAAACACAGGAACAAAAGAATCTTCTACTGCTGGTCTTGCAATCTTTAGCGCTTTAGCAGGTCTCTCATTATTCGGATTTGCAAAACGCAAAAAAGAAGACTAAGCTAACTTGTGGCTAAGAAAAACCGCGAAAATCTCGCGGTTTTTTCTGTTTGTATTTAAAAAAATATCCTCCAAACTAGATAGTTGAAATCAGTCTTTTATAAGAAAATTTGATAAAATAGAAGTATCAGTGTAAAGGATGAGAGAATGAAAAAGATAATTGGTATCTGGGCTCAGACTGAAAATGGCATTATTGGAAAAGACCAAGTGATGCCTTGGCATCTGCCTGCTGAGCTTCAGCATTTCAAAGAAACAACCATGGGACAAGCCATTCTCATGGGAAGAGTGACCTTTGATGGTATGAAAAAACGGGTTCTACCAGGTCGAACTAGTATTATCTTAACGCAAGATCAAGCTTATGATCCTGAAAACGATGCTGTACTCGTCATGCACAGTAAGGAAGAAGTCTTGGAGTGGTATCAGAAGCAAGAGAAGAATCTTTATATTATTGGAGGCAGTCAGATTTTAAGGCTCTTTTCTGACCAGTTAGAAGAGTTGATCCAGACCATGATTCATGCGGATATTGATGGCGATACATTGGCACCGAGATTTGAAGAGAATCGCTATGAAAGAGTCCGTCAAGTCCATCATCCAAAAGATGAGAAGAACCCCTATGATTTTACGGTCAACTATTATAAGAGAAAGGATTTAGACTAATGGAGCGAAGTGTCTTTGGTTTTTTTACAGCTGTCCTATGTGTCATCTGTTTGATTTGCGCCTTACAAACCTTTCGTAAAAAACGGTTCGGCCTCGCTATTTTATTCTTACTAAATGCTTTTACCAATCTTGTGAATTCCATTCACGCCTTTTACATGACCTTATTTTAAACTAAATAGAAACAGAAAATGACAGAAAGAGGAAATACATGCCAACGAATCAAAATAATGATATGATGGTTTATTGTTCATTTTGCGGAAAGAGTCAAGATGAAGTCCAAAAAATCATTGCAGGAAACAACGCGTTTATCTGTAATGAATGTGTAGAGTTAGCACAAGAAATTATTCGCGAGGAGCTAGCAGAAGAAGTTCTTGCAGACCTTAGTGAAGTTCCAAAACCAATCGAATTGCTCAATATCTTGAACCACTATGTCATCGGTCAAGATCGCGCCAAGCGTGCCCTTGCTGTAGCGGTATACAACCACTACAAACGCATCAACTTCCATGATACGCGCGAAGACGAGACAGATGTTGAATTGCAAAAATCAAACATCCTCATGATTGGTCCTACTGGTTCAGGTAAGACTTTCTTGGCCCAAACCTTAGCACGTAGCTTGAATGTCCCATTTGCCATTGCAGATGCAACAGCCTTGACAGAAGCTGGTTATGTGGGAGAAGACGTTGAAAATATTCTCTTGAAACTTCTTCAAGCAGCTGATTTCAACATCGAGCGTGCAGAACGAGGCATCATCTACGTCGATGAAATCGATAAGATCGCTAAGAAAAGTGAAAATGTCTCTATCACGCGTGACGTTTCTGGTGAAGGGGTACAACAAGCCCTCTTGAAGATCATCGAAGGAACCGTCGCTAGTGTTCCACCACAAGGTGGACGTAAACACCCTCAACAAGAGATGATTCAAGTGGATACCAAGAATATTCTCTTCATCGTAGGTGGGGCTTTTGACGGGATCGAAGAAATTGTTAAACAACGTCTCGGTGAAAAAGTCATCGGTTTCGGTAAGAACAATAAAGCCATTGATGAATCAAGCTCTTACATGCAAGAAATCGTTGCAGAAGATATTCAAAAATTCGGGATTATCCCAGAATTGATCGGACGTCTTCCAGTCTTTGCTGCTCTTGAGCAATTGACAGTTGACGACCTTGTCCGTATTCTAAAAGAGCCACGCAATGCCTTGGTAAAACAATACCAAACCTTGCTTTCTTATGATAATGTTGAATTGGAATTCGATGATGAAGCCCTTCAAGAGATTGCTAATAAGGCTATCGAAAGAAAAACAGGAGCTCGTGGACTTCGTTCGATTATCGAAGAAACCATGATGGATGTCATGTTTGAAATTCCAAGTCAAGAAGATGTCAAACTTGTCCGAATTACAAAAGAAGCTGTAGATGGAACTGAAAAACCAATTCTTGAAACAGCCTAGAAAGATAAAATATGGAAATTAACACACATAATGCGGATATCCTCTTAAGCGCTGCAAATAAGAGCCATTATCCTCAAGATGAGATTCCAGAAGTTGCACTTGCCGGTCGATCCAATGTCGGCAAGTCTTCTTTTATTAATACTCTCTTAAATCGAAAAAACCTGGCCAGAACATCTGGAAAACCAGGAAAAACTCAATTGCTCAATTTCTTCAATATCGATGATAAACTCCGTTTGGTAGACGTACCTGGTTATGGTTACGCACGTGTCTCAAAAAAAGAGCGCGAGAAGTGGGGAAGGATGATTGAAGAATACCTCACTAGCCGGGAGAACTTAAAAGCAGTCGTTAGCCTAGTCGATTTTCGTCATGAACCTTCTGCAGATGATGTCCAAATGTATGAATTCTTAAAGTACTACGAAATTCCAGTAATCTTGGTAGCGACTAAGGCAGATAAAATTCCACGTGGAAAATGGAACAAACATGAATCGATCATCAAGAAAAAACTAGATTTTGATCCAGCTGACACCTTTATCGTCTTTTCTTCTGTAACCAGGGAAGGACTAGAGAAGTCCTGGGATGCTATTTTAGAAAATGCGTTTTACGAAATAAATTGAAATGACATGAAAATGTCATTTTTGTTTTGGATTTATCTCGCAATTGTAATACAAGTGTAATATAAGTGCCTTTGTTTTCTTCTATTTATATGGTATAATCTCTATAAAGATAAAAGATGATAAAAAATTAATTGGAGATAAATTGTATTATGAAAAAGAAAATACGGAATAAAACGAAATTATTTGGTTTGTTCGTTTCTGTATTAGCAGTGGGGACATTTGCTGCTGCTATGAGCGAGCACGTCACATCAGTTGGTGCTAATGATGGAACTTACCAAGCTTATTCAGACCCTACTGAAGCTTTCATCTCACAAATTGGTGAGTCAGCTCGTCAGCTCGGTCAAGAGAATGACCTTTATGCTTCCGTTATGATCGCACAAGCCATCCTTGAAAGTGGATCAGGTCAGTCTGGCTTGTCTTCTTATCCGCATTACAACCTTTTCGGGATTAAAGGAAGTTATGCTGGCCAATCTGCAGTGATGCAAACTTGGGAAGATGACGGGGCTGGAAATGCCTATACCATTAATGATGCTTTTCGTTCTTACCCATCCTACTACGAATCATTGCAGGACTACGTAGCTGTTTTGAAACAAGGACATTTTGCAGGTGCTTGGAAGAGCAACACCTCTAGTTATCAAGATGCAACAGCAGCGTTGACAGGGGTTTATGCGACAGACACAAGCTACTATGCAAAACTTAATAACATCATTGAAACTTATAATTTAACTCAATACGATTCACCAAATGTTCAAGGTGGTATTACAGGTTCGGTATACAATCCATATCGTCAACAGTTCACTTCACAAGAAATCTTGAATTTGGATATCGCTTGGGCAAACCGTTTGAATTATTAAAACTAAAACAGGCAGATGCCTGTTTTTTATTTGTTTTTAGCACACAGTGGTATTCGATATAAAACGTATATGATGAAAAGTTAAGAATTCTTCCTGAAAACCTTTTCAAACTTTTCTCTCTATGATATAATGATTTTGTTCACAAACATTATATAAGGAGAATATTATGTCTGAATCTAATTTTATTCAAAAAGTTGGAGCGGCGTGTAATAAGAAGGAAGATCTCTATCAGAAATCTAAAACGCGCTATGCAGTCCGTTCTATTTTTGCGGGTGGATTTCTTACTTTAAATACGGCGGTTGGAGCAGTTGCAGCTGACTTATTAAATACCTTTGTACCTGGATCTGGTCGTTTTCTATTTCCATTCATCTTTGCCTGGGGCTTGGTTTACCTCCTATTCTTAAATGCGGAATTAACCACCTCAAATATGATGTATCTGACGGCGGGTACCTATCTAAAGAAAATTAACTGGAAGAAAGCGTTGGAGATTCTTCTTTATTGTACCTTCTTTAATTTAATTGGTGCTTTAATCGTCGCTTTTCTTTTCAATCAAACAACTGCCTTTGCACATATCGATCCAAAAGGTTTCCTAGCCACGGTAGCAGAAAATAAACTCCAACGAGGCAATCAAGTGGTTTTCTTTGAAGGAGTTATTGCCAATATCTTCGTAAATATTGCTATTCTTTCTTATCTATATTTCAAAGATGAAACAGCCAAGGTTCTCTTAGCCCTCTCAGCTATCTATATGTTTGTCTTTATGACCAATGAACACTTGGCAGCAAACTTTGCTTCCTTCTCATTATTAAGCTTTAATTCAGTATCTAGCCAATTACCGCATTTTGAGTTTTTAAATATTTTACGACATTATTGCGTGACTTTCTTTGCCAACTGGGTAGGAGGAGGAGTTCTAATGGGACTAGCCTATGCTTGGTTGAATAATATCAAGAGTCTTTACAACGACTAAAAAATATAAAAAAAGTTTGCAAAAGTACTTGCATTCTTTTTTTATATGTGATAAACTAATCTACGGTTTGAAAAAACTGCCTAAGACAGTAGGGGAGCTCGACTCATAAAAATCCTACCGAGGACAAAACGTATCAATTAAAAGAAGCGTATTGTACTTTCGTGTCTAGGTTTGGGCGCGTTTTTCTTTTAGAAAAATTCCCCAAGCAAAATAATTACGGAGGTGAACACACTAATGAGTGAAGCAATTATTGCTAAAAAAGCGGAACTTGTTGACGTAGTAGCTGAAAAAATGAAAGCTGCTGCATCAATCGTCGTTGTAGATTCTCGCGGTTTGACAGTTGAGCAAGATACAGTTCTCCGTCGCAACCTTCGCGGAAGCGAAGTTGAGTTTAAAGTTATCAAAAACTCAATCTTGCGTCGTGCAGCTGAAAAAGCTGGTCTTGAAGATCTTGCATCTGTATTCGTTGGACCTTCTGCAGTAGCATTTTCTAACGAAGATGTTATCGCACCTGCGAAAATCTTGAACGATTTTGCAAAAGACGCTGAAGCACTTGAAATCAAAGGTGGTGCAATCGAAGGCGCTGTCGCATCTAAAGAAGAGATTCTTGCACTTGCAACTCTTCCAAACCGCGAAGGACTTCTTTCTATGCTCCTTTCTGTACTTCAAGCGCCAGTGCGCAACGTTGCTCTTGCAGTCAAAGCGGTTGCAGACAACAAAGAAGACGCAGCTTAATCTTAAGCTACGCAGCGTAGCCTAGCTACAAAAATAAAAACATAAAATTAAAACTTATTTGGAGGAAATAACAATGGCATTGAACATTGAAAACATTATTGCTGAAATTAAAGAAGCTTCAATCCTTGAATTGAACGACCTTGTAAAAGCTATCGAAGAAGAATTTGGTGTAACTGCAGCTGCTCCTGTAGCTGTTGCTGCAGCTGGTGCTGCTGACGCAGGTGCTGCTAAAGATTCATTCGATATCGAATTGACATCTGCAGGCGACAAGAAAGTCGGCGTTATCAAAGTTGTACGTGAAATCACTGGTCTTGGTCTTAAAGAAGCTAAAGAACTTGTTGATGGTGCACCTGGTGTCATCAAAGAAGGTGTTGCTGCAGCTGAAGCTGAAGAAATCAAAGGTAAATTGGAAGAAGCTGGAGCTTCAGTTACTCTTAAATAATAGAGTAACGCAAATTGAATGCGAAAGCCTAGTATATTAAGGTTAAGAATTGCTTAAGGTGATTTAAATCTTAAATAGGGGAGTTATTCCCCACCAAATCCCCGCCAAGTTAGATCTTGGCGGGGATTTTTTCTACAACAAAATAGACACTATAATTCTTTTGTTAGATTTATGATATGCAGAAATTATAGTGCTATTTTAACCTAAATCCAATCATTGCCTTCAACTGGTGCATATGCCCACCAGACCCAAGCTAAACCAAGATCAGTAGCTTGGATAATATTATTTTGAAAAGTAATTAAATTATGATGAAGTGCAAAATCAATGTATTCATCTAGTTGATTTCTTCTATCAGCATAGCCTTCTTCAATTAATTTTGAGATTGATTCAGGGAAACTCACGTAGTCTAAAAAGCTAGTGAAGTAAGTATCGGTTATTAGTTTTTCACGAATTTCAAAATTTGAACCTTTGAATTCTCGTTGCAAATGATTTTTAATTGACATTCTTTTACTCCTTTTAAATTTATAGTATGTCAGAAAAATGTGTTAAAACTGTTAGCTATACAACAGCCTATATTTTGAGTATGCCATAAAAACGCAGAAAAACTGTTTTTTTCTGTATTTTTTCTTCATTTTTTAGTCGAAAATGAGATACTTTAAAGAATATAGTTGGTCACTGTAACGGATAGACGCCAGTGGGAAAGATGGAAGACCGAGACCGCCATCAAAGCTAAACGATTATATTTTGTAGGCAGGGCTGAATTTAAGGCTTTTTTATAGTTCGATCCACGAATTTTATAAGGTTCATCTCTTAGTTCATTAATGAAGTTTTTCTTTTGTTTCTCAAATTTCTTTAATGATTTATTTCTTAAATTTTGGTGGCCAACTTCCCAACGTTCTATTAAAAAATTTTTTAAATTCAGCTTGAATTTAGGATTGTCTTGGAGTTTCTTCAAGTAGAAGTAATAACACTCTCTTGCATGTTGAGCTCGCATCCCATGTAGATTGATTAGATTATTCATTTCTACATCTGTAAAGATATAATCATCCTCTTGTTTATTTTTAAAGGTATCGAGGACTACTGGAACATCTTGAGGAAGAATAAGTTGAGGTTGAAATTTTCCTCCCTTCCCACGCTGAACTAAAACATAGTAATTTCCATTATTATCTTTTCGAATATCTTTTCCTTTTAATTTTTTTAATTCGGATCTACGAATCCCAACTGCCCGCTGAAAATTAACCAGCCGAGAGAAGCGAGAGTCTGTTTCTTGATGTTTACCTTGTGAGTTTTTTGATTTGATACGACCTCGGATAATTTTGTCACTGGAACGCTTGTCTTTTCTAATGCGATTCATGTTGATATCAACTGCTTTGCAGATAGGTGCTAAATAAGTATGGATTGTAGCAACAGAATATTGTTTAGGATCATCAGTTAGATCTAGTTGGTATAGTTGAATCACTTCTTCAGTAATATCTGTTTTTTCTTAATATTGTTTTCTTTAGCCCACTTTGTAAAGCGAGTAATTGCTCTTTTATAGCTTGTCCTCGTTCGATTGTTTGTGATATTTTTTGAAGCTGCAATAAATAAATCGTGCTTGAGAGAATTCCTTTTTCTTGGCATTATACATTCCTTTCTAAAATAATTACATATTATTGTTAAACTGCCTCCCACCCTTTTTAATAAGCTGGGTATGCTTTTGATACTTCCCATCGAGGCTAACTCTTGAAGTTTAATGTTTGCGATAGATTTTCAGTACTCACCGTGTTCTATGTTTGGAAGTATCATAAAGATGTCATTGCTTGTTCGAGCTTATAAAACTTTTCTATTTTACATTTTTTATTACATTATTTTTTTACTTTGCTAAACTAGTTATTTTTTTAGTATTTACTTTTATTTTTACCTTTTTTATTTTACCTTAAACACGTTTTTCTTTACTTTTTTATCTACTAAATGGTTATTCTTTACTTCATGTTATTCAGTAGAGAATAACCATTTAGATTTTCTTTCTTTTTCTCTTAGTTTTTTCCTTTGCAATGACTAGCATATGAGAGATAAGTACGTTAACCGTGCCCAGTAACAAACTTTCTCACCATATGATTAATGGTAGTAGCTCTACTTACTCAATTTAATTTACAATAATAGTATGCCATATTTTGATAAAAATAAAGATAGAAGAAAAACATCGTTATTTTAGGAACAGAATGTTGTTTTATTTTTACGGAAAAATGGCATAATAATAGTATAGATAAAAAAAGGCAGTTCTGAACTGTCTTTTTTTTGTTCCTAAAAAAAGGAGGTAGCAGATGCTCAAGAACAATCGTTTAATAATAATATTAAAGAGAGTAAGGCCACCGTAAATCTAAGGATGAAAAAATCTTTTTTTAAAAAATAGGAGGAAAACAAAATGAAAACATATAAAAAGTATGTAGTTTTTTCAAGTCAACAATATATTTCAGAATTAATTAATCTTAATGAAGAAATTAATATTAGAATGTTTTATTCAACATTTGAAGACGATCAGTATATCTCAATCTTGAATGATCAAGATCAAGAACTGTCATTCAATTTTGTAAATGATAGTATTGAATTTGAATTGATTGATCCATTGTGTGAGAAAATTTTAATTACATTTGATACTGTAGAACAGACAGCCAAAGTTCATCAAGTAATTAAATTTCTCTTAGATTTGTTTTTTAAATTCAATTGGCATGAATCAGTTGCAGCGTTATCAGTTGCAGATTTCTGGGAATTGATCAAGAATTACGAGAAAGATAACCTCGATATGACGTTTGGTTACCCAAGAATCTCAGGTTCTAATAGCTAATAGCCATATTTTTAGGCAAAAAAACTCTAAGCAGGCAGAGCCTGCTAACTCATGACAGAAAAAGAAGTAAAATATTTAAAGATTCAATTTAATTCAATTGAAACTGTTAACAGTGATTTTCGTGTAGCAGACGGAACTTTTGAAAAACAGTAATATAATTTAAGTATCTATTTTAAATATACGTGAAATTATCGCAACTGAAATCGGAATAAGAAAATTGATGCAATAGAATATAGAGAAAGCCTTGGAATGATTCCAAGGCTTTTTTAGCTATCTATATATACAAGGAAAAAGTTGATAGAGTAGATGATTTTATTAGATACCCTTGTTTTGTAAAATATTAAACTATATGTTATTAAAGACAGATTGTATTGAGTACTGAATTATACAAAAATTACTAATGGATTGAGAATTTTGCATTTGATTATACTGTAGAGAATATTAGTCAAATAAAATTGTTTTATTTTCGCTAATGCATTTCTTATTATCATCCCAATAGTTAATACTTTCAAAGCTTCCTTTTCTTAAATAAAGGGGTAGCCTTTTTCTTATTTCATCTTGCATTGGTATTTTATCGATTTCTTTTAGATTCCACCATTTTGGCTCACCTTCATCAGATGTGCTTAGTTCACCAGTAAACTGAGTACATAAAAAGTCATAGAAGACAAATCTCTCATTACCAATTGAATTAGTAAAGCCTGAAATTCCTTTTAATTCAAGATTTAATGCGGTAAGTCCAGTTTCTTCCTTAAGTTCCCGTAATGCAGCTTCAAAAAAACTTTCAGGAAATTCAACTTTTCCACCCGGTGGAATCCAGCCAGGAAAATTATCGTGCTGTCTATTAAGTAATAAAATTTCTTGATTTTTCAAAACGCAAATGTTAACCCAGTTTTTGATTTTTTCAGTCATATTATTAGCCTCCAACAAGTATTTTTTCATATACAAGTCTATATGTCAAGAACTATAAGCTATTTATGATTGTGACAAATGTATCTCAGCCAAAGATTGATAATTTTCACGCAATAGCTGATTAACTCTCAGATATGACGATAAAATAATTTTTACAAGACTAGTTAACTTTATTATACTGTAATTTTATACTTTCGATATTGTACTTATCTAAGGTACTTTTTAATTTTTCTATAAAGTACTGTTGTTCTTTAGTAAATGGATTAGGTCTACTCAAAAAAACTCTTATTTTTTTATTATTCACGCCAGATTTCTCCTACCGATAACTATTTATTATCACTAGTATACCATAGTTTCTAATCTCCTATATGTTTCCAACAGTAACTTTTTATTGGGATGGATAAGATGAATACTTACTGGGAAAAACTCGGAATATCATTAACAGTTTAAACTTTTCTAATCTTTTGAATATTCATTGACTAGACTTATTTTTAGATGTATAATGAGCATGTAAAATATATCACAAAGAATAATATGTAATAAGATTTAATGATTACATCTGATATTTCTCAACCATAGTGTTCTATTTTCTAGGAGAGCTTTATGATTAATATCTTTAAATATCTTGATAAAAAAACAAAATACCTAACCATTATTGGAGCACTGGCAAATGGGGGGCTCGCATTAGGGCAACCCTTGGTTGTTGCCAAAGCACTATCGATAGATCAAAATAACCTTACCTATTCCTCTATTTGGAAATTTGCCCTCTTTGGTTTTTCTGTCTATTTCGCTTTGTATAGTCTAATGTTATTTTGTAATCATGCAAATAATGTCTTTCGACGTGAAATTCACATGAATATCCGAACGGCATTGTTTCATAAGTTAATGGAAGACAGGGAATATAGTGAAGATGAAAAGATTACCATGCTGACACAGGATATGGAATTTTTAGGAGATAACTTTTTTGAACGCTATATGACTATTTCATGTTGGGGATTTGGAGCGCTGATTACGGCGATCTATATCATTGCCCAAAATGTTTTATTGGGTTCTATCTTTGTTTTCTTCACGATCTTACGTCCCATTCCACAATTCTTAATGAATAATAAGCTAAAGAATTCAGGGGATGAAATGTCTCAGGGAAGAACAGCTGTTCATAACCAAATCTCTGATAGTATTCGAGGGGCTCAAACCTTGCGGATGAATCAAGCCTTACCTGAAAATTCTCAGCGCGTCTGGAATATCAATCTTCGTTATCAACGAGCCATTCAAAAGTTTGCTTTTACCCATAATATTGTTTTCTTTTGTAATGGTTTCATGGTCTTTCTTAGCCAAGTACTCCCTTTGGTATTGGGGTTCTTCCTTGCCATGCATGGTCATCATGTTTCAGTGGCTAGTCTGGTTGCAATGTATATTGCTGCTGGTCAACTGGTAGGGCCTATCCAAAATATCATGTATGATGTGGTTGAAGTACAAGGAGCCAAAACAACGGCAGAAAAGATTTTCGGAATTTTAAATCGAGCAGATGATAGTGAATCGGACAATCATTCGATCTCCCAAGTAGAAGAACTAGAAATTTCTCATTTAAGTAAATCTTATAATGGTAGAGAGATTATTCGCGATCTTAATCTAGCCATTCGACAAGGTGAAAAAGTCCTCATCAAAGGGCCAAGTGGCTGTGGGAAATCAACCCTCTTTCGAATGATCACAGGAGAAGAAAAGCCGGATGCCGGAACGATTACTTGTCGTACAAGGGATGGAGTTAAAACAAGTCACTTTGTTCGTCAGGTAGGCATTATCAGCCAGCATCCTTTCCTCTTTAATGATACTATTCGCTACAATCTCAGTTTGGGACAAGAGTTTTCAGATCAAGAATTAGAGACTGTTTTGAGACAGGTCAAACTCGACCATGAACTAACTGATGGACTTGATTTTGTAATCACTGATAACGGAGAAAATATTTCAGGTGGACAACGAGTCCGGATTGAACTAGCCCGCTTCCTTCTTCGTAAAAAGGATATTTTATTAGCAGATGAGGTAACTGCAGCTCTTGACGTAGAAAATAGCCAGATGGTTCGAGACTTGATTTTCTCACTACCGATGATGGTGTTAGAAATCGCTCACCATATTGATAATGAAAGTCGATACGATCAAGTCATTGAACTAAGAAAAAATTGAATTATTTTCATGATAAGATAAAGTAGTGAGTACTCTCTCCAGTCGGAAACTTCCTCACTACTAATCTTAATATGTTTGTTAACTGTAGTAGTAAAAAAATATTATTAAGTAGGTAATTTTGTATTTGACTTACATTGTACAAAAGTAGTTGAAAAATCTCTGAGAACATTCCGGTATCAATAATGAGTTTTTTTTACAATTGAAACTATAATGTAGGATTTTTTTAACTGTAGTAATGTTATAAAATTAATCTTACCAATAAAGTATCTATAGGTCTTTGTATACCTAAAATTTTATAGTAGCAATATAAAATTTACATTAATTGCAAAATGATTTATTATAGCTAAATATAATAGTCTCTAATTAGTTTTTTAATTTGTGCAAGTCGTTCTATTAAAATATCGACTGCTTCATTCTTTCGGTTAGGATCTAATTCCGCATAGTTATCCATTGTGGTTGAAATAGATCTGTGTCCCATACGTTCTTGCAGTTCTTTCCAATTTGCTCCAGCGTTGAGCATTAAAGACGCATGAGTATGGCGGAATATGTGAAAACCATAATTAGGTAAACCTAACTCTTTTGATCGTTTAATAAGAGTAGCTCGCTCATTTCGATGGGGAGATGTACCTTAAACAGATAAGAAGCTTGCCAAAAACTTTATCTGGAAATAATTTCCCCCTAATTTAGACTAAAATAAAATGCATAATATCAGTTTTTTGAATACCTGATATTATGCGTTTTTAATTTCAAAGACTTTTAGGAATTACTTGAACTCTCAAATTCCATATATGTTTTTCTGAGTTACATGAAAAGTTTAACTTAATTTGACAATCTAGAAATTATTTGAGTAGATTATTTTCAAAAGAAGACGAGGTAGATCAAAAAACATTCGACACCATTTATGTAAAATTTGTATCTTTCTGGACATATATTTGAATTTTTGATTTAATCATGTTACAATTAAAATTGAAATCAAAATCAATTAGAAAAGGAATATCCAAACGTGGGTACATTATTAGCAACCAGATTAAAAAATAGACGAAAAGAATTAAAATTGTCCCAGCGAGAATTGGCCGAAGGCATTTGTAAACAGGGGCAAATTAGTCGATTAGAGAGTGGAGAGTTCACTCCTGGGGCGGATTTTTTGCATGCACTTGCTAAGAAATTAAAAGTTAGTATGGATTATTTTTTGATGAGCAGATTGTTGGGGAGGTTGATGAGCTAGCAGAGTTTAAGAAATTAGCACATACATTTATCATAAATAGAAATTATGAGTCTTTGAAATATATATATGAATTAGAAAATGTAAAGTCTCATCGTTTATCTCTAGCAGATAAATTTTATATGGAGTGGATAAAATCTCTGATAGATTTTTATTTCTATGGGCAACAAGAGGAGGCAGTTGAAAGATTGGAGAAGGTGCTGTCACAGTTAAGTATATCTGATATGAACTATCTCCAAATTTCAAACACTCTATTCAATTTTTATTACGATATTGGAGATTTAACGCGATTTGATGAGATTCGAAAAACATTAGAGTATCAAGTAAATCAACTCAATTTAAATACACTCGAAGAGTTAGAACTATTTATTAAGTTCAACTATAACGTTTGTAGATATTTATGGCTACAGAATAATATTGAAGAAGCTATTACTAAAATCACAGCTACTATAAAGCAGTGTCAGGCTTACAGAACAACTTATCTTTTAGCTGATTTGTATTTATTGATGGGAAATGTAAGTAAGGACTTTTCTTCTAAGATTTCGGTAAAAGAATATTTTGAGACAGCACATTTTCTTTATAAATTGGATGAAAATATGTCAATGGCTTTGAAAGTCGAACATTATATTGCAAATATGACAGAATAATGAAAATGATGTTCAATTGAGCATCGTTTTTTTAATATCGCATAGATACAAAAATGATTTATTTTTAAAAAAATAAAAAAAGTTTATAAAAAGATATTTACAACATGATGACGGAGTGCTAAAATAAATGCAAGAAAATTAATAGTAAGACACCATACAGTGTAATTTCACCGATATCGTATATGGCAGTAGCAATTATTTCCTACAAAGTATTGGATTCCTTGACAGGATTATTAAATATAACAAATTATATCCAAATCGATTGTATGAATTTCGAGGTATACAAACATGATATTAGAAAAATTCAGTAGTAACTTTAAAAACTTGATATTAGGTAGATCTTCTAGAAATATTGCAGATAGTTTTTACTTCATTGCATTGTCGATCGGTTTAATCAATGTTTATAATATTGAAGCTGGTCAGTTATCTTTATTTACTCTAATAGGTTTTATCCCTAACTTACTTGCCGTTTTTTATGGAAGTTTTGTAAATAAAATTCAAAGAGATAAAGTCTGGCTAGTAACTTTTCAAGTTCTTCAACTTTTTATAATTTTCATTACTATTCTATGCTTAAGATATCGCTTTGAAGTTTTTTATCTTTATATTTTTAATTTTTGTTTAGTTTATCAACAAATCTACTCAACACATTACAAATGAAGATTGTTCCAGAAACATTAGAAAATGATGAAGAAACGATAAACAAATCTATAGATGTTCAGTATATGGCTTCAAATGTGTTAGACATTATTAGTAACCTGTTTGCCTCGTTACTGTTAGGAGTGTTATCCTATTTTGTTGTTTTCAATATGAGTATTCCATTTTTTGTAGCTGCGATATACTTTATGATGAAAATCAGGTTGAATATGCCTGATAAAAAAAAGTCAGATGGTATGTCTGAAAATATAGAAAGCGAAAGTGAATTAACTTTTCAACTTTTGGACACAATTTCTGCTTTTCGAGAATCAAAATTTGCCTCTTTTATTGTAATTACAGAGTCAATTTTAAGTGGTGGAACAGATCTACTTTTAACTTTAGCCCCCTTATATCTTGTATCGGAAGGAATTCCCATTCAGTATCTTGGGTTAGTATTGGCAGTACAACGATTAGCAGATTTGACAGGTGCTTTTGTGGCACCTAGGATAAAAATATCATATAAGAAGTTTTTCTTTATTGATTATATTGTATCGGGCTTCTTTTTATTCTTAGTATTTGTAATACCAATTCCATTGATTAAGCTTTTGCTATTTGGATTATCCTTTATAATTATTGGTATATCTGGTAATATGTTTGAAAAAATGATTTATTCTGAATATAACTATGAAAATATGGGGTTAATCTACTCTACTAATTCAAGTTTATATGCTTTATTTTCAATTGTATTCTTAATAGTTCCTCAATTTTATTCGGATATACATATTCTAGGAATAACGATAAATATATTTACGGTATTAGTAGGATTTTATTTGTTATTTATTAACAATCCATTTAAGGAAAGTAAGGGAATAGAAAATGAACCAGAAAGTTATGCAGAATAATTTTAAAAAAGAACATAAAGTTGATCAGCGGTCTAAAAATATATCTATGAAACAGAATAATGGAAGTTTAAAAAAAAGCTAGAAAATTTCAAGTTAATAATAAAGGAAATAGATAGAAATCGACTACTCTGAACTGCGCCCTAAAAGTTAGTAGGAATTTTATTATCTTATATTGCAATTAAATATCAAAGAAAAATAATTGGTGAAGAAATATTTGGAATTTTTAAATGAGGCTGGGATATGACATTAAAAACTTATTTAATTAGATGCAAACGAAGTAATTCTATATGGTTGTTTTGGATTTTTATTAATTCATTATGTGTTTACTTAAATGGTATATTGAGTGCCAAAGCAATCTCTACAATTGTAAATTTTGATTTACAGGGATTTTTGTATTTAAGTGGAGCGATTTTAGCTGTAAATTTAATATGGGTATTGCAAATATATCAAAACTCAAAAGCAAGTGAAAAAGCCATACAAGAAATGTGTACCGAAATACGTAAAGATATTGTAAAAAGTATTGAAAGTAAGGGTGTGGTTCGTTTTGGCTCAAAAAGTGTTAGCGCCTATACCTCATGGCTGACAAATGATCTTAATACTATTCGAGATCTTGGCTTTGAAACACTTGAATTAATGATTAGTCAAGCATTAAATATCATTTTTGCAATTATTGCCTTTTTTAGTTTCCATTATTCATTATTGTTTACAATTTTGATATTCTTCATTCTAATGGTAAATCTTCCTAAAATATTTACAAAGAAAATGGAGAATAAAGCTGTTTACTTTACTGAGAAGAATGAAGAATTAGTTAAAGCAATTGATGATTCTTTAAGTGGATTTCGAATGTTATCCAATGCTAATCAACTTCATTTTTAATGGTAAAAATCTTATCTTATTCAAAAAAATATTCGAAGTCCAGAGTTTCATATTCAAAAACCTTTGGTGGGCTTATGTCTGTTCAAAATGGGACTAGTTTTGTGAGTCAAATTGCCATGTTGACCCACGCAGGAGTCTTATATTTTAACCGATTAATTCCGATTGGGGCTGTATCTTCTTCTCAATATTTTTCATCAATTATCTTTGCTGGCTTAACAGGCTTAACGGCAAATTACGCTGAGTTTAAAACTGTAAACAAAATATTTGAAAAATTTGAATTGGAAGGTGACCAAAGTATTCATGAAAGTAATGTTAATAAACAAACTTGGAAGAAATTTATAGATAAAGTAGAATTTCAATCGGTAACTATTGAACGTGATGGTAAGATTGTCTTAGATAATTTAAATGTTAAAATTGAAAAAATAAGAAGTATGCAATATCAGGGTCATCTGGTTCAGGAAAATCAACTATATTAAAGGCTATTAATGGTGAAATCCCAATTTCGAAAGGCCGCATCTTCTATGATAATATCGATTCAAAAAATATGAATTTCAAGGATCTTCATGAAAATATTTCTTATGTTAGTTTGGAAGATCATATTTTTAACGAATCCATTTTATTTAATTTGACATTAGGCCGTGAAATAGAAGATTCAAAAATCGAAAAAGCATTGGAAATATTTTATTTAAGAGACTGGATTAATGGATTGAGTCATGGATTGGAAACTACTTTATCGGAAATTAGCCAAGACATTTCTAGTGGACAGAAGCAACGAATTAGTTTAGCTAGAGCTTACCTTGAAGAAAAACCAATTTTGATTATTGATGAGGCAACTGATGCGATTGATAAAGAAAGACGGTATCAAATTGAGAAACATCTATTCTCAATGACAGAAAAAACTGTTATTTTTGTAAGCCATCATCTAGATGAAAATATAAGATCTCTTTTTGATAAAATTATATATTTGGATTAGTTTTAACATACTGAGATCAGCAGGTTAGATTGAAGAAAGATTCATCTACCAGATTTAAAAACGCACCAATAATGGTGCGTTTTTAAATTATTAATGCTATAATAGAAATAAATAAAAGGAGGGCTCTCATGATCGGAGAAAATATTAAAGCGTTACGTAAAACACATGACTTAACCCAGCCTGAGTTCGCAAAGATTGTTGGCATCTCTCGAAATAGCCTGAGTCGTTATGAAAACGGGACAAGTTCAGTTTCGACAGAATTAATAGATCGTATTTGTCAGAAATTTAATGTTTCTTATATCGATATTGTAGGAGAGGAAAAGATGCTCACGCCAGTAGAAGATTATCAGTTAACTCTGAAAATTGAAGTGATTAAAGAACGAGGGGCGAATATCTTAGCGCAACTTTATCGTTTACAAGATGAACTAGAAATTGCATTTAATGATGCTAATAATCCTTGGGTTCTAATAAGCGATGATCTTTCTGATTTGATTAACACGAAGATTTATCTTGTTGCAACTTTTGAGGATGTGGAGCGATATATTGGCTATTTGGATGGCATTGAACGGATGCTAGAACAAGCTCGTCATCTGGTGGTGGCTTAATGAAACTAGAAGAATTTAGTCAAGATGATTTTGAACGAGCATCCAGACGACTCGTTCGTTCTTTAACTCGTGGTAAAACAACTTCGTCTCAGCCCAAGGCTATCTTGCTCGGTGGACAGAGTGGTGCTGGGAAAACAACGATTCATCGTATTAAACAAAGGGAATTTCAAGGTAATATCATTATCATTGATGGAGATAGTTATCGCTCTTTTCATCCGAACTACCTTGGCCTACAGGAAAAGTATGGCAAAGATAGTGTGGATTATACCAAAGTATTCGCGGGACAAATGGTTGAATATCTTGTAGATGAGTTGAGTAAACAAGGTTATCATTTGTTAATCGAGGGTACTTTAAGAACAACAGAAGTCCCTAGAAAAACGTCACAATTATTGACAACTAAAGGTTACCAAGTCTCACTTGCAGTAATTGCGACCAAGCCAGAATTGTCCTATCTCAGTACCTTGATACGTTATGAGGAGCTCCATGCAATAGACCCAAGTCAAGCGAGAGCGACTCCCAAAGAGCACCATGATGGAATTGTAGAACATTTAGTTGATAACTTACGAGAGTTAGAAAATGACAAGATTTTTAATCAAGTTCAAATTTACCGAAGAGATCAATCGTGTGTTTATGATTCGCAAGTAGACGAAACATCAGCAGCAGTAGTCCTACACGAATGCCTATTTGGAAAATGGAATAAGGTGGAAAAAGAGATGTTGAAGTTGGGACAGGAACGGTTGAGAGAACTGGGAGGAATTGATAAGTGACGAAGGGCTAATTTATGAGTACATGATAAATTGCAAGAATAAGTGCAACATTTACTTGAACTCATCCTCTTAAAGCACTGTCAGAACAAAGCGTACGTCTAATTTTAAGGAAGATGGTTAAGAAAAACAACTTATCTATAACTATCACGCCACATATGTTTAGACACAGCTTTGCTACAATGCTACTGGATAAAAATGTATATATTCGTTATATACAGCAAATACTTGGACATAGCTCTATTTCTGTAACTCAGATCTATACTCATGTGTCTCAATCAAAACAAAAAGAAATACTCACTCTGTGTAATCCCATATCTTCCATTTGTTCTCGGCCACAAAAGTAAAATAACCATAGCTAAATCAAAGCAGTTTGATGATTCCCCTCTAGCAATTTTTACTCTACTAATTTCAAAAGAACAAGTATCTAATTTCATTATTATCAACAAAAGGTAGTTCTATATTTTTGAACTACCTTTTACATATTATAAATATTTTGTGTCTTCTGTTTTATTTAGATTTTGTGATTTTCTCTAGCCAAAGATACACTTTTTTATGAACAATCTTCCAGGAGAACTTTATCAATAATTTCTTATTTTAATTTAGGAAAAATAGAAAAAACTAGGTAATCAAAATACTGCTAATAAGAAGGGTTCTACTGAAAGTGTAGAACTCTTTTTCTACCATATACTTGATAACACAAGAAATCAAAATGTTACCAAATTAGAACGGGAAACAAAATCAGTATAGTTATTTAAGATACCATGGAAAAATTATAAGGCTGATAGTATTAATTTCACTATCAGCCTTACAGGTTATTTAACGTTTCAGAAAAACTATAATGTCAAGATTAACTAAACAGTATCTAATTCTTTCAAATAATTTTCTATCTTCATCAACATTAAAGGATTGTTATAAATCTTACATAACTCTCTTGCTTCTATATAATAATTTTTGACTTGTTCTTTGTCTAGAAATTTGGCTCCAGCATTTCCTACAAGAATAAGTAGGGGAGCTAGTTGGTAGCTTGTCTGTCTTTGTTTACAGAGTTCAATCGTCTCAAGAGCTTCTTGGATGGCTTCGTTATATTTTTCCTTTGACACTAGGTAGTGAGCGTAGTTGTAACGAACTCTGATGTAACCAAATAAAAACTCTTGATGCTCAAAATTTTTTGTCTGATATAACTCCATTAAATGAGAGTAGTTTGCCTCATATTCTTGTTCACGACCCACTAAGGAATAGAAATTAGATAGAGTATTCAATGCCTTTAAATAAATCAGAGTATTTGAGGAGACTTTTAATAATATATTTTCCAATGAAGAAATAGCCTCACACTTACTGTCATATTGATAGAAGTCAATAATAGATTTAATCCATTCAAGGTAAGTTCGGTCTTCTAGTGTTAGAAAAGTGCTTCGTTCAATCTCTATTTTATAAATATATTCCAAATTGTCATAATTTCTATCATCTAATAGGCGAGCAGATAATTGCTTGAAATTAGAGAGGTTAGATTTAATTTCAATTTGTTCATTAAAAAATAATCTAATGGCACTTCAAGTCGTTGTGAGAGTTTGAACAAAAGGTCTGCGGAGGGAATGAAATGCCCTCTCTCAATTTTACTAATCTGGCTTTGTTCACAAATTCCTTCTGCAAGCGTTTGTTGGGAGAGTCTCAACTCTTTTCTTTTCAATCTGAATCTCTCTGAGAGTGTATTCATTAAAGATAATAAACCTTCCTATTTGCTTAATTTTATTATAAAATTTTTAGTTCAAAATAGCAAGTTAAAGGAATAAAATATTCTTTATGGTAATAAAAATAAAAAAGTTCAATAAACAATAAAAAATTGGCTAAATAAAAATATATATGTTAAAATAAAAACAAGGAAGCTGAAAGGGGTTTCATTGCGTGAGAAAAAAACGTGGAATTGTAGGTAAGTACGTATGACATACAAAAACATGTTATTAGGTAAAATGAAATACTTAATCCTGTTTTTGATTGCCATCCAGAGTGTCTTACTTGCTCTGGTGGCAATTTTTTTAGCAGGTTTACAGTATCAACAGTCATGGCAGAGTTATAATCATCATTCCGGGACCGTAACAGTTTATCTTCAGAAGTTAACAGAAAAGCAATCACAAGATGTATTTAATTATTTTTTAGAACAGAGTGACTTGTCCATATGGACAAAACGTTCTGAAAGTAGTGATACAGGAGAAGGTCTAAATAGGATTTATATAGACATCCTTGGTAGCTCTGCTGGTTTTTCAGATTTTGAAAGTACGGGTAAAATAGTTGTCTCACAACAACAATTTGCAAATTTATTATCTCATAGTGATAATAATATGACTATTGGACTTGACAAAGGCTCAAATAATATGCTTTACGAGCTTCCAGATTTATTATTTAGCACACCTGTAGTCATTGAACGATTAGATTATACTTTCCAAAACACTAATACGATTAATGGGATCTACCATATCAATGGTCTCCGCGATGCTGTCTCAAGAGATAACTTTTTGCTGCATCTTTCAAAGGTGTCAGGTATTTCTGTTGAGGATTTGACAAAAGAAAGTTTTGGAAGTAGTACTGATCAGGGAATTTGGGGAATAATACTTGCTATCAGCATCTTAGTAAATGCCTTCATTTTACTGATCCTATTCTTAATCTGTGTTCTTCAATCCTTTAAACATTTCGGAACATTGATTCTTTTAGGATGGGATAGAAAAGAATTATGGTCTGCTTTTTTCAAAAATTCTCTACTATTTTCAATCTATATTATTCCTATTATCTCTTTATGTAGTTGGTTGTTGTCAGGCTGGTCTAGTTTTGGTTTATCATCGTTTATTCTAGTTTTTGCTGGAGTCAGCCTCTCAGTCTTGTTGCTACTATTGATATTCATTATTCCAACAATTATTGTTTATTCGGTTTCTCCATTAGCAGCAATTCATAAACGATTACCAATGAAGCCTTTAATGGTAACCTGCTTGTTATTCTATACCTTGGTAGCTGGTTTGTTAATCGCAATCAGTTACTCTTTAGATGCTCCAATGAATCAGTTTATTGATAATATGAAAGTATCTAGGGAGTGGAAGAATGTTGAAGATATGTACGTTATCTCCAGCTTTGCTGAGGGAGATGATGTAGGTACATATGCAGGAACTACAAATTCCCTTGAGCGTAGTATGTATAACTTTTACCAGCGTATATCTGAGCTTCCGGGTGTCTATATTGCCCAAGGACAATTTCTTAATCAGGAGTCCCTTGATGCAGTCTATGGGACATACCAGCATGTCCCTAAAAAACCATTTTGGTATTTGAAATTCTCCTATAATTACCTGAAAGACCTAGGTATTCCCCTAAGTGATGAAGAGTTGCTAGAGATGAGGAATGGTACTCGACTTTATCTTCTACCTAACACGCTCAATACAGAAGAACTTGAAGTGATGAAGGCGTATTTACAGGAAAGTGTCACTGTAAAACCGGGAGATTTACAAACTAATTTCACAGAAAATCCGAAATTTATGTTCAAGGTTTACCAACCGTCTCGATCAATATTTACTTGGTCAGATTCTATTTCTTATGGTACAACTAGTGAGAATCCAGTTATTTTTGTCTCAACACCAGAGAATTTATATTTCATGGAGTCGGCAAACTTAGTTGTCAGTGGCTATAATGGTCTTTTGAAGATTCGTGATAGGGAAACGATGAAACAGGTAGTGTCCATTTTAGAAACAGAATTTCCAGATTTAAAGGATAATCGGTTGAGTTTTACAACTGTCAAGAACTTTATCAATGGTCTTCAAAAAGATCTGAGTTATACATTTTATCTTTTCGGCACGATCATAGCGATTATCATAATTACGATGATGGCTATTTTCTGGAGTTTTGTCTTAATGTACCGCATGTTATTTGAAGAAAAATTGTATGTTCAATACTTTATGGGATTCTCACCATGGAAAAGATATATTGGTGTGCTTTCTCTCATTATTAGTTTTTCTGTGATGGAACTAATCGTTTCTATCTTAGTGGGTTCTAAGTTGGGAATAGTCATGACACTAGCTACATTTGCTTTTCAGATAATGCTACTTTACTTCAGTTTGTTCCGTAAAGAAGGAGAGAGTATCATACAATCATTTAAGGAGTAATCTCATGTCTAGAATTTCAGTACAAAATGTATCAAAACAATTTGGTTCAAGAGAAATTTTCAAAGACTTAAGCTTTGATATTGAGGAAAATGAATTTGTAGCTTTAGTAGGACCTTCTGGTTCTGGAAAATCGACTATCCTCAATATGATTGGACTATTGGATACTGTTGACAGTGGTAAAATCCTAATCAACGGAAAAGTTTTGCCTAAGGTAAATTCGCAATCAGCAGTTCATTACCGAAGGAATGTCATCAACTATCTTTTTCAATCCAATGCACTCATTTCTACATCTAGTGTGAAAGATAACCTGATGCTTGCCATGACTTTTTCGAATTTCTCTAGACAGGAGAAGGAGCAGAGAATCAAGGAAACGCTAGAATTTGTTGGTCTACAAAATCGGTTAAATAGTAAAATCAATGAATTATCGGGAGGTGAACAGCAGAGAATTGCGATTGTGAGAGCTATTTTAAAGCCCGGAGATATTGTCCTAGCAGATGAACCAACCGGATCGTTAGATCCTGAAATGTCTCAAAAAGCATTCGATTTGATTCGAACTTTGAGAGATCAGTTTGGTAAAACAATTTTGGTTGTTACGCATAACATGGAGCAAGCACGGCAATGTGATAGGATCATTTCACTGGAGTCGGTTCTTGCAAATTAACTCAACCATTATTTAATGCTAAGGCAAATTGGAAAGCTGGAAGTATGCAAGAAGTATTGAACGTAATTCAATCACAACATAAGTTTTAAAACGTCTAGACGTACTTAGAAAAACATAAAAAAATCTTCTTGTTATGTACTGATCCCAAAACCTAGACAAAAAATTTATCCTCTGGG
>NZ_CM002128.1:661634-665963 GCF_000448565.1 Streptococcus sp. HSISM1 | reverse complement strand
ATTCGAACTTTGAGAGATCAGTTTGGTAAAACAATTTTGGTTGTTACGCATAACATGGAGCAAGCACGGCAATGTGATAGGATCATTTCACTGGAGTCGGTTCTTGCAAATTAACTCAACCATTATTTAATGCTAAGGCAAATTGGAAAGCTGGAAGTATGCAAGAAGTATTGAACGTAATTCAATCACAACATAAGTTTTAAAACGTCTAGACGTACTTAGAAAAACATAAAAAAATCTTCTTGTTATGTACTGATCCCAAAACCTAGACAAAAAATTTATCCTCTGGGGCCAAGAGCATTCTATAGTACTTTTTTGAAAAATCTATCTTTATTTTTACAGAAAAATGGCATAATAATAGTATAGATAAAAAAGAAAGGCAGTTCTGAACTGTCTTTTTTTGTTCCTAAAAAAGGAGGCAACAGATGCTCAAGAACAATCGTTTAATAATAATAGAGAGAGTAAGGCCACCGTGAAAATTCACAGATGAAAAAATCTTTAAAAAAATAAATGGAGGTAAAATTTATGAAGATTTACAAACAAGATGTGATTAATTTAACTCAACAATATATTTCAGAATTAATTAATTACAATGAAGAAGTCAATATTAGAATGTTTTATTCAACATTTGATGAGGATCAGTATATTTCAATCTTGAATGATCAAGATCAAGAAGTATCATTCAATTTTGTAAATGATAGTATTGAAATTGAATTGATTGATCCATTGTGTGAGAAAATTTTGATTACATTTGATACTGTAGAACAGACAGTCAAAGTTCATCAAGTAATTAAATTTCTCTTAGATTTATTTTTTAAATTCAATTGGCATGAATCAGTTGCAGCGTTATCAGTTGCAGATTTCTGGGAATTAATCAAGAATTACGAGAAAAATAACCTCGATATGACATTTGGTTACCCAAGAATCGCAGGCTCTAATAGCTAATAGCCATATTTTTAGGCACAAAAAGAGTGGGAAAGGAACAGTTTTTAATCCTTTTCCACTCTTTTTATTTTGTCTCGTTAATTATAGTGTTAATAGCTGAAATGACTTTATTTTGTTTGTACTCTGGTAAAGATTTAATAGTGTCAATAAGCTGTGCTAAGTCAGTGCTTTCTTCTTTAAGTGTTAAATCAAAAAAAGTTTGTAGATCAACATTTAACGCATCTATAATTTTCTCCAGAGTACTAATTTTTATATTGGGCTCTAAATTTTCTAACTTATAGGCATAATTGGTACCAAGATCTGCTTTTTCTTCTAATTGTTCCTGAGTCATTCCTGACTGGGTCCGCAGAATCCGTATTCGTTTGCTTATATACTTTTGTAATTCTGACATTGCTCACCTCTTAAGACTATTTTACAGCCTTATAAGGTTAGGTTCTAGTTCTTAAAAGGTTGGTTACAACTTTACAAAGTTGATAAAATATAGTATAATTCGGTTGTTTATAATTATATAGTGATAATTTGTTCAATACTCTATCATAAAGGTGGGAATTATGAAAAAGAAAACGATCAAAGCAACTGTATCTGCTGTATCAATAGCTACAGCTTTTGCGGGAATTTCCGTTGTGAAAGCAGAAGACGTAACTGCAACTCAGCCAAATGAGTCAGCATTAAGTGTTGAATCGAAGGCTCCTTCGTTTACAAATATAAAACAAGTAGACGGGGTATTTATCAATAATGGGGTTACAACTGTAACGAAAACGCCAACTTCTGAAGTTGTAGAAGAAGCAAGAGCGATCAAGGAAGAAGCGGATCAATCGGTTTCAAATCAAGAAAGTGCATTAGAAAACGCTAAGGCTTCGGAAGCAACTGCTGCAACAAAAGTTTCCGAGGCAAATGTTGACTTAATAAATGCTGAGGAAAATAAATTATCAGCTACGCCTGAAAAAATTGAAAAACGAAGAATGAAATATCAGAAGTAAAAGCTGATATTGATAAAAAGGAAACATCACTAAAAGATGCATCTGATAAAGTTCTAGAAGCTGAGAAAGAACGTAATCAGCAATCAGAAGTTATTCAAAAAGATCAAGATAAAATTTCAGAGCAAGAAAAGAAAGTTTCGACAGCTGAGGAAGCGGTAGCAACTGCACAAAAAAATCTTGATGGTACTGGAGCATCGGAAATTATTGCTGAAAGAGACAAAACAAAAAGTGATGTAGCTGAAAAAGAATCAGCTGAATCAGCAGCGAAAAAGGCTTTGGAAAATGCCATTAACGAAGACAAAAATAAAGCTGAAGAACTCAGTAAAGCTTCTTCTGATGAAAAAACGCAACTTAGTGCTAGTCAAATTTCTGCTAAACAATTAGCAGATGCTAAAAAGGTTGCAGAAGAAGCAGCAAATGCATTAGTGAAGGCTCAAAAAGAGAAAGAAACTGCTCAGAAAGTTTTAGACGGTACTGGCGTTGAAGAAATTGTAGCAGAACGTGATGCTGCTAAGAAAAATTTAGATGCTACAACAGCAACTGAAAATACAGCTAAACAAGAACTCGATCGTGCCAAAGAAGCGGATGATAAAAAAGCTACTGCATTAAAAAATGCAAAATCAGTTGAAGCAGATCAAATAAAGAAAAGCCAAGAAACGGCAGCAAACTTGTCATCTGCTGAAGAAAAACAAAAACAAGCACAAGAGAATTTAAAGAAAGCTCAAGAAAATAAGGTTTCAGCACAAAGTAATCTTGATGCTTCTGAATCACAACTTGCCCAAACAATCGCAAATCGTGATAGCAAAGCAAATGATTTAGCAAATAAACAAAATAGTAAGATTATTGCAGAAGAAGAGCTCAAAACAGCTAAAGAAAATGATGCTAAGAAAGCTTCAGAAATTTCAGCTTTAACTACTAAGAAAAACCAAGAAGAGGCAAAAGTAAATGAAACTTCAAATGAGCTAGCGAGTGCTACATCAGCAGCTCAGGAAGCAAAAGGGAATAAAGAGAAGGCTGATCAAGCAGTTGAAACCCTCAATAAACAAATTGCAGCAATTAAAAATCTCACTATTCCTCAATTGCCTCAAGATGTCATTGATGCTTACAAGACTTATCTTGCTGATGATTCAGACGCAAATAAAAATGCCTTAAACGACGTTATTCAAAAATGGTTCAAAGATAGCAAATATGATTTTGGAACTGCATTAACAGAATATTCCCCTGAACACCAAAATATATTCATAAAGGAATGGTCAAACAAGGATATTGTTTTGCCTATCGATGATTCAGTCGTAGATTTAGACAATTTAACTGACAAGCAAATTGAAGCTTTGAGCCAATATTATGCACTTCTCGCCAACAATCTGCAAGACCAAGTTTGGGGTAGTCATCATTATATTGTCACTGAAGAATCTGTTCAGGGTGTCAAAAACATTGCAAAAGCCTATGCTGAAGAAAATAAACCATATAGTACAAGTCATAGTGATACTGCTCTAGCGAAAGATGGATTAGATTCCATTGCATGGGCTGGCGAAAATTTGAATTTTAACAACACCTTGCTTGGATACGGAGCATACTACTCAGAAGCGAAAGAAACTCGTAGAACTACAATGTCTCAATTGTATCGTGAAGTATATGATTCAGTGATTAGCTTCATCACAAATGATGTTCATGCTTACTTTGGTCACATGAAGCTCATGATTGGGGAAAAAGCTCCTACAAAAACTCGTGCTGTAGGCGCTGCAAACAGCTTTACCGCTAGTGGTGTTGGCCGTATGCACTTTATTGAATTTAAAGGTCAGGATGCTCATCTTGAATATGTTAAAGATGAACAAACTGGAGAATATCATTTAGTAAGCGTTGATGACTACTATGATAAAGGAATTGCTAAACCTTTAGCTACTCCATTTGATACTTCAAAAATGGAAGATGAATTAACAGCTGCTAAAGCTAAACAGACTGTAGCAAATACGGCAAATGATTCTGCACAGAATCGTTTGGAAAAAGCTAAATCAGAAAATGATTCAAGTACAAAAGCTCTCAAAGAAACGACAGCAAAATTAGATGCTCTAAAAGCTACTCCTGATCAAACACCTGCAGCTACTACTAAATTGGAAATTGCTACAGAAAATTATAATGAAGCACAAGCCCAATTTAATAAGGCTCAAGATGCACTTGATCAATTAAATGCTGATATTCAAAGCAAGCGTCAAGCTTTAGCAAGTGCAAAAGATAATTTAGACCAGGCTACAACAGCAGAAGTAAAAGCTAAATCAGATCTTGAAAAAGCAAAAGTAGAAAATCAAAATGCAAATCAAAATCTGAAACAAACTCAAAAACTAGTGGCAGAATTGATGTCAGTTCCTGATCAAACTCCAGATGCACAGAAGAAATACGACAATGC
>NZ_CM002128.1:629598-660680 GCF_000448565.1 Streptococcus sp. HSISM1 | reverse complement strand
CTGATATTCAAAGCAAGCGTCAAGCTTTAGCAAGTGCAAAAGATAATTTAGACCAGGCTACAACAGCAGAAGTAAAAGCTAAATCAGATCTTGAAAAAGCAAAAGTAGAAAATCAAAATGCAAATCAAAATCTGAAACAAACTCAAAAACTAGTGGCAGAATTGATGTCAGTTCCTGATCAAACTCCAGATGCACAGAAGAAATACGACAATGCAAAACAACTAAAAGAAGAAGCTGAAACAAGATATATCAAAGCTCAAACAGCTCTGGATAACTTAAATGCAGACCTTCAAGTTAAGCAAAAAGCATTAGAAACTGCAAAAGAGGAGTTTGAAAAAGCAAGAGTAGCAGATAAGACAGCAAGTAACAAATTAGATGAAGTAACTAAAATTCATGAAAAACATTTGGCAGCCTTAAAAACTACACGTCAAACGATTGCAAGATTAAACTCAATCTCAGATAAGACACCTCTTGCACAAAAGAATCTAAATGAAGCTTCTCAACAATTGATTGCTGCCAAAACTCGTTATGCAAAAGCACAATCAGCAGTTGAAAATCTAAATGCAGATATTCAAACAAAACAAAAAGTTTTAGCAGATGCGCGTGCAGAATTGGATAAAGAACTTAAAGTTCTTTCAGAACTTAAAGCTGAAAAAGCTAAGGATGAAGCAGAACTCAGAAATCGTCAGAATAAAGTTGAAGAGTTAAAAGCTAAAGAAAGTCAAATTAAGAATGAAATTTCTAAATTAAAGACTAACTTAGCCGCTTTAGAAACACTTTTGGATCATCTTGAAAACGCCGATGCATATTTGAAAAAAGCAAAAGAAGCTTATGATAATGCAGTTGAAGAGCATCGTTTAGCACTTGAGAATGTAAAAAGAGAGGAAGCTAAACATAAAACACTTCTACAAGATCAATTGGATGCAACTGCACAATATGAAGCTGTACAACTTGCTTACCAAAGATCGCAAATAGTAAATCGTCAAATTTTTTCTGACCACAATGCTACTAATGAACACACTCGTTCTAATATTGATAAAAAATAACCCATAGAACTATTAATGAAGTTTCAGATAGTAGATATATTTATCGAGGGACGAAATCTAAATATGAGGCAATTCCGACACTTCCAATTACTGGTTCAGAAGAGAATCTAATGATTCTTGGTTTAGGAGTTATACTAGCAGGATTTGGTTTAG
This sequence comes from Streptococcus sp. HSISM1, assembly GCF_000448565.1. Classification (GTDB taxonomy): domain Bacteria; phylum Bacillota; class Bacilli; order Lactobacillales; family Streptococcaceae; genus Streptococcus. The sequence continues at coordinate 659,481 of NZ_CM002128.1, read as the reverse complement.
TAGCAAGAACTAGAAGAAAAGAAAATTAAAATAGGGGAATGAGAGGTTCATAATGACAAAAGAAGAGTGGGTTGAATTTTTCGAAGCAGTAAATGGTAGAATTCCAACTGCTCAAGAATTTCAAGAAGCAAGAGAAAAAGGTGAATTTTCAATAGATGCTGAATCAATAAAAAAAGTTAATGATTCAGAAGAAGCAAACAACACGGTTTCGGAATCAACCTCTACGGTATGTCCAAAATGTAATTGTACAAATGAAAATGGTGCAATATTTTGTCCTAACTGTGGTACAAAAATGGATGGGACAGGGGTGTTAAATACTGCTAGTAATATTGCTGGTTCTATTGCTGATAGAATTAATAGTTTTACCGGTGGGGAAGGTATTGTTGAGTTAAAAATGAGGGACTTATTTAGTCAAGTTTTTAAAAAACATACACGCGAAGAGGCTGAAAATATTTTTGCTTGTGGTTCAAAAACAACTACACCGCTACCTGAAAACATTTCAAAAGAATGGCCTAAACCATGGTATTTTGCTAGAGTATTTTTGTTACTTTTGATATCAAGTTTTATGTTATATTTTATGTATGTTACATGGTTTAATACAAATATTTTTCCGGGATTAATGTTTGTTGCTGCCCTTACAGGAGCTATACCAGTACTGTTTTTCTATTTTGAATGTAACTCACCTAGAAATATTGATATAATGACAGTTTTTGAAGTATTTTTTATAGGTGGGATATTGTCTTTACTAATAACGCATGTTTTAATACAAATTTTTCCAAGTGGAACTGGAGAGTTGATCCCATCTATGATGACTGGATTGATAGAGGAACTTGCGAAAATATTAGCTACAGGTTATTTTATTAGTAAATTTAATTATAAGCGATATATTTTTAATGGTTTATTGATTGGAGGAGCAGTTGGAGCTGGATTTGCAGTATTTGAAACAGCAGGTTATATTTTTAATTCTTCATTAGTACAATTTCAAATGGAAAATCAATTAGTTCATGTATTTAATATGAATCCACAAAATGCTGTAACAATTGCTATAATAAGAGGTTTATTGGCCTTTGGTGGTCATGTAGCTTGGGCAGCGATATCCGGTGCAGGAATAATGATGGTTTTGAAAAAGCAACAAGAATTTACTTGGAGTTCTATATTTACGGGAGAAAGTTTAAGATTCCTAATTCTAGTAATTGTTCTTCATGGGGCATGGGATACAGATATTATTTCAACATTATTCCTTCAATACATTGCCTTGGGAATATTAGCATGGATTATAATTTTTATCATTATTAATAGAGCCCTAAAAGAAATTAATGATTTAAGTGTTGAAAATAATCCAAGTGCTAATTTAGTTAAAATTGAATAATGTTCTTGTAATATAAATTATTTAGGAGATGAACAAATTATGAAATTAAGAAATTTAATTTTAATGATCTTAACTATGGTATTTGTTATATTCCTATCTGGATGTGGTAATGAAGATTCGATTCCAGGAACCTATATTTCAGATGACGAAGATCAGACAATAGTTTTACAATCAGATCATAAAGTTTTGTACAGCGAAGAAAGTAGTTCAGATAGTAGTACTGGGACTTGGGAAATTAAAGACAATATACTTTATGTTGATCGAATCACGACAAATGGAGAGATAAGACAACAGATTTACGCTGAAGTACCTTCAGAAGGAGAAATTGACTATCTGTACTTTAAAGCTAACCCAAATAGTCCAGGAGAAGGACATTTCTTTGAAGGATTATTTCACAAAGTATCATCTTCTAGATAAAAATAATATTTCATAGTTTTTAATCCATCATTGTTGATGGATTTTTTATGTTTATTTTTACAGAAAGATCAGCTTTTTTAATTAATATCTAGTAGCAAAAAATAATAACTAAATATGGTATAATAACGTTATAAATTAAGGAAGTGTTTTTTAATATGAATATAACTGAACAAAAGAAAAAAGCGAAGGAATTTATTAAACGCTGGGAGAATCGCGGAAATGAACGCCAGGACAGTCAATCATTTTGGCTTGATTTGCTTCAATCTGTGTATGGTGTAGAAAACCCTACAGAATACATTACATTTGAAGACAAGGTTAAGATGGACCACACAAGTTTTATCGACGGGTTTATTGATACTACTAAGGTGTTAATTGAGCAGAAGGGTGCAGATAAGGACTTAAACCAGGCAATTAGACAATCAGACAACACCTTATTAACTCCTTTTCAGCAAGCTAAACGATATTCAGCCAATCTACCTTACTCTAAACGCCCACGTTGGATTGTAACTTGTAATTTCAAAGAGTTTTATGTTTATGATATGGAACAACCAAACGGTGAACCGAAGGTCATTAAACTTGCTGATTTAGATAAGGAAGCTTATCGCTTAGAATTTTTGATTGATAAAACAAATGAACATCTAGAACGTGAGATGAAGGTTTCTATTGAAGCTGGAGCAATCGTGGGAGAGATTTACGAGGCCCTTCTTAAGCAGTATATTAATCCAGAGAGTCCAGATAGTCTTCATGCCATCAACCAACTTGTTGTTCGTCTGGTGTTTTGTCTTTACGCTGAAGATGCAGGTATTTTCGGTCATCACATGATGTTTCATGATTACCTTGCTCGTTTCAGTAGTCGTGATTTCCGTAGAGGGCTTATAGATCTTTTCTCAATCTTGGATACGCCGATTGAGGAACGTGACCCATACTTAGATGATGAACTACTGGCTTTCCCTTACGTTAATGGGGGGATGTTTGCCGAGAATAAGTTGGAAATTCCAAACTTTACGGAGGAGCTTCGTGAGCTAATTCTGGAGCATGCATCATCTAGCTTTGACTGGTCAGAAATTAGTCCTACTATTTTCGGAGCGGTATTTGAATCAACACTAAATCCAGATACACGTCGAAGTGGTGGAATGCATTACACTTCTATTGAAAATATTCATAAAGTTATTGATCCACTCTTCCTAGACGATTTAAAAGCTGAACTAAACGAGATTCGCCAGTTTAAGCAATTTAAAACGGTTGAACAAAAAGCCAAACAGTTTCAATCTAAATTATCTAGTCTTGTATTTTTTGATCCGGCTTGTGGTTCAGGAAACTTCCTTACAGAAACATATATATCTCTCAGACGCTTAGAAAATGAAGCGATTAAGCTCTATATGGGGGATGCAGTAGCATTGGATTTAGGACAAGACCTTGTTAAAGTTAGACTAAATCAATTCTATGGTATTGAGATTAATGACTTTGCAGTATCTGTTGCTAAAACTGCTCTTTGGATTGCAGAAAATCAGATGCTAGAAGAAACCAAGGATATTGTATTTGCGAATATTGACTTCTTACCTCTTAAGTCTTATACAAATATAGTTGAGGGAAATGCTTTAGAAATTGAATGGGAGACAGTAGTTTCTAAGGATAAGTTGAGCTATATTATTGGGAACCCACCTTTTTTGGGATACTCAATGCAATCTCCTAAACAGAAAGGTGATTTATTAAGTATCTATGTTGATGAAAAAGGAAAAACATATAAAACAGCTGGTAAAATTGATTTTGTGTCAGCTTGGTATTTTAAAGCAAGCCAGATTATGCAGAATACCTCCATCAAAACTGCCTTGGTATCAACTAACTCAATTACACAAGGAGAGCAAGTAGCAAGTGTTTGGAAACCACTCTATGAACGCTTTGGAATTCATATTGATTTTGCACACCAGACATTTAAATGGAATAGCGAGGCTAAAGATAAGGCTGCTGTTCATTGCGTGATTATTGGTTTTTCATGTGCTGAATCTAAAGGTGTCAGATTATTATTTAATGGAGAAAACGTTGAATTAGTCGATGAATTAAATCCTTACTTAAGACCTGGTAAAACGGTGTTTATAGAGAACATTAGTAATCCAATTTGTCCAGTAACAAAAATGACTACAGGGAATCGTCCTGCTGATGGGGGACATCTAATTATTGAAGCAGAAGAATATGATGATTTTATTAGACGTGAACCTCAAGCCCAAAATTACATTAAACGCTTGACTGGAGCTGCTGAATTTATAAATAATAAAGATCGATATTGTCTATGGCTGGTAGATGCCTCACCTAAGGAATTACGTTCGATGCCTCTTGTTATGGAACGAATTGAACTCTGCCGTCAAGCTAGGTTAGCAGGTGCAGCAGATAGACAGAAATTAGCAGAGACTCCCACTGTTTTTAGAGAACAAAAGAATCCTGATTCATATATTATTGTGCCAAGCACATCGTCGGAAAATAGAAGATATATACCAATTGGATTTCTAGATGGTGAAGTTATTCCAACTAATTCTGCAACAATTATTGAAGATGCCACTCTCTACGATTTCGGTATTCTAACTTCAAACGTTCACATGGCTTGGATGCGTACAGTTGCTGGACGTTTAGAAATGCGTTATCGTTATTCTGCAAAAATAGTTTATAACAACTTCCCTTGGCCAGAGGTAAATGATGAGCAAAAAGCAAAAATTTCTGAAACTGCTAAGGCTATTCTCGATGCGCGTGCGCTTTACCCTGATAGCTCGTTAGCTGATCTTTATGATGAGTTAACTATGCCAAAAGAACTTCGAAAAGCACATCAAGCTAATGACATGGCTGTAATGAGAGCATATGGAATGCAAAAGGTTGTCGATGGCAAGAAAACATGGTTAACCGAAAGCGAAACAGTAGCAAGATTGTTTGAGATGTATGAAGATATAACTAAAACCAAATAACAAAAAAGTCTTCAGAATATACTCAATTATTTTAAGTATCGCTTAGGTTCGTACAAATTTAAAAAGGAAATTTCAGATATGCAAAAGCAAAGATTTTATGCTCCAAACAATGTAATAGAGCCGTATCAATACGATATAGCTCAGAACTACATTGAAGTGTATCAGCCATCGACGGAAATTAATGATTTAATAGAAACCTATTTAATCCTGAAATTAATTAAAAGAGAAAATGAATTTTCTAAATTCAAATATCTAATTTCAAAATTTCAAAACGATATATCCACGAATTTCCCAATTAGCATTTTTGAAATAAACTATGATAGCATTGAAATTTTTTATAAAGATATCTTCTGGGAATTAGTATTATCCTTAGGAAAAATTAATAAAGATGATGCTTCCCAGTTTGATTCATACATAAAAAATATAACATCCGGACAATAAATCTTAAAATTGTTACAAAATTGATTGATCTATTCCCACAAGTTGTTAAAGAAAATTTTCTCTCTTTATCTAGAAATATAGAATTTTTCCTGGATCATCAATCAGGAAAATTTACAGATTCTAATAATGGCTTATACATTAAATTAGGAATCACAAATGAAGAGATAAATAATTTAGCGAAAGACTATTGTCTGTTAGATAATAGTAACCCTAACTATCTACAATCAATAGTTGATTATAAAAAATTAAGCAGATATGAGTTTGATAAGGAAATTAAGCTTTTGGCGAAAAGAACTATTGAAGAATTCTTTGAAAAAAATTCGGATACAAGTAAGACATTACAGTATTCTCAATTCGTTAGTATTGAAAACTTAGAAGCTGATAAGTTATTTCAGTTAGAAAAAGATAAAATTGTTCTTAACAAATTGTTACTGGATGAGTATCATGATTTCCCAACCTTATTAAATAACTATATTTATTTTATCGGTTTCTTTGATTATGATATAGGATTACCATGGCTGATTGCCAATGATGAAAAATTTGATTTCTCACGTTTCTTTTCTCCAAAATCAAATGCTAATTTTAAAGATTTTCATCCGCAATCAAAAGCTACGTTTAGTTTGCTATTTTTGGCATATTTTGTTTATTTGAAAAAAATGGCATTGATATTGAAAAAATTGTTGAATGGTACTTTAGTACTTACTTAAAAGATGAATTAAATATAGTGGGATTCCGTTTTCATGCTTCTAACCAAGATTCTTCTTTCTATGAAAGAGGTAAGTGTATTATCAGTGAAATGGATGGTATCTTAGACCAGTATGAATTATTTTTTAAAACGGGAAAAATTGACCCAGAGTTATTAGAGATTAAATCCAGTATTCCTTCTTATGCTACATTAAAATCATTTAATGAAAAGAAATTTATTAAATTGAACAATACATCTAATAATTCTGCGTTGTTCTCTGCGCTTTTTTCTGACCAAAGTCCACTTAGCTTCATTTCATCAAAAATAGAACATAAAACTTTCTTCAAACATATAAAAGAAGGTGTAAAGATTTCTGATTTTGATGAGTATCAGATAAAACAAATAAGTATACTAATCGAAAAGAACCTTATAAAACTATCAAATGATTTAATAGAATTTACAAATTTTCAAGAAATTAACATTTTATATGAATTATGGAAATCAGGAACGTATTGTCTATACTATAAAGATGAACTGACGCTAAATATTGTAGAAAATCTTTGTGAAAGAGGTTATTGTGAATATTCAAATAAGCTTTTTTCCGACCTTGAAGCTAGCTATTTATCTTATATTTTGGATGATAAAAAATATGGTAATGGGTTGAGAATTCGAAACAAATTCTCTCATGGAAAATATTCTTATAAAAGTGAAGAGGAGCATCAAAAAAATTACTTAGAGTTGCTGCAAATAGTCGTTTTTTATGTTATAAGAATTAACGATGAGTTAGAATTTTACAAATCAAAGCTAGCTAATATATAATCTGGGTGTTTGTAAAAATCATCTAAATTATATAAAAAGTACATAGTAGTTATTAGTGTATTTTCCTTCAATAACCATAAATGATTAAATCGCAACAAACCATGGTAATGTCGCTTTCTTGTAGTATAGCCCGGCTACGTGGAGATTAGATGAACAGAATCAAGATAAGGCGAAATGATCGACAAAAACAAATGGATTTTACTAATATTTCTAAAAAATCTTTATCACTATAGCTGATAAAGAAATATACCTCCTAGGAGATTTTTGAATTATCACACACCATAACAAGTTTTTATGAGTCAGGTGAAAGTGTATAGCTTAATTTGACAAATGAGGTTTTAAAAAAGGCATGATGACTGGCTATAAGAAATTGTTAGTGTATTAAGAAAATATGAATAAACAGATACATAAAATGGAAAAGATTAATGAATTTATGAAAGGTTTTTTGATAAATGAGCGATATAATTAAATCTCTAACCCCTGTAATAATAGCTATAGTTTTTATATCGTATATTTTCTTAGATTTTTTTGAGGATAACAAAGAAAGTATCATGAGTTTTATAGAGTATTTTTTCTGGAAGAAGAAAATAAAAGATACTCATAATCACGATGAAGATAATATTAGACACTATTTGAGAAATATCTCAAAGAAAGGGTTTAATTTATCTGGAGAAGATGTTCCATATGGTAGGGCAAGATGGTTTATTGAGTCAGAAGAGGAGTTTTATAATCAATTCAAAGATACTGATTTTGAATTTTTTGGATATTCTCCAGTAAGGAGTTCCATAGAAGAGGACTTCAAGGAATATGGTTTGTTACTAACACAGTACGGTATCTTTGAGAAACTTCAATTGAATGGAGGAGATAGAGTAAACGTTCAATTTTTCCCATTTTCAAGTTTATGGAAAGTAACAATTAATTCTAAAAATGAAATAAAATTTTATTATCCGTATGGTATTATAAAACAATTAAATGTTACTGGAAATTTTAAAAACGCAATACCAGATATCGAGGCAATTATTTCATCCGGTTATACTAACGATATAAAAGTTGATAATTTAAATGCTCAGTTATTAAAAATTGGGAAAAATAATTTAAGTAGCAATAATTTTATAAATTCGACTCAAATTGCGTTTCTTTCTTCTTTTGTATTAAGTGCTGAAAAAAGAATTCAGCATATTCAAACTAATTCTATTGTAGGAAATCCAAATGGACATGGATTTGCTGCTGAATATGCAAATAATCTAATTGACAGGATTAAACATCCTTTCCGAAAAGTAGATATCATTGGACAAGATAACGCCCTAAATGGTGCAGATAGAACTGTAGGAAATCAAGATATTCAAGTCAAGTATTGTCAAAATGCGAAAGATTCAGTACGGGCTGCATTTGATTTAAAAAATGATGGGATGTACCGTTATAAAGGAATGCAATTAGAGGTTCCTAAAGACCAGTACGATGAAGCATTACGTATAATGGGTGATAAAATTAGAGAGGGAAAAGTTGAGGGCTTTACTAATCCTGCTGATGCAAATAAGATTATTAAAAAAGGTTATGTTACATACGAAGAAGCAAAACTAATTGCGAAAGGAGGGAATTTTACTTCAATAAAATTTGCTGTAATTGATGGAACTATACAATCCCTCCCTGGAGCTAGTATTAGTTTCATTATTATTTTTGCCCAGGCCAAATGGTCAGGTACGTCAACTGAAGAAGCTATAAAGTTAGCTACGAAAGCAGGTCTAAAAGTCCTAGTAATGGGAACTAGTGTCTACGCATTTACAGATCAATTTGCAAAGTTGTGTACGAAAGAATTAGAAAAAGTTATTGGGAAAAAGATTGGAGCAGAAGTGCTTGCAAAACGTGCCCTCCCAATTATTACATTTGCAGTAATGATTACTCCAGACCTTTTTGAAGCGCTTGTTGGAAGAATCTCTTCAGAGCAATTGCTAAAGAATGTAGCAGTTGCTGCTGGAGCCGGTGCAGGAGCTATAGGTGGAATGTTAGGTGGGCCAGCAGGTGCACTTTTTGGAGCCTTAGTCGGAGGATTTGCTGGAGGAATTGGAGCCAAAGCAATAGCAGACCAATTTATTGTAGATGATAGAGTAGAGATGTTTGCTCAATTAAAAGAAGAATTTATTGATATCATAATTGTTGTTGCATTGTCAGAAGATGAATTAGAAAAAGTTCAGAAAGCTATTTTTAACGATAAGTTAGACAACTTACTTAAAAATATGTTTCAGAAGAAAAAGGAAAGTAGAAAGTACGCAAGAGATTTTATTGAAAAACATGTGGAATCTGTAATAAATGATAGAGAAAGAATTACTGAGAAAGAAATATTGGAGGCGGTTGAGATAAGTAAAAATGTGTTTGTAGTATAATTTAATTTTGATTAGTTTAATAAAAAAGTGTTTGGTATATTTGGGGTAGCTAAATAGACAAATTGTATTCTTTTTTCTTTCAAATATATTCTCGGATATGGTACAGTTAAGTAACCTGGATTAGGGGCTTATCTTTAATTGTAGTAGCTGTGATTATTTTAGTAATCCAAATAATCTGTATTCAGACAATTTATAAAAGCAAAAAAACGGCAATTGCCGTTTTTATTATAAATTCTTTGATAAAATAGCTAAAATTGTATCACTATCATTTGATGTATCTGTTTTTACTAATCCTGTTTCAACTCTACTGAATAACGAGTTAATTATTATTAGTAGCTCTTCTTTGTCAATATCAGTTCCAGCATAGGTAAGAGCTTGATAAAATCTTGTCAAAGCAGCTTTTTGTTTATATTCGGTGGCTAAATGATGATTTGACATAACGATTTTTATCAATACTCTAATAATATAGATAAAAAATGAAATAACTGAAATAAGTATAAACGACTCGGATATAAATGGAAGGTCTTTTTTGATAATATTTAAAGAATAATCATGGATAACGATAACCAATAATACTAAAGTAAATATTAAAGCCAAGACTGCACCAATAAGGAAGTATGTCCATATTGTAGCTTGTTTTTGATGTTCTACTGCACGTTCATTCCAAAGTTTCTCTGGAGCTTCTAAAGAAAGCTTGTTTTTATAGGTTTCCTCCAAGTCGTTCAGATTGTTTTGCTTTTCTTCTTGCCATTTGTTAAGAGATTTTTGAAATTCAGCAAATTCAGAAACTTTTTTATCAAATTGTTTCTGAATTTCATTATGTTTATCTTCTGTGAACGACGTAATCTCTCTATACTGTTTATCGGATTGAACTGAAATATCTCTTAACTTGTCTGTTATAGGAGCTACTATATTTGTTTCAAAATCAGAGCGATTCTCTTTAATGTTCGAAAAGCTTTTTCTAAGTAGAAATAGGGCTGGATAAAATTTATACTCATAAGAGTTTGAAAAATAACTACCAATGTAACTTGGATTCTTAGAAAGATATATATAACTTTTTATAGCTTCAACAAGATTGTTTTGAGACTGTTGAGTATAGAAAGAAACAAAACTTTTTATTTTATGAATTTCAGAATCTCTATCAATAGGAGAAGCTATCGATAATATGTATACCTTCTCACCTTGTTCTCCATATTCAGAATTGCTTGATAGAATGTTGTAAATGTATAAATTTATATTGTCTATATTTAATTCTTCAAGATTGAAAATATAATCTTTTACCTCATTAAACTTATCTTTCAAATTTTGCCAATTTGACAAAAAACTGTTGGGAGCTTTATCATTAATCGAACTCCAATAGGTAAAGTTACTGTTTATAATTCCTTCAAGCTCGTCAAATGTAAAAATGTCTTCCCTTTCGCTGAAATTAATTATAAAATCGTTAGAAATAGAGAATCTAAAGAGAATCTTATCATTTATAAAATTTGCTACTTGACTTTTAGTTAAACCCATTAAATCCCCCTATGTTATAAAGTAATTAGTTATCACTAACTATTATATCACAGAAAAGTAGTAGAAAATAAAAAGTATAGATATTATTATTGACAAAATTATTTATTTATCAGGACCTCGATGATAAGATATATTAAGAACAATCATACAATAAAATAGACATTTATTGGTATCATTTTGGTTGCTAAACAGACAAATTGTTTTATTTTTCCACTGTGAACTTAAATAGAATGTTAATTTATCAGCTTTCTTTTTCAGGTCAAATCAAATCTCGGAATTAGAAGAAAAATAGGCTTTGGATTGAAATAAATCATAAATAACTATACAAATTGTCTCTTCGTATAGGAAGGATTTAGTGTTCTTCAGTTGAAACTATAATCCTAGGTATGAAATTAAAATTTTTTTAATTTGGTCATTAAAAAATTTTTTCAAAAAAATTTTTAAATCCTATATGGAAGATCTTATAATGTGTATTATCATCCTTTAAATATTGCTATTCCCGCTATTTTAAAGGGCACTTTGTAAAGTGTCCTTTTTAGATTTTAGTAAAAAATAGATCAATTTTGGGGATATGAAAAATTAAAAACGCGACTTTTTTTGATATTTCTTTTTTTTGTTTTATCAAAAAATGGCAGACTATTAGTATGGAAAGAAAAATTTATTGAGTGCAAGAGAGTTGTAGCTATCAGCTACAACTCTTTTTTTTGCTCTCAAAAATCTTTTCAAATAAATAAAAAAGAGGTAATAAAATGCCTGTTGATAAAAACAAGAAAATCGAGAAGATTTTAAATGCACCGACTTTGAATTTGCTAATTTCTGTTAATTCGAAAACAGTTGACAAAGTAAGGGATCCGATCACTAATCAAACTTCGATTCATTTAGAGACTGGCACGATTCATATTGAAAACTTTGACGCTAACAAAGATTATTTCAAGCTCCGAGTATTGAAGATGTTGGATTTATTGATTCTTCTTGTTGGGAAGAAGAACCAATATAGACTAAGTGAAGAAGAGGCTATTAATTGCTTGGTTGAATTTTCAATTAAACAGTATGCAGAACTTATGGGGAAATCTAAACCAGCAAGTATCTCAACGAAAAAGAATGTACGTCGTATCATTGAAGAGGCATTAAGCTTGCTAAACGATCTTTCTATTAGTACTACAGAAAAGAGAAAATCGGAAATCAAAGAATTCAAAGATATGAAACTGATTGAGGAATTCAAATGCAAAAAAGGAGTTTATACAGTTCAATTGACTGAAAAATTCGTTAGATATTTAATTACTTCTTATGTGACAAATTTCCCTCTCAGACTTTTTAAAATTGATGAACGTAGTAAAAATGTTTATTCTTTAGCAAAGAAACTAGTCTATCATCAAAGTATCAATAATAATAGAAAGAAAAAATTCATGAAGTCATATCAGTTGAATCTCTATTGAATGTATGTCCTAAAATTCCAGCAATAGAAGAAGTTAGATTGAAAAAAGGTGGATGGCGTTCAAGAATTGAGGATAGCTTAACTAATTCACTTGATAAACTAGCCGATGATAAAATCCTAGTTAGTTGGGAATACTGCAATCCAAATTGTGAACGTTTATCAGATAAACAGATAAAGATGGATTCTTTTTTGAATTTAAAAAATATAGGGTTCATTTTAAGGTTTCAGGGATTTAAATTCACTGATTTATCGATTTGCTACGTTTAAATCAGGATTTATGTATGGGGTATGTTGAATTAAAAGATGGGGTATGTTGAATTAAAAGATGGGGTATGTTGAATTTGCTAAAAAAATTTTGATCCTTGGTATCACTGATATTATTAGTATTTCTGATTTTCAATACTAATAATATTAATAAGCAGCATATGCCTTCAATTTTCGTATTGAAGGCAATGCTATAATTTTTCCTGTAAAGAAAAAATCCGGATTTAATTTTTTTACAGGAAATGAAAAAAGGAGTACAAATATGTTTGAAGAAGAAAAATCTTATTTGAAAGCATACATTGAACAAATCTCTGAACAAAGTCGTAAAGGTGGTAAGGGAGCATATATTTGCCCCGTCTGCCACAGTGGTGAAGGTCGAAATAGAACTGGAGCTTTTCACATTTACGATGAAATCCAGTGGAAGTGTTTCTCTTGCGATAGAGGTGGAGATATCTTTGATCTTATCGGCTATGTAGAAGATATTGATAAATTTAAAGATCAATTGAAGCGTGTCAGAGAATTGTTTAATCTATCAACTGAATGTGATGAATTCAAGAACCATAGAACTGAATATTTGAATTACAAAGCTGTTTTTCCTTTAAAGGAAGAAGAGAAAGAAGAGAAAAAAGATAATTATTCAAGCTTTTATAATGAGGCCACAAAGCATCTCTGTGAAACTGACTATTTTCTTAAACGAGGGTTGAGTTTTTCAACAGTCCAACGGTTTAAAGTTGGCTACGTAAAAAAGTGGAAGCATCCCCATGTGACTAATCCTAATGTTCCTGAAACACCTCGGTTAATTATTCCTCTAAGTGAAAGTTGTTATTTTGCTCGTGATACAAGAGAAATTGTACCAGAATATCAATTGAACTATGTTAAACAGAAAGTGGGAGGAAGCGATCTTTTTAATAAAAGCGAACTCTTCAAAAAATCTATGGATCCAATTTTTATTGTGGAAGGCGAAATTGATGCCATGAGTATCGTTGAAGTTGGTGGAAAGGCTGTAGGACTTGGGAGCATTGGAAATATAAATAAACTAATTAATCTTGTTTCTGATCTAAAAATTGATCGTACATTCATTCTCTCATTGGACCAAGACGAAAAGGGGAGAGAGGCTGAATTAAAATTAGCAGAGCAATTTAGAAATAAGAAAATTAAATTTATTTCTTTCAAATTAACTATTGATGATGTAAAAGATCCTAACGATATGTTAGTGAAAAATAAAGGAGTATTTAACAAAATGGTAGAATATGCAATCAATCAAACAAAAAGTGAAAAAGAGCGGTATCTTGAATATTCAACAGCTAATCATCTTCCGAAGTTTTTTAATGGTATTACGAATGGTTCTAATAATACATGTATTAAAACAAATTTTGAAGGTTTAGATGATCTGTTAGAAGGTGGTCTTTACGAAGGCTTATATTGTGTTGGTGCAATTTCTTCCCTTGGAAAGACAACATTTGTAACTCAGATTGCTGATCAAATTGCAGCACAGGGAACAGATGTTTTGATTTTTAGTATTGAAATGTCTAGGTGGGAAATAATTAGTAAAAGTATTAGTCGTCACACTGTTATCGAATCTATTGCCTCTAATAGTAATATTAGAAATGCAAAAACAGCACGAGGAATTACTGAGGGGAGTAGATATTCAGGTTACAGCAATCCGGAGATTGATTTGATTAATAAAGCTGGAGAAAATTACTTGCAATACTGCAAAAATATTTACATTGTAGAAGGTACTGGACTTATTGGTGTGGAGCTAATTCGGAAAACTGTTGAAAATCATCTCAAATATACTGGAAAAGTACCTGTCGTTATTATTGATTACTTACAGATTTTATACCCGGTGAATGAACGATTAACTGAAAAACAAAACACAGATAGATCGGTAATAGAATTAAAAAGGATTAGTCGAGATTATAAAACACCAGTTATCGCGATCTCTTCTTTCAATAGAGAAAACTACAAATCTGTTGTAAGTATGCAGTCGTTCAAGGAAAGTGGAGCAATCGAGTATTCTAGCGATGTTTTGATTGGACTTCAACTAAAGGGGACTGGTCAAGGAAATTTTGATGTTAATGAAGCTAAATCGAGGAATCCTCGAGAAATTGAGTTGGTGGTTTTAAAAAATCGTAATGGAAGAACTGGCATTAAGATGGATTTTGACTATTATGCGATGTACAATTATTTTAGAGAAAAGTAGCTTAAGGCTTTTGGTTAATGATCTAATTTGTTGAACAATTCTAAGCCTTATCAAAAGATGGAAATCTCTGTAATTAAGAATTAGAAGGAAGAGATGATGCAAACAATAAATCATACAGAATTAATGAAATTAGGTTTCCCTGAACATACGGCACGGGATATTATAAGACAAGCAAAGTTAATTGCTGTCCGACAATTTGAAGAATCTAGAGCTTTATCAAATAATGTGGTAGAATTAAGTAAATCACCTTTTGACAATTCTCGTCTTAATTTAGCTCCTACTTATATTGTAGAAGAATTACTCGGTTTTAAGTTGCTTTCTGAAAGAAAGGAACAAAATGAGTAAAAAATATAAATGCGTAAGTCGAAATAAGAAAGGAAAAATTTACTATGAGGTTGAATTCAGTGTAGATCCATCTACGGGTGACCGAAAACGGATTAGAATAAAATCTTATAAGGATCAATTTGGAATTGATTTTAAAACCGAAAAGCAAGCCTTTGACGAAGTCTGTAGGATAAGAACTGAATACAATGCTAAAATAGCTAGTGGCAGTGCAAAAAGACCACAATTAGATATTCCATTTTCAAAATTTATGGAAGATGTTTATTTGCCTTATTATAAGAAAACTGTTCAGTCCGTAACCTATCAAACAGCTTATCCTCAATATAAGACTTTTATTGAAGTTTTTGCTGACAAGAAATTGTCTGAAATCAATATTCGGGAATGCGAAGATTTTAGATTATCTTTAATGGAAGACTACTCTCCAAACTACGCAAAAGGACTTTGGTGTAAACTGAAGAAGTGCTTAAATTATGCAGAACGCTTGGAATACATCGAGAATAATCCTTGTCGAAAGTTAGACAATCCTAAAGGAGAAAAACCGAAAACTGAATTTTGGACTGTAGAGGAACTTGATAAGGTATTAAAAACTTTTGATCAGACAGTTTATGAAGAGAGGCAGTTTTATACGGCTATCTGGCTTTATTTTATGACGGGGATGCGAGTCTCTGAGGGTCTTAGTTTAAAGTGGTCAGACATAGATCTTAAAAATAAGGTTATTCATATTCAGTCTACCCTCGAATATCAAGGTAATGGGAAATACGTTCGAAAAGAGCAGACAAAAACTAGGGCAGGAATGCGTTTCTTAGAAATAGATGACGAAACTGTTAAAGTGTTGCAAAATTGGAGAACTGTACAAGTGTATAATAGAGAAGATAATTTCGTATTAGCACGGTTTAACTCTCCAATGAACAAATCTACCTTAAGTCGTATGTTAAAAAGGCATGCACTAGCGGCTAAGGTTCCGGTTATTACTGGGAAAGGTCTACGTCATAGTCATGATTCATTTATGATAAACGTTCTAAAAAAAGATGTTTTGTATGTCTCGGCTCGTTCAGGAAGAACGGACAAAGCTACAACACTAAACACCTATTCTCATTTCTATGATAGACAGATTGTTACTGGCGGTGCTGAAATAACAGAGGTGTTAGGAGAGCTCGGACTAACTGCAAATCCCGCCACAATCCCGCCAAGTGGAGAAACCAAGTAAAAAATAGCTGTGTGAGAACAACTAAAGCAACGACGCTTCAGTTACTCTTAAATAATCGAGTTTCCAATCAAAATGAAAACCGAGGTTTAGGCCTCGGTTTTTTTGTGCATTCTTTCTTTTATGATTTTTACAAGCCCTGTATCATCAAATATTTCATTGAGATACGACAAGATTGTTGTTATAATAGGGATATTCGATGAACTAAGGAGAAGGTATGAAAAATTATAAACAGATTCTTTTGGTTTTAGTTGCTGTTTTTGCAGCCGTCCTCTTGGTAGCCTGTGGTCCAAAAAGTGATAATGGGACTTATGTATTCGAACCCTCAACAGAAGAAGTGAGGGAGATGCTACCAAGTCAACTTGCTTATATCATTACAGATGATTATAAATTTAGGGTTTCGATTATCATTAAGGACAAAGAAGGCGTTATGAAGGTTCAAATAAAATCAAATGTTCAAAATACCAATCAATCCTATGATTTTAAGGTTGACCAAAAACACAAAATATTTGTAATGAAGAATGATGACAGTGGGACAAAGATGTCGTATAAAATTTCTAATCATATGCTAACCTTTATGGATGTGAAAGAATCAAACTCGAGTGGTTCTGATATTTTTATAAACTTTATAAAAATGGCTAAGTTTAAAAAAGTTAAATAATTTAGCGAAGGTAGGTACGGATCCTGCCTATTTAATCGTTACATATTAGTTGATAAATATATTACAAGAGTATTACATTTGTAATATTTCATTGCCGTGTGTCTGAATTGTTGATATAATAGGGTGAATCTAACTAAAAAGGAGAAGTTATGAAAAACTTTAAACGTATTCTTTTAGCTTTCGTTGCAGTTTTTGCAGCAGTCCTCTTGGTGGCATGTGGTGCCAAAAGTGATAACGGGACTTATGTCTACAAACCATCAAAAACTGAAGTGAAGGAAATCCTTGAAGAACAAGGTGCTCCAAGTTCAAGTGTAGATGCATTGATCGACAATGTTAAATTGGAAGTTTCAGTGACCATTAAAGATAAAACAGGTAGCCTTAAAATTAAAGGTGAAATGATGGGACAAAAAACAGACCAATCGTTTGATATGAAAGTCGACCAACAAAAGAAAACTCTTCAATCTAAAACAGGTGAAGGTGAGAAAGTAAAATACAAAGTTTCAGGCGATGTGTTCACTTTTGATTTATCTGGTGAAAAGAGTTCAGGTCATGAAGCTGCTTTGGAAATGTTCAAAAACGCTAAATTCAAACGTACAAAATAATACAAGAGAAGGGCAGAGAGTATCTGCTCTTTTTCTTCTTTATAATATCTTGAATCAGTATTAAAATAGTGGTAAAATCTGATTATAAAATACATTAGGAGATTGATTATGAAAAATATTAAACGTATTCTTTTAGCTTTCGTTGCAGTTTTTGCAGCAGTCCTCTTGGTGGCATGTGGTGCCAAAAGTGATAATGGGACTTATGTCTACAAACCAACAAAAACTGAACTCAAGAAAATTCTTGAAGATCAAGGCTTATCAGGTAGTCAATTAGAGTCTATTGGAAACGTTATTAATTTTGAAGTTTCTATTAAGATCAAAGATTCTAAAGGAACCCTCAGCATCGCGGGTGAAGTCGCTGGTCAAAAGAATGAGCGATCTTATGATGTCAAAATCAATCAAAAAGAGAAAACAATCGCATCAAAAGATGGTAGTGGAGAAAAGATTACATACAAGGTCGATGGTGACTATTTGACATTTGATCTTTCTAAGTTAAGTAATAGCAACCAAGGGGATCTTATGATTCTTAAAAATGCTAAATTCAAACGCACGAAATAATGCAAGTGAAGAGCGGGGAAACCTGCTCTTTTGCTTTTTTAAAATATCTTGAATTAGTATTAAAATAATGGTAAAATCTGATTATAAAGTAAATTAGGAGATTGATTATGAAAAATATTAAACGGCTTG
Source organism: Streptococcus sp. HSISM1 (assembly GCF_000448565.1). GTDB lineage: Bacteria > Bacillota > Bacilli > Lactobacillales > Streptococcaceae > Streptococcus. Next base: position 641,508 of record NZ_CM002128.1, on the reverse strand, counting down.
TTTTAGGTTTTGTTGCTATTTTTGCAGTTTTTCTGTTAGTAGCTTGCGGTGCCAAAAGTGATAACGGGACCTACAAAATGGAAACGAATATTAATCAGTTACTGGGACAAGATTCTGAATCTGAAGTGTCGAAAGATGCGAAAGTAACCATTGAATTGACTATTAAAGATTCAAAAGGGGAATTAAAAATTATTCAGAAGATAGCTGGTAACGAAGTACCAATAAAATTGGATTTAAAAGTTGATCAAAAGGAAAAATCCTTAAAACGTTCTTATGGTGATATGGAATTGAAATACAACATTAAAGGTGATGAATTAACATTTGATTTATCTAAATTAAGTTCGAGCGACCAAGCGAACCTTCTTATTCTTAAAAATGCTAAACTCAAACGCACGCAATAAAGAGACTGAAGAGCGGGGAAACCTGCTCTTTTGCTTTACTTTTATGGCTGGTTTGGTATAATGAATGAGACTACAGATGGGACCGGGGCAGGAATGATTTTCTTTGAAAATGATTTCGTCTCGCTCCCTCTTTTCTGTGTGATCAAGGAAATTATTTATGGAAAAGGAGAATCATCTATGCTATATATTTGGTCTTACTTGAAAAAGTATCCCAAGTGGCTAGCCCTGAATCTATTTTCGGCGGTCCTTTTTGTTATTGTCAATTTAGGCTTGCCAACGATTCTAGCTCGCATGATTGATGAGGGGATTAACCCGCGTGATGTGGATCGGCTTTATTTCTGGGGCTGGGTCATGTTTGCGATTATTTTGCTAGGGATTGTGGGTCGGATTATCTTATCTTACGCGGTTGGCCAGCTAACGACGACCATGGTGCGCGATATGCGCAATGACCTCTATGCCAAGTTACAGGAGTATTCGCATCACGAGTATGAGCAAATCGGGGTATCGTCATTGGTCACTCGCTTGACTTCTGATGCCTTTGTTTTGATGCAGTTTGCGGATTCTATGTTGAAGATGGGGGTCATCACACCTTTGATGATGGTTTCCAGTGTTCTCTTGATTCTGACGACCAGTCCTTCTTTAGCGTGGATTGTAGCGGTATCAGTACCATTTCTTGCTGTCGTCGTCTGGTATGTAGCAGTTAAGACACGTCCACTTTCCGAGAAGCAACAAAAGACACTCGACCATCTTAACCAGTTTGCGCGTGAAAATTTGACTGGACTTCGTGTGATTCGTGCCTTTGCTCGTGAAGAATTCCAAGAGGATAAATTTGCGGCTGAAAACGAAGTCTATGCGGAAAACTCGAATAAATTGTTCAAACTAACTGGTTTGACAGAACCTCTATTTGTGCAGATCATCATTGCTATGATTGTGGCGATTGTCTGGTTTGCTTTGGATCCTCTTCATGACGGTAGTTTGAAAATTGGGGATCTGGTTGCCTTTATTGAGTATAGCTTCCACGCGCTCTTATCTTTCCTCTTTTTAGCCAATCTCTTTACCATGTATCCTCGGACTGCGGTCTCTAGCCGGCGTCTCAAGGAAATCATGGACATGCCCATTTCGATCGATCCAAATGAGAATGGGATAACAGAAACAGCATCTCGTGGCTATTTGGAATTTGACAATGTCACCTTTGCTTATCCAGGTGAGACAGAGAGTCCAGTTCTTCACAACATTTCCTTTCAAGCCAAACCTGGCGAAACCATTGCCTTTATCGGCTCGACCGGTTCTGGGAAATCTTCACTTGTGCAGTTGATTCCTCGATTCTATGATGTCACCCTAGGGAAGATTTTGGTGGATGGCGTGGATGTCCGTGACTACAATCTGAAAGCCCTTCGCCAAAAGATTGGTTTTATTCCACAAAAGGCCTTGCTCTTTACGGGAACCATTGCTGAGAACCTTCGTTATGGGAAAGAAGATGCCTCTGTACAAGAGCTAGAACAAGCGGCTGAAATTTCCCAAGCCAAGGAATTTATCGACAGTCGTGAGGAGCGCTTTGATACGCATTTGGCAGAAGGTGGTAGCAACCTTTCAGGTGGTCAAAAACAACGCTTGTCCATCGCTCGTGCCGTTGTCAAAGATCCAGATGTCTTTATTTTTGATGATTCCTTCTCTGCCTTAGACTACAAGACGGATGCCACTTTGCGCAAGCGTCTCAAAGAAGTTACAGGAGATGCGACCGTTTTGATCGTAGCGCAACGCGTGGGAACCATTATGGATGCGGATCAAATTATTGTCTTGGACCAAGGGGAGATCGTCGGTCGAGGAACCCACGATGAATTGATGGAAAGCAATGAGATCTATCGTGAAATTGCCAATTCGCAGCTCGATAGTCCATCATTGACAGAAGAATAGAAAGGAGAAGCAGATGAAACAAGAACAAAACAGTTTTAGTAGACTATGGACCTATTTGAGAGCCTATCGCTTGGAAGTTTGCTTGTCCATTTTCTTAAAAATCCTGAGTGTCGTCATGAGTGTGGTCGAACCCTTTGTTTTGGGGCTTGCCATTACTGAGTTGACAAAAAATCTCATGGATATGGCAAAAGGCCTTGCAGGAGCTGGTCTTAATACATCCTATATTGCGATCATTATGACGCTCTATCTATTCCGTGGGGTCCTCTATGAGTTGGGATCTTATTATTCCAACTATTTCATGACCAATGCTGTTCAAAAGACCGTTCAGGACATGCGAAATGATTTGTCTCATAAAATCAATCACATTCCCGTTTCTTATTTTGACCGGCATCAGTTCGGAGATTTGCTAGGACGTTTTACTAGCGATGTCGAAACTGTCTCGAATGCCTTACAACAGTCCTTCTTACAAATCGTTAACGCTATCTTTACCTTGCTCTTTGTCATCAGCATGGTTTTGTACTTAAACATTCAGCTGGGGCTAGTGGTCATTTTGTCCATTCCGATCACTTATTTCAGTGCTCGATTTATCATGAAAAAATCTCAGCCTTACTTTAAAGAGCAGGCAGATGTTTTGGGGGCAATGAACGGCTTTGTGCAAGAAAATTTAACAGGCTTTAATGTCCTCAAGCTCTACGTCCGAGAAAAATCTTCCCAGCAAGAGTTTCATGATATTACCCATCACCTTCAAAAAGTAGGATTCAAGGCTAATTTCATTTCTGGCTTAATGATGCCGATTTTAAATGGGATATCAGATTTGACTTATCTCATTATCGCTTTGTTTGGTGGCTTACAAGTGTTAGCAGGTCGTTTGACTGTCGGGAATATGCAGGCCTTCGTTCAATATGTTTGGCAGATCAACCAACCGATTCAAAACTTGACCCAATTAGCCGGCCAACTCCAAAGTGCCAAATCGTCTCTAGATCGGATTTTCCAAGTCATGGATGAACCAGATGAAGTAGCAGATGTGACTGAAACCCTCTCTGGAGATTTGACAGGGCAAGTCAGCTTTAAAAACGTCGATTTCCAATATGTAGCGGACAAACCCTTGATTCGTGATTTCAACCTAGAAGTCAAACCAGGTGAAATGGTGGCCATTGTCGGACCGACCGGAGCAGGAAAAACAACCTTGATTAATTTGCTGATGCGCTTTTACGATGTGACTGCAGGATCGATTACGGTGGATGGTCATGATATTCGTCATCTATCTCGCCAAGATTACCGCAAGCAATTTGGAATGGTGCTTCAGGATGCTTGGTTATATGAAGGAACCATTAAAGAAAACCTTCGCTTTGGTAATCTCGAGGCGACGGATGAAGAAATTGTGGAAGCTGCAAAGGCAGCCAATGTCGATCACTTTATCCGGACGCTTCCTGGTGGTTACAATATGGAAATGAATCAGGAGTCTAGCAATATTTCTCTAGGCCAAAAGCAACTCCTAACCATTGCGCGTGCGCTCCTTGCTGATCCTAAGATTTTGATTTTGGATGAAGCGACGTCTTCTGTCGATACGCGTTTAGAGCTCTTGATTCAAAAAGCGATGAAGAATTTGATGAAAGGCCGTACTAGCTTTGTTATTGCTCACCGCTTGTCTACCATTCAAGAAGCAGATAAAATTCTTGTCCTCAAAGATGGACAAATCATTGAGCAAGGAAACCACCACTCCTTATTGGCAGACAAGGGCTTCTACTATGAGCTCTACAATAGCCAATTTTCAAATAAAAAAGCGGAATAAGCTCGTGTCATCAAATGAGGTTTGAGAAAGCATTCTCAGCCTCTTTTTTCTTACTCACTTTTATTACTACATAAAAAGGTTAACATTTCTGCAACAAATTGATACAGAATATTCACACAATTCACCTTGTTTGTCATGATAATTTTTATTAGGATAGAATCGTTGTAAAAAATAAAAGGAGAAATGAGTGATGAATCATTTAAACAAAGATATCATTTTTGGCATTCGTAAGTCTAAGCTTGGAGTCTTTTCTGTCGTGATTGCGATCATGGGGGCTTGTTTTTTAACTGGACAATCTGTGGCAGCTGATCAAGCTGAAGAGCAAGCCCAAGTCCAAACACAAGGGCAAGAAGCGACAACCTCTGATCCCGCAAGCTCTCAAGTAGATACCAGCCAATATGGAGCATCTATGCCTTACACCCGTTATGAGGCAGACAAAGGGAACCTCCTTGGAAAGGCAGAGGTAGAGCAGTCTCAAGATAGTCACTCAACAGCTATTGAAGCTTCTGATCAGACCTATGTCGCTTTAAAAGAAAAAGGAGATGGTGTTTCCTTTAAGGTCAATGAACCAGCAAATGCCTTAACTGTACGCTACACAGTACCAGATGGTGCCAGTGGACAACTTGATGTACAGGTGAATGGTCACAGTGTAAAACAATTGGATCTTTCGTCCTCGTCTAACTGGCAGTACTTGAATGACAAAGGTGTTTATGATAGTGCCCAGGCAGATACACGCGCTCGGTTCCAATTTGATGAAGTGCATAGCCTCCTTCCAGGACTTCAGCTTCAAAAAGGAGATGTGGTTTCGCTGGTGAAAAACAGGTCAGATGACGTCCATTACGGTCTTGACTTCGTGGAATTTGAGCAAGCTCCAGACCCGATTGCTCAAGGGGATAATGCTATCAATATTGTTTCTAAAGGAGCTACGCCAAACGATGATACTGATGACAGCCAGGCCCTTTATGATGCGATTTATGAGGCAAAACAAACCGGTAAAAATGTCTATATCCCAGCTGGGCGATTTAATCTCAATCGAAAAGTCGGTATCGATGCCTCTGATATGAAGATTTCAGGGGCTGGTATCTGGCATACCCAACTGCATTTTACTAGTGACCAAGCTGGTGGCGGTGGTTTTGACTTCCTTCACCAAGACAACCATGTTGAATTTAGCGATGTCTATCTTTCTTCCAACCTTCGTTCACGCTATGGTGAAAATGCTCAGTACAAGGCCATTTCTGGAACGCCAGGGAAGAATTCTCATATTCACGATATTTGGGCCGAACACTTTGAAGTCGGCATGTGGATTGGCGATTATGCTGGCAAAAATGATATGAAGTACACAGATGGTCTAGTAGTAGAAAATGTTCGTTTGCGCAATAACCTGGCTGACGGAGTCAACTTTGCCCAAGGGACTAAGAATTCGATTGTCCGCAATTCTAGTATACGTGGGAATGGAGATGACGGACTTGCCAGCTGGTCAAGTATTGCGGATGGGACAGAATCGGCAGTAGCAGAAAATAATAAATTCTTGCACAATACGATTGAACTTGGTTGGCGTGCTGGGGGTGTTGGGATCTTTGGTGGAAAAGGCCATGAGATTGCCTACAATCGGATTAAAGACAATATCGGTGATGCCGGAATTCGCTTGACGACTGTCTTTAAGGGCCATAACTTTGATCTGAATGAAGAAGGAATTCGGGTTCACCACAATCTCTTGGAGCGTACAGGAACGAAGAGTGATATCTACAACAAGCATCGTGGATCGATTGATGTTGAAACGCGCTATGGAGATATTAAAAATGTCACCATTGAGGACAATGTATTTGTAGCGCCATTTGATACAGGTGTGACTGATCACCTCAATCCCAATGGAGGTATCCTAAACCATGTCGAAGTCAGGAACAATCAAACCATGGGGTCATTCTCTCGTACAGTTCAAGCAGGATTATCTGCTCCTGCTTCAAAACCAGTTGTACAAGGCTTGAAGGTGAAAGAAAAACCCCTTCAAGCAGGCGCAGTGAAAGTTTCCCTTCAACCATCGAAAGTTCAACTGTCTAAAAAACAAACCGGTCTGAATCTTAAACAAGCAAAGACAGTCACTAAAACAGTCAAACCTAACTATGTCTTAAAAGCAACAAATTCTAAGCAAAAGAGCTTTTTGAAAGCTCCGAGTGCTTTATTTCTTTACCGGATGATGGGGTTAAGTCAAACGGTTTAAGAAGGATGGAAATCCTGGATATAATTCCAGGATTTTTTGCTTGCTGCTAGACTTTCATTGACAGTGAGGAGGCATATCGGTATACTAGGTATAATCTAATGAGGAGGCCACCATAATGATTCGACCCGTTCAGCTCAGCGATGCAGCAGCTATCCGAGCGATTTACCAACCTTATGTGACAGAGACAGCCATTACCTTTGAGGTTGATGTGCCGACTGTCCAGGAATTTGAAAACCGCATCACAAAAACACTGACTCAATTTCCTTATTTGGTCGCAGAAGTGGATGGGAAAGTTGCGGGGTATGCCTATGCCTCGACCTATTATGCACGCGCTGCCTATGATTGGACCACTGAATTGTCTATTTATGTTGCAAAAGAGGCGCGTGGACAAGGGATTGGATCGGCCCTTTATACGGCCTTAGAAGAGGAGTTGCAAGCACGAGGCTACTTACGCTTTCTGGCTTGTATCGCAGTTCCGAACGAAGCGAGCATTTCCATGCATGAAAAGCGGGGCTATGTTCAAGTCGCTCATTTCCCAAAGATTGGCTATAAATTTAATCAATGGCACGATATCGTATGGATGCAAAAAACCATAGACGGTCCTGTTAGGAAAATTCAGTAGAAATCACGACATTTGTAAATCGCAATAGCTAATTATCCCTGCCTTTTGCTTATGCTAAAATGATACTAATAAAATTATTGAAAGAGACCAGAAAGTTGTGATGGTCTCCCCTACATGAAAGGAGCCTTTATGACTGAAGAACAAAGTGCTAGGCTGTTACCTCAAAAGCCCTCCAGATGGGCCAAAATTCTACTTAACCGAAAGGTTCCCATTCTTCTGTTCTTCTTACTGGAATTGGCCTTTCTTGTCTTTTCATATCTCAGTCTACAAGAGCATTTCCCATCCATTATCTTATGGGAACACTTGTTGAGTGTCTTGACCTTCTTTTACTTGCTCAATAGTTCCATGGATTCTCGTTCCAAACTGTCCTGGGTGATTATCATTGCCCTCTTTCCAATTTTTGGGACGGCTCTGCTTTACTTTTCGTTAGCTGATTTGGGTGTGAGACGCTTGAAGAAGCGGCTTGAGGATGCTACAGTGCAGGCATCTGACTATCTAAGCACCGATCCAGAAGTTGCTGATTATTTATCCCAAAGTGATAGCCAATTACAGAAATTAGCTTATTTTCTGGAGCATAGTCCAGCCCAGTTTCCTATCTACAGAGACACAGAGGTCACCTATTTTCCACTTGGAGATGATATGCTACCAGCCTTGTTGGAGGATTTGAAAAAGGCGGAACGTTATATCTTTATGGAATATTTCATTATTGACGAAGGGATCATGTGGGGCGAGATTTTAGCCATTTTGGAGGAGAAGGCCAAGGCAGGTCTGGATGTTCGTGTCATGTTTGATGGGATGAATGAGATGACTACCTTGTCCTACGATTATATCGAGCGATTGCACAAGGTTGGCATTAAAGCTCAGGCCTTCTCACCAGTCAAGCCTATTCTATCAACCTATTACAATTACCGAGACCATCGAAAGATTACAGTGATTGATGGTCAAGTTGCTTACACTGGTGGCGTTAATATCGCTGATGAGTATGTCAATAAACGAGAACGCTTTGGTCATTGGAAGGATACGGCCCTTCGATTAGATGGTTCAGCAGTTCAAACGCTAAAAGCTCTCTTTTTGACCATGTGGACAGTGACTGGAATAGAGGATAAAACGGATATGGAGCACTATCTACAAGAAAAACCTCAACAAAGGAAGGGGCAAGGCTTGGTTCTTCCTTATGGCAATTCACCATTGACCTATCACAAAGTGGCTGAGGATGTTTATCTTCATTTACTGAATACATCGACCGATTATGTTCATATCATGACGCCTTATCTGATTTTGGATGACGAATTGGTTAGAGCCATGACTTTTGCGGCCAAACGAGGAGTAGATGTTCGGATCATTATGCCAGGGATTCCAGATAAACAGTATGCCTTTGATATTGCGACGACCTATTTTAAAGTGCTCTTGGATGCTGGCGTCCGTATTTTCCGTTATACTCCAGGCTTTGTCCATGCTAAAGTTTATGTTTCTGATAGCCAACAAGCAGTGGTAGGAACCATTAATACAGACTACCGAAGTCTTTATCAAAATTTTGAAGATGGCGTATATCTTTATAAGAATCCGGAAGTGCTTAAGATTGAAGAAGATTTTGAGAAAACCCAGGCTCTCTCAGAGGAAGTTACTCTGGAAAGTTTGTCAAAAATGCCTATGGCTCATCGTCTGGGTGGCTATCTCTTTTCTTTGATTGGACCTTTGATGTAAAAAAGGAGGAATCGTATGGATACGAAAATTCTTTTGAAATTGTTAGAAGACCAAGCTGATCCAGCGAAAGTCCCAGCAATGGAAGCTTATATGAAAAATAAATTCAGCTTTCTTGGCGTTCAAAAACCAATTCTCAAAAAGATTGAAAGAGATTTTTTTAAGTCTTTCATAAAGGATCCAATTGATTGGGCTTTTGTGGAAGAGTGTTGGCAGCAACCTTACCGTGAGTTTCAATATATTGCTATGGATTATCTGGTAAAAAAGAAGAAAGAGCTTAGACCTGAAGATTTTCCAAAGTTAAAGGAATTGGCTCAAACCAAATCATGGTGGGACAGTATAGATCAATTGGACCTTATCATCGGAGAGATTACTTTTCACTATCCAGAAACCAAGCAGGTTATGCTGGATTGGAGTAAGGATCAGGACTTTTGGTTGAGGCGGATTGCCATTGATCACCAGCTTATGAGGAAAGAAAAAACAGATACGGATTTGTTAGAAAAAGTGATCCTCAGTAATCTAGGTCAAAGCGAGTTCTTTATAAATAAGGCAATCGGCAGGAGCTTACGCAATTATTCCAAGGTTAATCCGGATTGGGTAGGGGCCTTTATCGACCGCTATCGAGAGCAGTTATCTCCTTTGAGTATTCGAGAAGGAAGCAAGTACCTACCTTCTTGACAGTTTGTGGATGTTCATGGTAAACTAGATTTATGCGATGAGTCGATTGGCTCTTAGGAGCCTTTTGCGCTGAGGAGGTCTACATTCAATTGTAACGCAGGAGCGGACCTTGAACAGTTGTGTGAACCGGCTGTTCTCACCGAAAGGTGCCTCAAATCCTGGTCTTCGGATCAGGATTTTTTGTACCTTCAAAGGACTGAAACTATTATAATACAGTTGCTACAAAGTTATGTTGGTGTTATAATATAGTAAAGTGCCTCGTGTCAGAAAGGAGTGGAGTTGATTGGGAGATTTCTATCATTCTAATGATTCAGCATCTACAGACTATTCGCAGAAAATTGAGGATCTTGAAAACTCCAAACAATTTCAGGATGCAATCGGATTGATCCGAGAACAGATGAAGAACAATCTTCAATGGAATGTTTTGCGATCTTTTGGTATTATTTGTGCCATACTGTCTCTCATTTTATTGCGTTTTGCAGCTATTCCTTTGATCCTTTTAGTGGTTGGTTTGTATTATTGGCCACAATATAAAAAAGAAAAGCCTTGTTTGGGGATCGAATTCGTTCGAACGATGAAATCTATCTTGATGATATCTTGTCGCCTGTATTAAAGGAAGTTTTTCCTAAGGCTTCGATCAAAGAGGACGGTTCCATCCCTTCTGAAGCTCTCTCGCATTTATGTCCTCGGTCGACTGATTTTCTGTGTTTCAAAGAGCTATCATTTCATGATGACAAAGAGCTGACGGTGTCAAATCTCTATGCCCATCATACAGAGACTCGTTACCGGACATCTAATGGTCATACGAGGACGGAACATGTGGAAGTTACAGATTTCCTTGGACAAGTGTTCTCTTTATGTCTACCGATCAATTTCTCGGGTCATCTTCGGGTGGTTCCGACCAAGAAATCATTTCTTTTTAAGAGGGAGGTGAATGGGGTTTATCCTGGAGCCAGAGGAGATGAAGTTCAGATTGAAACCGAGGATATTCGCAATAACGAAAATTACAATATCTACTGCACGGATGAACTGTCTGCCCGTAAATTTCTCACCCCTAAGATGTTGGAATGGTTTGATCGACAAATTTCTCAAAATGCCATGTGTGTATTTTTGAAAGACAAGAAACTATTTATTTCTTTGTATACCGATCGCTATATCTTTCCGACGCCCCAAAAACCAGAAGATATTGATCAACTATCTTTGGTATCTGAATATCATAAATTATGCAGAGAACTAGCTTTAATTAAAGAAATAACAGCAATTTTTGAAGGAGAAGCATCATGAATCTCATTATCGGCTTAATCATATTTGTTGCCCTATTGGCTATTTGGTTTATTAGTGTAGGAAATCGTCTCAATAGCTATCTAGTGACCATTGAAGAATCAAAGAGAACGGTCGATATCGTTCTCGTAAAACGCTATGATACCATTTCGGAAATGCTAAAAGTAGCCAAAGCCTATGCCAAACATGAGCAACAGATTTTCACTGATTTAGTTGCTTTACGCCAAGGAGCGACTATTCAAGAATCCAATCAAGTCATTACCAATCAAAATGATGTCTTGGCACAAATTCGTGCAGTCGGTGAAAACTATCCAGAGCTCTTGTCTTCTAACCAATTCTTGGCCTTACAAAAGGAAATTGCTGACGAAAATGAAGATCTTGCTGCAGCGAAGCGAATCGTCAACAGTAATGTCAGCCACATCAATCAAGAAATTGTTTCATTTCCGGCGTCTATCGTAGCAGGTGTAAAGGGGATCCATCAAGTTCCATTTCTTGCTGAAGAAACACAAGGTAAGAAAGATTTAAGTGACTTGAACTATGACCTGAATTAAAGAGCTTTTATGATAAATAACCATTAAAAATCCTGGTCTTAGAATCAGGATTTTTTCCTACTGTTGGTACTTTTCATTTATGCCAAAAAATTGTATAATAGTACAAATACTCAATTTTTAGAAAATTTTGAAAGAGGATTTACTATGGGATACACAGTTGCTGTTGTCGGTGCTACAGGTGCCGTTGGTGCTCAAATGATCAAAATGTTGGAAGAATCTACTCTTCCAATCGATAAAATTCGCTACCTTGCGTCAGCACGTTCTGCAGGAAAAGTCTTGCAATTTAAAGGGCAAGACGTGACCATCGAAGAAACGACTGAAGATGCTTTTGAAGGCGTTGATATTGCTCTTTTCTCAGCTGGTGGTTCAACATCTGCCAAATATGCACCTTATGCGGTAAAAGCAGGCGCAGTAGTGGTTGATAACACTTCTTACTTCCGTCAAAATCCGGATGTACCTTTGGTAGTGCCTGAAGTGAATGCCCACGCTCTTGATGCTCACAACGGAATCATCTCTTGTCCAAACTGTTCGACCATTCAAATGATGGTAGCGCTTGAACCCGTTCGTCAAAAATGGGGCTTGGACCGTATCATCGTGTCTACTTACCAAGCTGTATCAGGTGCTGGTATGGGAGCTATTCTTGAAACCCAACGTGAGTTGAAGGAAGTCTTGAATGATGGGGTCAACCCACGCGATGTCAAAGCAGAAATCTTGCCATGTGGTGGTGATAAAAAACATTACCCAATTGCTTT
>NZ_CM002128.1:625108-628771 GCF_000448565.1 Streptococcus sp. HSISM1 | reverse complement strand
TATGCACCTTATGCGGTAAAAGCAGGCGCAGTAGTGGTTGATAACACTTCTTACTTCCGTCAAAATCCGGATGTACCTTTGGTAGTGCCTGAAGTGAATGCCCACGCTCTTGATGCTCACACGGAATCATCTCTTGTCCAAACTGTTCGACCATTCAAATGATGGTAGCGCTTGAACCCGTTCGTCAAAAATGGGGCTTGGACCGTATCATCGTGTCTACTTACCAAGCTGTATCAGGTGCTGGTATGGGAGCTATTCTTGAAACCCAACGTGAGTTGAAGGAAGTCTTGAATGATGGGGTCAACCCACGCGATGTCAAAGCAGAAATCTTGCCATGTGGTGGTGATAAAAAACATTACCCAATTGCTTTCAACGCTCTTCCACAAATTGACGTCTTCACAGAAAATGACTATACTTACGAAGAAATGAAGATGACGAATGAAACCAAGAAAATCATGGAAGATGATAGCATTGCCGTTTCAGCAACTTGTGTGCGGATTCCAGTCTTGTCAGCTCACTCAGAGTCAGTCTACATCGAAACAAAAGAAGTGGCACCAATTGACGAAGTGAAAGCTGCTATTGCAGAATTCCCAGGTGCAGTCCTTGAAGACGATGTTGCTCACCAAATCTACCCTCAAGCAGTCAATGCTGTAGGTTCACGTGATACCTTCGTTGGACGGATTCGTAAAGACTTGGATGCTGAAAAAGGAATCCATATGTGGGTGGTTTCAGATAACCTCCTTAAAGGAGCTGCATGGAACTCAGTCCAAATCGCAGAAACCCTTCACGAACGTGGGCTCGTACGTCCAACAGCTGAATTGAAATTTGAGTTGAAATAGGGAGAAAAACAGAAATCAGTAACTCGAAGAGTTTGATTTCGTAGTTTTTCCCCCGCACAGTTGATTAGGAAGTACGAATGTTGCAAACATGAGTAGTTCCAATCAACCACTGCGTCACGATTCAGAAATCTGCAACTCGAAGAGTTTGATTTCTTCCGTAGCTAACTAACAAATCAACTTGTTTTATGAACAGATCATGAGGCAAAGGCAAGCAAGCCCCAGCCTCTTTCTTATATAGAGAAAGGTTTTCCTATGTCTTATCAAGATTTAAAAGATTGTAAAATCATCACTGCATTTATCACCCCCTTTCATGAAGATGGGAGCATTAATTTTGACGCTCTTCCTGACTTGATTGAGCACCTCTTGGCACATCATACAGACGGGATTCTCTTAGCTGGAACGACTGCAGAAAGTCCAACTCTGACCCACGATGAGGAATTGCAACTCTTTGCGGCCGTTCAAAAGATTGTCAATGGTCGAGTGCCTTTGATCGCTGGTGTCGGAACCAATGAAACCCGCGACTCGATTGAGTTCGTTAAAGAAGTGGATGCTTTTGGTGGCTTTGCAGCAGGATTGGCTATCGTCCCTTACTACAACAAACCATCTCAAGAAGGAATGTATCAACACTTTAAAGCGATTGCGGATGCATCCAATCTTCCGATTATTATCTACAATATTCCTGGACGCGTGGTTGTGGAAATGACGCCTGAAACCATGCTTCGTTTGGCGGAACACCCAAATATTATTGGGGTCAAAGAGTGTACAACCCTTGCTAATATGGCCTATTTGATTGAACACAAGCCAGAAGAATTTCTCGTCTATACAGGGGAAGATGGAGATGCTTTCCATGCGATGAATCTTGGGGCTGATGGAGTGATCTCAGTAGCTTCTCATACAAATGGAGATGAAATGCATGAGATGTTCCAAGCCATTGAACACAACGATATTAAAAAGGCTGCGGCTATCCAACGTCAATTTATCCCTAAAGTCAACGCTCTCTTCTCATATCCGAGTCCAGCTCCTGTCAAAGCTGTCTTAAACTATATGGGCTTTGAAGCAGGGCCAACTCGTTTGCCATTGGTGCCAGCACCGGCAGAAGAAGCGAAACGTATCATCAAGGTTGTAGTAGATGGGGATTACCATGCTACTAAAGAGATCATTACGGGAGTTCTTCGTCCGGATTATTAATAAAATTGTCATGAGGAATGTATGTCAGAGTTAGAAAAAACAGAGTCAGAAAAAACGGATTCAGAAAAATCAGAACTAGAAAAATTTAAAGAACGTCATAGCCTTGAAAAGTTAAATGGTGTGATAGTCCATGATAAACCGACCATTAAAACAGGTGAAAAAGCTGGATGCATCGGCGCTCTCTTACTTTTAATTGGATTTGGAACAGGGATTATTTTGTTGCTCCTTCATTTCATATTTGATTTCGATTCCAAGCTACTCAATCTTCTTTGGGAAACGATAGCAGCTTTAGGATTCATTTTTAGTTTAGCAGGAGCTTTTCAAATTGGTCCCCTTACAATACACCGCTACTCAAGAGAAGCTGATAAGGATAAACATTTTGAAATCGATAGAGCCTATAATCTCTATAATGTTCTCTATAAACCGACTAAAACTATCCTTCTCCAATATGATAGTGACGAAGATCAGCTGATTGCTGTCAATGCTGGTGGTGAACTATTAGTGGAACTCCTTAGAAAAGTAGAGATGGAGAAGTTACCTCTGAAGAAGATTTTGAAGACCTTCCGTTTGGATCATGTCTCTGACCATCTTTGGAGATTGACCTACAGCTATAAAAAGAAGATGTGGTCATGGAAAAAAGTGATCGTTAGATTTTTTCATCCAATCAAGCACAGTAAGTCCTGAAAAGAGCTTTGATTCTTGGCAAAAAAATTATATAATAAAGTAGTAGGTCTTCATTTCTTTCTAAGGGAAATGAAGTATTCATGAAAATTTAAACAAAAAGGAGACTCCGATGGAAGTCATTAAACGTAGTGGAGAAGTGGTTGAATTCAACCCAGATAAAATTTACCAAGCTATTTTGAAAGCTGCGCAAGTTGTCTATGTTTTGACAGATGATTTGCGACAAAACCTAGCTCAAGTGACCAAGAAAGTTGCTATGGATTTGGATGAAGCCCAAGTAGAACGCGCAACCATCAGTATGATCCAATCATTAGTGGAACAACGCTTGTTGGGAGCAGGTTATATTACCATTGCAGAACACTACATTTCTTATCGCTTGCAACGTGATTTGGAACGGAGCGGCTATGGTGATCACATCGCCGTGCATTTGCATTTTGAGCAAATTCGCTAGAATATGAAATAGAAGTTACTTCGGTAGCTTCATTTTTCTACCATTTGTCAAGTATAATACGGTTTCTGACTCACCATTATTCTTGAAAATGTATGAAGAGAATTTTTTGAGGGATAGTTCGAGCCATTTTTTTGATATTTGAGCATAGAAAAATGACACCTTATCTGGCATTTTTTGAAACAAGGTGTTAGAATTATAGGGCATAGATGACTTTAATGACTTTGGGCTAAAGAATAGTCGTAAAGTTTATTATGCATTATAAGATAATACATTGTCCTAATGAGACGATGTATAGAGGCAATCGTATGTTGCTTAGTTGAAGTTATCTGCGATTGTCTTTTTCGTTTCTCATAGAAATCTGCGATATGGCAAGGATTGGTATGGCTAGCTGAAGCGATATTGTGAATACATTTGTACAGAATTTTTCTTGCATAAGGATTCCCACGCTTCGTGATATGTTCTTGACCTAGAAAATCTCCTGATTCATAGTGTTTGAGATCAATG
>NZ_CM002128.1:619315-623315 GCF_000448565.1 Streptococcus sp. HSISM1 | reverse complement strand
ACTCGTAATCCATCAAGTTGCTTCTTAGCTTCCAAAGGATTAAGACGTGTATAGTCATAGCTGTTTTCTTCTAGAAAGGCCTGAAGTCGGCGAGAGTAGACACCAGTAGCTTCGAAAATAATTTCGGGATTGCTCACGGTCTTTAGATCCTCCAGTAGACGAGAAAATCCGATAATATCATTAGGCATAGTATAGCCATGAACCCTTTCACCATTCACAAGAATAGCGACTTCTGAGCTTGCTTTACTCACATCAATTCCAAAAACTGTCCGCATTATGTTTACCTCTTTGTCTTGAATGATTCCTTATTTTAGTGATTTCATTTTCAATACTCGGCGTCTAGCGTCCAACATACTTTGATAAAATTCTATCTAAAACAGGTGTCTTGCCAGTTTTTTGTACGACGTCTAGCGCCAAAAGAAGCTACGACTTAACAAGACACCTCTACTTTAACATAAAGAAAAAGTAGTGAGTACTCTCTCCCGTCGGAGATTTCTTCACTACTAATCTTAGTATGTTTTTTGTATTCTCGTTTAAGGCTGAGAATTCAAGAAAACATGGTATAATAGAAGAGATTGAACTGGAAAGGAATGGAGAACATGGCAACTATACAATGGTTTCCTGGACACATGTCCAAAGCTAGAAGACAAGTACAAGAAAATTTAAAATTTGTGGATTTTGTGACGGTTCTGGTAGATGCTCGTTTACCCCTATCAAGCCAAAATCCTATGTTAACGAAAATTGTTGGTGATAAGCCTAAATTAATGATTTTGAACAAGGTAGACTTGGCAGATCCTGTGGCAACAAAAGAATGGCAGGACTATTTTGAGTCTCAAGGCATTAAAACCTTGGCTATCAACTCCAAAGAGCAATCTACGGTTAAGAAGGTCACAGATGCTGCTAAGTCTTTGATGGCCGATAAAATTGCTCGTCAGAAGGAACGAGGGATTCAGATTGAAACCCTTCGGACCATGATTATCGGGATTCCTAATGCCGGGAAATCAACTCTTATGAACCGCTTAGCGGGGAAAAAGATTGCTGTTGTTGGAAATAAACCAGGGGTGACCAAGGGGCAACAATGGTTGAAAACCAATAAAGACCTTGAAATCTTGGATACTCCAGGGATTCTCTGGCCCAAGTTTGAAGATGAAGAAGTGGCCTTAAAGCTTGCTTTAACAGGCGCCATTAAGGACCAGTTGCTTCCAATGGATGAAGTGACCATTTTTGGCCTTAACTATTTTAAAGAGCACTACCCAACTGTTTTGCAGGAACGTTTTAAACAAATGGATCTGGAACAAGAAGCTCCTGAAATCATTATGGAAATGACCCAGAAATTAGGATTTCGTGAGGATTACGACCGTTTTTACCAACTCTTTGTTAAAGATGTTCGCGATGGAAAATTGGGACGGTATACGCTGGATCGTGTAGGTGAAATAGATGCCAACAATTAAAGAAGTTAAAGAGCGTTTGGCAATGATTGACGAGCTAGATCATCCCTTCTTTGAAGAGTTGATCCTTGATGGTCGAGCAGGCGTTCAAGCGGCTATCAGCAAACGAAAACGCGAACTCCAAAAACAAGTGGACGAAGATTTACGTTTGGAAAAAATGCTAGCCTATGAAAAAGAACTTTATACTCAAGGGATTCAGCTCATTGCAGGAGTGGATGAAGTAGGGAGAGGTCCTTTGGCTGGCCCTGTCGTCGCAGCGGCCGTCATTCTGCCGGAAAATTGTAAAATTCCAGGACTCAACGATAGTAAAAAGATTCCAAAATCCAAACACAAGGAAATCTATGAGGCTGTGCTCCAAAACGCCATTGCGATCGGAATCGGCGTCAAGGACAATCAAGTGATTGACCAGGTTAATATCTATGAAGCTACGAAGCTAGCCATGATGGAGGCCATTGGTCAGCTAGATCCTCAACCCCAACATCTTTTGATTGATGCCATGAGGTTAGATCTTCCTATTTCCCAAACTAGTATCATCAAAGGGGATGCCAACTCCTTATCCATTGCTGCAGCATCTATCGTAGCCAAGGTGACTCGGGATCAGATGATGGAAGAGTTTGATCGCGAATATCCGGGTTATGATTTTGCTCAGAACGCTGGTTATGGGACTACTAAGCATCTGGCTGGCCTCGACCAACTGGGAGTGACGCCTATCCATCGGCGTTCATTTGAACCCGTCAAATCAATGTGTGAGGATTAGGTCATGCTATTTACCATCGATATCGGAGGAACCTTTATAAAATATGGTCTGATGGATGCGGACTATCAATTGGTTCATACAGACAAGATCCCAACACCACTTACGATTGAAGAGTTTTGGCAAGGATTAGAAGAAATCATTACACCCGTAAGGGAAGAAATCGAGGGGATCGCCATTTCATGCCCTGGTGAGATCCAAAAGAGCCTTGGCTTTGTCTTTCGAGGTGGTCTCATTCCATATTTGCGCGGCATTCCTCTAGCAAGTAGACTCGAACAAACATTTCAAGTACCCGTCACTGTTCTCAATGATGGAGAAGCCGCTGGTCTAGCAGAAGCAAGGCTTGGTAATCTAAAAGATTGTCCATGTGGTGCGACCTTGGTCTTGGGGACAGGAGTAGGTCTCGCTCTTCTTTCTAATGGTGACCTATTGAGAGGATGGCAACTGACAGAATACATTCGGTCTATTGGTAAGGCAGAAAGAACACCAGAAAATCGCCGCTTTCATCGTGAACTCTTTTTGCAAGGCATTTCCAATCTTTTGGAAAACACCGGTTCAGCTGTTCAATTTGTTGAGAAGGCTAGTCACATCTTAAACCTAGAAAAGGCAGATGGTATAGCTGTTTTCAAGGCTCTTGATCAAGGGGGCAACGATGAGCTGACATCCTTGTTTCAGGCTTATTGCCACGATATTGCTATTCTGATTTTTAATCTTCAATCTTTGCTCTTGCTTGAGAGGGTGACGATTGGAGGGGGCATTAGTAGTCAACCACTACTGATCGATGAGATCAGTCGACAATACCATGACCTGCTCTCTCAAAAAGGGCATAAACAATTTGAGGCCTTGCCCATCCAAGCGGCTCGCTTCCATAATGAAAGCAACTTGATTGGTGCCGCATCTTACTTTTATTCTTCGACATATCAAAAAAAGTTCTAGAAATAGAGCTTTTTTCTTTTCTTTTTCGAATAAATAAGTGAGAGGAAGTAGAAGGTGACCATGGAGAAATTTGAAATCTTTAAATTAAAAGAAGCCGGTTTATCAAATGAGCAAGTCTTGAGAGTCTTGGACTACTGTAGGAAAGAGCAAGTCTTACCAAGCTTAGAAGAGATAGCAAGGATCGCTCGCTGTCGCAGTATTATTCATTTTGTAGACAAATACCGGCAACTGGATGAAGACCATTTACACAAGGAGTTTGAACGGTTCCCATCTCTATCCATTTTTGATCCTGAATACCCTGAGGAATTGCTACAGATCTACAATCCTCCTGTACTCCTTTTTTACCAAGGGGATTTGCAACTGTTAAGCAAACCGAAGATTGCAGTTGTTGGAGCTCGAGAGACCACGCGAGAAGGGGTTCGTTCTGTAGAGAAGATAATTAAGGAACTTGGAAATGAACTGGTCATTGTTAGTGGACTTGCTAAGGGAATTGATGCGACAGCTCATTATGCCAGTATACGAAATGGTGGTAAGACCATCGGAGTGATTGGAACAGGGCTAGATGTCTTTTATCCTAAAAGCAATCAAAGACTGCAGACACATATGGGGGAACACCATCTGATCTTGAGCGAGTATGGTCCAGGACAGGAACCACTTAAGTTTCATTTTCCTGAGCGAAATCGCATCATTGCAGGCCTCTGTCAAGCTGTGATTGTGGCAGAAGCTCGACTCCGTTCAGGCAGTTTGATTACTTGTGAGCGTGCTATGGAAGAAGGCCGAGACGTTTTTGCTATTCCAGGAAATATTTTAGATGGAAAATCTGCAGGCTGCCATCATCTGATTCAAGAAGGTGCAAAGCTTG
>NZ_CM002128.1:606732-618384 GCF_000448565.1 Streptococcus sp. HSISM1 | reverse complement strand
GCAGACACAGTATGGGGGAACACCATCTGATCTTGAGCGAGTATGGTCCAGGACAGGAACCACTTAAGTTTCATTTTCCTGAGCGAAATCGCATCATTGCAGGCCTCTGTCAAGCTGTGATTGTGGCAGAAGCTCGACTCCGTTCAGGCAGTTTGATTACTTGTGAGCGTGCTATGGAAGAAGGCCGAGACGTTTTTGCTATTCCAGGAAATATTTTAGATGGAAAATCTGCAGGCTGCCATCATCTGATTCAAGAAGGTGCAAAGCTTGTCACCTCAGGCCAGGACATTCTTGATGAATTGAAATACGAATTGTGATTTTCCTATAGGAGAAGTTCCTAGTTGACATCTTTCTTAAAATGTATTAAACTCAATGAGATTTATACAATACAGAGGGATAAAACGTGGTAACAAAAAAGAAAAGCAGTACAACCAAGAAAAATTTGGTGATTGTGGAGTCTCCTGCTAAGGCGAAAACAATCGAGAAATACCTTGGTCGTAACTACAAAGTTATGGCTAGTGTTGGCCATATTCGGGACCTGAAAAAATCAACCATGTCGATTGACTTCGACAATAACTATGAACCGGAGTATATCAATATTCGCGGAAAAGGTCCCTTGATCAATGATTTGAAAAAAGAAGCTAAAAAAGCCAAACAAGTCTTTCTCGCAAGTGACCCGGACCGCGAGGGAGAAGCTATTTCTTGGCATTTGGCTCATATTTTGAACTTGGATGCCAAAGAAAAGAACCGCGTGGTCTTTAATGAAATCACCAAGGATGCAGTTAAAAATGCCTTCAAAGAACCGCGCCAAATCGATATGGACTTGGTCGATGCCCAACAAGCACGTCGAGTCTTGGACCGGATTGTAGGGTATTCAATTTCGCCTATTCTTTGGAAAAAGGTCAAAAAAGGACTTTCTGCAGGGCGCGTGCAATCTGTTGCCCTTAAATTAATCATTGATCGTGAAAATGAAATTAATGATTTCAAGCCGGAAGAATACTGGACCATCGATGGTGTCTTCAAAAAAGGAACCAAGCAATTCCAGGCTAGTTTCTATGGAGTTGACGGTAAGAAGATGAAACTTCATACGAATGAAGATGTAAAAGCGGTTCTTGACCGCCTAAATGGGAAAGATTTCACCGTCGAAAAAGTTGAGAAGAAAGAGCGTCGTCGAAATGCGCCACTTCCATATACCACCTCTTCTATGCAGATGGATGCTGCCAATAAGATCAACTTCCGTACACGCAAGACCATGATGGTCGCTCAGCAATTGTACGAAGGAATCAATATTGGCTCTGGTGTTCAAGGTTTGATTACCTATATGCGTACCGATTCTACACGGATTAGTCCGGTTGCGCAAAATGAGGCAGCGAACTTTATCGTGGATCGCTTCGGTGAGAAATACTCTAAGCATGGAAGCCGTGTGAAGAATGCTTCTGGTGCCCAAGATGCCCACGAAGCAATTCGTCCATCCAGCGTCTTCAATACTCCTGAGAGCATTGCTAAATACTTAGACAAAGACCAATTAAAACTCTACACCTTAATTTGGAACCGCTTTGTAGCTAGTCAAATGACAGCAGCTGTCTTTGATACCATGAATGTCCGTTTAGGTCAAAATGGGGTTCAGTATACGGCAAACGGGAGCCAGGTGAAGTTTGATGGTTATTTGGCTATTTATAACGACTCAGATAAGAACAAGATGTTGCCGGATATGGTAGAAGGTGATATTGTCAAGCAAGTCAATAGCAAGCCTGAGCAACACTTTACCCAACCACCTGCTCGATATTCTGAAGCGACTTTGATTAAGACCTTGGAAGAGAACGGTGTTGGTCGTCCTTCAACCTATGCTCCGACGATTGAGACCATTCAAAAACGCTATTATGTGAAGCTGGTAGCCAAACGCTTTGAACCAACAGAGTTAGGGGAAATCGTTAATAAACTGATCGTTGAATTCTTCCCAGATATTGTCAACGTGACCTTCACAGCAGAGATGGAAGGTAAACTCGATGATGTCGAACTTGGAAAAGAAGAGTGGCAAAAAGTCATCGATGCTTTCTACAAACCATTTTCTAAAGAGGTCGCAAAGGCTGAAGAAGAGATGGAAAAAATCCAAATTAAAGACGAACCAGCTGGTTTTGATTGTGAAGTTTGTGGAAGCCCGATGGTGATTAAATTAGGACGTTTTGGAAAGTTCTATGCTTGTAGCAATTTCCCAGATTGTCGTCATACCCAGGCCATTGTCAAAGAAATCGGCGTGGAGTGTCCTGAGTGTCATCAGGGACAAATCATCGAACGCAAAACCAAGCGCAACCGTATCTTCTATGGATGCAATCGCTACCCAGAGTGTGAATTTACCTCTTGGGATAAGCCGATCGGTCGGGATTGTCCAAAATGTGGCCACTACTTAGTTGAGAAAAAAGTTCGTGGTGGCGGCAAACAAGTCGTATGTAGCAATGGCGACTACGAAGAAGAAAAAGTGAAATAAGCTTTCAAACGATTCAATGTCTATTATAACGGCAATTTTTATAAATGTCTGTTATAATAGACATTTTTTGTTTTTTCGTTATAATAGACACAAGGAGGTGGGCTTATGTATCTTGCTTTGATTGCAGATGTGATTGATTCCAAAATCGTACAAGAACGTTTTGACCTGCAAAAACAGTTAGAAAAAACGCTTCAAAAGATCAATGAGCTTTTTAAAGACTGCCTAGCATCGGCTTTTACCTTAACTTTGGGCGATGAGTTTCAGGCCCTTTTGAAAGTAGAGGCTCCCGTTTTTCAAATTATCGATACCTTGCGTTCAGAACTAAAACCGACTCAACTTCGTTTCGGCATTGGCCTCGGGGAGATTGTAACGGATATTGATCCTCTGCAAAGTATCGGTGCAGATGGACCAGCCTATTGGAATGCACGCGCAGCCATTAATCTGGTCCATCAGAAAAATGATTATGGCAATACCCAGATCTATTTTTGAGCGGTAATGACAGCCAGGATTTAGTGGTGAATGCGCTCATCGTTTCTGGAGAGGCCATACGTTCGGGCTGGAGAGAGAGTCAGGAAGAGATCCTGCTCAATCTGCTAAAGAGATCTGTCTATAGTGAAAACTTTAGTCAGCAAGATTTGGCCCAATCGCTAGCCATCAACCCAAGCGCCCTGTCCAAGCGCTTAAAGAGTAGCAGTATTCGTGTTTATTTACGGGGACGAGCAGCAGCACTAGCTTGTATTCAAAGCTTAGAGAAAGGAGAAGCCCATGAGCGGATTGTCTAGTATCGTAACGAATCCATACTTGATCCTTTTGTTGATTTGTCATTTGTTATCGGATTATTATTTTCAAAGTCAGAAGATGGCGGATCGCAAGGATCAGGATAAGAAGGTGCTCGGGCTTCACATTCTATATGTAGCTCTGCCTCTGATCGTGGTTTCTCTCTGTCATCTAGATTTGTGGTGGATTTGCTTGGTCATTTTACTGACTCATGCTGGAATAGATTTCTTAAAACCGATCGTTCAGAAGCAATTGAAATTACCAACCGCATGGACCTTTGCCTTGGATCAAGTCTTGCATATTGGTATCTTGACGTATCTAGTCCTTTTAGGAGCGAAGAATGGTTCGACCTATCTGCCTCTGGACACTTTAAATCTAATCTTTTATGTCCTCCTAGTTGGGAAACCGAGCAATATTGCCTTTAAAATTCTGTTTACCAAGTATCAACCCACCAGCAAGAAGAAAATGGATACGATCACTGGGGCTGGTTCCATGATTGGCTTTTTAGAGCGTTTGGTGATTGGTGCCTGTCTGGTCTATGGGCAATTTGCTTCGATCGGTCTGGTGTTTACAGCCAAATCCATCGCCCGCTATAATAAAATTTCGGAGAATCCAGCCTTTGCGGAGTATTACTTGATCGGATCCTTATTCAGTATCCTCTCTGCCCTCCTAGCAGCCTGGTTGTGTCTATGAATCTGGAAGGATACTATGTCAAAAAATATAGATAATTTTATAAGATCACCAATCAACTGGAAATTGATCCCTTTAAGATTCTAACTGTAACGAAAATAAGGATTTTGTTTAAATTGCATGCTAGGAGGAGAAATGAAAAGAAAAGCGATTAAGAAAGTAATTAGTGTACTCTTACCTATGCTGACATTATTAATATTGTCATCATGTAACAACGGAGTAGATAATGATTTAGCGAATGCGGCTATATCAAATATTCGTTCCGTAGTAGAAGCTGCAGGGCTAAAAGCGGAAGGATACTCGACAGCTGATACGTTCGGCTATCAGGGATCTCCAATTTACATTGAAGGAACTGAAAAATTTGTTGATGTCTATGTAGATTTTGAAAAAGATTATGTTGAGAAAACTCCAGTCCTCAGATATAATCCGAAACTTAAAGAAGTCGAGAAGAAAATTTTCCTAGGTTTTTCGAAGAAAAAAGTCTATCGCCTAGAAATGGAGTATGTTTCTGGTGATGACAATTATGATAGGCTAGACGAAGCATACAATAAGCTAGTTCAAAGTGGTAGTTTGATTTCGACATTTTTAAGCGATGATGCGATTAGGAAACTTTATATTAAAAACTCTGTTGAATTGGACTCATTTGACTCCTATTATTCTTTGGTGCCAAAAAAAGAATATAGTGGCAACCCGGAAACCTATCTTGAGGAGCAAGAAAAAAGAGAGTCTATTTTAAAAACAGATGTCAAAGAACTCACTCCCTTAATTGAGGACCTAGACCCAAGTAGAGTCAACAATCTTGATGAAGAAACGCTTGTTCGCGATCGAGATCTACTCTTAAAAAGAGTTGCTGATAATCGTTCGACCTTTAGAATTGATATAGACATTGATATAAAAGAGGTACGAAAACAAAACCTACAAGTAACTAATGAAGATATTGAAAATTGGACGGATTCTGATTTTCAATACTTACTTACTCAAATACTTCAAGTTGATAAACTACCTAGGAATACAGAAGTGGGCTTTAGCATTAGTTACGAAGACAAAAATCAGCTGAATGCTTATAGATCATTCAACTTCAAGAAACAATGATTTTCGAAGACATTCAGGAATCCTCCTGTCTGTCTTTTTACTTGCCTTTTTGGTATAATAGACCGAGTATCAATTTAGAAAGATTTGTGGGTGTCAAACAGTCTAGTGACTTGTTTTAATATGGACTTATGTTACATCCAAAGAGGTATTAGTGTCGTGTCTCAATCTTATATCAATGTTATCGGTGCTGGATTGGCGGGTTCGGAAGCAGCCTACCAAATCGCAGAACGTGGTATTCCGGTCAAGCTTTATGAAATGCGGGGAGTGAAATCCACTCCGCAACACAAAACAGACAACTTTGCTGAGCTAGTTTGTTCCAACTCTCTTCGTGGGGATTCTCTCACCAATGCTGTCGGGCTCCTCAAAGAAGAAATGCGTCGTCTGGGTTCTGTCATCCTTGAAGCAGCGGAAGCGACTCGGGTACCAGCCGGTGGAGCACTTGCTGTGGACCGAGAAGGTTTTGCTAGCTGGGTGACGGAAAAGGTATCCCAACACCCGCTCATCGAAGTCATTCGTGATGAAATTACGGAATTGCCGACAGATGCCATCACAGTGGTCGCAACGGGGCCTCTAACCAGCGATCCCTTGGCAGAAAAGATTCACGCCCTTAATGGTGGCGATGGTTTCTATTTTTATGATGCAGCAGCTCCAATCATCGATGTCAATACTGTCGATATGAACAAGGTCTATCTCAAGTCACGCTATGACAAGGGAGAAGCAGCGTATCTCAACTGCCCAATGACCAAACAAGAATTTATGGATTTTCACGATGCCTTGGTCAATGCAGAAGAAGCCCCGCTCAACTCTTTTGAAAAAGAAAAGTATTTTGAAGGTTGTATGCCAATTGAAGTTATGGCCAAACGAGGCATCAAAACCATGCTCTATGGTCCTATGAAACCAGTTGGACTCGAGTATCCAGATGATTACAAAGGGCCACGTGATGGGGAATTTAAGACACCCTACGCAGTCGTTCAGTTGCGCCAAGACAATGCGGCTGCTAGCCTTTACAATATCGTTGGCTTCCAAACTCACCTTAAATGGGGCGAGCAAAAACGGGTCTTCCAAATGATTCCAGGTTTGGAAAACGCGGAATTTGTAAGATATGGTGTCATGCACCGCAATTCTTACATGGACTCTCCAAATTTGCTTGAACAAACCTACCGTTCTAAGAAACAAGCTAATCTCTTCTTTGCAGGTCAAATGACAGGTGTAGAAGGCTATGTTGAGTCAGCTGCCTCAGGTTTGGTAGCTGGAATCAATGCAGCTCGCCTTTTCAAAGGAGAAGAAGCAGCCATTTTCCCTGAAACGACAGCTATCGGAAGTTTGGCTCACTATATCACCCATGCCGACAGCAAGCATTTCCAACCGATGAATGTCAATTTTGGAATTATCAAAGAGCTAGAAGGCCCACGTATACGAGATAAGAAAGAACGCTATGAAAAAATTGCCGAACGTTCTTTAGAAGATTTGGCCCAATTTATGGATAAATAGTGTATGAAGTGAAAAAGTTTGGAGAAAATCCAGACTTTTTCTTCTAAAAATGGTATAATGAATAAAATTTTAGAATATAGAGAGTTTTCTGACAATGAACAAATCCTATTTTTATTTAGATATGAAGACACACGAATTGAAAGTGCCTTATACCGGAAAACTCCGTCGTGTGAGAGTCTTATTACCTAAGAATTATGAAACAGATACTGATCGACGCTATCCTGTTGTCTATTTTCATGATGGCCAGAATGTTCTCTATAGCAAGGAAGCTTTTGCAGGTCATTCCTGGAAGGTGATTCCAGCCATTAAGCGGAATCCTGATATTAGCCGCATGATTGTCGTTGCTATCGATAATGATGGTTTCCAACGCATGAATGAATACTCTGCCTGGAAATACAAGGAATCTAATATTCCTGGAATGCAATTTGGTGGCAAGGGCGTTGAGTACGGAGAGTTCGTTATGGAAGTGGTCAAACCTTTCATTGACCAAGAATACCGGACTCTTGCTGACAGAGAACATACAGCCATGATTGGTTCTTCCTTGGGTGGAAATATTACCCAATTTTTGGGCCTAGAATACCAAGATCAAATCGGTTGTTTAGGGGTCTTTTCATCCGCTAACTGGCTGCATCAAGATGCCTTCAATCATTATATCGAGCGTAAAAAATTATATGCAGATCAACGCATTTACATCTATGTGGGGACTGAAGAGGCTGATGATACAGATAAAACCCTGATGGCAGGGAATATCAAGCAAGCCTATATTGATTCATCCCTTCGCTATTATCACGACGTCATCCAACAAGGAGTTGCTTTAGAAAATATTGCCATTCGGATTCAATCTGGCGCTATTCACCACGAAGAAGCTTGGGCTGAACATTTACCTGAATGCCTTCGCTTTTTGGCAGAAAATTGGGATTAATGGACTCAGAACAAATCAATAGAGAGAAAGAGGGAACCTATGAATATTGAACATCTAAGCCACTGGAGTGGCCAACTCAACCGTGAAATGTATTTGAACCGCTATGGACACGCAGGTATTCCTGTTGTGGTCTTCGCTTCATCAGGTGGAAGCCATAACGAGTACTATGACTTTGGTATGATTGATGCTTGTGCTCATTTTATCGAAGAAGGTCGGGTTCAATTCTTCACCCTTTCCAGTGTCGATAGTGAGAGCTGGCTTTGTGATTGGAAAAACCCTCATGATCGAGCTGAAATGCACCGTGCTTACGAGCGCTATGTGATTGAAGAAGCGATTCCTTTTATCAAACACAAAACAGGCTGGTTTGACCCGATGATGACAACTGGTTGCTCTATGGGTGCCTACCATGCCCTCAATTTCTTCTTGCAACATCCAGACGTCTTCAACAAAGTGATTTCCTTGAGTGGTGTCTATGACGCTCGTTTCTTTGTTGGTGATTTTGGAGGCGATGAAGCCATTTACCAAAACTCTCCATCTGATTATATCTGGAACCAAAATGATGGCTGGTTTATCGATCGTTACCGTCAGGCCGAAATCGTTGTTTGTACTGGTTTAGGAGCTTGGGAACAAGGCGGGCTTCCATCTTTCTACAAACTAAAAGAAGCCTTTGATCACAAAAACATTCCCGCTTGGTTCGCTGAATGGGGACATGATGTCGCCCACGATTGGGAATGGTGGCGCAAACAAATGCCCTATTTCCTAGGACAAATGTATCTATAAGTCAAAAGGGAGGAGACCTCTATGAATTATCTTGTTATTTCACCTTATTATCCACAAAATTTCCAACAATTTACCATTGAACTAGCTAACAAGGGAATCACAGTCTTGGGAATTGGTCAAGAGCCGTACGAACAGTTAGATGAGCCTTTGCGCAATAGTTTGACAGAGTATTTCCGAGTTGAAAATTTGGAAAATCTGGACGAAGTGAAGCGTGCGGTAGCCTTTCTCTTTTACAAACATGGTCCAATCGATCGTATCGAATCCCACAATGAGTATTGGTTGGAATTGGATGCAGCGCTTCGTGAGCAATTCAATGTCTTCGGGGCTAAGCCAAAAGATTTGAAGAAAACCAAGTTCAAATCCGAAATGAAGAAACTCTTCAAGAAGGCTGGAGTCCCAGTCGTTCCGGGTGCTGTGGTTAAAACAGAAAAAGACATTGATAAGGCCGTGAAGAAGATTGGGTTACCATTGATTGCTAAGCCTGACAATGGGGTAGGAGCAGCAGCAACCTTCAAGATCGAAACGCCAGAAGATGTGGACCATTTCAAGGCAGAATGGGATGGCAATACTGAGTATTTCTTTGAGAAATTCGTCACTTCTAGTGAGATTTGTACCTTTGATGGTCTAGTGGATCGTGACGGCAACATTGTTTTTTCAACTACATTTGACTATGCTTATACGCCACTCGATTTGATGCTCTACAAGATGGACAACTCTTATTATGTTCTTAAAGAGATGGATCCAAAATTGCGTCAATACGGGGAAGCGATTGTCAAAGCCTTTGGTATGAAGGAACGTTTCTTCCACATTGAGTTCTTCCGCGATGGGGATGAATATATTGCGATCGAGTACAATAATCGCCCTGCAGGTGGCTTTACCATCGACGTCTACAACTACGCTCACTCGATTGATTTGTACCGTGGCTATGCTGCCATCGTAGCAGGGGAACCCTTCCCGGCTTCTGAGTTTGAACCCCTTTATTGCTTGGCAACTTCTCGTCGTGCCAATGCAGCCTATGCTCTGTCAGAAGAAGAAGTTTTGGCTAAATACCATGATCAATTCCGTGTCAAGAAAGATATGCCTGCAGCCTTTGCGGAACTTCAAGGTGATTACCTTTACATGTTAACAACGCCTAGTCGTGAAGTATTAGAACAAATGATTCATGACTTTGGTCAACGCCAATCATAAGATAACGACCGGTAGGATAGGATCCTATCGGTTTTTTATATTTTAATGCAATCTCATGAAAGAAAAGTTTGTGAAATAGTTTATTTTAAGTTGAAAATGCTTATAAAACCTTCCTCCAAGGTATATAGTTTGTGAAATCATTTGAGCATTATTTTTGACAGTGCTTTCATTTTTGGCTAGAATGAAAGAGAATGAATAAATGCTAAGAAAGGCGAAATGATGGCAACATTAGATAAAAGTCTCTTATTGGAAATGTTCCGTAAAATGGAAGAAATCCGTCGCATGGACTTAAAAATTGCACAGTTAGTAAAAAAGGGAAAGTGCCAGGAATGACGCACTTTTCTGTTGGGGAAGAAGCGGCTAACGTTGGAGCGATGTTGGCTTTAAACGACGATGATTTGCTGACATCTAACCACCGTGGACACGGACAAGCCATTGCTAAAGGAATCGATTTAAATGGCATGATGGCTGAAATCCTTGGTAAGTATACGGGTACTTGTAAAGGGAAGGGTGGCTCCATGCATATCGCTGACCTCGATGCTGGTAACCTTGGTGCTAACGGGATCGTTGGTGGTGGTATGGGAATTGCAGTAGGTGCTGCCCTTACTCAACAAATGAAAAAGACTGGTAAGATTGTCGTCTGCTTCTTTGGCGATGGTGCAACCAATGAAGGTGTCTTCCACGAAGCGGTGAATATGGCTTCTATTTGGAATCTTCCAGTAATTTTCTACTGTATCAATAACGGTTATGGAATCTCTGCTGACATCAAGAAAATGACCAATATCCAGCATATCCACGAACGTAGTGCTGCTTACGGCATTCCTGGAATGTTTATTCCTGATGGAAATAACGTTATCGATGTCTATGAAGGATTCCAAAAAGCTGTTGAACACGTCCGCTCTGGTAAAGGACCTGTCTTGATTGAAAGTGTCACCTATCGTTGGCTTGGTCACTCTTCATCTGACCCTGGTAAATACCGGACCCGTGAAGAAGTCGAAGAGTGGAAGAAAAAAGATCCGATTGAAAACCTTCGCAAGTATCTCCTTGAAAATGAAATTGCGAGTGCAGAAGAATTGGATAAGATTCAAGAAGAAGTGAAAGAAGCAGTTGAAGCTTCAGTGAAATTTGCGGAAGAAAGCCCATTCCCTCCACTCGAATCAGCTTTCGAAGATATTTACGCAGACTAAGGGGGAGTTGAGAATTATGGAAACAAAATTAATGTCTTTCCGCGATACCATTATCCTTGCTATGTCTGAGGAAATGCGTCGCGACGAAAATGTATTGTTGATGGGGGAAGATGTCGGAGTGTTCGGTGGAGACTTCGGAACTTCCGTAGGAATGCTAGAGGAATTCGGTCCAGAACGTGTTCGTGATTGTCCGATTTCTGAGGCTGCTATCTCAGGTACAGCAGCTGGAGCAGCCATGACCGGACTTCGTCCAATCGTTGATATGACCTTCATGGATTTCTCGGTGATTGCCATGGATGCTATCGTCAACCAAGCTGCTAAGACTCGCTACATGTTTGGTGGAAAAGGGCAGGTGCCGATGACTGTCCGTTGTGCAGCTGGTAACGGAGTTGGATCTGCAGCTCAACACTCCCAATCTTTGGAATCATGGTTTACCCATATTCCTGGTTTAAAAGTTGTTGCTCCAGGAACTCCAGCTGATATGAAAGGACTTCTCAAGTCTTCTATCCGTGACAACAACCCAGTGATCATTCTTGAATATAAATCAGAATTCAACCAAAAGGGTGAAGTGCCTGTAGATCCTGATTATACCATTCCACTTGGTGTCGGCGAAATCAAACGTGAAGGAACGGATGTCACTGTTGTAACCTACGGAAAAATGCTTCGTCGTGTGATGCAAGCAGCTGAAGAATTGGCAGAAGAAGGCATCTCAGTAGAAGTAGTAGATCCACGGACCTTGGTTCCACTCGATAAAGAGATCATCATTAACTCTGTCAAGAAAACAGGAAAAGTAGTCCTTGTCAATGATGCCCACAAAACAAGTGGCTATATCGGTGAAATTTCAGCTATCATTTCTGAATCAGAAGCATTTGATTACTTGGATGCACCAATCCGCCGTTGTGCGGGGGAAGATGTGCCAATGCCTTATGCACAAAACCTTGAAAATGCAATGATTCCAACAGTTGAAAGCATCAAAGATGCCATTCGTAAAACATATAACAAAGAATAATACATAACATAAATTATGTAAAAAAATTAAT
>NZ_CM002128.1:581222-605628 GCF_000448565.1 Streptococcus sp. HSISM1 | reverse complement strand
TCCAACAGTTGAAAGCATCAAAGATGCCATTCGTAAAACATATAACAAAGAATAATACATAACATAAATTATGTAAAAAAATTAATTAGACGAGAAACTTTGTACTTTTTTAGGTGCAGAGTCTTCTACGTCCTTAATATCTTAGATTAGAGCACGGGCTAAAAGCTCGGAAAAAAGATAAATCTCCTTGACTTCATCGAAGTCTGCGTCGATTTCCTATTTTTCGGTCGCTTTTAAACGCCCTTTGCATCATAAAATTGAACTCGGGCTAAAGTCTGTGTGAAAAAGATAAACTTACCTAGAAACTAAAGTTTCTTCGTCAAGTTTCCTATTTTCACTGTGACTTTTGACGCCCTTAGTATCTTATAACTGAATCCGGACGGAGGACTGTGAAAAAAAGATAGATTTCCTTGTGTTCATCGAACACAGCGTCAATCTCCTATTTTTTCTTTGTCCTCTACGTCCTTGATATCTTATAATAGAATAGGAGAGGTCATGGCTGATGATAAGCTAAGAGCGACTCCTGCGGCTAGAAAATTAGCGGATGATCTTGGGATCAACCTCTATGATGTTTCTGGTTCAGGCGCAAACGGTCGTGTCCACAAAGAAGACGTGGAAACCTATAAAGACACAAATGTGGTTCGCATTTCACCACTTGCAAAACGAATTGCACTAGAGCATAATATTGCTTGGCAAGAAATCCAAGGAACTGGTCATCGTGGTAAGATTATGAAGAAGGATGTTTTAGCCTTCCTTCCTGAAAATATCGAAAACGATACGATTAAATCACCTGCTCAAATTGAGAAAGTGGAAGAAGTTCCAGATAATGTGACACCTTATGGTGAGATCGAGCGGATTCCGATGACACCAATGCGGAAGGTGATCTCTCAACGGATGGTGGAATCTTACTTGACAGCACCAACCTTTACTTTGAACTATGACGTTGATATGTCTCAAATGTTGGCCCTTCGTAAGAAGGTATTGGATCCAATTATGGAGGCCACTGGCAAGAAAGTCACTGTAACAGATTTGCTTTCTCTAGCAGTGGTTAAGACCTTGATGAAACATCCATACATCAATGCGTCATTGACAGATGATGGCAAAACCATCATCACTCACAACTATGTCAATTTGGCAATGGCAGTTGGGATGGACAATGGTCTCATGACCCCGGTTGTCTATAATGCTGAAAAGATGACCTTGTCAGAGTTGGTCGTAGCCTTCAAGGACGTTATCGGACGTACCTTGGATGGTAAGCTTGCTCCAAGTGAATTGCAAAATTCAACCTTTACCATCAGTAACTTGGGGATGTTTGGCGTTCAATCATTTGGACCGATTATCAACCAACCAAACTCTGCTATCCTAGGGGTTAGTTCAACGGTTGAAAAACCAGTTGTTGTGAATGGTGAAATTGTCATTCGTCCAATCATGAGCTTGGGCTTGACCATTGACCACCGCGTTGTCGATGGAATGGCTGGTGCCAAATTCATGAAAGACTTGAAAGCCTTGATTGAAGACCCGATTTCAATGTTGGTCTAATCAACGAGAGAATAGAAACAAGAAAATGAGGGAAATAAAATGGCCTTAGAAGTAATTATGCCAAAAGCCGGCGTAGATATGACCGAAGGACAAATCGTTCAGTGGAATAAGAAAGTCGGCGAATTTGTAAAAGAAGGAGAAGTTCTCCTTGAAATCATGACAGACAAAGTCAGCATGGAGTTGGAAGCGGAAGAAGATGGCTACTTGATCGCTATCCTGAAAGGGGATGGAGAAACTGTTCCTGTAACAGAAGTAATCGGTTATCTTGGTGAAGAAGGGGAAAACATCCCTACAGCTGGAGCAGCAACACCAGAAGCAAGTCCAGCACCAGCTGCAGCAAGTGCTTCAAACGATGACAATAAGAGTGATGACGCTTATGATATCGTAGTGATCGGTGGGGGTCCTGCTGGTTACGTATCTGCTATTAAGGCAGCTCAATTAGGTGGTAAGGTTGCTCTTGTTGAGAAATCTGAACTTGGTGGAACGTGCTTGAACCGCGGATGTATCCCAACTAAGACTTACCTCCACAACGCTGAAATTATCGAAAATATTGGTCATGCGGCAAACCGTGGTATTATCATTGAAAATCCAAGTTTCTCAGTAGATATGGATAAGGTTCTTGAAACCAAGAACAAGGTCGTAAATACCCTCGTCGGTGGAGTTGCAGGACTTCTTCGTAGCTACGGAGTGGATGTTCATAAGGGTATCGGTACTATCACTAAGGATAAGAATGTCTTGGTCAATGGTTCTGAATTGCTTGAAACCAAGAAAATCATCCTTGCTGGTGGTTCTAAAGTCAGCAAGATTAACGTTCCTGGTATGGAATCATCCCTTGTCATGACCAGTGATGACATCCTTGAAATGAACGAAGTTCCAGAAAGCCTCGTGATCATCGGTGGCGGGGTTGTCGGTATCGAACTTGGTCAAGCCTTCATGACTTTTGGTTCAAAAGTAACAGTCATCGAAATGATGGACCGTATCGTTCCAGCTATGGATGCGGAAGTATCTAAGAACCTTCGTTTAATCCTTGAACGTAAGGGTATGACAATCTTGACGGATACGAAATTGCAAGAAATCATTGAAGAAGATGGTAAACTCCGTATCAAGGTTGAAGGCAAAGATGATATCATCGCGAATAAAGCCCTTCTTTCAATCGGCCGTGTTCCAGATCTTGAAGGAATTGGTGAAGTCGAGTTTGAATTAGACCGTGGTCGTATCAAGGTTAACGAATACATGGAAACTTCTGTTCCAGGTATCTATGCACCAGGTGATATCAACGGTACTAAGATGTTGGCCCATGCTGCCTTCCGTATGGGAGAAGTTGCGGCTGAAAATGCTCTTAAGGGAAATCATGCTGTTGCCAAATTGAACTTGACTCCTGCAGCCATCTACACCCTTCCAGAAGTTGCAGCTGTTGGTTTGACAGAAGAACAAGCTCGTGAGAAATACGATGTTCAAATTGGTAAGTTTAACTTTGCGGCGAACGGTCGTGCCATTGCATCAGATGCGGCTCAAGGCTTTGTTAAAGTCATTGCAGACAAGAAGTACGGTGAAGTTCTTGGAGTGCATATCATTGGTCCAGCAGCTGCTGAATTGATCAACGAAGCTTCAACCATCATTGAGATGGAAATCACTGTGGAAGAAATGCTCAAGACCATTCATGGTCACCCAACCTTCTCAGAAGTGATGTACGAAGCCTTTGCGGATGTACTCGGCTTGGCAGTTCACTCACCTAAGAAGAAATAGTATTTGAAATGATAGAATGGCTGGACAGCAAATGCTGGACCAGTCTCTATCGTATATAAAGGAATCTTATGAAATACATTATTAATTATTCAAATGATACTGCTTTTAATATTGCTTTGGAAGAGTATGCCTTTAAACACCTTTTAGATGAGGATCAAATCTTCCTTCTCTGGATTAACAAACCATCCATTATCGTCGGTCGCCACCAAAATACCATCGAAGAAATCAATCGCGACTACGTTCGGGAGCATGGGATTGAAGTGGTTCGCCGGATCAGTGGTGGTGGGGCTGTTTATCACGATTTGAACAACCTCAACTACACCATCATTTCAAAAGAAGATGAAAACAAGGCCTTTGACTTCAAGAGCTTCTCAACTCCTGTGATCAACACCTTGGCTCAACTTAGGGTTAAGGCTGAATTCACGGGTCGTAACGACTTAGAGATTGATGGCAAGAAATTCTGTGGAAATGCCCAAGCTTACATCAATGGTCGGATCATGCACCATGGTTGCCTTCTTTTTGACGTTGATTTGTCAGTCCTTGCCAATGCTCTCAAGGTATCTAAAGACAAGTTTGAGTCCAAAGGGGTTAAATCAGTCCGTGCTCGTGTGACCAATATCATCGATGAGTTGCCAGAAAAAATCACGGTTGAAGAGTTCCGGGACCTACTTTTGGACTACATGAAGAAAGAATACCCTGAGATGACAGAATATGTCTTCTCGGATGAAGAATTGGCTGAAATTAATCGTATCAAGGAAACCAAGTTCGGTACCTGGGATTGGAACTATGGAAAGTCTCCTGAATACAATGTCCGTCGTGGCACAAAATTCCCAAGCGGTAAGGTGGAAATCTTCGCTAATGTCATTGAATCAAAAATCCAAGACATCAAGATCTACGGTGACTTCTTCGGTATCGAAGACGTTGCAGCAGTAGAAGAGGTTCTTCGTGGCGTTAAATACGAACGTGAAGACGTCCTCAAAGCCCTTCGAACCATTAACCTAGGTCGTTACTTTGCAGGTATCACTGCAGAAGAAATTGCTGAAGCAGTGGTGGAATAAAGTAAAAGATATCCATTTAACATGGATATCTTTTATCTTAAACTTGATATTCGAAAACCATGAGTGTACAATATAGAGGAAATCTGAACAAAAAAGGGGATCATATTCGATGATGAAAGTTCCAGTGGAAAATCTTGGTCTATTTGAACAGTTAGATCGTATAGTAGTGGCTTTTTTTAGAAAGCAACAATCTTCCAATCCTTATGATTTGTATGTCAGTATTACACAAGAACATGTTGACCAGAAAAAGCAGGAGCTAGAACCATTAGGCTATCAAGCTGTCCAACTACCATTAGGAATGGCTTTAGATAACGTCATCCAGCAACCTCATTATGAAAACTTAATCATTGGAGGTCTTGCTCCTGACGAAATTATCGTTAGCAAAGAAGAATTAATGCCTTTGAAAGATATCGTGGATAGTTTTTGTATTATGTACGCTGCAGCGAATAACAGACTGGAAAATAGTAAGGCTTATGAATTAATGAAAGATAAGACGGTTTATTTTATTGGTAAACTATTTACAGATTTTCCAAAAGCAGGTGATGAAATTGCTTATATGGGTATTGATCGAATAGCAAGTGACGGAACACCATATGAAGCAGTGAAATGCTTTTTAACGGAAGGAAGTGCAGAAAAGTATAATGGTGAAAAAAGACCTGTCACCCCTGCAAACCTGGCCTATCTAAAATCATTTTGGGGAAAGCCAGTTATTATTGAGCCACACCGTAATTATTGGATCGAATTTTTATAGAAAAAATAAAAGAGCGTTAGATACTCAAAAAATCTAACGCTCTTTTGAACTCTAAATAATATTACATAATTTCGGTTATGTAATATTATAAACTATCCAAGGCATTCTTTTGTTCGTCATTGACAATATGGGTATATAAGTCGGTAACTTGTGTGCTGGCATGTCCCAGCTGGTGGCTGACCAAAACCTGTGATTTGGTTGCATCATAGAGACGCGTTGCTAATGTATGGCGAAGTTTATGGGGTGTCACGCGGACTTTGAAGTCTTCTGAATACTTGGCCACCATTTTTTCAACACTAGAAGCATCAATTCGGTTTGGAACACCTCGATACAAGGTCAGAAAGAGAGCTGTATCAGTCTTTTCTGTCTTATAACGTTTGTCTCGAATAGCAAGATATTGCTCCAGATAAGGCTTAGCAAAGGCGGCTACATTTACCGAATCGCGTTTCCCACCTTTACGAGTAACATCAATCACCATCATTTTGAGGTTAAGATCTCTAAGATCAAGGTTAACTGCTTCAGAGAGACGGACGCCAGAGGCGAGAAGGAGTGCGATAATGGCTAAATCTCGCTCTTTGTTCTTATTAAAGGAGGATAAGGCGCGATTTGAGAGTGTTTGAGGGTACTCCTGGTCGATATAGTTAAGAAAACCTTCTGTTTCATCCCCTAAAAAGAGCTTTTGTTTGATATTTTCAGCCCGGGCTGCCAAGGTTTCTTTCTTTTTCTTGGTAGCAACCTTCTTCATGACATTACGGTAGAAATAAGGTTCCCCTTGCTCATTTTCAACTTCCTCAGTCAAATACTTATAGAGACTGGACAGTGCAGAAAGGGTACGGTTAATGGTTGTTTGGGAAACTCCGTTTTTCGTTGTGTTAGCATTAAGCAAAGGACGTTCACGTAAGTAAAGAATAAAGGATTCCATGTCTTTCTTGGTCATGTGCTCCAGAACGTCTAAAGGGATCTCGGCCATGGTGTCAGCATCCGATATACCAGATTCTAAGACCCAGGTAAAAAATCGATCGTATTCCTTTAAGTATTCGTACAAAGTTGTAAAACTGTATGGAACGGCCAGTTTCGATTGATAATATTCCAATACATACCAGGGCATGACTTGTTTGAGTTTATCAATCCGTTCTAATAAGATCTCGCGTTTCATGTTTTTCTCCAAATCTTTCTATACTAGTAGTATAGCATAGCCAGATATATTTTTCAAGAAAATTATAGTTTTTCGGAAAGATGTTATAGGGGTTATATAGGACTGTTTTGTATCCCTATCTATACTAGATCCCTTTTAACTACAATAAAATCAGCAAACCTCATGGATCTACTGATTATTTTCTTCTCTAACTTATTTTTCTACATATCGAAATGGAATCTTGCTACCACAGAGCCAATTATAGACTCGATCATTGACTTGAACGTTCATAGCTTCATGAGCATATTCTGGCATGATTAAATGCTCTTTTGGACATTCTAATCGATTATAAATAGCAAACTGCGTTTCAGGATGACAGACATCATCATCTAGCCCGGTAATCATGTGAACTTGTCCTTTGATGCGATGTGCAAAGTTTTTTACATCAATATAGGCCAATGTCTGCATCAAACGATCTTCGGTTTCGTGGAATGGATCATGGAACTTGAAATAACGGAAAAGCTCGTCATAAGCCTCGCTGGTGTTCCCAATCTCCAATACTCGTTTGAAATCTGATAAGAATGGATAAATGGCTACCGTTCGTTGTATACGAGGATTCAATCCAGCAGCCACAAGAGCCAGGGCACCGCCTTGAGATGCTCCGTAGCTGGCAAGTTTACTGTCGTCTACTTGAGGAAGGCTGGCTACAATTTCAATTAACTGGTAAAGATCTAAGTAGACATCCTTATAAAAGAGCTCTTCCGGCCCTTCCACGGCTCCGCGGATAATCTGTCCTTTTACCGTATTACCAAGTGGTGAGCGATCTCCGTCTGTTGAATAGCCTGACTGACCTCTTACGTCCATAGATACAACACCATAACCGGCTACTATATAAGCCAGCATATCAGCCCAATCCCAACAACGGCCCATATAACCATGAAAATGGAAAATAACGGGAACTTTTTGATCCGTTTTTGGGAAAACAACCCGCGCATAAACAAGCCCATCTCGTGTTCCTTTAAAGGTTAATTCATAACAAATCACATTTGGAATGCTGAAATCTTGTTTTTTAAGCTTGTATTCAGGCAGTTCAGTCATCTTTGCTAGGGCTTGATCCCAAAAAGCATCAAAATCTGCGGGAACCTCATCCCGTCCCTTGTAATCTTTCATTGTTTCTAATAATTTGGGATTTTTCATAAAATCCTCCTTAAGTATGTGTAATCGCTACCAAAAATGTACCATATTTACTTAAGGATTGCAAGAGACAAATAAAAATTACATAACCGAAATTATGTAATTAAATTATAGATTCAAAAATAGACTTAATTGTTTCACTAGATCTGGATTAGTGGGTAAAGCTGAATGATGAGCCTTACGACCATTTAAATTCACTTCTGTATAGGTTTGATTGTCAAAAATAGATTTTGCTGCTTGGGCACTAGAGAGAGGAACGATGCCATCTGATTTCCCAGCAAAGCTACCGACAAAGTTAAGGACCTCTACTTCTTTATCTAATCGATGCTTCCATTTTTGAAAATCGTCATACATTTCTTGATTGAATTGGTAAGGACTACCAATAATAACCAGCTTGCTCACGGTCACCTTCTTTTTCTCTAAAAAGCCACTTTCCAATAAACCAGTCAAAACCAGTCCACCATTAGAGTGACCCACTGCCTTAAACTCAGTAAAATGATAGTGATCAAGAAGATAGGTTAAAGCAATTTTAAGGGATTCGATTTGCTGCTTGATATTGCTGTAGCCATCTCGATTATTCTCAAAGCCAATCACAATCATAGGGTTTGGCTCTTTTGTATTTAGTCTTCCTTCCATCTCTATAGAATCATCTTTATTGACCTTTATTTTTAAGAGACTTTGCTTTTTTCTAGAAAAGCGATGGAGCATGCGGATGGTTCCGTTGAATCGCTGGATACTGGCTGAACTCCCAGGTACAAAGATAATCGGTCTGATGGGTGGTTTCTTCGATCCTTTAGGAAATTCAAAGGGCTTTCTGTGCGAAGAAAACAATCTTGTAAAGAAACGAATGACTTGTTGAAATAGTTTTTTTAACATGATCCTCTAGTAGTAGTTTCTAAAAGAACCCAGAACAGTGTGTTCCAGGCCCACTTAGAAACGATTATTTCCGTTTTTTCTTATTTTTGCGCATTTGTTTGGCCATCTTGTTCATTGCCCGTTTCATCATAAATTCGCCGGCTTTTCCTTTGAGACCACCGCCAAACAATTGGCTCATATCAGGCATTCCAGCGCCTCCACCAAGAGCTGACAAGTCAGGCATGCCACCTTGTCCCATCAAGCCTTCGAGGGCAGACATATCTGGCATTCCACCAGGCATGTTTTTCGGCATATTATTTGGATTGAGCCCCATTTGTTTCATCATCTTGTTCATATCGCCAGAGAGGACGCCTTGCATCATCTGCTTGGCTTGGTTAAAGTCTTTGATGAATTTGTTGACTTCGACAAAGGTATTCCCTGATCCAGCAGCAATCCGACGACGACGGCTTGGATTTAATAAATCTGGATTTTCGCGTTCAGTTGGTGTCATGGATGATACGATCGCACGTTTGCGAGCAATCTCTCGTTCATCGACCTTGAAGTTCTTCATAGCTGGATTGTTGGCCATACCTGGAAGCATCTTAAGCAGGTCTTCCATTGGTCCCATGTTTTGAACTTGGTCTAACTGATCGATGAAATCGTTGAAGTCAAAGGTATTT
The DNA here is from genome assembly GCF_000448565.1 of Streptococcus sp. HSISM1. Taxonomy (GTDB): domain Bacteria; phylum Bacillota; class Bacilli; order Lactobacillales; family Streptococcaceae; genus Streptococcus. Next base: position 596,670 of record NZ_CM002128.1, on the reverse strand, counting down.
TCCCGCATCTTCTCAGCGAGCTCAAGAGAGCGTTTCTCATCGTATTCTTGAGAAGCCTTCTCGATCAGCGTCAGCATATCCCCCATACCGAGGATCCGACCAGACATGCGGTCTGGGTGGAAGGTTTCGATATCAGTGATTTTTTCACCAGTACCAGTGAACTTGATTGGTTTCCCAGTAATCTGACGGACAGAAAGGGCCGCACCACCACGGGTATCCCCATCGATCTTGGTCAAGATGACCCCGGTTACTTCGAGTTGTTCATTGAACTCACGCGCCACATTGGCCGCTTCTTGACCGATCATGGCATCGACAACCAAGAGGATTTCATTTGGTTCAGCAAGGGCTTTGACATCACGCAATTCGCCCATGAGTTTTTCATCGATTTGCAGACGACCAGCCGTATCGATCAAGACATAGTCATTGTGATTGGCTCTCGCCTGCTCCAAACCTTGACGAACGATCTCTACTGCAGGGACTTCTGTACCAAGTGAGAAGACAGGGACATTGATCTGTTGACCAAGGGTTTTCAACTGGTCGATGGCTGCTGGACGATAGATATCGGCCGCAATCATCAAAGGACGTGCGTTCTCTTCCTTGACCAATTTGTTGGCCAATTTACCCGCAAAGGTTGTTTTACCAGCCCCTTGAAGACCAACCATCATGATAATGGTTGGAATTTTTGGAGATTTGATAATTTCTGCTGTTTCTGAACCCAAAATCGCTGTCAATTCTTCATCGACAATCTTCACGATTTGTTGGGCAGGGTTCAAGGTTTCGATGACTTCATGACCTACAGCCCGCTCGCGAACCCGTTTGATGAAGTCTTTTACAACAGGGAGGGCAACGTCGGCCTCTAATAGGGCTAGACGAATCTCTTTGGTTGCCTCTTGGACATCCGCTTCAGAGATTTTCCCTTTCTTACGAAGATTTTTAAAGACGTTTTGTAAACGTTCGGTTAAACTTTCAAATGCCATTATTTTCTCCTATTTTTTCAATTCAGTGGAAATCGTCCGAAATGTTGCAAACATTCTAGTTCTTCGGGTGTGACTTCTTTCATGATTTCATTTGGATATCCCCAACAGCTAAAACCTATTTGCATAGCTTTGGAGATATCATTGGGCGAGATAATCTGTAGTCGAGTAGGAAATACTTCCTCTGCGACTAATAGTTTGCAAGGTATTCCTTGATAAATGACGAGACTGTCCATAATCACTCCCGATTGTCAATGCTTGATAAAATTTCAACCTGCTCTTGTAGAAAAGTATCTTCCGGATAGCGTTCTAAAATCTGATCAAAAATCTGGCTGCGTACAATGTAATCGGAATACATATGGAGTTTCATTTCGTAATCTTCCAAAATCTTTTCTGTACGTTTAATATTGTCATAGACCGCTTGACGGCTCACTCCAAACTCTTCTGCAATCTCAGCCAAGCTGTAGTCATCTGCGTAGTAGAGCTCGATGTAGTTCATCTGCTTGTCCGTCAAGAGCGCTGCATAAAACTCAAAGAGCGCATTCATTCGGTTGGTTTTCTCAATTTCCATACCTTTCATTATATCAAAAAAGCCCGCTAAAGACTAGCGGGACTTGATGCTTTTTGAGCTTGAAATAAGAGGATTCATCATTAAAGTTTCAGTGCCAACATATTGACCGTCATCCCTGCTGCAGTTCCCATCAAGAAGATGGTATCTCCTTCCTTCACATAGCCATGATCCAGTGCATAGGCTAGGCCGAAAGGTACGGCTACCGAAACCATATTTCCATAATCACTGACAATATTGAGGTACTTGTCTTTGCCGACGCCCAATTTGTCCATGACAAGTGGTAAGGCGCGACTTGCTTGGTGAGGAATAATATAGTCTACAGCATCTTTAGAAATGCCTGATTTTTCTTGGAATTCTTGGAACATTTCTGGAATAACACGGGCAGAAAGTAAGAGGATTTTCTTCCCTTTCATATCAAACATGAAATCAGTCTTGGTTGCTTCAGAGTACAATTTCGGATGATAAGCTGTCAAACCACCACGAATTTCAGTATCATGGGCTCCCTCAGACCAGGTACGTTGCATACTGGCAATGATTCCTTTATCTTCCTTTGTTGCTTCTAAAATAAAGGCTGCAGCTCCATCACTAAACAATTCAAAGCTTTCTTTTTGTTTAGGATTCAGCCCTAGGCTCCCTACTTCACTAGATACAATCAGAACCCGTTGGTATTCACCACCTTCAATCAGATAAGAAACAGTGCTTAAAGCAGATACAAAACTGGTACAAGTGGTATTGATATCCATAGCAGGAATCGTCAGTCCCTTGGCCACGCGCTCATGGATTAGAGCTGCCGTACATGGAATCGGCTGAACCCCTACGGCGCTCGCTGAAACTAGGCAGTCAATATCTGCCATAGTCAATCCTGCCTGCTTTAGAGCCTGTTCAATAGCACGCGCTGCAAGATCAATCTGTGTTTCTTCTCCTTCTTTCACGCGGTAACGAGTCTGGTCTTTGAAAGTTACGGTATGAGCTGGAAGCGCTGTTCCATAGCCTTTAATTTGCAAATGTCTTTTTACAGTAGTCATAGGATTCTCCTTTTATTGAAGTCGTTGAACACGTTTTAATTTACGTGTTGGGTCCCATTGGTAATCGATAAATTGAATACTTGGAAGAATGAATTGTTTTTGCTGAGCTAAGAGTTCAAATTGAGCAAAGATCGATTGCTCCATAGACTCTGTCCGGTGACTCAAGGCAATGGTAATGGATCCATCTGCCAACTGAGTTACTTGATAGTCCTGAATATTTTCGACAAAGAGAATGCACCGTCGAATAAAATCCGGATAGATCATCTGGCTACTGCCATCTTCTTTATTGAAATAGAAGATATCGTCCGATCGTCCTTCGATCTTTGCGATTCGAGTAAAGACGGAACCACAAGGGCAAGGGGACTTTTCTTCCACCAAAATATCATTGAGGCGGTAGCGATAGATGGGTTGACTGGTTCGTTTGAAATCTGTAATAATCGGATAAAAGCGGCTATCATCTAGATACTCTTTTTCAACAGACAAAATATCTTCATTGAGATGTAGATTGCCTTCTGAACAGGTACAAGCTAAAAACCCCTCTGTCGCTTGGTAGACCTGATCAACCTTGTCTAGTTGAAAAGCTTTGGCGATGGTCTCAGCATCTCGATCTTCTAGGATCTCTGCGACAGAAACAACCTTGACAGGTTGAATCGCAAGTTGCTGATTGCTGACATAGTTAGCTAACTCAATCAAGGTCGAAGCTGGTGCAACCACAATGGTTGGTTGATAGTCTTTGAGACGCTCTAAATGCTCCTTGCTATCCTTGAAAATATCAAAATATTCCAAGCGAATAAGGCCTGAATTAATGGTTTGATAGAGTTCATTGTCCGCTCGTAAGAAAAAGGCAATGCGATGACCAAACAGTTTTCCTTTCGGTAGCATCTTGGCTAAGATCGCTGCAGCCCACATACTTCTTTCTTTTTCTGTGGTGACAAAGACTCCTCGGTGGCCAGAAGTCCCCGAAGACAAGCCTACTGCTACTTCTCCATTCATCTCAGTAAAATCTCGCGTCTGTTCTCCGCGAATCGCCATCTCTAAAGCCTGATCTCGATCCACCCCTAGGGTATTGAGCTCATTGAAATGTGTCATCATGAAGGTTTTATCCATGGTCCCAAAGGATTCGGGAGAATGGGTTTGAAAATAGGGAGATTGAGAGGTGATAAAAGCATGGTAGCGTGCCAATTGCTTATCTTGGTATCGGTTCAAGGCCTCTTTTGAACAGAATCGGTAGCACCATCTGGTTTCAATAAAGGTTTTCAGAAAGACTGTTTTTTTCATTTAAAATCCTTTCAATCCGTTCTTTCGGGTCGTGGCTGACCACAACTTGAATGCCATCTTGCAAGAGTGTTTCCAGCAAATCAGTCCCTTTTAGATAAGCCTTCTTATCATCCTGAACCAAGGATGGAATGAGACGCATTTGCCGTGTGTAAGGCAAGAGCTCTACTCCCCAAGAAAGATCTGCTCCGATGAAGAGTTTGAGCTCATCCAGATAAAGACAACCTTGCCCTCTCGCATGCCCATCGATAGATGATACAAGAATGCTCCCATCACCAAATAGATCCGCGGTCGGACGATAGGGGAAAGCAGGATGCCTTTGAACTACTTTGAGACAAGTCACCCGTTCCTTGAAATCAGCTGGCAAAAATTCTTTAAAAATCAGATCTTTAAATTTCGGTTTTTGGTACACCTCATAGACTTCCTGGGTAACAAAGAAATGAGCATTTGGAAAAAGGGCTGCTCCACCGAGATGATCAGGGTGCAGATGCGAAAGAATGACATAAGTAATTTCTGCCGGATCAATCCCCCGCTCTTGCAATAAATAATCGATCTGGTCTTCTTTTTTCATCTGCATTGGGGTGGCTAGACGGTACCAGAAATACCGAGCTTTTTTCTTAATCTCGTAGTGATAGCCGGTATCGTACAAAATATAGCCTTTTTCACGGTGATGAATCAAAAAGACACCTGCTGGAAATTGCATTTTTTCATTCGGAATCCCTTTAAATAAGAGACCAGAATGACTACTACAATAGCCTGCTTGAAAATAATCAATGCGCTTGATCATGTTGGACATACTTGTCAATCCCTTCTTCAATGGTCATTTTTGGATAGTAGCCAAGTTCGGTTTGGGCCTTTTGAATATCGAGGGTTTGGCTATATCGAAGGAGATAATAGGTATAGCGAGTCAATGGTGGTTCGGCTTTCAGATGAAAGAATCGATACACCCCTTCAAGGCTATAAGCCACACCTGCTACTAGACCTGCTGGAATTTTCCGATAGCGGATCGGCTCTCCCAATCCCTTTAATGTTGTTTCGATCAAATACTTAAAGGTCTTTGGTTCTCCATTTGTAATATTATAAACTTGTCCGTGTGCTTCTTTGGCTTCCAGAGCCAAGCGAATGGCTAGGGCAACATTTTCCACACAGGTCATATCCATAAGCTGCTCTCCTCCTCGAATCAAAGGAATTCCAATTTTTCGACTGAGGCGTAAGACACGAGGCAAAATACTGGTATCCCCTACGCCGAATAATCCTCTTGGACGTAAGATGATACTTGGCACATCTGGATAGTCAGAAAAAAGTTTTTCAGACGCCAATTTGCTTCGGATGTAATTGTTGAGGTGATTTTCTTTTGGAGCATCGCTTTCCTTGATGTTAAATTGGTCTTTTCCAGCTGCATAAATACTAGGAGAAGAAACGTAAACCAAGCGTTTTACCGCATATTCACGGCACAAGTCAAGGACATTTTGAGTACCAACTACATTCGCCAGATAGAAGGCCTTCCAAGGACCCCAAGCGGAAGATAAAGCTCCAGCGTGAACTACAGCATCAATAGACTGAAAGGCTTGTCTTAATGCCTCAATAGAGCTCAAATCCCCTTTGATAAATTGAACGCGCTCACCTTCCAGAGCATTCCCAATTTTTTCATTTCGGCCAAAGGCTACAATGGAATAATCGTGAGCCAACAACTCATCGATCACGTATTTTCCAAGGAAGCCGGTCGCACCTGTTACAAGAATTTTCATAGTTTCCCATCCGTTCCACGTCTTAATAATCGTTGAATCTCAAACTCCAAGGTATCCAACGGCTTGTAGGTTTTTGAAAGTTTGTTTAGTCTTTCTAACTTTTCCCAAGATTCTTTTTCTAATAGGGCATTGAAACCTGCTTGAATCTCTTCGGTGCGATTGAGATGTGCTTGAAAAGCAATTCCTGCTTCTACTCCTCGAATCGCATAGTCAAATTGGTCATAATCATGTGGCAAGATCAAGGCTGGTTTCTTAAATTCGATACACTGATAAAAGATTCCAGCTCCTCCATGGTGAATGACATAGTCCATCTGCGGAATATATTCTTTGTAAGGCAGATAAGAGACGACCGTCACATTTGGCGCTACTTCTTCTTCAGAGAATTCCTTTGCCCCATCACCTAAGGTGACGAAAAAGTGACATTCTGGATGCTCTTTGGCCAACTGCTTGGTTTGCTCTAACAAATTCTCCTTTGCCCAAGGCAACTGGGTTCCACAAGTCACGAGGACCTTCATCTTGTCCTCGTAAGGACTGAGATCTAAAGGATAATCTTCTGCTTTTTCAAGAGAAGTTCCCAAAGGGCCAAGCCAGGCATATTGATGAGGGAAATGTGTTTTTAACTCTAGCTCCATCATACCAATTCCAAAAATGGCATAAGGAGAGTAAATGGTCTCTACTCCATTTTGATTGTACAACTTGAAATTATAACGTTTTAAGCGTTTGCGTAAGAGGAAAGCCACGCAGTATTTTCCAATGCGCGTGAGTTTACGGCATAGTGCTTGTATCTTCTCCTCCTTCTTCGTACGCGCGACTCCCATCCCTCCGAAGAAGCAAGGAGGACCATAAGGAGTTTCGATTGCAAATTGGGTTGCCATGGTGGTGATCCAAGGAATTTCTAACTCTTCTGCCACAAAACCAGCTGAGAGAGTAATAAAATCAGCAATGACAATATCTGGACGGTTGACGCGCCACTCCTCTAGCAATTGATCCGATACATGATTAATCAAATCAAGACTCCTAGACAATTGCCGATAAGCTGAAAAGAGATTGAGTTTCTTATCGTTATTTGCCGCGCGTTCAAATTCTTCTACTTTGTCTTCTAGAATTGGAACGACCGTGAAGCCGAGACTTTCTGCAACGGCCTTTTTCTGAGGTCCTGTGAAAACCCGGATCTCCATCGAAGGATCATCTAACAAGGGTTTAACGAGATTTAAAGTTGGGTACAGATGCCCGCTCAAAGGAACAACTACCACATCGATTTTAATTTTTTCATTTTTTCCTGCCTTATATCTCTTATTAAGCTTTAAAACCTGCTTCTATCTATTAATTCGTAAAAAAAAATCAAAAATTGAAGAAATAATAAAATTTTTTTAAATTTTTTAAAAAATTTTCAATGGTGCCTTTACTATCACTATTTAGAAAGAATGACTTCAACCTAAAAAAGCTCCCAAATGCCAAAGAGAGAGAGTCTCTCAAACATTTGAAGAGTTTTTTATTACTGTGAATTGTGAGTTTAGTTGTTTTCCAAATAAAATTCGAACCGCTCGCCAACATACTGACTTTTTACATACTCAAAAGCCGTCCCATCTTCAAAATAGGAAACCTGTGTCAGACCTAAAATAGCCTGCCCTTTTGAAATCTGTAAGTACTCCGCAATCTTATCTTTGGCCAATCGCGCATAGATAGTCTGGTGCGACTTTCCAATCTTATAGCCATGACGCTCCAAGGTTTGGAAAAAATGGCTGGTAACCTCTTCACGATTGAAATTCTTTATAAATTTCTCTGGAATAGAGGCCACTTCATAAACAACAGGGATCCCATCGGCATACCGGACCCGCTCCATCCGAATGATGGTCTCTGTCTTATCAATGCCCAATTTGTCCACTTCTTGGAGGCTAGGAATGGTTTTCCGGTATGAAATCACTTGGCTAGAAGGTTCCTTGCCTTGCGATTTCATAATTTCTGTAAAACTGGTTGTCCCCCGCATTTTTTCTTGGACGCGCGTGCTAGTGATAAAGGTACCACTTCCAACCCGTCTTTCAAGCACTCCTTCTTCGACCAGAAGGGTAATAGCTTGCCTAAGAGTCATCCGACTCACTTGAAATTTCTCAGCTAGATCGCGTTCGCTGGGAAGACGCTCCCCGATTTTCCATATTTTTTGATCAATCTCAGACTTAATCTGATCATGAATTTGAATGTAAGCTGGAATCATAACCTTGCTCTTTCTCTGTGTTATCTCTATTGTAGCGTAAAATTCCTAATTCTTCAATCAGAGATTGGTAAAGACAAGGCTTTTGTGTTAGAATAGAGGAAAGTAAATTTCTTTAAGAAGGGGATAAGATGACAAACCTATCAACTGATTTGCATGATGTTGAAAAAATCATCGTGCTTGACTACGGTAGCCAATACAATCAGCTTATTTCACGTCGGATTCGTGAAATTGGAGTCTTCTCAGAGTTGAAGAGCCACAAGATTTCTGCTGATGAAGTTCGTGCAATCAATCCAGTTGGGATCGTTCTTTCAGGTGGACCAAACTCTGTATACGAGGAAGGTTCTTTTGATATCGATCCTGAAATTTTTGAACTCGGTATTCCAATCCTTGGAATCTGTTACGGGATGCAATTGTTGACCCATAAATTGGGTGGGAAGGTCGTTCCTGCAGGTGATGCTGGTAACCGCGAATATGGTCAATCTGAACTGAATTTGACAGAATCTTCTGCTCTTTTTGCCGGCACACCAGACAAACAATTGGTCTTGATGAGCCACGGGGATGCTGTTACAGAAATTCCGGCTGACTTTATCCGCACTGGTACTTCTGCTGACTGTCCATTTGCATCGATTGAAAATCCAGACAAGAAAATCTACGGAATCCAATTCCACCCTGAGGTTCGTCACTCTGTTCACGGTTATGACATCTTGCGTAACTTTGCCTTGAACATCTGTGGGGCTAAAGGTGACTGGACCATGGACAACTTCATTGACATGCAGATCAAAAAAATCCGTGAAACCGTCGGAGACAAACGTGTCCTTCTTGGTCTTTCAGGTGGTGTTGACTCTTCCGTTGTTGGGGTTCTCCTTCAAAAAGCCATCGGCGATCAATTGATCTGTATCTTTGTAGACCACGGTCTTCTTCGTAAAGGCGAAGCTGATCAAGTGATGGATATGCTTGGTGGTAAGTTTGGTTTGAACATCGTTAAAGCAGATGCTGCAAAACGTTTCCTTGATAAGTTAGCTGGTGTATCTGATCCTGAGAAAAAACGGAAGATCATCGGTAACGAGTTTGTATATGTCTTTGATGACGAAGCAAGTAAACTCAAAGATGTGAAATTCTTGGCACAAGGAACTCTCTACACTGACGTGATCGAGTCTGGTACGGATACTGCTCAAACCATCAAGTCTCACCACAACGTTGGTGGACTTCCAGAAAATATGCAGTTTGAACTGATCGAGCCACTGAACACTCTTTATAAAGATGAAGTTCGTGCGCTTGGTACTGAGCTTGGTATGCCAGACCACATCGTATGGCGCCAACCATTCCCAGGACCAGGTCTTGCTATCCGTGTCATGGGTGAAATCACTGAAGAAAAACTTGAAACAGTCCGTGAATCAGATGCTATCCTTCGTGAAGAAATCGCCAAAGCAGGTCTTGACCGCGATATCTGGCAATACTTCACAGTCAACACTGGCGTTCGTTCAGTAGGTGTTATGGGAGACGGCCGTACCTACGACTACACAATCGCCATCCGCGCTATCACTTCTATCGATGGAATGACAGCAGACTTTGCGAAGATTCCATGGGAAGTACTCCAAAAAATCTCAGTCCGTATCGTAAACGAAGTTGACCACGTTAACCGCATCGTCTACGATATCACAAGTAAACCACCTGCAACTGTAGAGTGGGAATGATTTATAAACATGATTTGAAGTGAAATGGTTGTTTTAACAGCACTTTAGGTTATTATAAAAGGTTAAAAATCAGTCAAAATTGATTGGTTCCCCACCAAAAGCCCCACCAGAATTTTTTTTGGTGAGGCTTTTTTATATTATGTGACTTTCAGTCCGTCTCGCTCCGTTAGGTGCGAGACGGACTAATAGTCACATAAATAAAAACGGGAGAACTGACGCATCAGTCCTCCTAGACATAAACAAGTACGCCCCATTTACAGAAGATATTAGATCATCATGCTACGCAACAAAATGTTGCCTGAAAATTCTTGAAATTTTATTTTATACGAGTATAATAATAACCAAATTAACATAAGGGAGACATACGCCTATGATTGGTGACTTTTTAAAACAGCGTAGATTATCAATGGGGTTTACTCAAGAATTTGTAGCAAATCAATTAAAACTAAGCCGACAGGCTATCTCAAACTGGGAAAATGGCTCTCGTGATATCAATGTTAAAGACTTAATAGCTTATGCAAAACTACTAGAAATATCCTTCGAAGATTTAGAAGTTAGTTTAAATCAACCAAGTTCTTTGACTAAAGAAAGCTTCTCTAAAACAGCAGATGGCATTTTACCTAAGCACTTTAATATGAAATTGCAAAAGAAAAGTCAGGGTAAAAATTCTACCACTCTAAAAAATCACATCAAGATTGAAGGTGATAAAGTTATTGGTGTTCATATTCTATTGTCTTGCTTATTTCTGAATAAGCATAAATTAGTTATTAGAAATTGTCCCACTGCTTTTGACTTTTTAAATATTTTGTATGAACTAGAGAATAATCATTGGTCTGACTCATATACCTGTGAAGACACCATTGAAATCCAATCTACAAATACACCCAAAGACATCATCTCTCTTAATAAAATTAGTCGAGCCAGCATCGGTATTATCTCAGCTTTGACCTATCGCTATCATCGTCTGTTGTTCACATTCCCTGGAGGAGATGACTTTTGCTTTAGACCTATTGACTTACACCTTGACATTCTCTCCACCGTAGCGAACTACACCTATAACGAAGAGAATAAAATCTTTTATTCTGAGAAAAATGACTTACTAAATAAAAATATCACATTGAATTGTTACGCTGATGGGAGTAAAAGTGTTGGTGCTTTCTTCAATGCTATTAGTTTGGCATATGTTTATCCAAATGAAATTAGAATCAACGGACTTTCACCAGACCCTACTGTGTGCTACCTCATTACATTACTAGAATCAGCTACTAATCGAACTGTAGAATATTTAACATCTGATAAAATTTTAATCCCTAAAGTAGATTCTATTGATATAGTCAATACTGAAATAACCTTACCTCCTGATATGTCTATGCTTATATCCTATGTTTTACTATTCTGGGATGAGCTAGAAAATATCATTTTCGATAATATACTTATCAAAGATATTCCCCAAAGTTACATTGAACTTTTTACAAAATTAGGATTAAAAATTATTGAAGATAAACACACAATTCAATTCAAAAAAGTATTTCAAATAGAAACCGAGTATTTTGAATTTCTAAGATTAGGTGCTGCACCATTTATCACCACTGATTTAGGTCCCATTGTATCAGAATTTCTAGCATCTCATAATATATCTTCCATTCTATTTGATGAAGTTTTTATTCATAGAGCCAGTCATGTGGCTGAATTAGAGAAGCTAGGTATACGAATTAAAGTATTAGATAATGGTGCTTTAAAAACACTAGACAAATTATCACTCACGAATTATCAATCCAACACATACAATCTCAAAGATATACGCGCTGGAATGGCGATATTGATGGGAATAGTACAATTAAATATTGAATCCGCTGTGCTATTAAACTTTGACCAAGTTATGCGTGGCTTCGGTAATATTCAAACCATATTAAATATTCTAGGATATGATGGTGAACTATATGGATAGCTTACATTTTTACTCATCAAATGAATCTAAATATTTTCTAACTTATCGTCCTGAAAAAATATGCTTCTTAGGAGCATGTACAGCACGAAATTTATCACTCGGTATTGACTATTTTTCCAACAGTCAAATTAAAACTTTTTCTCCTTACGAGACCATTTTTAATGCTCCTTCCTTGCTAAAGGATTTAGAAGTTATTGCACTTGAATTGGATCATCATATTTTAATAGATTCCAAACAAAAGGTGTTCTATGATGAAATTCGTTTTTGGAATAAGTCGGAAAGTTACGAAGCTGTTCTACATCAAAATTTAAACATTGACAATTATGTCAAAACAGCACTAACTGAGTCAGATTTATTAATACTATCTCTAGGTTCTGTTGAAATGTGGTCTAAAGTCAACCATATTATGAATAGACTTCCAAAGAATCAATTTCTCAATCCTGAAATTAAGAATGTCTATCTATCGTCCGACGATATACTTAATTTTGCTAAACAAATTATGCGAGTTGTACAACTTATTAACCCTAAAATTAAGATTCAATTTTCAATTCCCTATGTACTTCTTAAAGCTTCTGAAAAGTTTCATAATCTGCATTTGGCTACGACTGAAAATTATCGTATTATCAAAGAAGCCATTATGGAATTAGGGGACGACTATTACTTTCCTGAATATGAACTATTCAAATACTATGTCGAAAAAAATAATCATCCTTTCCAAGAAGATGGAAGACATCCCTCTGTCAAGCTAATTGCAGATATATCTAAACACATTGTAAAAGAAATTAACAAGGATTATCTATTAGATATACCCAACAAACCATTTGCAATCAACAAAGTCGATAGCCGAGGTAAAATCAATGGCAAAGAATACTTATAGTGACGATTTACAACGTATCTTTAAAGCTCAGACTCTCCCATCATCGCCTTTGATAAGAGAAGAAAAGAACTTATTTACTTTTTCACCCATTCAAGATGAGCTAGAGTATTTTAAAGAAAAGAAAGATGGTTTATATGTAAAAGAACAAGTTTGTTTCCGAAATGTCTACCCTGCTAACTTAGTAAACCCTATCTCTACCCCATGCCAAACTTTAATTAGTTTATTTTCCTTCCATGAAGAGAAATATGGACAAATTATTGAAACCTTTATCACAAAATTTTTAAATAAATGGATTCCTTTCGATAACATTTATATTATATGTCCAAAAATGACTGATATCCTTGGTCAACTGTACAACGTTACTAATCACATTATCGAAATTGATAAAAATCGACTTCAGTGTCATGTTCCTTTATCAGGGAATCATTACTACATTAAAATTTGTAGTAATTACCACGATGGTTTGGTAACATTAGCAAATTTTGTTCTAATCAATTTTCAAGGAGGATTTCAGTCTCAATTAGACAGTGTCTTCTTTCCTTTGCGATTAGATATGATTCGTGAACAGGCTAAGTCTATTTACGAGTCACAAACTTTTCTGGCTACCTACAATAGGTTATATAGACTTTCTAATAGCCATGAACTAGCACATTTTTTCATCAGTCAACTAGAAGCATTAAACTTTTTATTCCCAGAAATTGGAAAATTTGGCAATCATAGACACAGCTATGCCCTAAAAAAGGTAGCTAGGGAAATTTTTTTAGAGTGTGATATTCACAACATCTCAGTAGAACTTATTTTTAATGAGTTTCCATCGATTAAAATCGAATTACTAAAACAATACAAGGAATACTCTCGAAATATCAATAAAGCGTTAAAGAAAGTCAAAAAGAATAGGGATACAATGGGGGCAGACTATGCCTATCAAACATTAGGGATCCCTTATAAACTCTACAAAAGTCAGATTGATCCCACTTACAAACTACCTGAATTGCCGAGCAACTTTGCTTATTATAGAGATTCGCATAAAAACCTCTATCAAAATCCAATAGAAAGTTATAAATAATCATGGCAAAATTACTTATCTTACACCCCTATCGTGAAACTTACACCGATATTTACTCTTGTCTTTCCAAAAATCATCACTATACACTCCTGATTGATGATAGCAAAGTAGAATCATTTGAAACGAATAAACCAACCAATGTCACTCTAGTTACTACCCAACATTATCCTGAAAAGAGAAAAGAAACCTCACAAGGAATCCTACAACGATCTCATTTCGATGCGATTGTTGCTTTAGATGAGTTTGATATGGTATTGGCTGCAGAATTACGAGAACAATTTCATATTAAAGGACAATCAGTCAGTCAAGCTAAAACTTTCCGTGATAAGAGTAAAATGACACAGAAAGTTAATGAACTAGGTTTTAAAATCCCCCATTCCCGGAAAATCTCATCTTATGAGGAATTGAAAAACTTTTTCAAAGAACATGAAGATATTATTCTAAAACCTTTGGATGGAGCTGGTTCTGTTGATACTTTTCATTTAAAGAGAGAGACTGATTTGGTTTCCTTTCATTCTGATCATTTTTGGAAAGATAAGACTGTCCTTGTTCAAGAATACATCTATGCAGATGTCTATCACATAGATGGCTTTGTTTATCAGGGGAATATCATCTACTGTGAACCTTCCCAATATATCTACAATCCCTTGCTCATTAAAAAAGGTATCTCAGCTGCAGCGGTTTCCTTAGACCATACTTCAGAACAGTTCAATAAGCTTGTTGACTATGCTTCTACACTAAGCCATGGACTTTATCCCAATGGAACATTTCTTTTTCACTTAGAGGTGTTTTACGATGGACACGAAATCATTTTTTTGGAAATTGCTTCACGCATTGGTGGTGCACGGATTCGTCAAAATCTACAATATAAACTGACCTACAATCCTCTTGAGCTTCTCTTGACAGCCATCTGTAGTGACACCTTACCCATACTTCCAACCGTATTTCCAGTTACTGGCTGGCTCCTAACTGCCAAAATGGAAGGAGTCATCCAACAACTCCCAGAACTAACGGAAACGATAAAAGAACAGTATTCTATCTTTGACTATATTACTTACACGCAAATTGGTAAACAGTTGCATTCTGCTTTTCACAGTGCAGATGCTGTTGTCGGTTTTTCTTGTCATGGTTCAACATTCCGAGAAACAAAAAACAATCTCTTAGGAGCTGAGACTTGGGTGTTAGAAAACACGAGGTATAAAAAATGAAATATTTTATTTATCGCTTTTCTCCTGCAAGTATTGGTATTAAAGCAAACGAAAATTTAGGTATTATCTGTCCTAGCAGACAAGAAAAAAATTATCTTTCAGTTGGATTTTTAAAGAACCAAATTTTTTGTATAGATGATTTTAGTCAAATTAATCTACTCTTTTTTTCAAAGATATACAGAACATAGAGGATATTTTCACACTAGATGAAGGACTCATGCATATTGTCGGTATCTTAAAATCGCTTTTTACCTCCGATGAAGAGGCTTGGAAAATCGCTTATACTTATAAAGACAAGAAAATCATGCGCACTCAGCTGAGTGAACAAATCAGTCAGCCTCAACTATTGAACCCAAATGATATTCTTCCTAATACCTTTCTGATTAAACCTAGATGTGAAGCTTCTGGCAAAGATATTCATATTATCTCTCAAATACCAGAGTATTATACAGCTGAGAATTTTCTTTTAGAAAGTCAGGAACAATTTGATACCATGTTTACTTGTGATGGTATAGCTATTAATGGAAAAATCCAATACTTTTTTACACATGAATATATAGGAAATATCCTAGATATTAAAACAACCTTCATCAATATCGTCCGTACAAACTCTCACTATAATAATCCCCTCTTCATTCAACGATTAAAAACTGAGACCCAAAAAGTATTGGACAGTTTAGGAACTGAGAAAATACATCCTTTCCATGCAGAGTTCTTTTATAACTCCACTACTGATGAGGTAAGCTTTTGTGAAATTGGAAAGCGGTTTGGTGGAGGAAATATTCCTTGCTTATCAAATGTGCATTTCAAATTGATATCCTAGATACTTACTGGAACCTTATAAATAGTC
>NZ_CM002128.1:563562-580350 GCF_000448565.1 Streptococcus sp. HSISM1 | reverse complement strand
CCTAGATATTAAAACAACCTTCATCAATATCGTCCGTACAAACTCTCACTATAATAATCCCCTCTTCATTCAACGATTAAAAACTGAGACCCAAAAAGTATTGGACAGTTTAGGAACTGAGAAAATACATCCTTTCCATGCAGAGTTCTTTTATAACTCCACTACTGATGAGGTAAGCTTTTGTGAAATTGGAAAGCGGTTTGGTGGAGGAAATATTCCTTTGCTTATCAAATGTGCATTTCAAATTGATATCCTAGATACTTACTGGAACCTTATAAATAGTCTTTCTATACCAGCAGAGATTCCAACATCGCCCAGTAAAATTGCACTGACTTTAGCTATTTTTCAGAATGGCCATCATCAAGCTCCTCCAAAGCTCCCTATCCCTATCGAATTTTTTAGAGAATATCCTGAAAAGATAAACTGCCCTGCTCATTCACTAGATGATTTACGCTATCTCATCACTACTAGTGTAAAGAATGAGAAGGAATTTACACTCATAAACGAGCTACTTGAGGAATATAAGTATGAACAAAGAGAATAAAAATATCCTACTACTGATTATCAGGGGACAAACAACAAACTTGGGTAATATTATTTTTGATTATGCCAATAAATTATTAATCGCAAACCTTACCGTTCAATCCTCATTCTTTATGATGCTTTATCAGTCTAGCGAATCCATTGTTCGCTTACTATTTAATCTATTTGCAGGATATGTTGCTGATTTTAGCGATAGAAAACGCATGCTCATTCTAACAGATGTGATTGCTGCAATTGCAACTTTCTTACTATTTTTATTTTATAATCCGCAAAATATCTGGATATTGGTTGTTGTCAATATATTACTGGCTATTTTATTTAGTTTTAACGGCCCAGCTTATAAGGCTATTATAAAAGACCTTCTTTCCAGCGATGGAATCTTTACCTATAACTCTATTTCTAAAATAGTGGCTGAGATTGTTGGAGTTGGAGCACCGCTAGCTTCCGTCTTTGTTATCCATCAATTTGGATTTAGATATGGTATGCTGATTAACTCTTTCTCTTTTATTATTTCAGCTTTGTGTGAATATCGTTTTCACATTTTACATCACCATAATACTATCCAATCAAAATTTTTTACTGGATTAAAAGAAGGTTTTACCTACCTCTATGAAGACAAAACACTCCTAACCATTTTAATTTCTTCCGCTTTTCTAAACTTCTTAGATGCGATCTATTCCTTCTATCTTCCATTCACAGCAACGTTTTCTCAATTTCATCAAATTTTTGCCTATATTCTCGTTTCTCAATCTATCGGAAGTATCATAGGAGCTCTTATCATCAGTCTAAACAAGAAAAAAATTGAACCGAGATACTTTCTTCATTTCTTATTGCCAGGTGCAGTCTCCTTAATACTTATTAATCTTTTTCAGTCCTCGCAAATTATCTTATTGATTTTATTTTCTCTGTTCTCTACAACTGTTTCAATGTTCAATGTGAATTTAATGTCACATCTCCAAGTTTCTATAGATTCCAATTTCTTAGGACGCATTTTTAGCATCATATTCACTATTAGTGGTATCTTTGCTCCTTTCGGAACTATGTTTGCATCATGGATTGATTTTAAAAATTGGCAAATATTTCAATATATAGGTATTGTTCAACTGTTGATTTATATAATCAGTTTACTAGCACTTAATAAGAGTTACCAAAAAGTTAAATCATCCAGCTACGCAGCACAAAATTAGGAAGATTATTCAATTCCAAATTGAAAATCTTTTTGAAATAAGCTATAATAAATTTAAGTAGTGATAGGAGATAGGATAGTGCCTACAATCAGTTTAACACGTGATATAAAGCTAACAAATGAAGATTCTTTAAAGATTTTCAACAATCAACCATCTGAAAATTTATAAGAATTATTGAAATCTATTTAATCATAAGATACTACCACTCTAACGGAAAATAAACTCATTTCAAAATATTTATAACTCATCGCTCTTATAATCATGACCACCCGTCTAACGGGTGGTTTGTCCCAGAGCTATAAGCCCAAATTACCAGCCAGCGCCTAAAGTCGCTGGCTTTCACGTTGTTCAAGTGCTCTTGACTCGTCACTTGCCTCTCAAAGAGGCGGCTTTAGTATTACTTACCACTATCCCTAAAGGGATCCTCATATTCTTTTACACTTAATTTATCTAGTGCTATATTATGCTTTTCCTGTTCTTGAATATATTTCTTAATTGTGGCTTCATTAAGCCCTACTGTACTCACATAATAACCTTCCGCCCAGAAATGCCGATTCCCAAACTTGTACTTGAGGTTGGTATGCCTGTCCAACATCCTAAGTGTACTTTTACCTTTTAAATAACCCATGAAACTCGAAACACTTATCCTCGGTGGAATACTTCCTAACATTGGCTTGAACACCTTTATTGTATCGAGTTCGGAGTTTTTTTGGCATAACATTCGACGCGCACTCGCATAGCGAGTGATTTTTTTGTCTCGCACCTAGCGGAGCGAGTCGGACTAATAGTCACATAATAAAACGCATAATTTCAAGTTTTTCAACACCTGAGACTATGCGTTTTTTAGTTCTAAAAAATTTTCGCCCACCTTGAACAACTAACAAAAGTTATAAGTAGACTATATTTTTAAACTCAAGATCTAACAACCATTTCGATTAGTTAAATCTTTCAATCTTTCTTCTCCAGTTTTAAGCATCTCTTTCTCTACCTGACTCCACTCCCCAAACAGTAACTCTTGAAGAACATCTGCTGCTGAAGTTGTATTTTCTCCTGAATCATATACACAACTTCTATCTCGTTGATAAATTTGAATTCTTTCAAAGATAGCCAGTTCTTCCAATTGTCGTGTATTATCAACTAGATGATTTACAATGAAATCATGATGTTCTTTTGGAGTTGCGCGTGCTTGATTTGGATTGACAGCGTACAGTTCTTCGTATCGGATAAGGGTGCTCAGATAGAACAATTCGGGCTTTGTCGCAATTATTGCTAATTGTACTTCATATCCCCTACTTTTCAAGAGTTGTGCTGTTTTCTTTGGAACGTCAATCGTTCGTAAAGTTCCCTCTATCAAAAGATTGTATCCCAAATGACTCAATTTTGTTACTAAAGACTCTACCATTTTACCTGCAAAATATTTGGTGTATTCTACACTATCTTTGCCATATTCTTGCTGAAGTTCTAAATAGTGTGGATGCTGAGAACGAAAACTATCGCCATCTGTGATAACAATATTTCCTTGAAATTCTTTCTGTTTAATACGATGAATTGTAGTCTTGCTAGCACCACTTTGCCCTCCAAGCAAAATCGCTATAGGGGTTGCTTACTGGACTTTTTTCCTCTTGTCAGAGAACGAAGATTCCGTGCTAAAGCGTGTTTGAATTCACTATCAGTATAATCTTGAATTTCCATTAGGCTACCATCCGTTTTTCAGATATCTCTAACATACGTTCAATTCCATCGAAATAGCCGCTATACCTCTCTATTTCATCAAAATTTTCTACTAAATAGATATTCGTATGAATCAAGTCAGATAGATCATCACTCATTAAAATCCAAGGATTAGATTCATCATCAATGCTAATCCCCTGACTATCTTGATAACGATAGAGTCGAGATAATAGATTAACACCTCTTTCTTTCACAATTTCAATTTTTAAAGTCAATTCATAATCTTCAACAGGATTTAGCATTTTATCTTCTCCTACAATATCTACATAAGATACATTAAACTTTTGACAAATGATGTCTATATTAGCTCCGTAGAGACTGAATTAGTTCCATTTTCATAACGACTCAAGCTATTTCGAGAAATTCCTATAATTCGAGCAAATTCGGGTTGTGTTAAGTCATGAGTTTTACGTAAGGACTTTATGTTCTTTCCAATCATGGCAAACTCCTTTATTTTTAAACTTTCAATTATAGCATAAAAAAGCAGAACGCACCAATTTTGGTGCGTTGTTTCTTGTTTTTCTAGCCTAAACTTTACTTCTAAAAAAGTCACCTTAAAGAGTAATTCCTTTTGCGGTGGCTTTTCAAAATACTATACATTAAAATACTCTTGTTTAATTTTTGTAAGCAGATTGTTAGCAACCGAAGTTATACCAACATGCATCAGTTCAGGATCAGAATAATCTAGTTTACGAGCATAGCCTTCTGCAACAATCTGAGCAATACGCTCATCCAATTTATAATTAGAGGCTTTTAATAGTGCTTGAAATAATTCTGAACTATATAGTTTAATATTATTTTCCAATGATACTACTGCCATTTTTGTAACTCCTCTCCTGTTTTTGATTGATAAACCTTCTCTATTTTCATTATATCACAAAAAGATTGGTTGTGGATGGATAATTGTTTAAAAGAATATGGTTTTCTAAATTCAGCAAGCATTTCTTCTTTTGTAATTTCATTCTGACGAAAACGAGCTAAAGCTTGGGTTGGATTGTCATCAGTCTGAACACCATAGATAAAATCAAAATGGTGTTGTAATGAATCTGGATTTTCCCGATTTTGAAAGACAAATTCCGCAAAATCTAAATCTGACTCTGACTTTTTATGTTTTGCAAAATAGTGACAATGATAGTCAGGGTTCTTAAAAATTTCTATAAAATTTGAAATACGAAATTCTACTATAATTCCTACTTCTTCTTCTGAGTCAAAAATATTATTATTAGAGGTGCTTCGATTTAATACTTCAACTTGCTTGTTAATAAATTTTCTAGCTTGTTCAAAGTCAGGCGTGATATAGAAACCAGGACCAAAATCTAGCTCACTCCCTAAGTTAAATTGAACATTGATACCTTTTTTTAAGGATTCTAAATGTCTCAATAATGTAGCATGAAACCACTGCGTCTGACCTAGTTGCTTTTCCTGCTTGGTAGTCAACTCCAAAATATTTACTTCCTTCTCTAGTCTATACTAAAAGTATAACACAAGACTTTATTCAAGTAAAAGAAAATTTTATGAAACTATTCACTTTCTTCCGTCTTTCCTAAACCTCTCTAAATTCTTCTCCAATTGTTCCTTATAAAGTTGATTCTTATCTTCCTTTAATGTGTCGTCCAAAGTTTCTTCTCTATAAGTTGATTCTGTTTTTATCTGTTCTGATCCTTGATCTGGAGTAAAAATGATATCTAGCAGTCGGTCTATTTTTTCAAGATCTTGGACAGACATATCAGATAGTCTATGAATCAGCTTTTTAAATACATCACTATTGTCGTGATTTTTCTTAAAAAATGTTGTAAACATCTATAACCTCTCAAAAAAAAGCAGCCTATCAGGACTGCTTAGTGTAATTCGAAAATCGCATCATAAATTGACTGCAATTTCTTATTGTCTTTATTCTTTGTGTCAATCAACGTATGTAGCTCTTCAATTTTCTTTTGACTGCTTTGAATATCGCTATTGTTATCCGAAATAAGTCTTTTAAGATGTTGCTGATAACTTGTAGTGATATCTGTCTCTTTTCCTGTTCTAACCTCTGTAACTTTGGGTTTAGAACTAGAATTTGATTTCGTCATAGGTGCTTGTTTGCGCTTTTGAAAAGCTGCTTCATAATTTACATCATTACCTCCTTGATGATTTCCAAATAAGGCCGCAATTTTATCTGGATCTTCTTGATTTTCTGATTTACTTTCTAATGGTTGATTAAAATTCCAATCTTTTGTCATTCACTCATTTCATCCTTTCTAAATTCAGAATCATCGAATTGTCTTTCTCTACCGAAGGCATGGTCAAGAGCTTCTTCAAAACTCATGTGACTAATGCTTTGACGCCTTTTGAACGTTGCAAACATCGCTGTCTCCAGTTGCTCTTTGTAAGCAGCGAGTTTTTCTGTCTCTCTTGCTACCTTGCTTTCTTGCCTAGTGACCTTTTCTTCTAAGCGTTCAATAATGGTCATATACGATCCTCCTTCATTCTAATATTAGCTAAAACATCTTGATTTTGTTATCACAATTCTAAACATTGAGAGGTTAGTCTTACTGATTGATTCCTCAATGTCTCTTTTGCATTCTCGATCATCAATTGTAAATCTGATTTCTTTTCTCTAAGGACATCATTCCAGTCTACTTTTTCTTTCCCAGATTCATTATCAGGGAAATCCAGGAAAACAGGAAATCCTGATTGATATAACTTATCAGAAAAATCTTTTCCTGCATGATCACAATCTACTGCAAGTGTCAATAAATTTGGATGATTATCAAAATAGCTGGTGGTATCACGAATTGTATTGATAAAAGGCAATAACTTTGAAGGTATTACTGTATCTAAAAATTCCAACTTCTGATTTTCTTCAGCTATCAGTCGTAAAGTTTGATAAGCAACAACAGACCTTTTTAATCCCTCCATAGATACCAAACGAACATCAGATAGATTTTGTTGATGAAGTTCGTAATAGCTCATCAAGTCGATGAACGATTCACAAAAGACCAGTCTATTTGGTTTACCAATGTCAAAGGATATTCCAACATGTCCATGGCTTCCTTTTAAAATCGTTTTTAACCTTTCTCTAGGAAGAGAGTGATTCTTATAAATCCCTTGTAAGCTTGCTGCCTGCAGTTTGTGACGATGATCAAAACTTTTAAAAACAATAACAGGTTCAACAGTTTCATTTGTTTTCCAACTGGCTTGTGCTATCAAACCTTGTTGAATCATCTTTTGTACGATTTCTTCTGAGATTCCTCTACATTCTGTTAAATAATATCTAGCCAGACTACAGCTAGAATCTTCTATTCTCTTTAAAGGATAATAAAATGGTCTATCTCTATTTTCTTGAACAGCTTCTTTTTGAAAAGGTTCTTCAGAAAGAAAAGTTAGAGCTTCTTTAAAGGAAGTTCCCTTAACAAGTCGAACAAAATCAATGACATCACCTTGAATATCTCTTGAAAACCATTTAAAAGTATTGGTATTCGAAAAAATTCGGAATGAATCGTGTTCAGGATGTTCATAGACACTGCTCGAAACTTGTTTAAAGGAGATACCTAAACGATTGGCTACATCAAGAATTGAAATTTGCTTACATTCTTCTATTTCCATGCAATATCATCATTTTGTTGTAGTATTTGGCAGTGATGGAACAGATGAGGATTCTTCTAAAGTTTTGGGAGTGGCCTTATCCAAATCATCTAACCCAGATTTCCAAACCTGCACTTGATTGACCAATAACTTACCTGGTAGTTTAGAATAGGATAACTTAACTGTTCTTGTTTCTGTCTGATTAGTCTTTAATTGGTTGGCATTCTTTAAATCAGATACATAGGTTACATTATAAGAGACCATGGCAATAGCTTGATTCGTAGTCTGATTGACAAGATATCTGCTTTTTCAAAATGATAATCCAAAATATAATCCTTATACACTTGGTTCATGGCATCATTTTGACTTGACAATTCTTGAAAATAAGCCGATTCAGTCATATAAGGTTGAATGCGTGTATTATTTTCTCCGAGCTTTTCTTTCGTATAGTACTGAGTCAAAAATTCTTTTACAGTATCCGATGACAAAATTCTGGCTTTATCTTCTGCTTGTTTGTCCTCTACAAGTTTAGCCGCAGTCAATTCGATTTCTTTGCGACTTTGTTTAGCAGTGGAATGTTGACCAACAGTATATCCCATCATGAGAATAAAGCTAGTTGCGGCTACTGCTCCAACACTAATTAAGGCTTTAGTTTTGACTTTATTTAACATCTTAGACCTTCTTTCTATAAAAACTAGGTCAAGCATACCAGATAAATCTTGAAAAAGTATCACAATAGAAAAAGGACTCTACATTGAAAAAAGATCCTTAATTTTTTATAATACTATCAAATAATTGTCTCAAATTCACCGAGCTTACCACGGGAAAAACGAGGCCTGAGTAAAACAAGCGCACGGTATTTATACCCCCCAAAAAACCGAAATGTGTTGAAAGCGTATGATCAGTTTTATCATGACTAGATAATAGATGATGAAAATCAGGAATAGCCAAAATCTTATTCTTATGAAAACTCTTTTGAACTTGTGAAAAACTTATGTTAGTCATGTTTTAGAACTCTTTTCACGACAACCAACTCCCTATCCTTGATTTCCCAAATCTGATCAAAGCGTGATAGCATCTTTTCTTGACGGTGAAGTGTAAGGACGACAGCACTTGATAAGCTAAGTACCTTGTCTAATTCCTTTTGAAATTGGCTGGCATCCAAAGCAGAAAAAGGCTCATCCATGATAATTAGCGGACTATGACGATTTTTCTCCCGATTGAGATACATGTGCTGTTGCTGACCACCTGACAGGGACTGGGGTGGTATCTTTTCAAACTTTTCATCCCTAAAATTAGCCTCAAAAGTCTTGAAAATAGTGACATTATTTTCATAAGATGAGATAAAGGTGTGCTCCTGTTGCAAAATCATACCAAATTTTCCCCAGAGTTGATGAACAGGGAGATGATCAAGTGAGATTTCACCTTGAAAATCTCGCTCAGTCCCGTTTAAAATATTGAGAAGACTACTCTTTCCAGAACCATTTTCGCCGATGAGGGCAATCTTGTCCCCCTTGCGAATTTCAACGTGGGGAATAGTCAAGCTAGACTCCCCCAGTCGCTTGGTGATATGGTTTAGCATCAGGGTCTCGAAAGACATCTGAGGTGCCTGAACAGCGGACGGACGGCTGACAATTGCTTGAAAACTTTGCACCACAGGTTTGACCGACTCCAGCATTTGCAAGTCGTATAGGATTTCCTGAATTGGCTCCGAAAAAGCAGTGATATAGCCAAAGCCATGTTTTCAGCTATCGAACAACTTTGTAGGCTATTTCCAAAAGAGGCTCTTAAAACCTTCACTTCAGACAGGGGAAAAGAGTTTGCCTGCTATCCTCTGGTGGAGAACTTAGGAATTTCCTTTTTCTTTGCGGACGCCTATTCATCCTGGCAGAGAGGAAGCAATGAAAACGCAAATGGCTTACTAAGAGAATATTTCCCAAAGAAAACAGATTTAGCCACTATCTCTGATGAGGCTTTGAACAAGGCCTTATATGATATCAATCACCGACCACGAAAATGTTTAGCTTACAGAACTGCTTGTGAAGCTCTAGAGGATGAGTTCAAGTATATGTTGCACTTATTCTTGCAATTTATCATTTATAAAAATATGTACTTTTCATTTATTAATCTACTATATTTTATCACAAAAACACACTGAGATACTCATCCCAGTGTGTTTATTTCATTTTAGGATAACTTCATCAGTAAACTTAAAGATTGATCATTTGTGAGTTCTGAAAGTAATAAAATTAATCTTTCATATCCAAGTTCTTTCTTCTGCTTGATTAAAGAATTCATAATCGCCACCAAATCCTCTGGCGTAAAACTTCTTAAGTAAAGTGTAACGTAACTTCTTTTTTATTAGAATACAAGCTAACATGAATTGCATTATGTTCTTTTTGTCTAATTTTCATTTCTCCTGCAGACTCCCTAATATAGAACTCATACACTGTCTTTTTAGGATAGCAATCAAATGTGTTTTCGAATTCTCGACGATTTTTATAGAGAATATGACTAATGATGGTATAATTTTTAAGAAACATAGTTGTTTCCTCCTTAAATGTTATTATAATTAGAGTATGCCATTTTTTATAATAATAAAAATAAAAGTTTTAAAAAAGATAAATGTATTGTTTTGCTTATTGAATCTTTTGTAGACTTATTTCTTTCTCACATTCCCCATTTTTTTGTGCTTCTAATTATCTGTGTGTTTAGCGTTGACAGAAACGTATGTGTAAGTCACGCTAAACACTCAGTCCGAAATAAAACCGTATAACACAAAAAAGAAAAAATTTGTTTTTTAGAAGTATCAATTTATGGCATACTATAGATATCTAAAGATTGATTAAGTAGAGACGTAACTAATTAGCTACGTTTTTTTAATATTTAAAAGGAGGTAGCTATCGTGTAAACAGCAGGTTTAAGCTGAGTTAAGAAAGAACCAATTTTTGTATTTCACTAACTAAAAAAATGTATAGATAATAAAAGTAATGTCAATAGCAGTAAAAAAATTTTTGATCATAACAAAGTAAAGTATAAGAGTATAAGAACGAAAGTAAATAACAAAAGTCAAAAAAATCAAATACAAAAAAACTAGCTTATCTCAGTCGCTAAATTTAAAGCATTTAAACCTGAAAAAGAGTAAAAAGAAAAAAACAACAGATTTTTATCTGTAAGGTGGAACTCTACATCTTATTTGAATTGAGTCAACTTGTCATGTTGTAAAATGGCTTGGTTAACTTCTTAGCCATCAATTAAGAAGCGCCCTTAGCAAAGGGAAGATACTAATCAGTGAATACAAGCTTTATGTCACTGCACTACTTCAACTTGAATTAAAAGACCTTAAGATTCTTGTTAAGATTTTCTTTAAACGTACATTATCTTCTATAGAAAGGAAAGAACTATGTCAAAGAGGAAACGAAGTCGTTCTGAACGACGAAAAGCTAGAGAGAAAGCCCAGAAAGAACAAATGGATTCTCTAACTACTTTCGAAGGCCGTAAACAATTCGTCCAATCAAAAGGTTTAACTAATCTAGTCACGCGCTTCAAGAAGGGTAAAGGTATCAAGCGAAATGAATCCAAAAAAACAGGAGAGGATATTCATTTAATTCATACCGATCGAACGCTCCATAACTATGCTGGTTCCTGGAGCAGATTCGCTTACTTTGTTGCTGCAACAGCTACTGCCGAAGAGTTAGAAGCTCTTGAAAAATCTAAGAATGTAGATGGATGGATTGACTTAGTAAATCAATACTTAGAACATTGTAAAAAAACTGGGCTTTCTGCACCAACCCAGTCAACCTATAAAACAGCATTGGCAAAAGTTTTAGGCGTGTCTTCTACTGCTTTTATTGCTACAGATATTCGATATCGAGCTAACAAAAGGAATAATCGCTTAAAATCTAATGACGACAGAATGTCTGAAGAAACGAATAATCGTTGGTTTTCAATCGTATCTGCCACTGGGCTACGAAAAAATGAATTAAAGGCAATTACAGGTGATTCTCTACACCAACGTGAAGATGGTCGATACTATCTTAAAATCATTGGTAAAAAGCATAAAACAAAAGGAGCTAGAGATCGTTGGGTTCCGATTATCACACGAGACAAAGAAGAATTAGAGAGGCTTGTTGAGGAGTTTAAGCTAGCTGGTAAAAAGCGTGTGTTTCAAGTTCCAACTGCTTTAAAGCCACATAAATATCGAGCAGAATATGCAAAACGACTTTATCTTCTTGTCGCAAGAGATCTCAAAGATATCAAGAATAAAAAGAAAAAATTTTTCTAAGAGGAGAATTAAGGGGAGTCGTCCTGGATCGAAAGGCCTGCTTAATTGTATCTCGTGCTCTCGGACATAATAGACCAGAAGAGTTTCAAAAATCATATGCATATAAATTGATTGCACAAGCAAACTAATAAACTTACTTTGTAATGTTTTAAGTGTATCAAATCTAAAATCATTTTTTTCACATCTTTATTCTTAATCTAAATGAAAAATAAAGTAGATAAGAACCTACTTCTTTCTTCAAATCATTATCACTACGCGTTTTTCAAACAATCAAACATTAAGTTCTTTTGTTTTAAAAAAATTTTTTTCATTTTTTCATTATTTTTTTTGAAAAAAAAAGGGTTTTTGAACAAGTTCCTGGCATACTAAAGAATAGGGGGTATAAAAAGAAAAATTTTTAATCTTACCCCAAACAACATACTTTATCAAAATACTATGTGAAAGGAATTTAATCGAATGGCTAGAAGAAAATTAACACAGGAAGAAGAACAAAAACGTTTAGAAGTAAAAATTGAGAATGAAAATAGGATACTAGAGGCTTTCTCATCAATGCCTTGTTTTGCTGGAATAGATAAATGTAAATTATCCCTACAGGATTTTTCTTTAGAGTGTAAAGAAATAAAGAATTTAAAATATGATAGTACTTGTAACTTAAAGACATCTATAGATGGAAAGTTGCTTAGTTTAGATATTAAATCAGAATTTTTCGGGAAAATCACTATTTCTTTTGATGAATCAAATTTTAAAACATCGTACTGTTACATTGAATTAATTCATGGGGGGTTAAATATCGAAACGGCTGGTATTGAGGGGATTAAAAGTAGATTAGCAAACGCAATCGATTTTATTAAAAATAATTACGGTATTTTGATTACTTACTCGACTGCCCTCTTTCTCGAAATGGAACTTGCTTATACAATTGCCTTTGATAAAACTCCAAACTTACAGCTCAGAAGTTTTCTACACAAATGTCTTTCATCAGGATACCCTCCAAATTTTGGAAATGAGAAAAGTAAAAGAACAACTATGACTATCCAATTTTGAGTTGTAAGATTAGTAATGAAGAATTAACTGTTACTTACGATAAAATTGAAAAAGCAAAAAGAAAAAGACAAATCAGAAGAAAGGGTTCAAAACTAGATAATATTAATGTCCAGAGATTTGAACTAGTATTAAAGAAAAATAAAATAGAAAAATTTTTGGGAACCAATTCCTTAGATTTACTTAATGATGCACAATTGATAGACTATTTGGAATCAAGACTTCATTCAACAATAAATGTGTACATAAAGTTAATTGAAGAATCAAGTGCAAAAACTAAAAAAGTGATTCAAGATGTTTATAACAAATACGGTCCTAAAAGTTATATTAAAGAACTTTTAAATCAAGTAAATAATCATTCTCTTAGATTTTTGTCTCCTTTGGTGTTAGACGAAGAAATTATAGCATTGTCGAATATTGCTCCTTTCAAAAATAAAGGTAGAACCAAAAGAACAATAATAGACTCCTTCCAAAATAGTGAAAAAAAATATTTTGAAAAAAACGAGACCGGATTAATGATTACTTGGCACGTTCGAGATATATTTAAACTATTTTATGAATCACTAGAAGTTGCTAAAGAAAAAGGTTTAGGATGTCATAAAGATGCTAAGTCGACTCATACATTTAAGCATGTTTTAAAAGATTATTCATTAGATTATAGAAATAAAATTTTAAATAAAACTATAAGATCTAATACTCGAAATCAAAAGAATAAAATTAGAAACCATGTTTTAAAAGAATTCCCTGATGTAGATTTAGATATTAATAAAAAATAAAGCAAATTAAATAATAATTTTTTTACATTTATGGCTGTAAACCTTGATACAACAACAAACATGTATTTATATGTACACAGTTTTCGTTTGATTATTTGAGAAAGGAAATAGATATGTGTGAATTTTTTAGAACAAAAAAGAGCTTGTTTCTAAACTTTGGCCGGTATCAGAAACAAACTCAAAAAATAACAGTAATAATATCTATTACCTTTTTCTATTATCGCAATAAAATTTAGAAAATTCAAGAGGATTATTAATTATGAAACAAACAATGAATAAAGAGGATTTGATTAA
Organism: Streptococcus sp. HSISM1; assembly: GCF_000448565.1. GTDB lineage: Bacteria > Bacillota > Bacilli > Lactobacillales > Streptococcaceae > Streptococcus. The sequence continues at coordinate 566,926 of NZ_CM002128.1, read as the reverse complement.
TATGGGTTACAATCCCTATACTGCCGTTTCAATCATTAGACAAGCTAAGCAAATTATGGTACAAAAGGGGTATGCCTTTTATAATAATAGACGTTTAGGGCACGTCCCAATCAGTGCTGTTGAAGAAATTCTGGGTGTTTCACTTCACGAGGAGGAATAATGCCACAATATCAACAGAAAACAAAATTTCCTGGAGTATATTCTGATAAAGACGGAAAATATTTTCTTCAAACCGAATTTGGTCGGGACAGAGTTACTGGGAAACGTGTACGAAAGAAATCTAGGGTAGATCAGCATGGGAACCCATTTAAATCGGCCTCAGATGCTTATAAAGAATTAACTCGTCTGAAACATGAATATCATCAATCTCAAGGTTATTCTAACTACCGGATGAAATATCGACAATTTATGGAAGAACATTATATTCCATATTATAGAACAACAGTTGAGCACAGCACATTTTCAGTTCGAGAGAAAAATCTTTTACAGCTTTGTGATCGTTTTGGTGACACTACACTTCGTTCGATTACACTCGAACAAGTCCAGATGTTTCGAACATGGTTACTGACTAGTCAAGATGAGGGTGGTGCCGGATATTCACAAGGATATGCTAGCCTCATCTTTGGCATGTTTAGGAAATCATTGGACTATGCTTTGCAAATGGGATATGTAGAAAAAAATATTTCTAAGCAATCTAATGCAATTCCTAAAGGGAAAAGTAATGTCCCATATTGGACTAAGAGCGAATTTGAAGCTGTTATTTCGCAAATTTACATTGAAGATGTATATGAACATTTAAACTTCGTGATGATTTGGGTATATTTCATGACTGGCGTACGTGTAAATGAAGGTTGTGCCCTTCAATGGAATGATGTTGACTTTGATAAGCAACGCCTACGAGTTCATCATATGCTTATTGTTAAAAACAAAAAGAATGGACTCGTAATTCGTATTCGAAAACTAAAGACGGGCGAAGGATGATTAGTTTAGATAAAGATACTATTGATGTGTTAAAAAAATGGCGTGAAGCTCAAAAAAAGATTGGACTAGGACACGAGAACGATTTTATCTTTTCATACGATGGCTTACCTATGTTGAAATCTACAATCTCAAGGATTATTAAAAGGTACGCCAAGATTGCTCACGTAAAGCCTATCCAAGCGAAAGGTCTCAGGCACAGCCATGCATCACTGCTAATTAATGAATTAAATGCTGATGTACTTATTCTATCAAAACGTTTAGGACACTCTTCTCCTGAAATCACCTTGAAACATTACTCACATCTATGGGATGGCGCTGATGAAGCTATCACTAATGAAATGGTCGGAATTATTAATGTTTCTTTCCCATCTTCTAGCTTAGTACATTTCAACGGGAACCAATCAATTTCAAAATAACATTCCCACCAAAAACCCCACCAAAGAATTACTAACTCCTTAAAAAGCCTATTATATAGTGATTCTCAAGGAGTCTGCAACCGTTGAGTGGGAATAAAAAAAAGGTCCAGTGGACCTTTTTTTCACGAGCTAAGAAATAGAAAAGCGAGTTAAAGTTCCAGTGGACTTTGATTCATGAGCTTAAGATTAGTCAAGCTAGTTTAAAGGTCCGGGTGACCTTGATTCACGAGCCTAACATAAAATATCTAATTAATTATAAAAATAGGAAATCACACACAAAAAGCACTCTGACTTCTTGTCAGGAGTGCTTTCCTGCTATTTTTAGCCAACTAAACCACTAAAGAATTTGACAATGGCATTCCAGATGGCTCCGAAGAAGCCGGCAATGGCATTCCACGCATTTGTGAAGAAGTTCCCACTGTCTTTTAAAATGGCATTGGTATCAAAATTGAGATTGATATTGTTAAAGGTATCGCCTGCCTTGTCTACGATACTATCTTTCAGATCCGACAAGGTCTTGGTAAAGCTTTTGCTACTGATGACACTACTCTTTGAGAGGTTGACTGCGAAATTCACGATCAAATTAATCTGATCACCTGTTACAGTTGTATCCAGCTTATAATTTTTCAGGGTTTCTTCGACGATCTTTCGAATATCATCCTTGCTTAAATCCTGATTGTTCTGTTTAGCATTGGCTACTGCTGTTTTAATGTCGGTCAATGCTACGTTTAACTTATCCGCATCGAAGTTTTTCTTACCAGCGTTTTCTTCATTGATCCCGGATAGAGTCTTTAACTCTTCTTGGGCCAGATCTTTGCTTTCTTGAGAAACTTTGGCACCATTTTTCTCAAGCGAGTAATAGATCCCAGCCAAGGCACTTTCTCCGGTCACTTGGATAGGTGAAGCTACTGTAATTTGAGCATGCTCCAATCCAAGTGTAACGGCTGCATTACGATACATATCTGCAGTGACCTTGGTGATGTTTTGAGGTGTCACGATATTGACTTCTAGTGGCTTATTTTTACCTAATTTTTGAATTTTAACAGAGGAATAAAGTTCCAAACTATCATCGTTCGCAACGTTCATAATAGAAGAATAAACCTCTGGTGTCATCGTTTTCCACTCTTCTTTATCTTTTGAACTATCGTAGTTCAAAAGACTCAAAGTTTGTTCGATTTGACTTTGGTCTAGTGAATAGCCCAAAACATAGTCTGGTTTGACATAGGTTTCGTCGATGACTTTCTGCACATTGCTATCAGCAGAAACCCGAGGGACAGCTGTAAACAAAGCCAAAGTCGTCGTTACAAACAATGCAATCTTCTTTAATTTCATCTTTTTCTTCTTTCTAATTCAAATTACCTCTGGGCATACCTTATTACCTTTCTCACCTCACTAGAGATGAAAAAAGAAGTAAATAAAGAGTTTACCCACTTCGATTTTCATTATACAGTTGATTTCTTAAAACTAGCTTACAGTTTTTTTAAGAATGCATGACATTTTTATTTTCCCCAAAGAAACTGGATCAACAGCTTATCTACTATTGGATTTTCATGAAGTTGGCTATGCTGGGCACCTTTACCATCAATCTTTTCTTCACGGTAGCTTTTTGCACGCTCTACTACTAGGTAGCGAAGGGCTTTCGAAGAAACATTGAGAACCGATCCATCCGTCTCTCCACCGATATCACCATAGATATTAAGCACATCGATTTGATTTTCAGGATAGACTTCCCGAAGAGCTAAAAGATGCTGGTACTGCTCATTCATTGCGGAGGGTTTACCATTTTGCGTATCTAGAGTCAACCCCTGGGGTAGGTTCATCCCTTCGAGTCCAGCAACATGGTTTGCAATGGCGACCTGCTTGATAATTTTTGGTAAATTCTCATCACTTCCATGTTCTAGAAGATAATATAAGACAGACATATTTCCCATAGAATGAGCGACAAGGTTCATTTCTTTGAAATGATA
>NZ_CM002128.1:554230-562686 GCF_000448565.1 Streptococcus sp. HSISM1 | reverse complement strand
ACCGATATCACCATAGATATTAAGCACATCGATTTGATTTTCAGGATAGACTTCCCGAAGAGCTAAAAGATGCTGGTACTGCTCATTCATTGCGGAGGGTTTACCATTTTGCGTATCTAGAGTCAACCCCTGGGGTAGGTTCATCCCTTCGAGTCCAGCAACATGGTTTGCAATGGCGACCTGCTTGATAATTTTTGGTAAATTCTCATCACTTCCATGTTCTAGAAGATAATATAAGACAGACATATTTCCCATAGAATGAGCGACAAGGTTCATTTCTTTGAAATGATAGGTGTCTTGAAGCTTTTTGACTACCTGATAGGCATAATTGCTGATGACTTTTGGATCGGGCGTGCGATTGTTTTGGTATTCCACTTTGATAATTGGATTGACTGCACCTTTTGGAATGGTCCCTGTCAGCCTTACCTGCCCATCTTCAGCCACGTTTGCAGTGATGACGGTTTGTGTCACCCCTGCTTTTTTGCCGAATCTGTCATATGTTTTTCTGCATTGGCACTCGATCCATAACCATGAAAAATAAGGTAGGACGACTACTTTGTAGGTAATTCGTGTGGTCCAGCTGCGTTTTTTGTTGATACTTCCCAAAAAATGAGATACATAGGAGAATCAACCCCAAAAGCAGCCCGTAGAATGATTTTTTGTTCAATAGGAACTCCTCAAGATAATTTAAAACTAACTAGTATTTTATCATAGCTATTCAATGATTTCAAAATATTGAGAATGAAAGAGCCAAAATACACAAAAGATCGAACAATTAAGGAGATAGATAAGAGGCCAGACTACTTGTCCGACCTCTGAATTGATTGATTAAAACCATGAAAATAACTTCATAATCGTCATATTGGTTTCTACCAAACGGGAATAATAAATATTGCCACCATTAATGTAGAGTTCCATCCCGTTTAAAAGAGAGATAGGGTGGAGGTAAAGATAAGTTTCACCAGTTACATTGCCAAGACTTGGCGCTACCACATCCCGCGAATAAGCGCGGGCCAACTCTAAGGAATTTGTTCCACCGTGTTTTGCGACGTAATCGATGTAGTCTTTCCCAAAATTATAGGCTTGAACTGCAGTCCAGCTATCAACGCCTTTTTTCTTAGCTTCTTTTAACTCATCTGAAAGAGTTTGAATTCCTTGGCGAATACTGGCCTTATTATCACTAATAGTATTGGTCTCACCACTTGCACTTTCACTCGCCTGCATGACATCGTCTTCTCTGCCTTTGGTCTCAGTATAGATCATAGCAAGAATGAGATTTTCATTGGCCGTGGTGTCCTCTTCAGCAAGGACTTCTCTAACCAGGGAGCGGTACTGCATGACTTGTTTGACGTCATGATGGATCTGAATTCCCTTGTAGATTCCAAATATTAGTAAGATGAATAAGAAGATCTTCACTATACGTTTAATCATTATTTACTCTGTATATCCTCAATATTTTTGATCAAAATAGAATAGGTCCCGTTATCGTTTAGAATAAATTCAACAGATTCTGCATCTTCATAGACATTATTCGGAACGATCAGTTCAATTCCATTTGACAATGACAATTTCTGATTTTCGAACTTCTTCAACTGGCGACTTGCATCAATCTCTTCAAAGGTGACAGGCTCTGGTACAGCTTCTTTAACTTGGTCAATAAAACTAAGGCGAGCTGTTAGATTGTCGTCGAAGAGATCATCCGCTAATTTCTCAGGAGAGAGTTTATTTTCTTCCTCAATATGGTTAAAAATAGCTGATTTAACCTTTGATTGAAATTGAAAATCATCTGTGTTAAAGCTTTCCACAATTTTCTGAGCTGTTTTTCTAGTGCCTTGATCGATTTTTTAGGAGAGATCTTGGGTTGGGCCTGCAACAGATTCTCAGAAAAATAATTTAAGAACGTCCCGTTGTACTTGATCCGTTTTTCAATCAAGTGGTATTTGCGGTTTTGAAGATTGATGACCAAAGCTTCATCTGCACCAGTCCCAAAACCAGGTAGATTATTTTGCGTCAGCTTAATCGGATTGTCCACTTCACCGCCAAGATGCGTCAAGGTTTCCCGTAAGGCGATCCGAAGAAAGGCAAAATGGTCCACCCCTTCTTTTGAGAATTGAATGAACACCAAATCGTTGGTCTTTTGATTCTCAGAGACGACAAATTCTTCCTTCCAGCGATTCGCTACTGCGACCGATGTTTCTATCAGATCATCTGAAATCATCTCAAGAAAAGGATTGTCCTCTTCGAAAATACCGGTCCTGGCTTCATCAGAATAAACCCGTTCAATCTTTTTACGCAAGTATTCCTCAATTTTAGGCGTGATATTGAGAAATTTATCTGCAAGATAGAGATCGGTATCGTCGGGGCTAAATTGATGAATGATGGCTTTTTTACGTAAATATCCATAAGATGGTTTAGTCCTCGTAAAGTGGAAAGGCGTCTGTCAAGGCTTTGACTTGGCTACGCACTTCGTCTAATACTTCTTGATTGTCCGCATTCTTCAGCGCTTTGATCATCAGTTCAGCAACGGTGCGACTTTCTTTTTCACCAAAACCACGAGCAGTGATGGCTGCTGCACCAATCCGAATCCCACTGGTCTTAAATGGAGACAAGGTTTCATAAGGAATAGAGTTCTTGTTGAGGGTGATATTGACTTCATCCAACAAGTTTTGCGCCACTTTTCCGTTTTCAACGACTTTAGTGACGTCGACAAGGAAAAGGTGGTTCTCTGTTCCGCCTGAAATAACGCGGAAATCTGGATCTTGCAAGAAGACATCAGCCATGGCCTGACTGTTCTTAATCACGTTAGCTGCATACTCTTTAAAGGCAGGATCCAGCGCTTCTTTGAAAGCGACAGCTTTGGCTGCAATGACATGTTCCAACGGTCCTCCTTGAATACCAGGGAAAATAGCAGAGTTTATTTTCTTAGCTAATTCCTCGTCATTGGTCAAGATCAGACCTCCACGAGGTCCACGAAGGGTCTTGTGAGTGGTCGTAGTCGTGATATGGGCATAAGGAACTGGACTTGGATGAAGACCCGCTGCCACGAGACCAGCAATATGGGCCATGTCAACCATGAGCTTAGCTCCTACTGCATCTGCAATCTCACGGAATTTAGAGAAATCAATGATATGAGAGTAGGCTGAGGCACCAGCAACGATGAGTTTTGGCTTCACTTCTTGGGCTTGTTTTAGGATGGCATCAAAATCCAAGAGCTCTGTTTCAGGATCTACACTATAGGACACAAAGTTATAGGTTTGACCAGAGAAGCTCACAGAAGCTCCGTGCGTCAAATGCCCACCGGCAGCTAGATCCATCCCCATGACGGTATCACCAGGCTCAATCAAGGCCATATAGGCAGCACAGTTTGCCTGACTTCCTGAATGCGGTTGAACGTTCGCAAATTTAGCGCCAAAGATTTCTTTGGCCCGTTCGATCGCGAGACTTTCGACCACATCGACCACATCTGTCCCGCCATAGTAACGACGACCAGGATAGCCTTCGGCATATTTATTTGTCAGAATAGACCCTTGAGCAGCCATCACTGCCTTAGAGACAACATTTTCAGAAGCAATCAACTCAATATTGTTTTGTTGACGCTCTTCCTCTTTAGCGATCGCATTCCATAGGTCTGCATCATAAGCTTTGTAATCTTCTTTATCAAAAATCATCGGTCTACTCCTTTATAAAAAATTATTTATGTACATTATAACTGAGGAAGTTCATCTTCCTCAAAAGAAAGCTCCGGCACTTGTGCAAGCAAATCAGCTTTTGTAATAGAACCTTGCCGCAAAATCCTGGATTTGGAACTAGAGATATCCAAAATAGTTGAATCTTGTCCAGTCAAGAAGTCATCATCCTCTATACCAGGAACCACTTGATCAAACTCACTTACAATAGCCTGATACTTTGTTCCACTTGCATGACCTGAAAGATTAGCCGAGGGACCAACCAAAGGGCCATATTTACGAATTAATTCCAACGTTTTTGGGTGAGCCGGTATACGGAAACCAACTGTATCCAATCCTGAATGAATCCAGTCTGGCACCTTGTCATTCGCCTGAAGAATAATAGTCAGAGGTCCTGGTAAAAATGAATCAACTAGTTTTGTTAAATAACTAGGTTGATTTTTCGAATAAAGTCGAATCGCTTTTTCATCGGCTACATTTAAATTCAGAGCCTTGTCTCTCGGTCTACGTTTTAATTCGTATATATAATCGACTGCCTCTTGATTCAAAGCTTTGGCGAAAATACCATAGACTGTCTCAGTTGGCAGAATAACTGCACGTCCTGCTTCTAATTCTTTCTCAATGTGATCCATTGTCTACTACTACCATTCTATCTTGTCCAAATTGGTCTTTCAGAACTCGAACGCGTTTGTCAGGAAACGCTTCTTGAAAGAGCTCTTTTACTTTGGCTCCTTGCTTATAGCCAATTTCTAGATAAATCTTTCCATCTGGTGTTAAAACACTTGGTGCTTGCTGGGCAATCTTTTCGTAGATGGCATATCCATCACGATCCGCAAAAAGAGCTAAGTGGGGTTCAGAGGCTAAAACATTGGCTCCAACCTCTTCTACATCATCCCGAGAGATATAGGGAGGGTTGGACACAATCAGGTCATAAGGACCTTCTAGTTTGTCCAGTACATCTGACGACTTGAATTCAAGGACGGCTTCTAGCTGCTTGGCATTTTTTGAGCCAGGGCTAAAGCCTCTTCTGATACATCGCTAGCTTGAACCCGCCAGGTAGGTCTAGCAAGGGCTAAGCTAATAGCGATAGCACCACTTCCTGTACCAATATCCAGAACTCGTAAGGCTTTCTCATCGTTTTCTTCGAGAATTAGAGCCACCAACTCCTCTGTTTCTGGGCGTGGAATCAGCACGCGCTCATCCACTGTAAAAATATGGCCAAAAAAATCTGCGCTACCAATAATATATTGGGCAGGAACGTGATGTTTCAGCTGCTCAAAGATGGATAGAAGCAAGGCCTGATCCTCTACTTTAACTTCTTTTTGCAAGGCAAGGACAAAGTCTGTAAAAGTCCAGTTTTTTAAAGCACGATACGCGAAGGAGAGGCTTTCTGCTTCCTCTCCAACGGCTATTAATTCTTCTTCATACTGGGCTAATAATGGTCCCAACAACATTATTTGTTCAACTCTTCTAGTTTTTGTGTTTGGTCATACAAGACCAAAGCATCGACCACTTCATCTAATTTACCAGATAAGATGGTATCCAGTTTTTGAAGGGTCAAGCCAATCCGGTGATCGGTCACACGGTTTTGAGGGAAGTTGTAAGTCCGGATCCGCTCTGAACGGTCACCAGTCCCGATAGTAGACTTTCTCTCAGCGTCTTGCTCATCTTGGGCAATCTGAGCAAAGTGGTCAGCCACACGCGCACGGATGATCTTCATGGCTTTTTCGCGGTTCTTCTGTTGTGTCCGTTCTTCCTGCATCTCTACCTTGATATTGGTTGGCAAGTGGACGATACGAACGGCTGTAGCGACCTTGTTGACGTTCTGTCCACCCGCACCAGATGCGTGGTAGATGTCAATCCGAAGGTCTTTTGGATCAATGTCATACTCGACTTCTTCAATTTCTGGCATGACCAGAACGGTTGCTGTAGAGGTATGGACACGACCCTGGCTTTCCGTCACAGGAACGCGTTGTACCCGATGGGCACCAGATTCATACTTGAGTTTCGAGTAGACCGATTGACCAGAAACCATGGCCACTACTTCTTTGATCCCGCCAACGCCATTGTAAGAGGCTTCCATGACCTCAAAGCGCCAACCTTGGCTTTCCGCATATTTTTGATACATCTGCAAGAGGTCGCCAGCAAATAACTGAGCTTCGTCTCCTCCTGCTGCTCCACGGATTTCCAAGATAATGTTCTTGTCATCGTTTGGATCTTTTGGAAGGAGTAAGATCTTCAGTTTTTCTTCGTACTCTTCCTTTTCAGCCTTGGCATCTTTCAGCTCTTGTTTGGCCATTTCTTCCAAATCTGCATCGCCGCCTGCTTCCTTGATCATTTCTTCAGCATCGACGATATTTTGAAGGACTTGCTTGTACTCTCGGTACGCTGTCACCGTGTCGCGAGTGGAAGCCTCTTCTTTTGAAAGCTCCATAAAGCGTTTGGTATCAGAGACTACATCAGGGTCACTCAGTAATTCTCCTAACTCTTCGTATCGGTCTTCTACAGCTTGTAGTTGATCATAGATATTCATGTTTGCTCCTTAATTCTTGGTTGTTAGATCATAGATTGCTACAATTTCGTCTTCTATGACTTCGCCAGTTTCTTTAAATCCATAATGGAGATAGCAAGATCTCGCTTGATTATTTTCCGGTTCATAAGATAACCAAAGACTTGTAGCTTTTCCAGCTGGCTCTGTTCGAACAAAGTCAATAACTGCATCCATAGTCGGTTTAAAATAGCCTAAACCTTGAAATCGTTTATCTATCATAAAACGAAATAACAAGTAGTTCCCCTTACTGATCCCAATTTTCCGGTCATAGGCAATCATAACAAAACCAATTAATACTTCCTTATCATAAACTGCTAAGGGAGCTATAAAATCACCATTTTTATCATATACATAGGCTTCAGCTAAACTAATGGAATTGGATGCAATAAAATTCCTTTGGTTTGGATGAACTTCTAGATTTAAAACGTCAAAATAGTTCTCTATTGTAATATATTTTAAACAAATAGACATTTTTATCCTCTCTAAAACGTTCTAGACGCTTTCAGTTGGTATGTCTGGGTTAAAATAATGTTTACGGCAAACGGAGATATAGGTCTCGTGTCCACCGATCTGGATCTGCTCTCCATCGTAGACAGGTTTGCCCGCTTGGGTGCGCAAGACCATGGTCGCCTTGCGAGAACAGTATTGGCAGATGGTTTTGATCTCCTCGATCTTGTCTGCTAACAAGAGGAGGTGTTTGGAACCTTCAAAGAGTTCATTTCGGAAATCATTTTTGAGGCCGAAAGCCATGACGGGCACATCTAGTTCATCAACGACTCTCGCCAAGTCATAGACATGGTGGCGTTTCAAAAACTGAGCTTCATCGATTAAGACGCAGTAGGGGTTGATTGCTTGGTTTTTAATAAAGCCAAAGATATCTGTATCGTCTTCGATCGCAACGGCTTCCCGTTTCATACCAATCCGGCTAGAAACAACTCCAAATCCATCGCGTGTATCGATGGCAGAAGTCATGATGACCACGCCTTTGCCTTGTTCTTCATAATTATGGGCTACCTTCAAAATTTCGATGGTTTTACCTGAGTTCATCGTCCCATATTTATAATATAATTGTGCCATTTTCCTTCTGTTCTCTCTAAAAGTGTTTCATTATATTTTACCATATTTTTGCCCAGCTTTGTATCCCAAAATGTGATAAAATAGTCCTATAAAAAATTTAGGAGGTGGCCATATGCCATTTGTACGAATTGACCTATTTGAAGGACGCACCTTGGAACAAAAGAAAGCCTTGGCCAAGGAAGTAACCGAAGCTGTTGTCCGCAATACTGGCGCTCCTCAGTCAGCTGTTCACGTTATCATTAATGATATGCCTGAAGGAACCTACTTCCCTCAAGGTGAAATGCGCACCAAATAATGGTTCTACTAAAAAAACCTTTCTTGCTTGTGATATCACATAGCAGGAAAGGTTTTTTCTTATTTTTCTTGGGCTTGACGTTCTGCTTTCCGTTCTTCGAATTCTTCGTCACTCATCAAGGTTCCACCGACATTGGCTGATTTGGCAAAGGCTGTATAGCGACGTAACCAACCGCTGGAAATTTTTGATTTGAAAGGTTTCAAATATTTGCGACGTTCTGCAAGGGTTGCATCATCAACAAGCAAATCAATGGTACGATTTGGAAGATCGATCACGATTTCATCCCCATCTTCAATCAAGGCGATATTTCCACCTTCTGCTGCTTCTGGAGAAACGTGACCAATAGCAATCCCACGAGTAGCTCCTGAGAAACGACCATCCGTAATCAGTGCCACATCCTTACCAAGACCGCGTCCGACAATCTTAGAAGTTGGTGCCAACATCTCTGGCATACCAGGACCACCCTGAGGACCCTCGTAACGAATGACAACGACATGGCCCTTCTTGACTGTTCCATTGTCAATCAACTCAAGGGCTTGATCTTGTGAATCGCAACAAATAGCTTTACCACGGAAAGTGGTCACAGATGGATCGACCCCACCGACCTTGATAACAGCCCCATCCTGAGCGATATTTCCGTAAAGGATCGACAAACCACCTACAGGTGAAATCGGATGCTCGATTGGATGGATAATTTCTTCATTTTTGATTTCAGCACCAGCTACGTTTCTTTCAAGGTTTTACCAGTAACTGTGATACGATCACCCTTGATGGCTCCTTTTTGATCAACTGATTGATAATGGCTGGAACACCACCAGCTTCATGCACGTCATGCATAGTATAAATA
>NZ_CM002128.1:535287-553408 GCF_000448565.1 Streptococcus sp. HSISM1 | reverse complement strand
AATGACAACGACATGGCCCTTCTTGACTGTTCCATTGTCAATCAACTCAAGGGCTTGATCTTGTGAATCGCAACAAATAGCTTTACCACGGAAAGTGGTCACAGATGGATCGACCCCACCGACCTTGATAACAGCCCCATCCTGAGCGATATTTCCGTAAAGGATCGACAAACCACCTACAGGTGAAATCGGATGCTCGATTGGATGGATAATTTCTTCATTTTTGATTTCAGCACCAGCTACGTTTTCTTTCAAGGTTTTACCAGTAACTGTGATACGATCACCCTTGATGGCTCCTTTTTTGATCAACTGATTGATAATGGCTGGAACACCACCAGCTTCATGCACGTCATGCATAGTATAAATACTTGAAGGGGCAATTTTAGAAAGATAAGGTGTCTTCTTGGCAATCTCGTTGATATCTTTGAGATCATAGTCAATCCCTGCTTCACGCGCAATAGCCAGTGTATGAAGCACAGTATTGGTAGAACCACCCATGGCCATATCGAGCGCAAATGCATCGTCGATGGCCTCCTTGGTCACGATATCCCGTGGACGAATATCCTTTTTAATATTCTCTACCAATTGTTTGGCCGCTTGGCGAACCAATTCGCGGCGTTCATCTGAAACAGCTAGGATGGTACCATTTCCAGGAAGAGCAAGGCCTAATACTTCCATCAAACAGTTCATGGAATTGGCAGTAAACATACCAGAGCAAGAACCACAAGTTGGACAGGCATTTTTTTCCAAGAAATCCAGCTCATCCATGCTCATATCACCAGCTTGATAAGTACCTACAGCTTCAAACAAACTTGAGAGAGTCGCCTGATGCCCCGTCATGTCAACGCCACCCTTCATGGGTCCACCAGAACAAAATACAGCAGGCACATTGGTCCGCATGGCTGCTAAAATCATTCCTGGTGTAATCTTATCACAGTTGGGAATATAGAAAACACCATCAAACCAGTGGGCATTGATGACCGTTTCAGCAGCATCTGCGATCAACTCACGAGATGGCAAACTATAACGCATCCCGATATGGCCCATCGCAATCCCATCATCGACACCAATGGTATTAAATTCAAAAGGAATCCCACCAGCCTCGCGAATAGCTTCCTTGGCAACATCTGCTAATTCACGCAGGTGAACATGGCCTGGAACGATATCAATATAGGAGTTACAAATGGCAATAAAGGGCTTTTGCATATCCTTTGCTGATTTTACTTGCCCTGTCGCATAGAGGAGACCACGCGCTGGTGCTCGGTCGATCCCCATTTTGATCATATCACTTCTCATCTTGTTCTCCTTCTAGTTCTTCATTTCTACCTCCTAATCTTACCACTTTGACATCAATTGTCAAGAACTTTCAGAAAATTTATGAAATTTATCCATAAGAAAAAGCCTGGTTTCCCAGACTTTAGTTTAGTTTGTTTGCTTTTTTTCGATCTGCCAGAGCCGAAGTTGGTAGCAAATACCACTCACGACAAGGCTAGAAATAAGACCGATCCAATAGGCATAGGGACCAAGGTTGGTCACATGATCAAGGAAAATCCCTAGTGGGATAGAAATGCACCAATAACTAAAGACTCCTAATAAGAATGGAACGGTTGTATCTTTATACCCTCGCAAAATCCCTTGTAGGGGTGCTGCAAAAGTATCAGCCACTTGGAAAAAGAGACTATAGGTCATGAAAATAGCTGTTTGTTGCACAAAAATTGGATCCTTGCCATACAGCCCTGCTAGTTGGAAGCGGAATGTATAGAGAAAGACGAGAGTGACAATGGCAAATCCAAAGGCTGTCAGTCGTCCCAAACGGCAATATTGTTTGACCACTTCTGGTCTTCCTGCTCCCAGTTCGTAAGATACGATAATCGCCATGGTACTAGAGATACTAACCGGGAAAGCATACATCAGGGTAGAAAAATTCATGGCTGATTGGTGGCTCGCGATGGTCAGTGATGGGAATTTTGCCATTAACAGACCAACCAACGAGAAGATGATGACTTCTGCAAAAACAATTCCACCGATTGGAAGCCCAAGTCGCAATACTTCTTTCATCCCTTTAAAATCATAAGGCTGCGGCTTCCACAATTGGAAAGGTGCTACCTTGGGATGCTTGCACAAGATCAAAACCGCAATAACCAGCAAGACCCAGTAGGCCAGAGAGGTTCCAAGTCCTGCTCCTGCTCCTCCCATCTCAGGAAAACCAAATGCCCCATAGATCAGGATATAGTTAAAACAAGCATTCAAAGGCAAGAGCAAGAGCATCAAGTACATGGATAGACGCGTCATTCCCAAAGTATCGAGGAAGGTCCGCACGATACTAAAGAGCAACAAAGGTAAGATTCCTAGAGAAAGGAAATATAAATAGCGAATGGCTATTTGGGCAACAACATTTTCTAAACCGATCTGCCTGAGAATCATGGGCGCAATCCCCCAAACAAAGCCTATTAAGAGAATGGCCATACCAAATGACAGATAGAGGAATTGGTAAAAATCGCCAGCAATCCGTTCTTTATTTCCCTTGCCTAAATGATGCCCAACAATCGGCGTCAGCGCAGAGACAATCCCTGTCAGGAAAGTAAAAAATGGATTCCACAGACTGGTAGCTGTAGAAACACCAGCCAAATCAAGGGTCCGGTACTGACCAGTCATGGCTGTATCGACAAAGCTGGCTGAATAATTGGCTAATTGGTAGATTAAAATCGGCAAAAATAGACTCAAAAACAAGCGCAAGCGCTCTTTAAAGTGATAGGTTACATACATAATTCTAACTCTCTTATCTTCAAATAAGATTTTCTCCTCTTCCACTCTACTATATGTTTCCTTAAAAGTCAAAAAACCGAAGATCCAAGGACCTCCGGTTCATGTGAGATTAGTGTTTGTTGCGGTTTAAAATAGCATTGAGAACGATCGCTAAGACACTGGCAACGACAATTCCGTTTGCAAAGAACATTTGGAATCCTGTTGGAAGGCCATTGAAGAGGGTGCTGTTGTTCAAACCAACCCCTGCAGCAATCGATACAGCAGCGATCAAGAAATTGTGCTCATTGTGTTCAAAATCAACACGCGCAAGAATCTGCATCCCTTGAATCGATACAAAACCAAACATCACTAGCATCGCTCCCCCAAGAACTGGACTTGGAATGATTTGTGCTAAAGCTCCAAACTTAGGAAGGAGACCAAGAAGAACAAGGAAACCAGCCGCATAGTAGATTGGAAGACGAGTCTTGATACCAGACAATTTCACCAAGCCGACGTTTTGTGAGAATCCGGTGTAAGGGAAGGTGTTGAAGATACCACCGAGGAGAACGGCCAACCCTTCAGCACGGTAACCATTGCGAAGGCGCGTGCTATTAATTGGATCTTTGGTAATATCAGAAAGAGCGAGATAGACACCTGTTGATTCCACCATAGAAACTGTTGCGATGATACACATCATTAAGATGGAGGTGATTTCAAACTTAGGAGCTCCAAAGAAGAAAGGTGTTGGAACGTGAACGACTGGTGCTTGCGTCACAGGTGTGAAGTCTACCAAGCCCATAGAAGCCGCAATGGCAGTACCTACGATCAAACCAATCAAAATTGAAATGGATTTAATAAAACCAGTCGTATAGATATTAACGACTAAAATGATGAGAATAGTCACCACAGCCAAAATCAAGCTTTGAACGGTTGGTTTTGGCGCATTATTTCCCATATTTCCAATCGCTACTGGAATCAAAGTCAAACCAATGGTTGTAATAACGGATCCCGTTACAATTGATGGGAAGAGATTGGCAATCTTAGAGAAGAAACCAGAGACAAGGATGACATAAATACCTGAAACAATCAAGGCACCAAACATGGC
This sequence comes from Streptococcus sp. HSISM1, assembly GCF_000448565.1. Classification (GTDB taxonomy): domain Bacteria; phylum Bacillota; class Bacilli; order Lactobacillales; family Streptococcaceae; genus Streptococcus. The sequence continues at coordinate 549,558 of NZ_CM002128.1, read as the reverse complement.
CCCACTACCATGGCTAGCCCCGATCATGCTGAGAGGTGCCACAGACTGGAAGGCAACCCCAAGGACTACCGGAAGACCGATCCCAAAGTATTTATTGAGCTGCACTTGAAGGAAAGTTGCTACCCCACACATGAAGATATCTGTAGAGATGAGGTAGGTTAGTTGATGAGCGTTATAGCCCAAAGCTCCTGCGATCATGATCGGCACCAAAATAGATCCCGAATACATGGCCAAAAGATGTTGCAAGCCTAGAATGGCCGCCTGTGAATGGCTTTCTTGTTTTTGCATTAGATGTCTGCCTCCTTAAATACAACCTGACCATTTTCAAAACGGTCCAAACGTGCGAGGGATACAACTGGATATCCCAACTCTTCTAACAATCCTCGTCCATCTTGGAAGGATTTTTCAATCACAATCCCAATCGCTTCGACTTGAGCCCCGGCTTGTTCGATGATTTGAATCAATCCTTTGGCTGCTTGACCATTTGCGAGGAAATCGTCAATGATCAAAACCTTATCTGATGGATCCAAGAATTTACCAGCAATCGAAACGGTGCTGGTGACTTGCTTGGTAAAGGAATAAACCTCAGCCGTCAAGATGCCTTCATTCATCGTGATGTTTTTCGCCTTCTTAGCAAAGATCATGGGAACATCCAAGGCTTCAGCTACATAAAGGGCTGGTGCAATTCCAGACGCTTCAATGGTCACGACTTTGGTCACACCAGCATCTTTGAACCGGTCCGCAAAAGCCTGACCAATTTCTTTCATCAATTTGAAATCCACTTGGTGGGTCAAAAAGGAATCCACCTTGAGGATATTCTCACCTAAAACATTGCCATCTTTTAAGATGCGCTCTTCAAGTAATTTCATACTTCCTCCTACTTTCTAAAAAGTCCGTTCCTTATTCACAAAACACAAAAAGGCCTGCAAAGCAAGCCTTGAACATCCTCTAGCAAAAGGATTTCTCTCGACTTACTTATTGTTAGGTGTTCCGGCACCTTGTAGAAACATCACGCCCATTCGTGAAATAAATAAGTAATTCAATTAGTGTGCATCGCCATTCCAGATAGAATTCTTAACGATCACATAGTCAACATGTTTCAAATCTGCTAATTTTCGGCCTCCTGCATAAGAGATCGAACTTTGCAAATCTTGTTCCATTTCTGTCAAGGTATCTTGCAAATGACCCTTGGCAGGCAATAAAATCTTCTTACCTTCGACGTTCTTATAAGCGCCTTTTTGGTACTCGGAAGCAGATCCATAGTATTCTTTGAAAGACTCTCCATCAATCTCTACTGTTTTACCAGGACTTTCGATATGGCCTGCAAAGAGAGAACCAATCATGACCATAGACGCCCCGAAACGAATCGATTTGGCTATATCACCATGGGTCCGAATCCCACCATCCGCAATGATCGGTTTTCGCGCCGCTTTTGAGCACCAGCGAAGGGCAGCTAATTGCCAACCACCTGTACCAAAACCAGTCTTCACTTTCGTGATACAAACCTTACCAGGACCAATACCGACCTTAGTCGCATCAGCTCCCGCATTTTCCAATTCACGAACAGCTTCAGGTGTTCCGACATTTCCAGCAATGACAAAGGTATCTGGCAATTCTTTCTTGATGTGTTGAATCATCCGAATGACACTATCCGCATGACCGTGTGCGATATCAATAGTGATGTACTCAGGCGCATCTGCCTTCAATTGACTCACAAAGTCGTATTCGTATTCCTTAACACCAACCGAAATGGAAGCGATCAAACCTTGATCGTGCATGCGTTTGACAAAGGGAATCCGACCCGCTTCATCAAAACGGTGCATGATGTAGAAATACCCACCACGCGCCAACTGCTCTGCCACATTCTCATCCAAAATCGTCTGCATATTGGCAGGAACAACTGGAAGCTTGAAGGTATGTTTTCCAAATTGGACGGTTGTATCTGCTTCTGACCGGCTATTGATGATACATTTGTTGGGGATCAACTGAATATCTTCATAGTCGAAAATAGGAAATTCATTTAACATAGATTGAAAAATCTCTTTTCTAAAAACTGACCTACCTATGCGCAAGCGCATCGCTACGTCTCTTGACGTTTCCTTGATAGATTATACCAAAGATACGGACCTAATGCAACGGGAATGATTTTATAGGAAATAACGTTCGGAAATTACAAGATAAAAACCTGTTTCAAAAAAGAAAACAGGTTTTATTTATGAACATTTTGGAGCCAATTGTTGACTTCTCTAGCTACAATTTCTGGCGCCTCTGTATACAGTTCGTGCCCCAAAGCATCTAGCAAAACTTGCTTGATCTGGGGATCTAGCTGCTTCAGAGCGTCTTTTCTCCATTCCGGTTCTTCTTGGTATCGAGGCCCGATAAAGAGGACAGGCAGGTCTACCAGTGGAATCTGGTAAGTCTTGATCTGACGCCGTAGACGCAATAAAGCCATGACCTTTTCGAGATCCAGATTTAATTCATATTGTTCACTCGCTGGATTCCAGCGATAGCTAGCCTCTACTGCTTTTTGCGCTATAGGAGTAGGATCTGCTTGATCACCAAGTTCGGATAACACGGCTTCTTCTAAAGTTGCAAAGACTTGCTGCTGCATGAAGGACGACGTTCCTTCTAGCTCTTCTTCAAGAGGCAGGATCTTTTCCATATCCAGATAACCCCCATCCAGGAGAAGCAAAGCCTGAATCTGAGGAAACTCAGCAGCCAGATAACGAGCCAAATCTCCACCCAAGGAATGCCCCAATAAACAGATCTCTTCATCTTGTCCAATCTGATCTTGAAACCAATCACAAAGATCTTTTTCTGTCTGAATCATTTCCCTATAGGGATCTAGAAAAGTTACAGGAAAGCCGAGCTCATCAATAAGTGGAGCCAAATGGTAGCCATTGCCACCTAAGCCCCCAATAAAATAAAACTGCATGTGTTTTGTCTCTTCCTTTTTATTTTATAATTAATTCCTTCATTGGTTAGCGCCAGTCTTTTCAATCCAATATTGCTCCTCTTTTGGGATCAAATGATCGAATTTCCCTGAAAAAATCTTCCATCCGTTCGGAACATATCTTTCGTAGTTTTTCATCCCCAGATGGTTTGAATAAAACTCCTCTTTATCAAAATCGATTAAAAGATCCGGGAGTAAACCTTTTCCTTCAAAAATAATCTCTGAATGTAAGTCCTCACAATCTATTGAGCGTTTGATCATTTCGATCAATTCTTCAACCGTCACCTTCAGCCAATCATCTTTATACATTTCTAAGTAGCTCTCAAGATTGCTTTTTGTAATCACATGAAGATTCTGTTGAATCTCAGGTAAATAGGAGAAATCAACATTCAGACCTGCTTCCTGGTATGCCTGAATATATTTATCGATATCCATTGTCCACATATCGTTTGAACAAATATACCAGTTAAACTGATGATTTGCAATAACCCCAACAATATTTATTTCTGGTTTCTCTATCAATTGGTCTTTATCCACTAGTTTTTCTCCTCTTCTCCTATCTACTTGTTCCGAACTGACAATAGGGCTACTTACCAAGCATTATATATCTATGATACCGAATTATACTTTGACAAGCAAGTTAGTGACCGAGTCGCTAGCAAAAAAAGACAGCTAAAAGGGTTTAGCTGACTGATGTCATATCTAATAAAAATTTTTCTCTGCTAGATCATCTAGCAGAGAAAGCAAGTATTCCACATTCATAAATAGATCTAACTGACCTAGGCACTCTATCAATTTTTGACATTTTTCATCGATCAATTCTCTATTCACCAATTGTTGTCCCCATTTATCTGGAATACCTTCCAGTTTATAGAGAGCTCCAGCAAAGCTTCCTGTGATGCCACCAATCGTATCGGTGTCATTTCCGAGATTGACCGCTTTTAAAGCAGCTCCTTCAAAAGTCTCTGTTGTCCCTAGACACCAGAGACTAGCTTTCAGACTATCAACCACATAGCCTGTAGACATTATTTCTTCTCGTTGTTTTTGATAAAAATCCTTGTCAAATAGCTCTCTGAACTGATCTTGGTATTCTTTCCAGTATTCTGAATTAGCTCTCAAATAATCCTCTAACAGAGGTTGAAGGTCTTCTTGGCATTCTGTCAATATTTTGGACACATTTTGGGAGAAAAATTTGAAGGATAGCGCCCTCAGGTTGCTGGACCCCTTCTACGAGATTGTAAAATGAATTTTATAATCTCGTAGAAGGAGTGCTATTAACTAAGCAATTTGTTTTTCAAATTCATTCGGACTAAAAACTCTTTCTTCTTCAAGCTTATCCTCTACTACTGTTTTCTCTTGACCATTCCGGGTTACTATAATAGCGTACATAGAAATTAGGTTTGCCACCAGCTTCATCAATTTTATCTTTAATGTTAATTTCTGAATGCGTGACTTCTCCTGTTTTTGTAAAATACTCTCCGATTTTACCCGTGCTATTTTGAAGCCCCCACGCTACATCATTTCCTTGAATGGCAGCTAAGAAGCCATGGTTCTGCACGAAGTTAAAGAATTCAGCAACAGTGAGGCTTTCTGGCACCTCGAATGTCATCTCATGGTTGTAAATATCATCTCCGGCACAAACTGAATCTCGATCAACTATAATTTTCATCTGGCCACTTCCTCTAATGAAATACTTGTTACTCCATTATACCATATCCGTATTCTATTTTCTTATATTCTATAAAACAAAAAAGCACTCTGCAGAAACAGAGTGCTAAGATCTTGTAAGTAATTCCAGTAACGAATTAACCTTTACTAAATTGTGATGCTTTACGAGCTTTTTTAAGTCTGGTTTGGAAAGTATGAGTTTCAGTTGGACTAAAAATAGCGTAATTTCAATATTCTATAGTTTTCAACTATCTTTTTATTTGCCCTGTTGAAAAATGAAGTGCAACACAAAAGACATGTTCATCTGATATACTAGAGTTGCGAAAAATAGGATATAGGAAGATTAGCATTTTGTCGTGTATATATTAGTGAGAGGCGTTTGAAATACTAGTTAGCAACTCTTGCGAGTTTTCCCTATTTATTGATAGCAATATAAATTGAAAATAGGCATGAAAAAGACGATAGATTTTTTATTCCTAACGTCTTTATTACTTTATATTCCGTTCGACAAACTTGAAATTGTTTACTTACAGTACTCCTCTATTTTGTAGCTATATTCTTTTAGAAGTCCCCGTGAATAAATTTTTTATTTTTTGAATCTCTAACTTCATTCCAAAGGATAGCCGCAACTTTTAACTTGTTGGAGTAATGATTGCTAAATTCATCTGCACAAAAGTCTTTTAGAAATTGATTCCATTGGCAAGCTGAATTATCATACTTGGCGTAGTCTGACTCTCCATAGTATATTTTAATCATATCTTTGATTGTAAAATTTATGTTGTTGTCCCGTTTTACTTTTCTCCAAGCAGTTGCCATATCAGCATTAAACTTAAACGGATTAACACCTGTTACAGCTGAAAAATAATCACGAAATTTCTGATTAAAGGAAAACCCACATTCAAGTAATGATGTATTTAGGGTTATTATTTCGGTTTGATTTTTGTTTCTTTTCCTCAAAAATTTTTCTACTCTATTTCCCTTAAAATATTGTTCTATAATATGATTTAATTCTTTTTTTGTACATCTGTATTCTAATCCAAGGTACTTACAAATTTGTGAAAGCTCTTCTCGATACCAGTAGTATCTGTTAAATTCTTCAAATGATTTAATATCTCTAAAATCAGGTCTATGTCCTTCCAAATGCTCACCTCTACAACTCCAAATTTATCTCATTATACCATAGATAATAAAAGTTATATCAATTTATACCCATGCCACATAAAGCTATAACAGAAAATATTACAATCTTGTAATTACTGTATTTCTATTAAGCTTAACTTTCTTATAAAATAGATAAGAAAAACAAACGATATAGTCCATCACTAGCAACAAGAAGATACTAGGAGTTGAAAGATATAAAAACATTGAAATGGAAAACATAGCAATAAACAAAACAGTCAGTAAAACGATGGTTTTGTTGTGTTGTTTCACTTGCTTTCTAAATTCCTCTTTTGACTTTATCCGCAGACGCCTTTTTGTATCTTGATTTAGTCAAGGAACTTCTACGAAGTTCACTGACGACCGTACTCACTTAAGGAAAGTTTTTTAAATGACTTTATCTTCAATCTGAGACCGTTAAGACTTCTTTACTTTAATTTTTCTAACTGAATTGGATACAAAAAATCCACTCACACAGGGTGAAATGGATTGTTACTTTATTAACGGTTCAATAAGAAATTGAACAATTTTTCGACAATTTTTACGACTAACCAGCATAAGAATCCGATATAGCTGAAATAGAAAATGAGTGACAAAATCGTAATAATCATGGTTTCCTCCTTCGTCGATTGCAAGTACTTGTCTTATTATACCTTTTTATGCAATCGAACTCAATAGAATTTTGAAAATTGTCTGATTATTCTTTTTCTTCTTTAGCTTCTTTGGCGTCTTGGTCTGCTTCTTCACTGCCTTTGTTGAGAGCTGTCTTAAATTCAGCAAACATTTTGCCGATGGACTGACCCAACTCTGGCAGGCGTTTTGGTCCAAAAATCAAGAGGGCGCCCAGGATGATGATGATCAATCCTGGTGCTCCAATATCACGTAAAATTCCCATTAGTTTCTCCTTTTTCTTGAATAGATGACTTTACTGATGGCGACACTGACTTCAAATAAGAGGATCAAAGGGAGTGTCATGGCCAAGTCACTGATAAAGTCTGCAGGGGTTAGCACGACGGCTAAGACCAGCAGGACAAAGTAAGCGTAACGTCGGTAGGTTATTAAAAACTGTGGTGTCAAGATCCCAATCGAGGTCAGAAAAGCGACCAAAACTGGTAACTCGAACAAGACCCCTAAAGGCAAGGTAGTATGCCATAAGAAGGTTAAATAATTTTGTGCTGTTAATTGGGTATCAAACAGCCCTTCTCCTAAACGCATCAAGACCTCTAAAATCGCTGGGCTGACAAAGAAATAACCAAATGCAAGCCCCAGCACAAAGCAAATAAAGCTAGCTGGGATGTAAGCAAAGACTGCACGCGCCTCCTTCTCCTTCAAAGCCGGCCTTACAAATTGCCAAATCTGGTAGACAATAAAGGGCAAGGTCAGGCTAAAGGCTGTGAGATTAGCCAGCGATACATAGATCCAGAGGATATCATTCGGTCCTAGTACCAGCAGTTTTTGATGCAGGCTAGCGGTCAAGATCTGGTAGAGTTCTCCTCCAAATACAAAGGCTACGATGAAGACGATAATATAACACAAGACCACCGCGATCAATCGTTTTCGAAATTCGACCAAATGTTCAACAATGGTCATTTCATCTGCTCTACTCTTTGCCATGTTGTCTCACCGTAACGAGTGCGATCAAGGCCACAAAGATACATTGAGGAAGAAGAACTTCCCAGCTTGGATAGATCCCCGCCCAATCGATGGTTGGAAGTCCATTGACCAAATGGCTAGGTAGGATATTGGTCAACTGCAGGGCGTGGATGCTGACACCGAGCATCTTGAAGGCTAAGGCGTAAATTAACCACGTCAGAATGAAAAAGATTCGATGAGGTTGGATGGCTTGACTGACCTTGGTCATCGCCACTGCAATGATGATGAGAACGGCTATGGCAAGCCCGATTCCTAGTATGAAATGAGCGGTTGTAATCCGTGGAATGATCCCAACATAGAAGAGAATGGTCTCAGCCCCTTCACGAAAGACTGCTAAGAAACTGAGGGCAAACATAGAAACAAAATTTCCTGTAGCCGTTACCGTCTTCATCTGACGGTCCATAAAGGCATTCCACTGTTTGACAGAGGACTTGCTGTGGAGCCAAATTCCTACGAGGATCATCATGACAACAGCGAAAATCCCAACGCCCCCTTCAATGATTTCCCGGTTAGACCCCGAAGTAACGGCTGGAAAAGCTACTTGCAAAACAAGAGCGATCGCTGCGCTGGCAAGAACCCCCGCAACAGCTCCACCGTAGACCCATTTTAGGCCTTTCCTCATCTTAGCCGCCTTAAGGGTCGTTACAAGCGCCATGACGATCAGAAGCGCTTCTACTCCTTCACGCAGAAGAATCAACATAGCATCAAAAGCGTTGTAAGAAGCTGTCGTATCGATCGCAGACAAGTCTCGGATCAAGGCTTGTAATTTCTCTTGATAGGTCTTTTCTTTCCCCTTAACCATAATGACCGGAGATTCACTCTCTACGCGCGTGTAGAGGCTTGGATTAGTCGTGCTGACATCCCCCTCAATGGTTGGCCAGATGGTGATGAACTGCTTCATAGTTGCTGCAGCAGATTTATCGTCGCCGGATTGGAATTGGCTTAGCGCCTTCTCCAAAAGCTTGATCCCATCTTTCAGTGTCAAATCCGTACTGGCACTGCTAATCGCTTCTCCTTTTACAAAGGCATCAATCCCATTTTTGAGGTCATCATAGGAGGACTGGATGCTGGTGAAGTCGATAGGTTCTGTTTCAATGCTACTACGTAAGAGCGAAATGGCCGTCTCGATTTTGCCATAGTAGGCTGTGCTATGATCCCTTACCACTGCTTCGTTTCGTGTCCAGGTATTATTGAGATCAGCATAGGTTTGACGAGTTTTATCCAGATCCTTAGCTGTAATGGCATCTTGTAGATTCTTAAAGTAAGGAGCGAGCCGACTCACAAGTTTGTCTTTTTCCGCTTCTAAATCGATTGGATTTTGCTCTTTTTCAAAAGCTAGCAAGGCTGATGATATCTTGGTGAGATCCTCTTTGGTTACCTCCCCTTTTATAGCTAGAGCTTGGCTAACTTTTTTTCCTGCCTTGGAATCATGGTGATCTTTGGATTCAAAATTATCCTGAATCTCAGCGATCAATTCCTTGGCCTTAAACTGGTTCTTATTTTCTACAGCGGTTGTTGCATCTGTGATCTTGATAAAGAGATCGCTATAAGATTCCGCAGCAACTGGATGAGTCCAGAACAAGGCAAGAAGGCCTAACAGGATCAAGAGTTTATTCAAAGAGTGCTTGACCAAGGTAGCCTCCTTTCTCTACGCCTGCAAAGCAAGCAAAGAGTCCACTTCCAATATGGGTGATGTACTCGTTCATTTTATCCACTGCACCTAGATTGGTTTGGATTTTAACAAAACTGTTTGGATCTTTTTGAAAGGCGATAAAAATCAAGCCTGCATCAAATTGCCCAGTCTGTTCATTGATGCCATCCGAATAGGAATAGGAACGCCGTAAAATCGGACGATCCACTTCTTTGGCCAAACGGACATGCGAATCTACTGGTAGTTTAGATAAATCTACTTCATCAAATTCGTTGGTTTTCCCAAATGGAGCGCCGGACTCCTTGTAGCGACCAAAGGTGTTTTCCTGCTCCTGCAAATTGGTCCGGTCCCAAGTTTCCAAGTGCATTTGGACTAGGCGAAGAGCCATATAGGAACCACCCTTCATCCAGTCCTTGCTGTCAGTCCAAACGACCTTATCAAAGTCCTTCTCCGTCGTAACATTAGCTGTTCCATCTTTAAAGCCAAAGAGGTTACGCGGCGTTTCTTTTCTATCACCAATAGCTGCAAAGCCTGATTTGCTCCACTTCATGGTGATGGTATTTCGACCCTTACGAATCAGATTTCGCACCGCATGAAAGGCTACTTGCTCATCGTCTGCACAGGCCTGAATGACGATATCGCCACCTGTGTATTTGTCCTGCAACTGCTCCTTTGGAAATGGAGGCAAATCACGAAAGAGTTTCGGACGTTTGGCATCCAAGCCCAGTTTCTTTAGAAAGGAAGCCGAAACCCCAAAAGTCAGGCTCAAGCGATAGGGGTTGAGTCCCACTGTTTCACCTGTATCTGTTGGAGGCAAGAGGGCATTGGAACCATCTTTTTTGACCAATTCTCCTTCAACTAGTTTACTACTATAATCGGTCCAGTCTTTAAAGAGCTGGATGACTTCTTTTTTGTCCGTCGTGTGGAGGTCTAACACCACCAAGTAGCAAGCCTTCTGCATGGGTGTCGTAATCCCTGCTTGGTGCTTGCCATAAAAGGAGATGTCTTCATCCCCGTCATAAGCTTTTTTGCTGGAACTGTCTTGATTAGCGAAAAAAGCAGATGCACCAGAGAGGCCCAGCGCTAGACCAGCCCCTCCAATACCTGCTTTTTTAAGAAATTCACGACGGTCCATTTTTTATCTAAAAATTTTTCGTCAGCCATTTTTCTTATTTCCCATCTAAAATCACACCCATTTGAGACAAGGGTTCACCAAGTTTGGTCACAGCTTCTGCCAATTCCTTGGTATCTTCCTTGGATAAATCCGTGTAAGACTTATAGTTTGAATCATCTGTCATATGTTTGTCCAATAAAGCATTAACATTCTTAAATTCTGCTTCCAAGGTTTTAACCAATTTGGCATCTTTTTTCTCAATCAAAGGTTTAAAGAGAGAGAAGATCTTTTCAGCCCCTTCAATATTGGCGCGGAAGTCGTAAAGATCTGTATGAGAGAAGACTTCTTCTTCACCTGTAATCTTTTGCGTTGCCACTTCATTGAGCAAATCGACAGCACCGGTCAACATGATATCCGGTGTGACTTCTACTGTAGCAATTTTAGCTTTCAACTCCTTGATATCGTTCACTAGTTGGTCAGCGTATTTGTCTGTTCCATCTGTGGTATTGTTTTCCCAAAGGATACGCTCAATCCGGTGGAAACCTGACCAGCCATCTTCTGATTTATTTTCATCCACATAATCCACCAAGCGGTAATCGATCTTGACATCCGATTCCCCGAAGGTTTCAGCAATCGGTTCGGAACGTTCATAGGCCATACGGATCAAGGGATATTGCTTTTTGGCTTCTTCCAAATTACCGTCTTTTAGGGTAGCACGGAATCCTTCTGTATCCTTGAGCAATTGGTCAATTTGCATTTCAACAAAGTCTTTGTATTCAGCTGTCGCATTGTCCAAGGTCTTCTGGTCAGCCTTTGACAACTTCACTGTTGAGCTGGTTTGCGTCTTTTGACTCGACTGTTTGCTACTAGAATTTGCACACCCTGCTAAAAGAGCAACACTCAATAAGAGTAGACTATATTTTTTCATGAAAGACTTCTCCTCATTTGTTCTTGAACTTATTTTAGCAGAATTTTTCTCATTTTTCAATAATTGTCTGAAAATTTAATAATAGAAAAACATTTCTGAGAATCTGTCTTTTACAAAAGAATATCCTTGACTCGTCCAATTTCTGATTCTTTCACCACCACAAAGATGCTATCCCCTAGATACAAGCGAGTTGCTCCATTGACCGTATAGCTCTTACCGCTTCGCATTTGCGTGGTGATCAAGATATCTTGAGGGAGGTGCAGTTCATGAACTTGCTTTCCTGCAATCTTTTCTGACACAGGGATCTCAATTAAAGTCAACTCTCCTTCTTCTTGCGCCTTATCCGGTAACAATTGCTCTAGCATGGCTTCATAGACTGGCGCTCCATGGAAGAGATCCATGATCATATAAGCCAGCAAGGTCACCATACCTAGAGGCATTAAACTGCGAATATCACCGACCATCTCTGTTACCAAGATCATAGCTGTTAATGGCGCTTTTGAAATAGCCCCAAAATACCCACTCATTCCTAAAATGATGAAAAGAGGCAACTGATTTTGTGAGATAAAGCCAATGTTTTGGAGGAAGGTTCCAACGATGGCCCCTAAAAGTGAGCCTAATGCTAGTATGGGCAGGAAGATGCCACCTGGCAAGCCACTACCATAGCTCAACATACTCCAGATGAAACGGATCGCAAAATAAAGAAGGATGGTCAGAACTGGATACGGTACTCGAGCCAAATCCAAGACCAATTGGTTCCCACCACCAAGAATTTGGGGAAGAAAATAGCCGATTGGAAGAATCAAAACAAAGGCAAATAAAGAAGAATAATGAGAAGGAACATGAAAAATCTTCTCTAGCAAACGATACAGTCGACCGATATTGAGCACCACTATTTCGTAGACATAACCTGCTGCCCCTAAAAAGACTCCAAGAAAAAGATAAATCCAGTACTGAGACAGATGGAGTGGTGGAATATTTTGAGGCATATGAAGCACTGGGGTTTGACCAAAGACATTGAGTGAAATAAAATTAGCCGTCAAACTAGCAGCCAAGGTCGAAATCCAAAAGAAGCGTGAAAAATGATGGTAGACCTCTTCAACCACAAATAAGAGCCCCGCTATAGGTGCATTAAAGGCAGCCGCAAGACCAGCAGCAGCCCCACTTGCAATCAAAGATCGCTCCTCAACCGGGATGACCTTCAAATGATGGGCCACTCCTTTTCCCCCCATTGCTCCTAATTGAATACTAGGACCTTCACGACCAAGCATCAAGCCACTTCCGATGGCCAAGACACCTAAAATATACTTCTTCCACAGGGTATCCCACCAACTCACTGCCAAGAGCCCCTTGAGTTCTGCTTCGACTTGCGGAATTCCTGATCCCTTGATATCCCGATTGGTGCGAATAAGGCGACCAGCAATCAATACGATCACCCCATAACCCAATAGCATAGCAAGTAAATAAAGTGGTTGACCAGACATCTCCTTGTAAACGCCTTGAACAAAATGAAAAATATGTTCGATCAAAAAACGAAAACTCGAGACGATGCAGCCTACAACAATCCCAACCAGAACACCTCTGACAATATGGGCCACAATCGAACTAGAGGCAAAATGAAATTCCTTTTTTAAGGCTTCTTCTTTTTCAGACATTCCCTAACTCCTTCAAACTCTTATCCTATTCATTATACCTTATTTCACTGCCTCTGAATACATGTAAAGACAGAAAAAACAAAACTACCCTTGTTAGTTTTGTTTAGAATGTAGACAAACCATTTTATCTAATAAAAATAAGTTAAGAATTTCTACAAAGAAATATAAATATGTTCTATTTATTATGGAACGAATAAAGAAAAATCAAAACTTTCCGCTGTGAGAAAAGTGCCTGAAACTGTATTGTTTCAGGCACTCGGAATTATTGAGACCTTAGGCTCAATAATTAGTCATGGAACTTCTATGAAGTTCGCTGACGTCCGTACTCACCTAAGGAAAGTTTTTAATAGAACTTTAGCTATTATTCAGCAGTTAAAGCTGCCATTGTGATGTAGTTGTAAGGTTTGTTGAAGTGTGGCAAGAAGAACAAGTCCGTCAAAGCCAACTTATCAATCGTCACGTGTTCTTGAATCGCAAGTGAGAACATGTGAATAGCCATTGAGATAGCGCTATCACGTGATACCATTTGAGCTCCAAGAATTTGACGAGTGTCTTTATCGTAGACGATCTTGATACCAACCTCATAGTTATCGTGTTTGATAAATTCAGGTTTTTGAAGGTCGTTAAAGCCAGTTTCAGTGGCATTGAAGCCTGCAGCTTTCGCTTTTTCAAGAGTCAAACCAGTTGAAACCATGTGAAGGCCGTAGATTGAGATACCGTTAGAACCTTGAACACCGATTCCTTCTAATTCATGACCAGTCGCATTGTAGGCACCGACAATACCTGAACGAACCGCATTAGACGCAAGAGCGATATAGCTCATTTCGTTACGAGCGTTATCGAAGATAGTCGCACAGTCACCAACTGCGTATACACCTGGAAGTGACGTTTCTTGTTTCTTATCAACAAGGAAAGCACCATTGCGGAAGAGTTCGATCTTACCATCAGCAAGAGCTGTATTAGGACGGAAACCAACAGCCAAGATAACCATATCTACATCGAAGGTTTCTTTATCGGTTACAAGGCGTTCCACCTTACCATCTCCTTCAACCGCTTGAACTGTTTGTCCAAGTGCCAAACGGATGTTGTGGTCTTCCAGGTTTTTCGCCATGATGTCTGTAAAGTCTTTGTCGTAGTAACCATTCAAAACAGTGTCCACGATATCCACCAAGACAACATCTTTACCAAGACGTTCGAAAGCTTCCGCAAGTTCAACACCGATGTAACCACCACCAACTACGGCGATACGATTCAAGTGTTTGCTGTTGTCTTTCAATTTTTCGATGACTTCTTCAGCGTTTTGGTACAATTTAACGAATTGAAGATTTTCAAGAGTTGCTTTGAATTCGCGGTTACCAGGTACGATTTCAACTCCTTTAATTGGAGGAATGATTGGTGTTGATCCAGTCGCAAAGATCAATTTTTCGTAAGATTCTTTGTGTTCTTTTCCATCAACTTCCGCTGTAACCACTTTGTTGTCATAGTCAATTG
>NZ_CM002128.1:530798-534437 GCF_000448565.1 Streptococcus sp. HSISM1 | reverse complement strand
AGACAACATCTTTACCAAGACGTTCGAAAGCTTCCGCAAGTTCAACACCGATGTAACCACCACCAACTACGGCGATACGATTCAAGTGTTTGCTGTTGTCTTTCAATTTTTCGATGACTTCTTCAGCGTTTTGGTACAATTTAACGAATTGAAGATTTTCAAGAGTTGCTTTGAATTCGCGGTTACCAGGTACGATTTCAACTCCTTTAATTGGAGGAATGATTGGTGTTGATCCAGTCGCAAAGATCAATTTTTCGTAAGATTCTTTGTGTTCTTTTCCATCAACTTCCGCTGTAACCACTTTGTTGTCATAGTCAATTGAAAGAACAGGTGAATTCATGTAGACTTTTGCACCTTTTGCTTCCAATTTTTCTTTGTCAGAGTAGAAAAGACCTTCAGGACCATCGATTTGCTCACCGATCCAAAGCGCCATCCCACATCCAAGGAATGAAATGTTTGAGTTTTGGTCAAAAACTACAATTTCATTTTCATTTCCGAAATTATCTAACATAGTGTTGATACAAGCTGTTCCGGCATGGTTAGCCCCTACAACAACGATTTTACTCATAGAATAAATCCTACCTTTAATTTAATTTACTTCTTGAGTATATCATAAAAATGATATCGGTTACAATTATTTTGCTCAGAATTTGTGATCTTTTTTTCAATTTTCCAGAAAATGACATTTCACATGTTTCAAAAAAAGTCAAACAATATGCTCGAAAGGATTGTGAAAACGATATCTTTTTGATATACTGTAAGTAAGTGAAAATAGGAAAGGATAGATTTTTAGTGGACCTAAGTAGTCGATCCGAACGTTTGATGGGTACGACCATCACTGTTTCGATCTGTCACCCACAAGCGAATGAACTCTTAGCCCGCTGCTTTGAACTTCTTCGCTCCTACGAACATCGCTTCAGTGCGAATGATGCAAGTTCTGAACTCATGGAGGTCAATCACCAAGCTGGTATTGCTCCTGTCCAAGTTCATCCAGATCTTTTTGAACTGATTGCATTAGGTACCTTGCATAGTCAAGCTCAAAACAGCCATTTAAACATCGCCATTGGTCCTCTTGTACAGACCTGGCGAATTGGATTTTCAGATGCTAGACGTCCCCAGCAAGGGGAAATTGATCAAGCTTTGACCATGATCGATCCTCACCAAATCCAGCTCGACCCAGAAAACCATACAGTCTTTCTGACACGTCCTGGAATGAAGATTGATTTAGGAGCTTTGGCCAAGGGCTATAGTGCAGACTGTATTGCAACCTTTTTAAAGAGTCAGGGAGTAACAGATGCCTTGATCGATCTTGGAGGAAATATCCTCACTGTCGGTCAACACCCCATCAAACAACAGCCTTGGCGGATTGGCATTCAAAATCCAGTCGAAAAAAGAGGTCAGCACCTACTGGTCCTCTCCGTCAAGGATAAATCTGTTGTCACCTCTGGCATCTACGAGCGTCATTTAGAAGTGGACGGCCAGTCGTTTCACCACATCTTTGATAGCGCGACGGGCTATCCGGTTGAGACAGACTTAGCCAGTATCACCATCATATCTGATCGATCCGTAGACGGGGAGATATGGACTACCCGCCTGTTCGGGGAATCTCCTGCTTCTATCCTCAACACTGTTGAATCACTTCCTGGTATAGATACCTTATTGGTTTCTCAATCAGGCAAGGTCGCCTATACAAGTGGGCTTCAATCTTATCTATAATTCTCCTATCAGAAAGGAATTTTCCATGATAAAACTTATTGCGATTGTGGGGACAAACTCCAAACGTTCTACAAACCGTCAACTGCTTCAATACATGCAAAAACATTTTGCTGATAAGGCTGAGATCGAATTGGTCGAAATTAAAGATATCCCTGTCTTTAACAAACCAGCCGACAAACAAGTGCCTGAAGCTGTCTTGGATATTGTTGCAAAAATTGAGGAGGCTGATGGAGTCATTATTGGGACTCCAGAATACGACCACTCTATTCCAGCGGTCTTGATGAGTGCTCTCGCTTGGCTCTCATACGGAGTCTTCCCATTGTTGAATAAACCAGTCATGATTACTGGGGCTTCATACGGTACGTTGGGATCTTCACGCGCCCAACTCCAACTTCGCCAAATCTTAAATGCTCCAGAAATTAAAGCGACTGTTTTGCCAGATGAATTCTTGCTCTCTCATTCATTGCAAGCCTTTGATCAAAATGGAGACTTGGTGGATTTAGATGTCATTCAAAAATTAGATGCCATCTTTGATGATTTCCGTGTGTTTGTGAAAATCACAGACAAATTGCGCAACGCCCAAGAATTGCTTCGAAAAGATGCTGAAGAATTTGACTGGGAAAACTTGTAAGATAGGAGACAGAAAAGAATGAAATTTGTTGGACTTGTAGGATCGAACTACGATCAATCATATAACCGTAAACTTTTGGAATTCATTCGCCGCCAATTTAAAATCAAATTTGAATTGGAAGTTCTTGAAATCGACGAAGTTCCAATGTTTAACCAAGATGAAAAATGGGACGAAAGTTTCCAATTACGTCTCTTATATAACAAAATCACTCGTGCAGATGGTGTCATCATTGCCACTCCAGAGCACAACCATACGATCTCTGCTGCTCTCAAGTCTGTTCTTGAATGGCTCTCTTTCGAGGTGCATCCATTTGAAAACAAACCGGTTATGATCGTCGGTGCTTCTTACTATGATCAAGGGACTTCACGTGCGCAAGTTCACCTCCGTAAGATCCTCGATGCCCCAGGTGTCAATGCTTATACTCTTCCAGGAAATGAATTCCTTCTTGGAAAAGCGAAAGAAGCTTTTGACGAAAACGGCAATATCATCAACGAGGGAACCGTCAAATTCCTTGAAACCTGCTTGGATAATTTTATGAAATACGTTGAGGTTGTATCGAAATTGAAAAAACCAAAACCAATTGAACCAGAAGACTTGGATTGTAATCATCCAATCGCTACAACTGTTACTGAAGTCGATCCTGACGATCCAGATTGGGTAGAAAAAGTAGCTGAAATCACAGGGGCCGTTTCTGGCGATACTTATGTCAAACTCGACCACGGTATCCTAACCGTTGACCAAATTAATATGTTCTTGAAGGCCATGCCATTTGAGTTGACCTATGCCGATGATAACAACCAATTCCTCTACTACAACAATGCCCATCAAGATCCTGATACCATGTTTGCCAAACGCGTGCCACCTCAATCTGGTAGCCGAATGTCAACCGTTCACGGATCCCTTCCACCAGCACGTATGAAAAACGTTGAATGGGTAATCGGCACTCTTCGCAACGGAAACCAAGAATATGTTCGAACCATTGTTCCAGGATCTCCTGAAGGCGTGATCAACACCCACAACTACCAAGCTATGTATTATGAAGATGGTTCTTACGCTGGTATCAATGAGATTGTCTTCAACTTCAAACCATGGTTAGATTGGTACCTGCAAACAACCGGACAACGCCTTGTAGGTGGTAGCGGACCATTTGCTCCTGCTGGTGGTCATGGTGATGCAGATGCAACTTCTGGTGCTTCTGATGCTGGAGGACATGGTGACGGAGGCCACGGAGATGCTGATGCCACTTCTGGTGCAAGCAACTAATAAAAAAATGAAGCACGAAGCTTCATTTA
>NZ_CM002128.1:506742-529628 GCF_000448565.1 Streptococcus sp. HSISM1 | reverse complement strand
AAAAATGAAGCACGAAGCTTCATTTTTTTATTTTAACTCCTTGATAATCTTCTTAGCATCTTCGTTTGAGATAGCCCCTAATTGAACATGTCCAATTTTCCTTGGCTATCGATAAAGACTTCCGTAGGAATCGAGCGAACCTGATAATCTGCAAATGCAGAACCGTCTGGATTGTACAAGACCGGTACGGACTTGTAATCTTGTTGATCAAACCATTTGACGAATTCCTCCTCAGTTTTTTCACCTTGGAGTCCTGGTGCCATAATGGTCAGAATTTCAAAGTCTCTATCCGTATCCTTGACCAATTTCTCTAATTCAGGCATACTTTGCCGGCAAGGTCCACACCAGGTTGCCCAAAATTTCAAATAGACTTTTTTGCCTCTATAGTCTGAAAGTTTGACCGTATTCCCCTTCATATCCTTTAGTTCAAAGTCACTAGCGTCTTTTCCTACCAAAGGATTCTTAGTCGTTGTTGTATTCATTGTTGGCTGATTGCCCATACTACTCTCGCTGGATTGATCCATGGAACAAGCTGACAGCAAAGCTAGAGAAAGTACTGAGAAACAAGCGTATTTAAAACCTTTCATCATGCGTTAAACCTCCGGATTATTTTATGAAAAGATAGATGACAAACTGTTCAATTGTCCCAAAAGTAAGAGAATTCCCATCAGAATAATGATGGCTCCGCCGATTTTCTTCAGCAACAACAAATGGGGTTTGAGACGATTAAAGTAAGGTAGGACCAGACTAGACGCTAAGGCCAAAAGTAAAAATGGAATAGCCATCCCTAATGTATAGATAAAGAGATAGAGAGCACCCACGAGGGCATCTTGTCCATTGGATGCTGCTAGAGCAAGAACTGATCCCAATACAGGGCCGATACAAGGCGTCCAACCAAAACTAAAGCCAAGACCAAGGAGAAAAGCTGAAAACAACTCATTCTTCTGTTTGTTGGCTCCAAAATCCATTGTTTTTTGCTTCTCAAGGAAATGAAAGTGAAAGACTTCCATCTGATGAAGACCAAGGATAATGATGAGGGCTCCCATCAGATAACGGAACCAATTGGTGTACATGATCTTTCCAAGCAAGCCCGCTCCAAAACCAATGAGGAGGAAAATAACAGAAATACCAGCAATAAAACATAGGGTTTTCAGCAAGCCATGCCAGCGAATTTTTTCCCGAACAATTGGATAGCCTTTTCCTGATCACTTCCTAGCAAGATTCCAATATAAACAGGTAGCAAAGGAAAGACACAGGGAGAAAAGAAAGACAGAATACCCGCAAGAAAAACTGTCAATGAAAAAATGATTGGATTCATAGTTCACTCCGTATATTGATATGCTACATTCAGTATAACATTGACTGACAAAAATAAAAATTTCTGCTACGTTTTTTTACTAAAGTTTGGATTTAGATACTAGTTTCAAAAGAAAAACTCTAAAGCACAAAACTTTAGAGTTTCTAATATAACTTATTCTTCTGCTGTTTGTTTATTTGGTAATACGAGCGATAAAAGAATCCCGATGACTACTGGCACTAACCACGGAAGAGATTGAGCCGCAAATGGAAGCAAAGCAATCCCCTTTTCTACTAGTGAAATTTTAAAGGTACTTGCCAGAACACTTGCAAGAGAGACCAAGCTGGCCAAGAAAATAGTCAATTGCATCCCTGGTTTTGAAAGAGCCACAAATTTATTCACTATCACAATCAATACAATGGTAATGGTGATTGGGTAAAGAATCATCAAGACTGGTAATGAAAAGGCAATAATGGCATTCAAGCCAAGGTTGGCAATCGCAAAACCGATCAAAGTGAAGACAGTTGCATAGACCTTGTAAGAAACCTTAGGGAAGGTGCTATGGAAGAATTCACTGGTAGAGACGATTAAACCAGCGGTTGTGGTAAAGCAAGTTACCGTCACCATTCCTGCTAGGAAAATCTGAGCAGTCGGACCAAAGATCGCTTTGGTTGCTTCTGATAATACATACACCCCTTTATTGGTATCAGATGCCATAACAGAAGCCGGAATTGGAAAATGATTCCCCAGAAATCCTAAACCGATATATAGCACACTAAAACCAAGGGCTACGACAATTCCAACCAACCAAATAGTCTTGATATATTCTTTCTTACTTGAAAATCCAAGTTGATTCAAGGTCGTCACTGCGATCACACTAAAGGCAACAGATGCCAAGGCATCCAAGGTATTGTAGCCCTCTAAAAATCCTTGCCCAAAGGCAGAAGCCTGATAGGCTTTTGTGGCCACCATTGGAACATGTCCACTGTATTTCAGAGCCCCAAGAACGACCAAGATCAAAATAAGAATCGCAAAGATCGGGGTCAAAATACGACCGATTCGATCTAGAATCTTAGATGGATTCAAAGCAATCAGAAAGGCAAGCAAAAAGTAGACCAGGGTAAAAATGAAAAGTGCTAAACTGGCATTCATTCCACCTAATAAGGGGGCTGTCCCCACTTCGAAAGATACCGTCGCCGTTCTTGGAATGGCAAAGAAAGGACCAATCGAAAGATACAGCGCAACTAAGTATACAATTGCGAAAACAGGTGAAATCTTACGAGAAATCTCATCAATATAACCTTTGGGATTGAGTGTCCCGATAATCAAGGTCACAATGGCAATTCCCACTCCTGAAAGGACAAACCCAGCAATAGCTGGCCAAAATTGATTACCCGATAAAGCACCAAGAGTCGGCGGGAAAATCAGGTTTCCAGCACCAAAAAAATACCAAACAGTAATAAACCTGTCAGGGAACCTTTTCGTAACATACGATCTCCTTAAAAAACGATAATCTTAACTTTATCAAATTCATTTGAAGAATGCAACTTATTTGTATGAACAATCCGCTATTTTTATCAGTCATTATGGTACAATGGATATAAGATTTTACGAGGGGCAAAACATGTATCTATATCTATTCTGGTTATTTCCAGCTCTTATTTTTTATTGTTCTTTATGAGTGATCGCAGAAGGCTTTTCAATGCTTATCTCTTTTCGATAAACCTGGGGCTTCTTCTACTGATTTCTGCATTTCTACTAGTCGTTCGAACTGAGCTATGGTTTAATCAACAAATTGCAATGATTGTCTTTGTAGTGATTTCCATCCTCGTTTTTCTCAGCATTATTTTCTCATCTATCTTTCTCCTTTTTAACGGCCGTCAAATGATGGCTTTTGAAGGAAAAAGACTGGCCAACCTCCTCTCTCTGCTTTATGGACTGTTTATTATCGGAGCTTTGGCACTACATTTTCTACCCTATTTCCCAGGGAATGACATCCTCATCTATCTGACTGACTTTGCCCTGTTTTACATGACCTTTCTCTACCTCTCTTATGTATCCTATGGGACCTTTTGCAATCTCTTTCCGGTTCGCAAAGAACCAGACGCCATCATCATCCTTGGCTCAGGTTTGATCGGAGACAAGGTTCCCCCACTCTTGGCCCAGCGTCTTGAGAAGGGAAAGGCCATTTATGAGCAGTTCAACGGACGACCAAAGCTGATTGTTTCTGGTGGTCAAGGGTCAGATGAGCTGATCGCTGAGGCGGAAGCTATGGCCGGATACTTGATAGAACACGGGGTTCCAGAAGACGCCATTCTCATCGAGAATCGCTCTCGTACTACTTTTGAAAACCTGACCTTTAGCAAGTGTATCTTTGAAGAAGAGGGTCTTAGCAAGAGAGTCCTTGTGGTAACCAATTCTTTTCACGCGCTCCGTGCAGGTGTCTTTATGAGACGATTGAAAATACCTGGTCGAAGTATCGGTTCAAGAACAGCTTTTTACTATCTCCCATCCGCTTGGATTCGAGAAACCGTTGGCTTGGTTTCACTCTATTGGAAATGGCATGTTACCTTCCTAGCTCTTCTGTTACTACCTTGGTTCTTTACACAAATCATGAAACTGATTGAGTTCTTCATTCAACATCTAAACTAAAAGAGAGAGGGACAGAAATCGGTAATTCTTTAGAATTCGATTTCGTCGTCCCACCTCCTCACAGTTGAGTAGGGCTGTAAAAGCTGATGAAATCAGCGTAGTAGAGCCCACTCAACCACTGCGTCTTGCTCGACCATCCAAAAATAATTGAGAGGCTAGGACTTTTGTCCCAGCCTCCTTCTTGTCTAGTGGTCACTAAAGCGTCTATATTTAATGCGGAAATCGAAATAATTTTCTGCCTGCAGTTTACGGAAAATATCGCGATAAGCCTCTTCGTCAAAGTGATCACCCCGATAGAGAATTTCAAAGCTCAGCCCTTCGTATTCTAAAAAGGCATTGGCAGTTTTAAATCCATTTCGCTTATAGAAATCCATCCGAGACTTACGTTGCTCTAGATTGTCACATTCTTCATCTAAACGTTCCACTTCAAGAATCATGGTCCTTTGGTAAAATTCTACCAATTTTTCAATGATTTCTTGACCATAACCGTGGCTACGTAGGTGGGGCATAATGGCAAAGAAGCTAACATAAAAAACTTTCTGATTATAGATAGAAAAAGCAAATCCTACAAATTCTTCTTCGTTATAAAAAGCAAAAAAATTAGCATCGTCATTGTCCGTATAACGCAGGTATTCCGACAAAGGAACTCGCTCTTCTTCTGGAAATGCCTCGATATTTAGCCTCTCGACCTTGTCCAGATCTGGGAACGTTTCCGTGATTAATTGGCTGGTTAAGCTCATAAAAGCCTCCTTTTCTGCCCTGATTATACCAAAAAATGTAAGGGCCTTCAACTATCGACGCTTGTCGCTGATTCCTGAAGTTGGTATAATGACACTATGAAAAGAATTCAACGCGTGGACCTCATAGATGGTCCTATTTTACCCGCTCTTTTGAGTTTCGCCTTTCCTATTCTTTTATCCAATATCTTTCAACAACTCTACAATACCTCGGATGTTATGATTGTAGGGCGTTTTTTAGGTCAAAAATCATTGGCTGCCGTTGGAGCAACCTCTGCTATTTTTGATTTGATCGTTGGATTTGCTGTCGGTGTTGGCAATGGGATGGGGATTATTATCGCGAGAAATTATGGAGCTAAAAACGAAGACCAATTACGAAAATCAGTCGCCGCAACTGCTATTATTGGTGGCATCCTCAGTCTCTTTGTGATCTTCATTGGTGCTGTCGGACTTTTTCCCATGCTCCAATTTTTAGGGACCCCATCAGCAATTGTGTCTCAGTCTTATCTCTATATCTCCACTATTGTCAATGGTGTGGCTGTGACCTTTGCCTATAATCTTTGCGCTGGACTTCTTAGAGCGGTTGGCGATAGCTTAGCGGCACTCTACTTCCTGATTATCGCTGCCATTCTCAATATTCTTCTCGATCTATATTTTATTACCCAACTCCATCTCGGAGTCCAATCCGCTGGAATTGCGACCATTATTGCCCAGGGTATTTCGGCCCTTCTTTGTCTTCTCTATATTCGTAAGAAGGTCCCTTTTCTGCTCCCGCATCGCAAGGATTTTGTTTGGGACAAGGAGCTTTATCAGGATCTGCTAAGTCAGGGCCTTGCCATGGGCCTCATGACTTCCATCGTTTCGATTGGAACGGTTATCCTCCAATCCGCTATTAATCAGCTTGGAACAACCATTATCAGTGCACAGGTCGCAGCCCGTCGTATCATGTCCTTTGCCGTTTTACCGATTACAGCTATCGCCTCAAGTATCACAACCTTTATCTCGCAGAATTTTGGCGCAGAGCAATTCCAGCGGATCAAAAAAGGCGTTACCATTGCCAACCTTCTTTCTTGGGTTTGGTCTGTCTTGGTTGCTGCTCTTCTATTCTTCACAAGTCCGTCTTTAACCAGCTTTATTTCCGGCTCGACAAATCCTGATCTCATTGCAAATGCCAGTCTTTATCTCCAGATCAGCTCTTGCTTTTATCCTATTTTGGCGAGTCTCATCATCCTGAGAAATGCCCTACAGGGAATGGGTAAAAAATTAACCCCACTCACATCCAGTTTTATTGAATTGTTTGGAAAAATTTTCTTCGTTCTGTGGATTATTCCTCACACCGGCTACATGGGGGTCATTCTCTGCGAACCCCTTATCTGGATTCCCATGACCCTACAGCTCATCATAATCTATCGAAAAATCAGGTACCAACTCCTTACTGAATAATGATTGATTAACAAGACCAAAACAACTTCTGCTCATTTGAACAGAAGTTGTTTTTAGATATCTAGCTATTAGAACAAACCGATGGCTGTTCCATCAGCAGCCACATCCATATTCAAAGCAGCTGGACGTTTTGGTAAACCAGGCATGGTCATGACATCCCCAGTCAAAGCGACAATAAAGCCTGCTCCCAATTTTGGAACCACTTCACGGATAGTGATTTCAAAGTTTTCAGGAGCTCCCAAGGCATTTGGATTATCAGAGAAGCTATATTGTGTTTTGGCCATACAGATTGGCAACTTATCCCAACCATTTTTCACGATTTGGGCAATTTGTGTCTTAGCTTTCTTCTCAAAATTCACCTTAGTACCGCGATAAATTTCTGTAACAATTTTTTCAATTTTTTCTTCAACAGAAAGGTTATTATCATACAAGCGTGTGTAGTTAGCTGGACTTGTTTCGATGGTTTTAACCAAGGTTTCAGCAAGTTCAACTCCACCGTCAGCACCATTCGCCCATACACTCGCAAGCTCAACTGGCACCTCAATTTCAGCACACAATTCTTTCAAAGCAGCAATTTCTGCTTCTGTATCAGTGATAAATTCATTGATGGCAACCACTGCAGGAATGCCAAACTTACGGATATTTTCAACGTGACGTTTCAAGTTGGCAAAACCAGCACGAACAGCTTCTACATTCTCTTCAGTCAAAGCATCCTTGGTCACTCCACCATTCATTTTAAGAGCACGGAGAGTCGCTACAATAACAACCGCATCTGGTGATGTAGGCAAGTTTGGAGTTTTAATATCAAGGAATTTTTCAGCGCCAAGGTCAGCCCCAAAACCAGCTTCTGTAATCGTATAGTCGGCTAAATGAAGAGCTGTCGTCGTTGCTAACACAGAGTTACATCCATGGGCGATATTGGCAAATGGACCACCGTGAACAAAGGCAGGCGTTCCATAGATGGTTTGAACCAAGTTTGGCTTAATCGCATCTTTGAGGATTAAGGCAAGAGCCCCTTCCACTTCCAAATCACGGACATAAACTGGACTACGGTCATAACGGTAACCAATCACGATGTTGGCCAAACGACGTTTCAAATCTTCAATATCTGTCGCCAAGCAAAGGATGGCCATGATCTCAGAAGCAACAGTAATATCAAAACCGTCTTCACGCGGAATCCCATTTAAAGGACCGCCAAGGCCAACAGAAACATGACGAAGAGCGCGGTCATTCAAGTCCACTACCCGTTTCCAGATAATCCGACGTTGGTCAATTCCTAGCTCATTTCCTTGATGCAAATGATTATCAATCAATGCTGAAAGGGCGTTATTAGCCGTTGTGATCGCATGCATATCCCCTGTGAAATGAAGGTTGATGTCTTCCATCGGTAGAACTTGGGCATAGCCACCACCAGCAGCACCACCTTTAATCCCCATAACCGGACCCAAAGAAGGTTCGCGAATGGCAATCATGGTTTTTTTACCGATTTTATTCAAAGCATCTGCTAGACCAATGGTGATGGTTGATTTCCCTTCTCCAGCTGGAGTTGGGTTGATCGCAGTGACTAAGATAAGTTTTCCTACTAGATTTTTCTCAACTTCACGAATCTTATCAAAGCTCAATTTTGCCTTGTATTTTCCATACAATTCAAGATCATCGTCAACCAAACCAATCTTCTTAACAACGTCCACAATCGGTTGGAGTTCAATGCTTTGAGCAATTTCGATATCTGTTTTCATAAGGGACTCCTTTATATTTGATAGATCTATTATACCTAAAATTCGCGAAAATAACATAGTTTTTCCTCCTTTTGAATCGAACGTTCGTTTTTTATCTAAATTTTATGGCTACACATAGCTAATTCTAATAGCTTCAGAACTTTACTTACGTATCTTTTTTGTGTAAAATAAGCATATGCATATTTTAATTACATCAGGCGGAACGAGCGAAGCCATTGATAGTGTTCGTTCGATCACCAATCATTCCACCGGGAAATTAGGGAAAATCCTTGCAGAAACAGCTCTTGCTATGGGACATCAGGTGACCTTGATCACAACGCCTACCGCTCTTAAACCCGATCCTCACCCACAGCTTCGACTTCTATTGATCCAGAATGTCGAAGAACTTCTCGCACAAATGAAAACGGAAGTCCCTCATCATCAGGTTTTGATTCACGCTATGGCTGTTTCAGACTACACACCTGTTTACATGACAGGCCTTGATGAAGTTGAGAAAGCTCAAGACCTTCATAGCTTTATCCATCGCGAAAATCAGGAAGCGAAAATTTCTTCCAAAGAAGAATACCAGGTACTCTTTCTAAAGAAAAATCCCAAGATTATCTCGCTCGTCAAAGAATGGAACCCTGCTATTCAACTGATTGGCTTTAAGCTATTAGTCGACGTTTCTTCTGAAGAGTTGATCCAGGTAGCGCGTGAAAGCCTCGTTAAAAATCATGCCAGCATGATCGTTGCCAATGATCTGACCAAGATTCAGAACGGTCAGCATCAAGCCTATCTAGTGACAGACGATCAGGTCCTAGAAGCTTCTACGAAAACAGAAATCGCAGAGGCTATCCTACGTTATATCAAATAAAAAGGAACATATGACACACATTACTTTAGCGGTTACCGGTAGTATTTCCGCCTATAAGGCTGCTGATATTACCAGCCAACTAACCAAATTGGGCTTTGAAGTGAAGGTCCTCATGACTCCTTCAGCCCAAAAATTTATCACCCCTTTAACCTTGCAAGTTCTTTCAAAAAATCAAGTCGGGCTAGATGTTATGATGGAAGACGATCCACAGCGGATCGAGCACATCAACATTGGGAAAGAAACTGACCTCTTTCTTGTCGCGCCAGCCAGTGCCAATACCATTGCTAAATTGGCTATGGGACTGGCAGATAATATGGTCACAAGCACAGCTCTAGCCTTGCCACAAAGAACTAAAAAATTACTGGCCCCTGCTATGAATACAAAAATGCTAGAACATCCCGCTACCCAACGAAATCTAAAGCTCTTACAAGACTATGGTTACCAGATCATCCAACCTCGTGATGCTGTTCTTGCTTGTGGGGACAAAGGTGCTGGAGCTCTAGCGCCTGTAGAAACTATTGTAGAAACTGTTAAGGAGAATTGTTTATGAGAAAATCATCTTCTATTTCACGAATTGCCATCTTTTTTGCGGTGATGATCACCATTCACTTTGTGACGTCCTTCATTCTGCAATTTGTTCCATCAGGAATTCAACCAACCTTGGTTCATATTCCTGTCGTGATCGCCTCTATCATATACGGTCCACGGATTGGAGCTATCTTAGGACTCCTCATGGGACTCTTTAGCCTCACTATGAATACCCTGGTTATAACACCCGCCAGCTATCTCTTTAGTCCCTTTGTCCCTCATGGGAATTTATACTCCCTTATCATTGCCATAGTCCCTCGGATTCTCATCGGGGTAACCCCTTACTTCGTCTATCGCTGGATTCGCAATCGTACTGGACTTGTGATCGCTGGAATTGTCGGCTCTATGACCAATACTGTTTTCGTTCTAAGTGGGATTTACTTCTTCTTTGGTAACAGTTTTGGAGGGGGGATTCAACATTTCCTAGCCTTGATTGTCTCTACTAACTCACTCATCGAAGTCATTGCGACAGTACTCATTACCAGTGCAGTTGTTCCATCTCTTGAAAAATTAAAATAACCTTTCAAGCCAAGACTAATTTATCTTGGCATTTTTTGTTGGTGAATTAACCCTATTTTTTTGAAAAGATTTACAATTATCGCTAGAATTTTCTGAAAAAATTTGCTATAATGTAAGCGATTAAATTATAAGCAAAAAGGAGACGCTTGCATGACCTATCAAGAAAACTACCAAAAATGGCTCGACTTTGCTGAATTACCAGCTTACCTTCGTGATGAGTTGGTCGCAATGGATGAAAAACAAAAGAAGATGCCTTCTATACCAACCTTGAATTCGGTACAGCTGGTATGCGTGGATTAATCGGTGCTGGTACTAACCGTATTAATATCTATGTTGTTCGCCAAGCAACTGAAGGGTTGGCCCAATTGATCGACTCAAAAGGTGAGGAAGCGAAGAAACGCGGTGTTGCGATCGCCTACGACAGCCGTCACTTCTCTCCTGAGTTTGCTTTTGAATCTGCTCAAGTTTTGGCTGCACACGGTATCAAATCGTATGTATTTGAAAGCCTTCGTCCAACACCTGAATTATCATTTGCTGTTCGTCACCTCCACACATTTGCTGGGATCATGGTAACAGCCAGCCACAACCCTGCTCCATTTAATGGATACAAGGTATACGGTGAAGACGGTGGACAAATGCCACCTGCAGATGCTGATGCATTGACAGATTACATCCGTGCTATCGAAAATCCTTTCACTGTACAATTGGCTGACCTTGAAGAAAGCAAAGCTAACGGCTTGATTGAAGTTATCGGTGAAAACGTCGACGCTGAATACTTGAAAGAAGTGAAAGGCGTTAACATCAACCAAGACTTGATTAATGAATACGGACGCGACATGAAGATTGTCTACACTCCACTTCATGGTACTGGTGAAATGTTGGCTCGTCGTGCTCTTGCCCAAGCTGGATTTGAAGCTGTTCAAGTTGTTGAAGCTCAAGCTGTTCCAGATGCTGACTTCTCAACTGTTAAATCTCCAAACCCTGAAAACCAAGCTGCCTTTGCTCTTGCTGAAGAGCTTGGTCGCAAAGTAGACGCTGATGTATTGGTTGCAACTGACCCAGATGCTGACCGCCTTGGTGTTGAAATCCGCCAACCAGACGGTTCTTACCTAAACCTTTCTGGTAACCAAATCGGAGCGATCATTGCTAAATACATTCTTGAAGCTCACAAAACAGCTGGTACACTTCCTGCCAATGCTGCCCTCTGTAAATCAATCGTATCAACTGAGTTGGTGACTAAGATTGCAGAAAGCTACGGCGCAACTATGTTTAACGTCTTGACTGGTTTCAAATTTATCGGTGAAAAGATTCATGAATTTGAAACACAACACAACCACACTTACATGCTTGGTTTTGAAGAAAGCTTCGGTTACCTCATCAAACCATTCGTACGTGACAAAGACGCTATCCAAGCTGTTCTTATCGTTGCTGAAATCGCAGCTTACTACCGCTCACGTGGTATGACTTTGGCAGATGGTATCGAAGAAATCTACAAACAATACGGCTACTTCGCAGAAAAAACCATCTCTGTTACTCTTTCAGGTGTTGACGGAGCTGCTGAAATCAAGAAAATCATGGATAAATTCCGTGGCAATGCTCCTAAACAATTTAACAATACAGACATTGCTAAGACAGAAGACTTCTTGGAACAAACAGCTACTACTGCTGACGGCGTTGAAAAATTGACAACTCCTCCAAGCAACGTTCTTAAATACATCTTGGCTGATGATTCATGGTTTGCCGTTCGTCCTTCAGGTACAGAACCAAAAATCAAATTCTACATCGCTACAGTTGGTGAATCTGAAGCAGATGCTAAAGAAAAAATTGCAAATATCGAAGCAGAAATCAATGCTTTTGTAGGCTAAAACACGAGGCTGGGACAAAAGTCCTAGCCTCTCAATTATTTTTGGATTGTCGAGCAAGACGCAGTGGTTGAGTGGGCTCTACTACGCTGATTTTATCAGCTTTTACAGCCCTACTCAACTGTGCGGAGGTGGGACGACGAAATCGAATTCTAACGAATTACCGATTTCTCTCCCACTCTCTCTTTCTTTCGTAGCAAATACCAGCGATTTTATAGAAAATATGGCATACTAGACTTAGAAGAAAGCGAGGTAATCTCATGGAACAATTTTTAGAAGATATTAAAGATCTTGAAGTCACAACTGTCGCACGTGCGCAAGAAGCGATCGATCAAAAAGAAACAGCGACCTTCTTTATCGGACGCAAGACTTGCCCTTACTGCCGGAAGTTCGCTGCTAAATTAGCAACTGTCGTAGCTGAAACAAAAGCTCATATCTATTTTATCAATAGTGAAGAACCAAGTCAGCTAGACGCATTACAAGCCTTCCGCTCAACTTACGGCATCCCAACTGTCCCAGGATTTTTACATGTCGAATCCGGTGAAGTCACTGTTCGTTGCGACTCATCTATGTCTGAAGAAGAAATCAAAGCATTCGCTCATTTATAAAATAATAGCTAGAGATCAGTCTCTAGCTATTTTTCATTTTCCGAAAAAGTCGTCCAAATCTTCTGCTGAGGTTTAGCAAAAGGATAGTCGGAAAATTCTTCTGGTGTTAACCAAACAGTTGATTCACTTGCTAACTCTTCACCTTCTTTTACCAGACCATATCGAATCTGAACCTGCCACTTGCGATGCGAAAAGATATGCTGAACGATAGGATAAGACCTATCCTGCCAATCAATGACCAAATCATAGTCCTGCTCAAAGGAGAGAATATCTGGGTTGTCTACTAAATGACCCTGCACATCCAGTAGTGACAATTGGCCTAGGTTCTCAGATAGGCTGTCCACTTCGATCAATGGGAAGTGCCAGAAACCTGATAAAAGCCCCTCTCGCTCATTTTTCTCCAACAAATAGCGGCCTTGACTATCCTTGATAATAAAGGCTGTGAGATAGACAGGTACCGGTTTCTTCTTAGGAGCCTTAATGGGATAACGATCCATGGTCCCATGTTGGTAGGCCGCGCTAAATTCCTTAACAGGACTCTCTTCCGGCCGTGGATTGACTGGCGATTCAATATCGGACCCCAAATCCATCAAAGCCTGATTGAAATCACCCGGACGGGCCGGATCGATCAAGAATTCCATCATGGCTTGAAAAATCTTGCGATTAGTCGGGACTCCGATATCGTAGTCCACCTCAAACAAGCGGGCTAGAACACGCATGACATTGCCATCCACTGCTGGCTCTGGCAAGCCAAAAGCAATACTAGCGATAGCACCAGCTGTATAAGGCCCAATTCCCTTCAGTTTAGAGATTTCGTCATAACTTGATGGAAACACTCCTCCGTGATTTTCCATTATCTGCTGGGCAGCTTTCTGCATATTGCGGACACGTGAGTAATACCCTAAGCCTTCCCAAGCTTTTAAGAGTTTTTCTTCAGGAGCTTGAGCCAAATCAGCGACCGTCGGAAACCAATCTAAAAAGCGCTCATAATAGGGAATAACCGTATCGACACGTGTCTGCTGGAGCATAATCTCTGAGATCCAAATTTTATAAGGATCCTGGGTCCTTCTCCAGGGGAGATCCCGTTTATGGGCATCATACCAGGCTAATAACTTTTCTCGGAAAGAGGCGATTTTTTCCTCCTCCCACATGGTAATCCCGTAATCTTTTAAATCTAACATATTCCTAGTATACCATAGAATGAGTTAGAGTTTAGAAATTCTGATTTTATAAAGAAAAAGAGGCTGGGACAAAAGTCCTAGCCTCTCAATTATTTTTGGATTGTCGAGCAAGACGCAGTGGTTGAGTGGGCTCTACTACGCTGATTTCATCAGCTTTTACAGCCCTACTCAACTGTGCGGAGGTGGGACGACGAAATCGAATTTTAACGAATTACCGATTTCTGTCCCACTCTCTAAATGAATTACTTATTGTTCTACAGCTTGAGCTGCTGTAATCAAGGTTAATTTGTAAACGTCATCTGCATTACATCCACGAGAAAGGTCGTTGACAGGTTTGTTCAACCCTTGCAAGACTGGACCTACCGCTGCAAAGCCTCCGAGACGTTCAGCCATCTTGTATCCAATGTTTCCTGCTTCAATACCAGGGAAGATAAAGACATTAGCTTGACCTGCCACCTTGCTTCCTGGAGCCTTCAAGGCTGCAGTTGCTGGGACAAAGGCTGCGTCAAATTGCAATTCACCATCAATTTCAAGGTCCGGACGAAGTTCATGAGCAAGCTTAGTCGCTTCGACAACCTTATCAACACTTTCACCGAAACCAGATCCTTTTGTTGAATAGCTCAACATAGCAATTTTTGGATCAATACCAAACATCTTGGCAGTGATAGCTGAATTGATGGCAATTTCAGCTAATCCTTCAGCATCTGGATTGATGTTGATGGCACAGTCCCCAAACAAGTAGCGTTCAGATCCACGAACCATAAGGAAAGCCCCTGAAGTCCGTTTTACATTTGGACGAGTTTTGATAATTTGAAGAGCCGGACGAACAGTTGCGGCTGTTGAATGAATCGCACCAGATACCATCCCATCAACAATTCCCATGTGTACCAACATGACACCAAAATAGTTAACGTCGTCTTTCAAGACTTGACGCGCTTCTTCTTCTGTCATTTTGCCCTTACGACGTTCTACCAAGGAAGCTACCATTTCTTCAAAACCTGGATAAGAATGAGGATCGATGACTTCATATCCATCCAAAACCCCTTCGATTTCAAGATAAATCCGAATTTTATCCGGATTACCAAGCAAGACAGGGGTTACTTCTGTCTCGTTCACAATGCGTTTTGTCGCTTGGAGGATACGAGGTTCTTCACCTTCTGGTAATACAATACGTGCATTCTTACCAACGAGGTTGGCTTTGAGATTTTCGAAAACTTCCATGAGTTTTACTCCTTTTAATAATTAATAACTAGTTTGAAGCTGTGTTAATACAGCTTGGAAATCTGGAGGCAGTGGACTTTCTATGACCAACTCTTCCTCTAGAAATGGATGATAATAGGATAGACGATGACAATGAAGGGCTTGGCGCTCAATGCCGTCTTCTAAACTTCCACCATAGAGATCATCTCCCAAGAGCGGAAAACCAATATGGGAAAAATGAACGCGGATCTGGTGGGTTCGACCTGTGTGTAACTGAATATCCACTAGGTGAATATCACCAAAAGATTGAACAACCTGGTAGCTAGTATGGGCATACTTGCCACCTTTAGCTACCTTGCGGGTGATAATTGAATCTTCATCACGGGCAATCGGAGCAATAATCTCTCCGACAGGATCAAGCTTCCCAGATCCCTTGACCAAGGCATAATAGCGTTTCTGAATCGTTTTAGACTGCAATTGCTTATCTAATCGAGCATGAGCATAACCATGTTTAGCAAAGAGCATAACGCCACTTGTATCCTTGTCCAGGCGAGTGACAATGTGAACCTGCTGATTCTCGTAGCCTTGTTTCACATAGTAGCCTTTTACAAAATTGGCTAAGGTATTGGAATGAATCGCACTTGGAATTGAAGCAATCCCAAAGGGTTTGTTTAAGACCAAAAAATGATCATCTTCAAACAAAATATCCAAAGGCCGATCCATGGGTTTTAGAGTTTCAAACCCTTCTTCTGCTGGAATATCAATGACTAAGCGATCCCCAATATCCAACAAATAAATTGCATTCTCCGGACGTCCATTGACAAGGATCTGGCCACCACGAAACTTAATCTTGGCTAAAAGGCCTTTAGAAACCTCGTGTTTTTTCAGAAAAGTCTTGACCTTGACATGCTCATCGACAATGAATTCAAATCTCATTCTCTATCATCTCCGATAAAGGCATCCTTGACCCGATTCCAGAAACTGGTGTGACTGGAACTTGCCACAAAATTAATCTTATGGTTGTCAATCTGGTATTCTACCTTTGCAATATTACGGTAAGAATAGGTTGAATTGTCAACAGAGATAATGTGAAAGCCAGGTCTTGTCGGTGTAATCTCGATCTTATCCTTTTTAGGGACAATGACAGAAGAACCCAAGGTACGATAAACACGGTTGTTGAGACTGGCAATCTCAGCAATCTGCAACGCCTCAATAGTTGGGTGAAGGACTGCTCCTCCTAAGGATTTGTTGTAAGCCGTACTTCCTGTTGGAGTCGAAACGGTAATCCCGTCTCCTCTGAAGCGCTCAAAATCCACTCCATTAATCGTAAGATCGGCAACCATGGTCCGGTCGCTTCTCTTAATCGTCGCTTCGTTCAACGCTCTCATGGTACGGGTTTCCCCATTTTCGAAAGTAATCTTGACATTCAAAATAGGGTAAGAAACCTTAGCTCCAGTATCATATTTTAAGTTCTCAACCAGCTTATCGATTTCACTGTCTAAGTAATCCGTATAGAATCCTAAGTGTCCGGTATGGACGCCAACAAATCGCACCCGATCCAACTGGTGTTCATACTTGTGAAAGGCTGATAACAACATCCCATCGCCACCAATTGAAATCACAATATCTGGGTGCTTCTCCGTCAAAATAAAATTATTTTTCCGAAGCTTGTAGCGCAACTGCTGAAAAACCTCTTCACTTTGACGCTTGCGATTGCGAATAATGGATACTTTTTTACCTGTAGTCTTCATCTGTGTCATCACTATTTCCAACGCCATCATTTAACTTACGATGAAGTGGATCAAACAGGGCTTGAGCCTCCTGAATCGCATCCCGAATTGCCCCCATCTCTTCATCCAAGAGATAGGCCAGGTTTGCTGTCGTCTCTAAGCGTTTTTTGATCTCGTCTGGAAAGTCTCCTTTATATTTATAATTAAGCGAGTGTTCAATGGTTGCCCAAAAATTCATGGACAAGGTCCGAATTTGAATCTCTGCTAAGATCGTTTCATTTCCATCAATGGTATCGACCGGATACTCAACCACGACGTGGTAACTCCGGTAGCCACTTGATTTCTTGTGGCGGATGTAATCTCGCTCTTGGACCACGCGCATATCCTGCCGTTGTCTCAGAACCTCTAGGATCTCATCCACATCGTCCACAAACTGAACCATGATGCGAAGACCAGCAATATCTTGCATATCCTGAGCCAGATTTTCTTCAGAAATATTTCTTCGGATCATCTTTTCACGGATGCTCTCAATCGGTTTGACCCGTCCTGTGACAAACTCAATTGGAGAATGCTTTTGCTGTTTACGATATTGCTTACGAATCCCACGCAGTTTGATTTTTAATTCCCCAACTGCTTGGATATAGGGATCTAAGAAGTTTTCCCAATCAATTGCCATCCTACCACCTTGTAATCTGAACCATTTTTGTATACAATAAACACATCTCTTATTATATCATGAATCGCTTTCGAAAAAAAGCAAAGGACTACAAAATGAACCATTTAGAAATTGAATACAAAACCTTGCTAGACAAGGAGGAATACCAATCCCTCCTTCCACTTTTTGCTGATACAGAATTGGTTGTCCAAACCAATCACTATATCGATACACCCGACCAGCTCATGCGTAAGGAAAAAATGGCCCTGCGGGTGCGTACTTTCACAGATCAGGCTGAATTGACTCTCAAGGTCCCTGAAGCAGTTGGCCATTTCGAGTACAATCAGAACCTCAGCCCAGAAGAAACCGAGGCGATCCTTCAACACCAACAGTTTCCTGACGGAGAAATCAAAAACCTCTTGATCTCTAAAGAAATCCCCGTTGAACAACTCGCTGTCTGGGGAAGCCTTACAACAGAACGCTTCGAAAAAGAAACAGCTGCAGGATTGGTGGCACTAGACCACAGTCTCTATCTAGACACTGAAGATTATGAATTAGAAATCGAGGTCGAAACTGCTGAACAGGAAGAAAATTTCCATCAGTTCATCAAAGAGCATGGAATCGTCTACAAAGCAGCAAAAAATAAAATCGCCAGATTGGCTGAAAGATTGTAAAATAGCTGAAATTATCGCAAATTTTTGCTAAAATAGTGCTAAGATCAAAAATCTAAATGAGGTTGGAATCACATGTCAGATAAAAAAAATATGAAGCTCTTCTCTCTCAATTCAAATCCAGAGATTGCGCAAAAAATTGCGGATCACGCTGGGGTTCCACTTGGGAAAATTTCATCCCGTCAATTCTCAGATGGTGAAATCCAAGTCAATATTGAGGAAAGTGTTCGTGGATATGATATTTATATCATTCAATCAACCAGTTTCCCTGTCAACAATCACTTGATGGAACTGTTAATTATGGTAGATGCTTGCCAACGGGCCAGCGCAAATACTGTCAATGTGGTCATGCCTTACTTCGGTTATGCTCGCCAAGACCGGACTGCTGCTCCTCGTGAACCAATTACTGCTAAGCTTGTCGCAAATATGTTGGTCAAAGCTGGGGTGGATCGTGTCGTCACTCTGGATCTCCATGCAGTGCAAGTCCAAGGTTTCTTCGATATTGCCGTGGATAACCTCTTTACCATTCCTCTTTTTGCAGAACACTACATCAACAAAGGTCTAACTGGTCCTGATGTTGTAGTCGTCAGCCCTAAAAACTCAGGTGTTAAACGGGCTCGTAGTTTAGCTGAATATCTTGATGCACCGATTGCGATCATCGATTACGAGCAAGATGATGCGAACCGTGATTATGGCTATATTATCGGGGATGTCAAAGATAAGAAAGCGATCTTGATTGACGATATCCTCAATACTGGTAAGACATTCTCAGAAGCTGCGAAAATCGTCGAACGCGAAGGTGCTACTGAAATTTATGCTGTATCAAGCCATGGTTTATTTGTAAAAGGAGCTGTTGAATTATTAGACCAAGCTCCGATCAAAGAAATCTTAGTAACCGATTCTGTTGCTCCAAATGGACCAACACCAAAAAATATTAACTATCTGACAGCTAGCGAACTGATC
The DNA here is from genome assembly GCF_000448565.1 of Streptococcus sp. HSISM1. Classification (GTDB taxonomy): domain Bacteria; phylum Bacillota; class Bacilli; order Lactobacillales; family Streptococcaceae; genus Streptococcus. The sequence goes on along the minus strand of NZ_CM002128.1, from coordinate 510,930 downwards.
GCTGAAGCTATTGTTCGCATTCAAGAAAGAAAACCTGTTAGTCCTCTATTTGCCTACCATAAGAAATAAGGTCTTAATGTGATATATTTTGATAATGCCGCAACAACTCCCCCTCTACCTGAAGTCATTGATAAAATGTCTGAAACTATGAAGACCACTTTTGGAAATCCATCGAGCCTTCATGCTCATGGACGGATGGCTAGTAAACTTCTCCGAGAATCTCGCGAGCAAATTGCTCAGTCTCTCCATACTCTTCCAAATCGTATTTTCTTCACTTCAGGTGGATCAGAAAGTAATAATACCGTTATAAAAGGCTACTGCTTGAAACACCAAGCAGATGGCAAACACATCATTACGACCGCTTTGGAACACCATGCGGTTCTTGAACCCATCGAATATCTTGTAGAACGTTTCGGATTTGAAGTTACGATCGTCCAACCAAGAGATGGACGCATTCAGGCTAGCGATATCAAGGCGGCTCTTAGACCGGATACCATTCTTGTCTCTACCATGTTTGCCAATAACGAGACAGGCGATCTTCTACCGATTAAAGAAATCGGAGAACTCTTAAAAGATCATCCAGCTGCCTTTCACGTTGATGCGGTCCAAGCAATCGGAAAGGTCCCTGTCTATCCCGAAGAGTTGGGAATTGATTTTCTCAGTGCTTCTGCCCACAAATTCCACGGACCAAAGGGAGTCGGCTTCCTTTATGCAGCCGTCCCAGATTTTGATAATCTCATCCATGGTGGGGATCAGGAAAGTAAGATGAGAGCCAGCACGGAAAATCTCATTTCTATTGTCGGGATGGCAACCGCGCTTCAGCAAGCTACACTTCATCAAGAAGAAAATTTCAACCAGGTTCAAAAACTCGGCCAAGAGCTAGTCAATGGTTTAGCAGCCTACGACTACTACGTAAATGCGAATGACGACCATCTTCCATTTGTTTGGAACCTTGGCTTTCCGGGTGTCCAAAATGACGTTTTACTGATGCGACTCGATCTTGCTGGAATTTCTGTCTCTACAGGTTCTGCTTGTACCGCTGGTACAGTTCAACCCAGCCATGTCCTTGAGGCGCTATATGGAAAAGATAGCTCACGCCTAAAAGAATCCCTTCGAATTAGTTTTTCAGAACTCAATACCGTAGAGGAGGTTCAAGACTTCCTCTCAAAACTTAAAGAAATTATATCATAGGAGAACAATATGGCTTTTGAAACAAGTGTTTCATTGAAAGACTGCAAATATACCTATAGTCTACACCCAAATGTTAAAAAATATACCTTACGTGACAATACATTCGCTGTTACCAAAGTTGGAAATTACGAGTTAAATCGTTTGCTCGAAGCCGTTCCAAATAGCGGCGAAGGCTTCCTACTTAAAATTATTTTCAATAAAGATTTGACAGGTTTTAAGATCAATATTACAGACAAGTCTGGACTTCGCCTGGTTAATATCTTTAAAAATCCAGAAAATGACATTATCCAACAAAAATTCTATTTCTTAATGGATAGTCTTGTCGAAAGAGAAATTTTCAACAAAACAGAGGCCTAATATGGTAACCTTAACTTATATCGACGCTTACCAAGTAGAACGAACAACTACTTATCCCAACCTTGCAGCCTGCATTCTAGCTTTTTCAGGCTGTGTAACCTTGCCTGACTCTTACTCAATCGTATCCATTGAATACAAGGAGAAAAAGCTCCCCTATACAGGGCGAGTCGATGGACTCTATGCTTTTTTGAAAAAGGTAGAACAATCTGAAAACTAAGCTGATGCTGATGGAACTCTCCATCGCCATCGGCTTTTTCTTTAGACAAAAATATTTTTGAAAAACCGTTCTAGATAGTTGATTTTTTCACAATCTTCCTATACAATAAGAGGGAAAGGTTGTGATATTGTGAAACATGATAAAAATACTCCAATTCCGCGCGCAACAGCAAAACGCTTATCGCTCTACTACCGCATTTTTAAACGCTTTAACTCTGAAAAAATAGAGCGCGCCAATTCCAAGCAAATTGCTGATGCAATTGGGATTGACTCTGCTACTGTTCGCCGAGATTTCTCATATTTTGGTGAATTGGGAAGACGTGGATTTGGTTATGACGTAAAAAACTGATGAACTTCTTTGCAGATCTCTTGAATGACAATGCCATTACCAATGTCGCTATTGTGGGGATCGGAAATATGGGAAGTGCGCTCCTCAACTATCGCTTCCATGAACGCAATAAGATGAAAATTGTCATGGCTTTTGATGTAGATGATCATGAACTGATTAATACCAAAAGTAAGGATGGGATCCCCATTTATGGGATTTCTACGATCAAAGAGAATCTCAAAAAAGAAGGCATTCAAACAGCAATTTTAACTGTCCCAAGTATTAAAGCGCAGGAAGTGGCTAGTCTTTTAGTAGATGCCGGTGTCAAAGGAATTCTAAGCTTTTCTCCGGTCCATCTGACAGTTCCTAAAGACGTCGTCGTCCAATATGTCGATCTCACCAGTGAATTGCAAACACTTCTTTATTTTATGCGTAAAAACGAAGAATAAAGACTTATACTTCAACAACAAAAAGGTTGGAACAAGAAGGTTCCAACCTTTTTTATACCAAATAATCCGTTTCTTCTCGATAACTATAGTAGTTTTCTTCGGATACAATCAAATGATCCAATAGGGTCAACCCCATTACTTCACAGGCCTCTAAGACTCGCTGAGTGACTTCATCATCATTTTTACTGGGGAACACAGCACCAGATGGATGATTGTGAGCCAAGATAATGGAGGTTGCCATGTGCTTCAGTGCATAATGCAGGATTTCACGCGGCTCCGCGATACTTCGATTCACTGTTCCAATAAAGATCGTCTGTTGATGAATAATTTCATTTTGGGTATTCAAATAAAGGGCAACTAGGTGCTCCTGCTTTTTATGGCCAATTTCCTGTTGAATTTTATGGGCCAATTTCTGACTACTCATGATTTGTTCGGAACTCATTAGTTCATCTTTATGAATCCTTCGTCCAAACTCAATAACAGACTGAAGTTCGATGGCCTTCACTCGCCCAATGCCAGAGATTTCCTGTAGCTCCTCTAGGGTTAATTGCCCTAACTCCTTTAAACTATTTACCGAGCTCAAAAGACCTTGTGCAATCTCATAAACGCTTTTTTGCTTGTTACCTGTCCGTAAGAGAATGGATAACAATTCCTGATGACTTAGCTTATCCACCCCTTCAGAAACTAAGCGCTCCCTAGGAAGCAAAGATGGTTCAATAAATGATATGTCGTACATAATTTCCTCCTCACTTATTAATTCGTAATAAATTGAGAAAATAACGACCTTTCATTATTTACTGGCGATTTCTTGCTTCAAATCATCTAACACTAAGACTTCATCTTTATTAAAGCGGATCTGATAACCTGTTTGAACTTGTTCAAGCTCCTTTAAAAACTGTTGAATTTCACAGCGGATCAAGTACTCCTGACTCTGAGGAATGGCTTCTAAGGTTTGGTAGACTTGCTCTACTTCGTAGATTCCTTTCGTAATTAATCCATTTCGTGGAAAATCATTTATTAAGAGATTATAGAAATGATGCAAGAGATGATAAATTCGCTCTTTTGTCACTATTCTACCTCCTTATCATACTCTTTCTCCTCTTATTATATACCTATTTTCCCTCAATATTATGACAAATTCCTTACATTATATTACCAATCGCTTACAATTTTACAAGAATCCTTTAGTTATTTCATGCCATACTATAAAGAAAAAAGCCCCGGCATCTCTTGAACTGCACCCCAAAAGTTAGACAGAAAAAAATCTAACTTTTGGGGTGTTTTTATTATGAAATTAACTTATGAAGATAAAGTTCAGATCTATGAACATAAAAAACAAGGGCGAAGCTTCAAAGAGCTTTCAAATCAATTTGGGATAAACATTTCTAATCTTAAGTACATGATTAAATTGATTGATCGTTATGGAATAGAAATCGTCAAAAAGGAAAGAATTGTTACTATTCTCCCGAACTAAAACAAGAAATCATTGATAAAGTTCTGCTTGAAAGTCGTTCACAAATAAAGGTATCTCTAGATTATGCTCTTCCAAGTGTTGGAATGTTGCATAATTGGATAGCACAATATAAGAAAAACGGGTATACTATTGTTGAGAAAACAAGAGGAAGGATACCTAAAATGGGACGTAAG
>NZ_CM002128.1:499659-504831 GCF_000448565.1 Streptococcus sp. HSISM1 | reverse complement strand
AATCCAACCGTCCATGTCACGTAAAGGAAACAGCCCAGACAACGGCATGATGGAATCCTTCTTTGGCATTTTGAAATCGGAAATGTTTTATGGTTACGAGAATACATTTAAGTCACTTAACCAATTGGAACAAGCTATTGTAAACTATATTGACTATTACAACAACAAACGAATTAAGGTAAAACTAAAAGGACTTAGTCCTGTGCAATACAGGACTAAATCCTTAACTTAAATTATTTGTCTAACTTTTTGGGGTCAGTACATCTGCCTCGGGCTTTATTTCTTAAAGTTGCATTTGATTATAAGACTTGCTGAATGAATCCAGGATGTCCTTTGGAGCCTTGTCATAGTCAACAGAGGTTTCCAAGTTTCCTTTTACAATCGTACGGTAAGTCGCTGCAGCATCCTCACAGGTCACCAAGGTGATTTCATTAACACCTTCACGATCTTGAATGACATCTACACGGTCTGGAGTCACTGTCTCAACAGACGAGATGACATAAGTATAGATTTTTTCTTTGTCCGTGATGTAGATCTTCATACCAGCCTTGGCTTTCTCTAATGGTGAGAACAGCATGGCATTTGCTCCAGTAAGGCCAAATACGTGGTGACTAGCAAGAGAATAATTGCCTTGTCCCATGACTTGGTTTTCCTTCATAGTCCCTGCTCCATAGTAAAGGGCTACGTTTTCGAGTCCTTTAAAAATTGGAAGGTTCATGTTCAATTCAGGAATCGAAATCCCCCCAATTACAGGAAGTTTTTGAGCCTGCCATTGGGCATTGATCACGGCTTCCGTCGAGAGTGACTGGACATGTTTGAAATCAAAGCTCGTCTTCACTTCTTTGTTTTTATCAATAGTCTTTTTATCGACCTTGCTAACCTGGTATTGGTTGGTATGCCAAACCATGATCATATTGCGGATCGGAGCATTGAAAATTAAGAGAAGCGAGAGAATAATCAAAAGTGTTGCAACGATGTTGATAAGAGTATTACGTAAACTCTTTTTCTTTTTCTTTTGCGTGACATGCTGTCCCCTTATCTATTCGTTTTCTTCCACTACTTCTTCATCTTTTTCATCAGGTTGTACAGTTGTAAAGGTCACAATTTTCGCATCCTGATCCAGTCTCATGACTTTCACACCCTGAGTCGAACGACCCGTTTGAGAAATGTCAGCCACACCTGTCCGGATCATAACTCCGGTATCGGTAATGATCATCAGATCTTCATCCCCTTTAACGGTTAAAAGACCAGCTAACGGACCATTTTTCTCTGTAATATTGGCTGTTTTGATTCCTTTACCACCACGGCCCTTGGTTGGGTATTCGCCAGCTATCGTCCGCTTACCATACCCTTTTTCAGTAATGACCAATACTTCGTCCTGGTCGGTAATAACACTTGCCCCAACAACCTTGTCTCCATCACGGAGATTCACACCACGTACACCTGTAGCAGAACGTCCCATATTCCGAACTACTGCCTCATTAAAGCGGACTGAATATCCATATTTGGTACCGATAATGACGTCAGTATTGCCATCTGTAAGGAAGACATTGATCAATTCATCCTCGTCCCGTAGGTTCAGAGCTTTCAGACCGTTCTGACGGATATTTGAAAATTCTGCTACGTTAGTGCGCTTGACTACACCTTGTCGCGTCGTAAAGAAGAGATAAGACTCATCACTGCGATCTTGCTCCACATTGATAATGGTTTGAATCGATTCACCTTCGTCCAATTTTAGGAGGTTGACAATTGGCAATCCCTTAGCTGTCCGTCCATATTCTGGAATCTCATAGCCTTTTAGACGATAGACACGCCCCTTATTGGTAAAGAAGAGCAAATGATCATGGGTGCTCGTAGAAACCAATTCACGAACAAAGTCATCGTCCTTCACACCGGTTCCTTGGACCCCACGTCCACCACGTTTTTGTGCAGTAAATTCAGCTTGGTCCAAACGTTTGATGTATCCTTTATTAGAAAGGGTAATTAAGACATCTGTTTCTTCAATCAAGTCCTCATCTTCAAGAGAAAGAACTTCCCCTACCATCAACTCAGTTCGACGAGCATCGCCAAACTTGCGTTTGACTTCTTCTAATTCTTCCTTGATGATAGTCGCCACACGCTCTGGTTTAGCCAAAATATCAGCCAAATCAGCAATCAGGGCAACCAAGTCGTCATATTCACTCTGGATCTTGTCTCGTTCCAAACCGGTCAAACGACGAAGACGCATGTCCAAAATGGCTTGACTTTGACGTTCAGAGAGCTTGAACTTCGACATCAACTCAGCTTGTGCTTCAGCGTCTGTCTGGCTATTGCGGATGATTCGGATTACTTCATCAATGTGATCCAAAGCAATCAGCAAGCCTTCTAAAATATGGGCACGAGCTTCAGCTTTTTCTTTATCAAAGATGGTCCGGCGAGTCACCACTTCTGTTTGGTGCTCGATATACGCACCTAAAATTTGACGAAGAGAAAGGATCTTTGGAACACCGTTTTGAATCGCCAACATATTGAAGCCAAAGTTGGTTTGCATTTGCGTCATCTTAAATAGGTTGTTCAAAATGACATTAGCCGAAGCATCCCTACGAACCTCGATCACAAATCGAACCCCTTCACGGTTAGACTCATCACGTACAGCTGTAATCCCTTCGATCCGTTTTTCTTGCACCAAGCGAACGATATGTTCGTGAACCTTGGTTTTGTTGACCATATAAGGGAACTCGGTAACGACAATCCGTTCACGACCACTCTTGGTCACTTCAATCTCTGTACGAGAGCGAAGAACAATTGAACCTTTCCCTGTTTCATAGGCCTTATGAATACCTGATTTCCCCATGACCAAGGCTCCGGTTGGAAAATCTGGACCAGGCAGCACTTCCATGAGTTCACGAGTGGTCACTTCAGGATTGTCCATCATCAATTTGACGGCATCTATTGTTTCACCGAGATTATGAGGTGGAATATTGGTAGCCATACCTACAGCAATCCCTGTAGCTCCATTCACAAGAAGGTTAGGGAAGCGTGCTGGTAGCACCATGGGCTCCCGCTCACTGGCATCATAGTTATCTGCAAAATCAACTGTATTCTTATTGATATCCCGCAACATCTCAAGTGCGATCTTGCTCATACGGGCTTCGGTATACCGTTGTGCAGCGGCCCCATCTCCGTCCATAGAACCAAAGTTCCCATGGCCGTCCACTAGCATATAGCGATAGCTCCACCATTGCGCCATCCGAACCATGGCTTCATAAATAGAGGAATCCCCGTGTGGGTGGTATTTACCCATAACATCCCCTGTGATACGGGCTGACTTCTTATGTGGTTTATCTGGCGTAACACCCAATTCATTCATACCATACAAAATACGACGGTGAACGGGTTTTAAACCATCCCGAACATCAGGTAGGGCACGAGCTACGATAACACTCATCGCATAATCGATAAAACTCGTCTTCATTTCTGATGTTAAATTCACATCAATTAGATTATTATCCTGCATTCAAAAAATGCCTCTCTTTACTTAATTCACCATACTATTATAACACATTTTAGCCTATTTTTCTTCTTAGGAACACAAACGTAAAAACGTTTACATCAAGGATTCATACTGTTTCAGATGACAAAGACTTTCAAAAGTGGTAGAATGAAGTCGTATGAGAATCTATCTCAAAAAAAAATGAAGGAGACGTTTAGACTCATGGATTTGACTAAACAACACAAAAAAGTTATCCTTGTCGGTGACGGTGCCGTAGGTTCATCTTATGCATTTGCACTTGTCAACCAAGGAATTGCACAAGAGCTTGGAATTATCGAAATTCCTCAATTGCACGAAAAAGCTGTCGGAGATGCGCTTGACCTTAGCCACGCCCTTGCCTTCACTTCACCTAAGAAGATCTATGCGGCTGAGTACGCTGACTGTGCGGATGCTGACCTTGTTGTAATTACTGCAGGTGCTCCTCAAAAACCAGGTGAAACTCGCCTTGATCTTGTTGGTAAAAACCTTGCCATTAACAAGTCAATCGTAACACAAGTTATTGAATCAGGATTCAACGGTATCTTCCTTGTAGCTGCTAACCCAGTTGACGTTTTGACATACTCTACATGGAAATTCTCAGGATTCCCTAAAGAACGCGTTATCGGTTCTGGTACTTCTCTTGACTCAGCTCGTTTCCGTCAAGCACTTGCTGAAAAATTGGACGTTGATGCTCGTTCAGTGCACGCCTACATCATGGGTGAACACGGGGACTCAGAATTCGCTGTATGGTCACACGCTAACATCGCTGGTGTAAACCTTGAAGAATTCCTTAAAGACACTCAAAACGTTCAAGAAACTGAATTGATCGAATTGTTCGAAGGTGTTCGTGATGCTGCTTACACCATCATCAATAAAAAAGGTGCTACATACTACGGTATCGCTGTTGCCCTTGCTCGTATCACTAAAGCAATCCTTGATGACGAAAATGCAGTACTTCCACTTTCTGTATTCCAAGAAGGTCAATATGGTGTTAGCAACGTCTTTATCGGTCAACCTGCCATCGTAGGTGCACACGGTATTGTACGTCCAGTGAACATCCCATTGAACGATGCGGAACAACAAAAAATGAAAGCTTCTGCTGATGAATTGCAAGCAATCATTGATGAAGCATGGAAAAACCCTGAATTCCAAGAAGCTTCTAAAAACTAAGAAAAAAACATCTCCTTATTAAAAAGGGGATGTTTTTTAGCTGCTTTATTTGGATTTGTCAGCAAGGATTTCAAGCAAATAAGGCACAACGAGATTGCTCTCTATGTCTTTCAAAGAAGAAATCCATTTAAAGTCTGTATGCTCTTCTGGATCTAATATAAAATCACGCTCTTCCAAAATCTCGCCAGCATAAACTAGGCGTGTAAAGACAGTATCTTTGCTGGCATCAAATTGACTATCTTCGTGGATAATCTTATTAATCCGAAGCTTTTGATTAACCTCCTCCATAGCCTCACGTAGAGCAGCCTCTCTGGGCAATTCATTCTCTTCTACACTTCCACCTGGAATATCCCAATAAGATGGATAGACATTAGGGAGACCTCGCTTTATTTTCGAGCGTTTGATAAGCAGATACTTCCCGTCTTTCTCAATCAAGGTATGGGCGATTAATTTTACTGTCATTGCATGTTCCTCCAAGAAAGAGCAAAAAA
>NZ_CM002128.1:469031-497871 GCF_000448565.1 Streptococcus sp. HSISM1 | reverse complement strand
TGTACAAGTCCGTCGATACCTGGCAATACCTCAACGAATGCACCGAAGTCAGTCAAACGTTTAACAGTTCCTTCGATAACATCACCAGCAGCCAATTTTTGTTCAACGCCATCCCAAGGTCCAGGGGTTGTAGCTTTCAATGAAAGTGATACACGACCTTCTTCTTCGTTCAAGTCAAGAACTTTCACTTGGATTTCTTCACCAACAGTTACAACTGATTTAGGTGATACGTTGCGTTCGTGTGATAATTCTGTCAAGTGAACCAATCCATCAACACCACCAAGGTCAATGAAGGCACCGAAGCTTGTGATACGTGCAACTTTACCAGTTACGACATCACCAACGTTCAATTTACCAAATACTTCTGCGCGTGCTGCAGCTGATTCAGCTTCAACAACTTCACGACGTGAAAGGATAAAGCGGTTTTCTTTTGGATCTACTTCTTTGATTTTAGCATCAAATTCTTGACCTACGAAACGTTCAGTGTTACGTACAAAACGAGTATCAAGCATTGAAGCTGGAATAAATCCACGAAGTCCTTCAAATTCTACTGAAAGTCCGCCCTTAACAGCGCGAGTTCCTTTAACAGTAACAACTTCTTCTTCACGTCCAACCAATTTGTCCCATGCTTTGCGAGCTTCCAAACGTTTTTTAGATACAAGGTAAGTTACTGTATCAGTATCTTTACCAACTACTTGACGAAGAACAAGCAATTCAAGTGTTTCACCTGGTTTTACCAAGTCGTTGATGTCAGCATCACGATCGTTTGTCAATTCGCGAAGAGTCAAGACACCTTCGACACCAGTTCCAGAGATTGCAACGTTAGCTTGGTTCGCGTCAACTGTCAATACTTCAGCAGTAACAACGTCACCTGGTTCAACTTGGCTAACACTGTTTAGCAAATCTTCAAATTCATTCATCTAAAAAATCCTCCAACAATCAAGTTTTCTAAAACTTGACATACTTATAATTATTTTTCCTAAGCAAGCACTCGCAATGAGATCATCTACAATCTTTAACGACTCATCCTATAAAGAAATAAAATACCTGGATAGATATTTTATCACTTATCTGATATTACCTAAGAACTGGGGTAGCTGGATTCGAACCAACGCATGAGGGAGTCAAAGTCCCTTGCCTTACCGCTTGGCTATACCCCATGAATGAAATGGAGAGAGAGGGATTCGAACCCCCGAACCCGAAGGAGCGGATTTACAGTCCGCCGCGTTTAGCCTCTTCGCTATCTCTCCATATAAATCAACAGGATCTATTATACCATTGATTTATTATGATTGCAAGCCCTTATTTATTCAAATTATAATTTTCTATCAAAATTTCAACGGCTTTTTCAAGTTTTTTGTAAAGAGAATCCACATTTCCATTTTTGATAATGGCAAATTGCCCACCCATGTCTGCAATTTCACCAATCGTTTTCTTGCCAATGGACAAAGTGAATCCATCAAAAGTGTCTTTTCCGACGGTTACTTTACTATCAACGATTTGAATCTCAATTTTCTTATCTTTTTTACTCATTTCAACCCTCTTTTCACTTTTTCTATTTTACAAAAATTCTCTTGATGACGCAAGAGAAAAGGGAGTGGGCAGAAAGAATTTAGTTAGAAATTCCTTCTTTCTCCCACCCCCGAAAAGGTCATTCGGCACTCTTTTGAGCCTAAAAGCGAATGAAGAGAAACTTTAGCTACTACGTCCTTCGTTAAGACTCGTTCTCATTGAAGCCTGGACACTTTTATCTCAGATGCTTTCGGTTTAATCGACTTTGACAATCCATCCTTCTGGCGCTTCGACATCGCCAAATTGGATACCGGTCAACTCGTCATAGAGCTTACGTGTGATAGGACCTACTTCTGTTTCAGAATAGAAGACATGGAAGTCATCACCGTGTTGAACACCTCCGATCGGAGAGATGACAGCTGCGGTACCACAAGCTCCTGCTTCTACAAAGCGATCCAGCTCATTAATAAAGACATCCCCTTCAATTGGTGTCATACCAAGACGGTGTTCTGCCAAGTAAAGCAAAGAGTACTTGGTGATCGATGGCAAAATAGACGGACTCAATGGCGTCACAAATTCGTTATTAGCAGTGATACCAAAGAAGTTTGCAGAACCAACTTCTTCAATCTTGGTGTGAGTCGCTGGATCGAGGTAAATCACGTCAGAGAAGTTACGATCATGCGCAATCTTACCTGGCAACATACTAGCTGCGTAGTTCCCACCAACTTTTGCAGCCCCTGTACCATGTGGTGCAGCACGGTCATACTCATCTTGAATCAAGAAGTTCGTTGGGACCAAACCACCTTTAAAATAGTTACCGACAGGCATGGCAAAGATGGTAAAGATATACTCATCTGCTGGATGCACACCAATAATATCACCAACCCCAATCAAAAGTGGACGAAGGTAAAGGGTAGCTCCTGTACCATATGGTGGAACATACTCTTCATTGGCTTTTACCACTGCCTTACAAGCATCTACAAACATGTCAACAGGTACTTGAGGCATCAGCAACCGATCTGCTGTGCGTTGCAAACGTTTAGCGTTTTGATCTGGACGGAACAATTGGACGCTTCCATCTTTTGTACGGTAGGCTTTCAACCCTTCAAAGGCTTGCTGACCGTAATGCAAACTTGGAGAAGATTCGGACAAATGCAAAGTCGCATCTTCTGTCAATTCCCCTTTTTCCCAAGCTCCATTGCGATAATATGCCAAATAGCGATAAGGTAATTTCATATATGAAAAGCCAAGGTTTTCCCAATCAAGTGATACTGTCATGATAATGCTCCTTTTAATTCTTTCTATTCCTAGTCGATCTGATGCAGGTCGATTCAGTTTCTCAATCTATGTACACTATTGTACACCATTTCATGAGAATTTCAAGCGAAATTTTCAATTTTCAGAAAATTTATTTTTAAAGAAAGTCAGTCCTAGAATGGACCGACGCTTTCTTTTATTTGATGGTAGCTGAAAAAACTTCTTGATCCGAAATAGTATCGTTAACAAATGATCCATTGCTTGTTCTTTCAGAAATGCTTAATTGTGTTAAATCAACTTCTGTTACCTGACCTGTTGTAGAAGTGATCTGAAGAATTTGATCTTGTTCTGCCACTTCTTCTTGGCTCGTAAAGAGATCAAAATCTCCCTGGTCAGTGAAGACTGGACCTGCCTTGAAGACACGGTGTGGTTTATTTTTCAACTCACGCAAAACCTGTAGTCCCCGTTTAGCCCGACTGGTCACAGGAATATCGTCTTGTAACATCCGTTTGAGACTGCCTCGTTGAGTCAAAATGTACATGCTTGGAGTTGTCGACTTAAAGGCGGCAGCAACTTGATCTCCGTCTTTGAGGTTAATGGCTTTGACCCCTGCTGCTTTGGCTCCTACGACAGGGACCTCTTCAATATTGAAGCGCAACCCGTACCCATTTTTAGTAATGATCATGATGTCCTCAAGGACAACTGGCGCAACTGCTACAATACGGTCATCTTGGTCTTTTAGCTTAGCGTACTTGGTCGATTTAGAACGATAAGTCCGCCATGGGCTCAATTCTTTGCGTTCAAAACGCTTGATTTGTCCTTGTTGAGTTGCTGCAAAGTAGGTTACTCCCTCAAACTGATCTACAATCTCCGCAAAGAGAATTTCTTCCTCTTGCTCGAAATTGGTCAAGGTCTGACTGAGGTGCTCGCCGATATCCTTCCACTTGGTATCTGTCAATTCGTGAATTGGTCGATAAATGGCATTCCCCAAGTTGGTAAAGAGTAAGAGGTGCTGAGTGGTCTTAGCAGGCTCTACAAAAATCAACTCATCATCGTCTCGCTTACCGACTTCTTCCAGTGTTGAGGCATTGAAAGAACGAGGCGAGGTTCGTTTGATATATCCAGCACGGGTTACGCTGACGAAGGTTTCCTCTTCAACAATGAGACTGGCTGTATCAATCTCAATCGTTTTAGCAGTGTCTTGCAATTCACTACGACGCGGATTACCAAAGAGCTTCTTGACTTCACGCAATTCCTTCTTCATGAGATTGAACATGGTCCGTTCGTCCCCAATGATGGCTGCCAAGGTCGCGATTTGCTCCTTGAGACTGGCATGCTCTTCTTCCAAGGTCACGATATCGGTATTGGTCAAGCGGTACAATTGCAAGGTAACAATAGCTTCTGCTTGTTCTTCCGTGAAATCGTAGCTGACCTTGAGGTTTTCCTTAGCATCTGCCTTATTATCAGAAGCTCGGATCAAGGCAATGACTTCATCAAGGATAGAAATGACGCGTATCAAGCCCTCTACGATATGGAGGCGTCGTTCTGCCTTTTCCTTATCAAAGCGCGAGCGAGCGACAATGATATCCCGACGGTGTGCAATGTAGCTAGAGAGAATCGGTACAATCCCCACCTGACGTGGTGTGTAGTTGTCAATTGCCACCATATTGAAGTTGTAGTTGACCTGCAAATCCGTATACTTGAACAAGTAGTTCAAGATCAAATCTGCATTGGCATCTTTCTTCAACTCAATCGCAATGCGAAGACCATCTCGGTCAGACTCATCCCGAACTTCTGCGATACCAGCCACCTTGTTGTTAACACGGACATCGTCGATCTTCTTGACCAAAACAGCCTTGTTAATCTCATAAGGGATTTCGGTGACAACGATTTGCTGCTTACCGCCTTTGAGCTGCTCGATCTCTGTTTTAGAGCGGACAACCACCCGGCCCTTACCAGTTTCATAGGCTTTCTTGATCTCATCCCGTCCCTGGATAATGGCACCAGTTGGGAAATCAGGTCCAGGTAAAAACTCCATGAGTTTGTCTACCTTGGCAGATGGATGGTCGATCATGTAGACCACGGCATCAATGACTTCAGCAAGGTTATGTGGTGGAATATCAGTCGCGTAACCAGCCGAAATCCCTGTTGCCCCATTGACCAAGAGATTTGGAAAAGCGGCAGGCAAAACCGTTGGCTCTTTTTCTGTATCGTCAAAGTTCCAGGCAAATGGCACTGTATTCTTTTCGATATCTTGCAAAAGATAACCAGCAATTTCAGATAAACGCGCCTCGGTATAACGCATGGCTGCCGGTGGATCACCGTCCATGGAACCATTGTTTCCGTGCATTTCGACTAGAATCTCACGGTTCTTCCAGTCTTGAGACATACGAACCATGGCATCATAGATAGAACTGTCCCCGTGAGGGTGGAAATTCCCCATGATATTACCGACAGACTTGGCAGACTTGCGGTAGCCCTTGTCATGGGTATTACCATCCTTATTCATCGAATAAAGAATCCGCCGTTGAACTGGTTTCAAGCCATCCCGAATATCAGGAAGCGCCCGTTCTTGAATAATGTATTTGGAGTAGCGACCAAAGCGCTCCCCCATGATGTCCTCCAGGGACATATTTTGAATATTAGACATAAGATACAAAGCCCGTAAAATACAAAGTGAAAATAAGAAATTTATCTTTTTCACACAGCACTTAGGGCGTGTTCAACTCCTTTCAAAGAATGTTGAGTAGTCTTTTATATATAGAGGAATTCAGTTACACCAAGTAACCAAACGTTCCTTTCCGATGTTTAAAATAGATTCATTAATGATTAGAAAGTTTCTCTTTAGCATAAGAAGTCATTTTTCTGCTACTTCCTTATCGTAAGTAAACCCCATCTTTTGGGCCAGAATTTGAGCTTCTCGATTGAATAGCCCCATGGTAGCAAATAAAGACTGAGTGATTTTATCGAAACTGGATAAATCAAGCAAAACTGAGAACTCCTTCTCTTGCTCAGCTGGAAGATACTGGAAGAGGTACTTGTAGTTCTTTCCGATGTCAACTACTCCCCTATCGCTTGTCACCTGCCAAGCTAAGACCTTGAGGAGTTCTTGCTGACAAATGCCATAGAGGTGGTCGGTCGCATAGATAAGCTGATTTCTTCGAATGGCCTTTACGATATAAGCCGATACCCACCAAAATTCATTGCAGGATGCTGCAAATTCCTCTTCAGTAGGCGGAGCTGTCCAATAGCGCTTGGAATTAGGCTGATAGGCTTCAAACAAGCCTTTGTCGTCTTTTATAACTTCAAAATTTGCTTCGCTGTCCACCCACTCTTGGATAGACTCCTTGGGGCAGAGGGTCAAATCGATACGGTTGCCGTCTTCAAAGAGCATGAGATACAGACGACGGTGTCCCAGTCGGTTGTACTGTTCGATGAGTCGGTTTCCGTACTGATCCAACCAGGATAAATCTGAAATCAGGTCTTCTAGATCATCAACGATATAGACCACATCGTAGTCCTGAAATTCATCTTTTGGTGCCCGAGGATTCGTTCGTGATCCAGATAAAGCAATTGCTTCTACTTCTAGAGTATCAGCTATTTGCAAAATCAGATTCATCATTTCTGTATCAGTTCTCATCTTCTACTCCTTCACCGCTATGGGATGCTTGGAATTGTTGGTCTTTGTCTAAATAAAGATAAAGAGATGGGAGAAAGAATCCAATCAATATAGCTACTTCTAGCAGTCGCATGCGACCTAAATTAGTCATAAAGTGCTCACTAGGAGTACAAAAAGCAATCCAACTGGCAACTAGATAATAGGAGACAATGCCAATTACTTTCCACACTCTATCCTTATAGACAAGATAGAGACGAATTCCACTATAAAGAAGCGCTATAAGCAACAAGGGATAACAGAAAAATAAGAGAACAGCTCCAACTTCCAAACTTGTCGCAGTATCCTGAAATTTTATTAACCCGTGTTCATATATTGTCAGACATAGCATAATAGGAAAAAGAGACCAAAAAATGGTTTTTTCCTTTTATCTAATTGCCTTTCAATAAATAAAGCAATAGCCAAAGCAATCAATGGGAGTACAAAACTAAGAGACATACTAATCATAAATAATAAATCATTCATTTCACACCTTCTTACGATTCTGGCTAATGATCAAAAATATGGCTGGCAAATAAGATAGAAAAAGAGAAAGGAACATTAACCTTATCATCATGCTTCGGTGTTGCAAAAACTCTTCCGGTATACTAGCCATAACTCGGTAAAAAAGGACTGCACTTGCTAGATAAGTGAAGATGATCAGGATGATTTTCCATCCATATTTAGGAAAAACGGAAAATAATCGGATGACATGATAAAGCAAGGCAATCACCACCAAGGGAACACCTAGGACTATTACCATTAGTTGAACAGCAAAGACTATTAGCATGAACAGAAGAGCCCTCTCAATAACATTGAAAGAATCAAACTGAACCACACAATAAGTCATGACTGTTAAACAGATTGGATAATACAAGCCATAAAAATTTTCTTTTTCCAATTCAACCAAAAGGCAATGAAGATGGATAGAAACAAGACAATATACAATTGGTAAAAATGATTGAATGTAGTAATTAAAAAATCCATAATTTTTACTTTCTAGCTGAGTCCTACTGATCTCGGTCGAAATAATAGAGATAAATAGGAGGTAGATAAGAAACCAGAATCATCAAAATAATGACTACAAATATAACCTGATGGAGCTGAAATAGCATTACCACAGACAAGCCCAAAACACCTACAAGTAGAGGACCAAAAATATAGGATAGAAAAATCAATAATGCCTTCCAGATTTTTTTCTGATAGACGAAACGCAATCGAATCAGTGTAAAGATTAAAGATCCAATTATCAAGGGGAATCCATAAAAAAACATGAGTAAGCTTGCCTCTAAAGAACCAGATTCTGTGAGTCTAATATTGGATTCAATTACCTTAAGCATGCAGAGAGTAAACACGACCGGTGCATACAACCCTAATAGTCTAATTCTTCGACGATTCAAGTTGATTGCAAGAAGAATCGGTGACAAAATGACTAATAAAAGAAAAACTAAGTAGAGAGCCATCACTCACACCCTTAAAACGCAGTCGTTTCTTCCAAGGTAAACTTAACATTGTCTTCGATCCATTGACGACGTGGTGCAGCCTTATCACCCATAAGGACGGAAACACGGCGTTCTGCACGCGCTAAATCATCAATGGTGACACGGATCAAGGTACGAGTTTCTGGATTCATGGTGGTTTCCCAAAGCTGATCCGCATTCATTTCCCCCAACCCTTTGTAACGTTGGAGGGTTGCTCCACGGCCAAAGGTCCGACGCAACTCTTCTAATTCGCTATCTGTCCAAGCATAGGCTACTTCTTCTTTTTTCCTTTGCCTTTCGACATCTTATAAAGAGGAGGAAGTGCAATGTAGACATGACCTGCTTCTACCAAAGGGCGCATATAACGATAGAAGAAAGTTAAGAGGAGGGTTTGAATGTGGGCACCATCCGTATCCGCATCGGTCATGATAATGATCTTATCATAGTTGGCGTCTTCCACAGAGAAATCTGCCCCAACTCCAGCACCGATGGTGTAGATCATGGTGTTGATTTCCTCGTTCTTGAGGATATCACTCATATTGGCCTTCTCAGTATTAAGAACCTTCCCACGAAGTGGAAGAATCGCTTGGAACTTCCGATCCCGTCCTTGTTTGGCAGAACCGCCGGCTGAGTCTCCTTCGACCAGATAGAGTTCGTTTTTCTTAGGATTTTTAGACTGGGCTGGTGTCAATTTACCAGATAAAAGTCCTTTGTCTTTTTTGCTCTTCTTGCCATTGCGACTTTCATCCCGCGCTTTTCGAGCGGCTTCACGCGCATCCCGGGCCTTAATAGCCTTACGAATGAGATTGGAAGCCAACTCCCCATTTTCCATGAGGAAGAAGGTCAATTTATCAGAAACAATGCTATCTACTACCGGACGAGCCAAGGGACTTCCTAATTTGTCTTTGGTTTGCCCTTCAAACTGCAAATGGGCTTCTGGAACCAAGATCGAAAGAACAGCAGACAAACCTTCGCGGTAGTCTGATCCTTCCAGATTCTTGTCTTTTTCTTTGAGGAGTCCTGTCTTTCTTGCATAGTCGTTCATAGCCTTGGTAATAGCTGTCTTCAGACCCGTCTCGTGGGTTCCCCCATCTTTGGTGCGGACATTATTAACGAAGGACAAGATATTATCTGAGTAGCCATCATTGTATTGCATAGCCACTTCTACCTGAAAACCATCTGATTCGCCACTAAAGTAGAGAACCGGTGTCAAAGTTTCCTTGTCTTCGTTCAAGTACTCTACGAAATCTTGGACACCATTTTCATAGTGAAAGGCCACATGGTTGTCTTCTTCCTTACGAAGATCGGTCAGCGTCAGCGTCACGTCCTTCAGCAAGAAGGCTGATTCTTTGATTCGCTCAGCAATGGTATTAAATTTGAAATCCGTCGTTGAAAAGATGGTTGGATCTGGCATGAAGGTGACCTTGGTCCCTGTCTTAGACTTGGGAGCAGAGCCGATCTTTTC
Source organism: Streptococcus sp. HSISM1 (assembly GCF_000448565.1). Classification (GTDB taxonomy): domain Bacteria; phylum Bacillota; class Bacilli; order Lactobacillales; family Streptococcaceae; genus Streptococcus. Next base: position 488,501 of record NZ_CM002128.1, on the reverse strand, counting down.
GAGGGTTGTAACTGGTTTTCCACCATCTTCAAAACGTTGCTTGTAGACAGCTCCATCACGAGTAATTTCTACCTCTAGCCAGCTAGAAAGGGCATTGACGACAGAAGATCCCACTCCATGAAGACCTCCAGATGTCTTATAGCCTCCTTGACCAAACTTCCCTCCGGCGTGGAGGACTGTAAAGATCACCTCAACGGTTGGTTTACCCATAGCATGCATCCCGGTCGGCATCCCACGTCCCTGGTCTTCTACCGATAGCGAACCATCTTTATTAATCGTTACATCGATTTGTGATCCAAAGCCAGACAAGGCTTCATCGACCGCATTATCCACGATCTCCCAGACCATGTGATGCAAGCCATTTCCGTCGGTCGATCCGATATACATCCCTGGACGTTTACGGACTGCATCCAACCCTTCTAGTACCTGAATGGCATCGTCATTATAATTATTAATATTGATTTCCTTTTTTGCCACAAGGAACCTCCTGTTTGTTCATCTTTTCTATATTACAGTTTTTTAGGAAATTTTGCAAAATTTTTTCTCTTTATATGGAGATTTCTATATCTCAGTAAAAAAAGCTGGCTTGACACTTTCTTCAGATGTCACACTTGAACTCCAGAAATTGCTTTTTCTATCGATGGCTTTTTGATATAATGAGAGTATGATAAAAGAAATAAGTGTTTTAATTTTAGCCTATCTGTTAGGCTCCATTCCTTCGGGATTATGGATTGGGAAAATCTTTTTCCATATTAATTTACGGGAACATGGCTCGGGCAATACAGGAACGACCAATACCTTTCGGATTTTAGGGAAGAAAGCTGGGGTCATTGTCTTTGCGATTGATTTCTTGAAAGGAACTTTGGCCGTTCTCCTTCCGACTTTCTTTGGAATTCAGGGGATCTCGCCGATGGTCTTTGGTCTCTTAGCCGTTTTGGGGCACACTTTCCCAATTTTTGCTGGATTTAAGGGTGGAAAGGCAGTAGCGACGAGTGCTGGTGTCTTACTTGGTTTCTCGCCTATCCTGCTACTCATTTTAGCAGTTTATTTTGTAGCCAGCCTGTATTTAACCAGTATGATTTCGTTTTCGAGTGTTACCGTTGCGCTACTCGCCATTCTTTCGGTCCTCCTTCTTCCTTTGACTGGATGGATCTTGCACAGCTATGATCCACTTTTTACAATCATTGTCTTGGCACTAGCGACCTTGATCATTCTTCGTCACAAGGACAATATCCAACGGATCAAAGAGAAAAAAGAAAATCTCATCCCTTGGGGAAAGAATATCACCCATCAACAACCAAAAAACTAGAGCAAGCGCTCTAGTTTTTTATGTTCATTAAACAGAAGATCTATGGAAGAAAGCAAATAGGAGTCTCTTTCTTCTATAACTTCACTTTCAGGAGTCTCTCAATTTCTTGATAAAGAATCTTTGTTGGCTGGTAGACTTTGCTTTTCTGAGCCAGAGCCTTTAGGTGCGACCAATCTTCCCGAGAAACCAATTCATTAAATAAGCGCAAAACTTCGGAATCTGTCTTTTTACGAGAAACCAATCCTACTTGGAATAACTCAGCCCGAACCGCATTGTCAAACTGGTCATAGTCCTGGGGCAAAATCAGACTAGGAATCCCCTCTTCGATACACCCCATCAAAATCCCAGCACCTGCATGATGAATGGCAAAGTCCATTTGATCCAGAACATCTGAATAAGGGAGGTAATCAAAAATCAGAAGATTATCTGACAACATCCTTGGTGGATGCTCCAAACCACTAGGGTCGCCTAGGGTTACGTAAAAGACATAGTCAGGATGTTCTTGGCTCAAAAGCTTTGCCATCTCCACCATCCGCTCTTTTTCCCATTTTAAATGAGTGCCACAGGTAACGAGGACCCGCTTTTTAGAACTCGTAAAATACTGTTTCTGTTCTTGAGGAAGTCGATCAAAAGAGAGACAGCGATAACCAACCCATTTAAGCTGGGACGGAAAATCGTCTCGAAACTCCAACTCTTTCATGCCTAGAGCCAAGATTGAATAGGGAGAATAGACCGCTTCTGTCTCATCTTCACGGTAGAGTTTAAAATCCTGTATGGTATCAAGATTCTTCTTAACCAGCGCAAATCCAACTTTCTTTGCCAGACGGATGACTTGCCTCCCCAGAGCATCTCTCCACTTGTAGAAGGTCCCCTGGTGCGGTTTCCAGCCACCTAGATAAGCAGGCGTTGTCGTGCGACTTTCAATCGCTACTGGACTTGGAATGGTCGTAATCCAGGGGATGCCCAAACGATCTGCTAAAACTCCAGCAGGAGCGGCTACAAAATCTGCAATAATCAAGTCTGGTTGTCCTTCAGAGTCCCAAATTCGATTTATCTCGTTGAAAACTTCAGGAATCAGTTTGCTATTAGCCCTTAGTTGTTGGTACATGATAAAGAGATTTGCTTGCTTGGCTGTATTGGCTATATCTTCCATGACTGTCGGACGGTCAGGAAACAAGGCAAGGCATTCGAAACCAATCTGCTCGACCAATTCCTTTTTTTGAAAACCTGTGATGACTCGAACCTGAAAACGAGGATCCTCCAGCAAGGGCTTGACCAAAGTCAAAGTCGGAAATAAATGACCACTAAAGGGGACGCTAATCACATCGATTTTTATCACTTTGTCTAATCCAGTCATAAATGATTCCTTTCACATCTTCTCTGTATTCATAGCTATAATGATTCGTATCCACTTGGATATCCGCTGAATGGCGGTCCAAAATTCGTGAATAAGGATCTTTTTTGCCTTTGATAACCAATACCTCTACCTCCTTTTGACGTAAAAGAAGCTGGGAAACAGGGCCAAGCGCTATCACGCGCAACCTTGGTAAGGATACCTCCTTCCCTACGCTTCTTAGCCACTGCGTCAGCATATTAACCCCTGAACTCTTACAAATAAGAACCACCTCCTGCGCTTCCAACAAGGGAGACAAGTGTTGTTGTAGGAGCTTTTGAAAGCGAGAGTTCAAAATGGTATGCCAATAATAGATGATATTGGATGCAGAAGCCGACAGTAGGGATACTTGAGGAAACTTTATATGTTCAAAATCTTGATTGAAGGGAAAATTGCTGGCTACTACTGAATAGCCTGATGGACAAATCGCATGAAGGAGGTCTAGTTGCCCTGCTGTCAGTCCGGCACAGGAGAAGTCACTGCTCCCACTGAGAAAGAGGACCAAGCGATTAGAGTTTAGCATGGTCTGATCAAGAGATAAATCAGACAAACGGTCTAGATAGGACTTTAGCTTACTCATAACGAATCTTTCCGTCCGTCACACGAATCTTCCGCCCCCGCCAATTAATCACAGGAGGAGTCATCAGAACATAAATAAACAGCCAAGGAAGCAGGATATCATTCAGCACCTCGTAGATGACTTCATCCAAGTGGAGGTGACTGGGTAGAATGCTTTGTCGATAGAGGAGCATCCATACTGCCTTGAATCCCAGTAAGCCCAAGACTAGAAGAGAATACGGCCAACCTAAAAAAGACTTAAGATCAAAGTTGGAAGAGGTAGAAAACTCGGTAAACCTATGAGACTAAACAGCTTCCAATCCAGGTGTTCTTTGAGGTAGATAGAGCTAAAGAGAAGCCAACGCTTCATCTGGAGCAAATATTGCTTGGCATCCTTGATAGTCGTTCGAACATTACAGGTAACTCGCGTTTGAATAATGGATATTCCTTTACTACTCAAAAAATCGGCCACGGCTAAATCATCACATAGATAATCCTTAATCGCTGTGAAAAGCTTCTGGCCTTTTGCAAGTTCTACCGGTAGGATATAAAACATCCCGTTGATGGAGTGATTCGCCTCAACTTCTGCCATTGTAAAATAGGTAATAAAGGAATTGCCATTTACAAATGCTGCGACCAGCTTGGACCAGAAATTGCTTCTCTCCTGGTTATAAGGAATACCTGTCAGAATGACCTCTTGACCCAAATAGGCGGTCAGCTCACCCATTTTAGAAAAATCAATCACACTATCATCGTCCAAAACAATCAGATAAGGCCGGGTCAGCTCCTCTACAACCTGCTCAATCTTGTAACTCTTGGGATTAATCCCCTGAGGGACGTCTTCAATGAGAAAAATTCGAATGCGGTGGGCAAAGGATGCGTCTTTACAAATCCGATCTGCTACTCGCTGGGCTTCTGTATCAGACTGATCAATCAACCAGTAGAATTCTACTGCTTCAGTTTGCTGGAGATTGGCCCGCAAATCACTCTCTAAACGAGGATCCCCAGAAAGGATGGGTTGGACCACCGTAAAAAGCTCTTCTGGAAAGTCCGCAGTATGAACCTGACCTCTTTTATAATAAGTAAAGGACAGCAACCAACGGATGAGAAATAAAAGAAGATAAGTAACGGCTAAAAATATAAATACAAATTTCATCTATTCAGTCCCTTTTTTAAATATATAGCAAGGAGACGGATGATCCACCTTTGGGGAAGCAGGCGACCTAGCCAAACTAGCAAGCGATAGCGAAGGCCGATAATAGCATAGGAAGTATCCCTTTCTATAAATCGGATCAACTGCTGAGCGACTTTCTCAGGCTTCATCTGCAAGCGACTGCCACCCAATGCTTCTACTAGTTTGGGAGGAAAAATAGCTGTTTGGACTGGTCCAAGAATATAGAGACCTAGCTGAATCGGGGAATCTGATTGCCTCAGTTCCTCCTGGAGAGCAAGAGTGTAGGTCTGCAAGGCAGCCTTACTGGCACTATAGGCTGCTAGATAGGGATGAGGAAAAAGAGTAGCCAGAGATGACAACTGGACTAGCTGGATCTTATGATTCTTCTTCACTAATTGCTTAATTAGTTGAACCGGAGCATGGTAATTGACTTGCCAGAGGTCTTGCTCACTAGCTGAATCAAGGTCACTTTCACGGGAAAAGTAAGCTAAACCTGCACAATTAACAAGAAGATCTGCATCTAGGTTCTCTACAAAAGATTCTAGAGCCACTTGATCTAGCATATCTAATGTTAGGATTGAAAGCTGCGCCTTACTCCCAGTTAGTTCTTTTTGGACTTGGGAGAGTTTGTCAGCATCTCGACTCACTAAAAACAGATGCTCCAAACGTTGTGCCAATTCTTTCGCTAGCTGCCGGCCAATCCCTCCTGTAGCGCCTAAAATGATTGCTTTTTTTATAGTATCTTCTATCTTCATAGCTCTAGTGTACCAAATTTCAACCAGTTAGAAAACTCTTACTACCATTCTCCAGCTTTACAGTTCAACCCCTACTTGTCAAAAATGTCTCTAACATAAAAATAGAGTCCTTTTTGTCTTTTGTCTATTTCCTAACCCTACTTCGATAACTACTAGCTATTAGGCGATCAAATAGGAAGGGTCGGTTTAATAAAACTACTGGAGCTGTGATGATTACAAATAGTACCAACATAAAAAAGCAAGAGCAAACAAGCAGAGGAACAAGAGTCTACCTGTAGCTTTATTAAACTCATTCATTATAGTCACTAGGCTCAATGGAATCAAGAAGAAATAGGTATCTCATAAGATTTCTCTTAGATCAGTATCCACTATAAAGCATCGACTAAGTCCATCAGTATTTCCATAGGTGTTTTTTCCTACGACCATTAACCGTTTCGATAAGATGATAAACTTTTAAACGATTGTCGTTACTGAAGACAAAATCAAAGCGAAACTCACGACCGTTCGGTGCCACTGTATCAAATTTCGTTTTATATTTATCATGAACGGGGCTAACTGGAAATTTATTGAAGAGTAATCGTCGTTTCTCCCCTGCTTCTTTCAAACAGTTTTCTAGCTCCTGACAATAGTTATAAAACAGCTGATAGAGGTCTTCTTCTGAAATTCTTCTTCTCCGAACTAATGATGAAAAATCCGAAAAATTCCTGCGCGGGATGTCAATACTAAATGAGAATCCCTCTTGGTTGATTCTTTCTAAAAATGCATCTCTTGAAATCATAGAACTACTCTTTCTTTTATCAATTTGTAGTGAACCCTTATTGTTTCTATACACAGTCAATCCATTATGTAATCAAGCAGATCCATCAAGGTTAGTTTCTTACGACCATTGACGGTCTCAAATAAATTATAAACTCTTAGTTCTTGGTTCTTTTTAAAAGCAAACTCAAAGCGAAACTCGTGGCCATTACATGCAGCTACATAAAATCCGGTCTGATACTTCCTCTTATCCGCTACAGCTTGCATTTTCCGTTCTTCTACCTCTCTACAAAGCAAAAGAAAGATCTGATAGAGTTGCTCCTCAGAGAGCCTTTTTCTTCGAACCAATGACTTGAAGTTATTGTACGTCCACCATGGGATTTGGATGTCGAAGGAAAAACCTTCCTGATTGGCTTTATCGATAAATGCTTTTCTGGAGACCATACCACTTCCCCTTCTATTGGAACATCGTTTGACTTTATTATACCATCTTTTATCCTTTCACAAAAAAAGCATTCCAAATGGAATGCTTTTTTCTGTTTCTTAATAGTATTCCCCTTGGCGGTAGTTCCAAGAGTTGAAATGATCAGATAAGTGCATCATGATCTTATCGATATCCAATCCTTTACGAATCACAACTGGACAAGTATTGACAGAACGGCTACCTGCTCCTTGTTCTGGGATGAGTTTTCCTTCGGCATCAACCATAGAGACCATCACACCTTGTTCATAGCGAGTTTCAATGGTCTTGTCTGGTTGGATAGAAGCTACATAATCATCGGCTTCGATAACCAAGTCCACGGCACCTTCGATGCGCTCACCGATTCCTTCGACCTTCCCGCGGTTTCCTTTACCGGAAGGGTTGGCTGAAGAAGCGTAAACCATTTTGCCTTCTTTTTCCCACATTTCTTTGGCGATTTGCTCACCAGCTTTACCAAATTTGATGACAAAGCATGAAGTTCCACGAACGTCTGTCATGAGTTCTTCACGTCCATCTCCAAAAGCTTGCAATTTTGCATAGGCATCTTCACGCCACGGAAGGATACAACCAAGCAAGATATCTTCATCCCAATGTTTTTGGTAGAAGGCTTCGATTTCAGGATTCAATTGCGCAAGGGCACGAAGTTCATCCATGCTTCCGCAGAGAACCACACCTGGTTTGTTGCGGTTGCGTTCTTTGGCTTCGAATTTACGTTCCAAGCCAGCCTTGTCACTGGTCATGATGATGTAGCCAACTTTGGTAGGGCAGACGATACAGCCACCCTCTCCTTTAAGAATATCAAATCCTTCTTGTGAAAGTTGTCCGTCCCATTGAATGTGTTTTGTCATAAGTCTCTTTCCTTTTCTATTCTTTTTAGTATTGTATCAAAAAATAGTCTCAAATTCAATATATTTTCAGAAAATTCGCAATTCGGTATACAATTTTATCATTGCCAGTAAGCTGGCCGGTTCTTCTCATAAGCTGCGATCAAGTCTTCATACTGAAGCGTAATCCCGATATCATCCAAACCATTGAGCAATTTGTGCTTCCAATCTTGATCGATCTCAAAGCGAAACTCTCCAACAGGCGAGATGATCTTCTGCTCTTCCAAATCTACCGTCACTGGATCTGTCGGCTTCAAACTTGCCAATTTTTGACGAACCTCTAGCGGTTGGACAATCGGTAGCATGCCATTATTGAGCTCATTATTGTAATGGATATCTCCGAAGGATCCGGCGATAACGACTTTAAAGCCATAATCGGCTAAAGCCCAGGCCGCGTGCTCCCGAGAGGAACCAGCCCCAAAATTGTCACCAGTGATCAAAATGGTCGCCTTGCGATATTCTGGCTTGTTAAAGATAAAATCTGGATCCTCAGTATACTGGTCATCCAAATAGCGCCAAGCATACATGAGGTATTTCCCAAAGCCTTTTTTATCAATCAACTTTAAGAATTGCTTGGGGAGGATTTGGTCGGTATCAATATTATCGTTCATCAAAGGAACCGTAGTTCCTGTATAAATGGTAAATTTCTCCATGCTTCCTCCTTTTACTCGACTTCTGGCATTTGGCGCACATCGACAAAGCGGCCGGCGATTGCTGCTGCAGCGGCCATTGCTGGGCTACAGAGATGGGTTTTAGCCCCAAATCCTTGGCGGTCTTCAAAGTTCCGGTTGCTAGTAGAGGCACAGTGGACCCCATCTGGAACCTTGTCTGGGTTCATTCCTAGACACATGGAACATCCTGGATCACGCCATTCAAAGCCCGCATCCATGAAGATCTTGTCTAAGCCTAATTTTTCAGCGGCTTGCTTAACCGGACGAGAGCCAGGTACCACAATAGCAGTTAAGTTTGGCGCAATTTTTTTGCCTTTCACAAACTTGGCTGCCAACTCCAAATCGCTGAGACGCGCATTGGTACAAGAACCGATAAAGATATAGCCTAATTCAATGTCTGATGGTTTTTGGCCAGGTTCGAGATCCATATAATGATAAGCCCGTTCATCATTCATGTCTCGAATCTCTGGAAAAGGAGTCTCGAAGTCCACTCCCATAGAAGGATTGGTCCCCCAAGTCACCATCGGAGCGAGATCAGATACATCCATACGGATGACCTTATCATAAACGGCGTCGTCATCACTAACCAGAGTCTTCCAATCAGCTACTGCGGTCTCAAAATCATCTGGCACACATTCGCGTCCCCGGAGGTAGTCAAAGGTCGTCTCATCTGGATTCATGATCCCCATTTTGGACCCGAACTCGATCGACATATTGCAGATGGTCATGCGTTCTTCCATGGTCAAGCGATCAATTGCTTCTCCCCGATACTCTACGACATAGCCAACTCCACAAGCAACCCCGTAGCGCGCTATCAAAGCTAGGATGTAATCCTTTGAATAGATCCCTTTTTGTGGGGTTCCAGTGAATTCAACCAACATTTTCTTTGGTTTGACTTGCCAGATGGTTTGGGTAGCAAAGACATGCTCCACTTCACTGGTTCCAATTCCAAAAGCAATGGCACCAAAGGCTCCGTGGGTTGCGGTATGGCTGTCTCCACAGACAATAAATTTCCCAGGCTGGGTCCGACCGGTTTCAGGGCCCACCATATGAACGATTCCTTGCTTAGCAGAACCATGGGCAGCATGATCAATCCCAAAGTCCACCACATTCTCAGCTAATTTATCAATCTGGGCTTTTGAAATCACATCTCGAATATCAAAAATATTGACCGTTGGAACATTGTGATCAAAGGTTCCAAAGGTTAAATCGGGTCGTCGAACCTTGCGTCCTGCGTCCCGTAATCCTTGAAAGGCTTGCGGACTCGTCACTTCGTGGATGTAGTGTTGGTCCACATACATGAGTTGGGGTTGTCCTTCCACTCCTGTAATCACGTGGCGGTCCCAAAGTTTATCAAAGATAGATTTTCCACTCATCGTCTTTCTCCATTTATCTTCTTGTTATGAAATCCATTGAAGGATTAGAAAGAGGGCACCTGCTAAAAGAAGGCTACTGCCCCACCAGGTGGCTTGAAAATACCATTTCCGCACCTTGTGGTGAAAGAGATATCCACTTAGTAGAGCTCCGAATCCACCAAGCACCCAGCTCTCGAGTAACAGGACCTTTTCAGGAATCCGCCACCTGTTTTGGATAGCTTTTCGTTTATCTAAGCCATAGGTCAGAAATACGATACTATTCCAAATTGCGATTAGCACTAAACAGCGATCTCTCCAAGTCATCTTAGAGATTCCCAATAATGGCTGCAGTCATCTCTGCAGTAGAAGCCTGACCACCTAGATCCCGTGTCAAGATTCCTTGATTCAAGGTTTGATTGACAGCTTCTTCGATCATTTCTGCACCTGCTGTTTCTCCAAAACTGTCTCGGAGCATCATGGCAACAGAGAGGATCATGGAAATCGGATTGGCAATGCCTTGACCTGCAATATCTGGTGCTGAACCATGAATCGGTTCGTACATACTTGGTCCTTGGTCAGAATGACTGGCAGATGGCATCACGCCTAGTGTTCCAGGAAGGACACTCGATTCGTCAGATAAGATATCTCCAAATAGATTCTCTGTCACTACGACATCAAAGCGGGCTGGATTGGTAATCATGATCATGGCCGCACTATCGACAAGCTGGTGCTCTAAGGTCACATCTGGAAATTCTTTAGCAACTTCTTCTGCCACTTGGCGCCACAATTTAGACGTTGCCAGAACATTTTGCTTATCGATACTGGTCACTTTCTTACCACGTCCTTGCGCGATCTTGAAGGCTTGGCGCATAATCCGACGGATTTCTTCTGCACTGTAATCATTGATATCGCGCGCTATATCTTCTTTCAAGATATGCTCTCCAAAGTAAATCCCACCTGTCAATTCACGTACGACCACGAAGTCGACACCCTCGATACGCTCTGGTTTCAAAGGAGACAAGTGTTTCAAGGCGTCAAAAATCCGTACAGGACGAATATTGGCAAAGAGATTTAATTCCTTGCGAATAGCGAGCAGGCCTTGTTCTGGACGAACAGGAGCATTGTCATACTCAGGACTCCCGATGGCTGCGAGAAGAATAGCATCCGCTCCTTTAGCTGCTTTTAGAGTATCTTGGGGAAGTGGGTGGCCAGCGGCATCAATTCCAGCACCCCCAAAAGGTTTGTCTTCTAGACTATAATCAAAGCCGATTTTGGGAGCGACGGCTGCAAGGACCTCTAGTCCAGCTGCCATGATCTCAGGGCCAATCCCATCTCCTGCAAGTGTTACAATTTTCTTTGTCATATTCAGTTCCTCTTAGGCTTGTGGAAGATCACGGTAGGAGACAGCTCGTCCCATCTCACCCGCATTCTCTTTTTGAACCAGCGTGTTAGCATTGATATAAGCGATGGCAGAGGCTTTCAATACGTCAAAGTCCAAACCAGAGGCATTGAAAATCGTATCGGTATCAACATTTTCCACGGATACCAAGACACGGGCTTGGGCATCGATCCCATCAGTCACTGCATCGATATTGTATGAGGTCAAGCGAACCGTTTGGTTGAAGAATTTATCAATCGCATTAAAGATCGCTTCAACCGACCCTTGACCATTGGCAAGGAATTCAAGCACTTCCCCTTCTTCATTGCTGAGGCTAACCGCCGCTGTAATCGTTTCATCTGCATTGGTGGTTAAGCGGAGATCGTTAAATTGGAATCCTTCTGGATTTTCCACTGCTGTACCGGCAACAAGGGCGCGGATATCGGCATCTGTGATCTCGTGTTTCTTGTCTGCCAGAGATTTGAACTTAGCAAACAATGGCTTGATGTCTTCCTCTGTAAATTCCAGTCCCAACTCATGCAGTTTTTCGACAAAGGCATGGCGACCAGACAATTTTCCAAGCGGAAGGCTGTTGCTCTTAACACCCACCAACTCAGGGGTGATGATTTCATAAGTAAGAGGATTTTTAAGGACCCCATCTTGGTGGATTCCAGACTCGTGTGAGAAGGCATTGCCACCAACAACTGCCTTGTTTTTAGGAATTGGAATACCAGAGTAACGAGAGACCAACTCAGAAGTGTTGATGGTTTCATTAAGGACAATCGGACTCTCCACTTGAAAATAGTCTTCGCGAATATTGAGAGCAACTGCTACTTCTTCAAGCGCCGCATTGCCGGCCCGCTCCCCGATTCCATTAATGGTTCCTTCGACACGACGGGCACCATTTTTAACAGCAGCGAGGCTATTCGCCACGGCCATACCTAGGTCATCATGGCAATGAGGGGAATAGATAATCTCGCGGTCTGTCTTGACATGGTCAATCAAGTATTTGAAAATGGCACCGTACTCTGCTGGTGTCGTAAAACCGACTGTATCAGGAATGTTGATATAGCTGGCACCAGCATCGACTGCAGTCTGTACGACTTGCAAGAGGAAATCCAATTCCGTCCGGGTCGCATCTTCGGGAGAGAATTCCACAATCTCAAATTTTGAGCGAGCGTAAGAAACGTGCTCTTTGATGGCTTCAAGAATTTCTTCCTTTGTCTTGTTGAGTTTAAACTCCCGGTGAATCGGACTGGTTGCGATAAAGACGTGAATTTGCGGATACTTAGCATCCTTCAAGGCTTCATAACAAGCGTCAATATCTGATTTGACAGAACGGGCCAAACCTGTCACGGCTGTCTTGGTCAAGACCTTGGCAATCTCTTGAACAGCAGTGAAGGAATCCGGACTAGCTGCAGGAAAACCTGCTTCAATAGCAGAAATACCCCATTTTTCCAATTGTTTAGCAATGGCAATTTTTTCTTTGATAGAGAAATTAACTCCTGGAGTCTGTTCACCGTCCCGAAGGCTGGTATCTAAAAATTCAACTTTACGCATAGGGTCTCCTCATTTCTATGTAGTGGATATAAAGAAAAACATCTCACTCGGTTAACCAAGCGAGATGTTTTTGCCCGCTTGGTAAGCCAAACAGGACTAATGCTTCTGCACTAGCCCTTGTACCTCAACAACAAAGCAAATTGAATAAACTTAGCTGTTTTCATGTTTGACTTTCTCCTTTGTTCAATGTCTTGTTTAGTATTTTAGCATAGGGAAAAAGCAATGTCAAGAATTTTCTGTAATATTCTGAATTTTTTGAATAGAAACAAAATAAAGCTTTCAGTTCTAGTTAGATTGAGGATAAAGTCATCTTAGAAACTTTCCGTCATGAGAATAGTGCTAGAAACACTATTGTTTCTAGCACTCGGAATTATTGAACCTAAGGAAATTTTTTAAGATGATTGTGAATTCAATTTGAATAGCCTCTTTCGCCCTACTTCTTCTGATACAAATCAAAAACGATCTTGTCATTATAGAGATCAATGGTATTGGCCTTGACGTAAATTCCAAAATCATTGTCAATTTTTGGTAGTACAATGGTAATGGTAGACTCCTTTGGAGAAATCTGGATAAAATCTGGGATATTTTTATTTTTGCTTAAAAGTCGCAAAACCATTTTTTGTGGAATTTGAAAGGTTCCGACTGAAAAATCCTTCACCGTCAAGAGAATATTCCCGTTTTCCAATTTGGATGGTTGAAAGTAAATATATAAGGGATACTCCTTTCCTAAGAGACTCAACTGCCCTTCTAATAGGATTTGCTGATTGTCCGCATAGACCTTGTAGTCGGACAGCTTATATTTTTTCAGAAGCGATTTGATGGTATCATTGAGTTGATCTCGAGTCGTTGTCATGGTTCCAACTTTGACATCTTTGGTTCCAACTGCTTGATGAAGCTGACTAACATCTTCTCTTGGCGTCGCTAAGCGTCCTTGCACAACTATAGCGAAGGCTAAGAGAAGGCTGACCAAGCCTAAAAACAACCATTTCCAAATATTGATTTTTTGAAGGAAGGGGACCTTCTCTTTGTTGGGATTATTTTTGACTCCAAGTTTTCTTCGTGGCATTGATTTTCTCCAATATTGCTTGTTTCATCTTTTCATAGCCCGTATTGTTGGGGTGAAAACTATCCTCTTCATACAGGGCATCATTGATAACGGTTGTCTTCCCGTCACTGATTTCTGATACGCCCATTTTTCCATCAATTCCTTTATAGAGCAGATCATTGATCGGAACGAAATAGACCTGATCAAATTGCGCGATAGTTTCTTCCGTCGTCTCATTCCAACGATCTACAGCCGTCTGGATACTGGTTAATTCTGGAAAATTCAGGTAAAGAGGATTGTAGATCCCCACTACATAAATGGGAAGATGGGGATTGTCCTTTCTGGCCTTTGTAATAATTTCTTTGAGGTTCGCTGTATAATTCTTGAGCGGCTTTTGGATATCTGATAGAGAAAAATCACTCAGATGATCGACAACAACTTTGCGCAGATCATTTCCCCCAACCGTTAAGGTCATGACACGCGCCTTTTTGAGATCCTTCTGAAGATCTGTTTGCTTCTTGAGCCGATCTAAGATCTGAGCACTTGTATTTCCAGCTACTCCATAGTTGACAAGCTGGTACTGGCCGTCATTTTCATTGGACAGACTTTGGGCAAGGATGGGTACGAAGCCCCCTTGCTTGGTGCTATCCCCTACTCCTTCGGTCAGTGAATCTCCTAGAGCTACATAAGTATAGGTGATTTCTTTCGTAGCCGTTTTGGGCTTGGTCATGCGAGGGGACGCAGTTGGTAGCAGGGCACGAAATAGAAAGACAAAGACAAGAAGGCTGGTTAAAAAGAAAACCAAGCCTTGCATCATTTTTTTAAGATTCATATGAATACGATCGCTTATCCTTGAAAAATCACTTGTCCATCACAGATTGTATAAGCAACTTTCCCTTTTAATGTTTCACCCACAAATGGTGAATTGCCCGCTTTTGAAGCGAAATGATCCGATACCAGACGATCTGCTTCTGGATCAAAGATGGTCAAATCTGCCGGTCCACCCACTGCAATATATCCGGCATCAAAATCATAGAGACGGGCTGGATTATAGGACATCTTTTCAAGCAATTGCATCAGGCTTAAATGGCCTGCATGCACCAAGTAGGTCAAACCAAGAGAAAGCGAAGTTTCAAGCCCAGTCATTCCAGATGGTGCTTTGGTAATATCAGGAACATTCTTCTCATCCGCATGGTGAGGCGCGTGGTCAGTCGCAATCACGGAGATAACGCCTGACTTCAAGCCTTCAATCACTGCTAGACGGTCAGATTCCAAGCGAAGAGGTGGATTCATCTTAGCATTGCTTCCTTTAGTCAAGAGCAGACTTTCTGTTTTCGAAAAGTGTTGAGGTGCCACTTCTGCCGTTACATGAGCTCCTAATCCTTGGGCAAATTCCACCACCTTGACACTTTCTTCCTTGGAAAGGTGTTGGATATGGAGGTGAGCACCTGTCGCATGAGCAATCATGGCATCACGCGCAGCCATTGAATATTCGGCTACACCCGTCGCCCCACAGACATGGAAGTGCTCCTTAGCAATGTTTTCATTCAAACCAAGAATGCCATTCAACTCAGGATCTTCTTCATGCAGACTAATAAAGGTCCCTAGACGCTTAGCTTCTTCCAAAGCTTCACGGACAACCTTAGTGCTTTGAAGAGGAATCCCATCATCTGAAAATCCTACTGCACCAGCCTTAAGCAGGCCTTCAAAATCTGTCAGGTGTTGACCGTCAAAGTTCTTAGTCACCGTCGCAACCGTATGAATGTGAAGATTTTCCTTGGCTGCAGAAGCTAAGACTTCCTCTAAGGTCGCAATATCTGAAATGGTCGGATTGGTATTGGCCATCATGACCACTAGAGTAAAACCACCAGCAGCTGCGGCTAAGGCACCCGTATGGATGTCTTCTTTATGAGTTTGACCGGGTTCACGGAAATGCACGTGTACATCGATCAAACCAGGAGCAACCACCAGACCAGTAGCATCAAGGACTTCTTGTCCATCCGTTGGGAGGTTTTCAGCGATCTCTACAATTTTCTTTCCTTCAATGCGAAGATCACAGACTTGATCCAAGCCAGTTTTGGGATCCATTACGCGACCATTTTTAATGACAACCATTGCATTCTCCTTTATTCATAAAAATCAACATGCGACTCTAACAAGCGGTCGCCGTCATAGCGAAACATTGCTGAAAAGAAGGGTTTATCCTCCAACAACCACTCAACAAAGGTGTGGTCCCCTTCCCAGGTTGGTTTTGAGAGGACTTGATCATAAGGTACCCACTCCAAGGTCCCTTCGTTACACTCGATCAGTTCTCCCTCAAAATCTGTTACCTTGAAGACATAGGTGTACCAGTCCAAATCTGGAGTAAACTCCGGAAAGGTAATAATCCCTTTCAAAACTGGCTTGGCTCTAAGGCCGGTCTCCTCAAAAATTTCACGCGCCGCACACTCCTGTGGGGTTTCCCCGCGTTCTAATTTTCCACCAACTCCGATCCATTTACCTTCATGGACATCATTGGGCTTTTTATTGCGATGCAACATGAGAAATTCTTTCCCATTGTCAATGTAACAAATCGTTGCTAATTGTGGCATTTCTTTCTCCTATCTTAACCAATCAATCGGCTCGCGTCCCGCCTCTTTCAAAAATTGATTGGTTTTTGAAAAGGGTTGGGAACCAAAGAATCCTCGGTAGGCCGATAAGGGACTTGGGTGAGCTGATTCAAGGACCAAATGTCGATCTTGTGTAATCAGCGGCTTTTTCTTACGGGCATAAGATCCCCAGAGGATAAAGACAACAGGCTCCTCCAACTCATTAACCACCTTGATCACAGCATCTGTGAAAGGCTCCCAAATTTGTCCTGCATGGCCATTGGCCTGACCAGCTGGCACTGTCAAGCAGGCATTGAGCAAGAGCACTCCTTGCTCTGCCCAAGAGGTCAGATCATGGGAACGCTTCTCTCCAATATCTGAGCGCAATTCTTTGAGAATATTTTGCAAAGAAGGTGGCGCTGGTACATGATCCGGAACAGAAAAACTTAAGCCCTGCGCTTGATCCGGTCCATGGTAGGGATCTTGGCCTAAGATCAAAACCTTGACTTGATCCATCTCTGTCGTCTGCAAGGCCTTAAAGACCTTGTCACGCGGTGGATAAACCACTCCTTTGCTATAGACTTCATTCATAAAGTCATTGATCTGGTGAAAATACCCTTCTGGAAGATGGGATTTGATGGCTTCATGCCAGGGTGAATGCTGCATGGAAACTCTCCGCTATCCAATAAATTCTTACCTTCCATTATACCACATTTGGCGCAGATCCACTGGATAAAAAAGAGGCTGGACATTTTTATCCAACCTCAATTTCTGCCTGTCAAACAAGCCAGAGCTTTTAGGTATTTTCTTTCTTGGTAAATCCTGCTAGACCGATCGAAGCGACTAGTAAAATTTGCGGTAAGAATTGGATGAGGTAGCGAGTCTTCCCTCCTTCAAAAATGGTTAAGAAGAGCAAGCCACCAAAAACCGCTAAGGAAAGGAAGTTAAAGTCATCTGTATCTCGACGTTTGAGATAAGCTCCAACCAAACCAGCTGATAGGACGATCCAGATCAGCTGCTTGACAAATTCATAATACCTGTACTGCGGGCGATCAATGCTGAGAAAATAGGTCCGCACCCATTTTGCCAGACCATTATTTTTAGTCAGGGGTGCATAGAGAGGATTGATAAAAGGCGTCTTCTCATACTCTACATCTCGGTAAAGCCACCCTAGAGTCCCTTCTGCTACCGTCAAGGATTGCTTGTAGTAGATATGCCCGATCAAACCGAACGGTCCATACTCCTTGAGACGGCGCTTGATTTCTTTGATCACATTTTCTTTTTTAAAGAGACCATTGTTGTAATCCGAGCGCTTATCCTCATCAATATAGGCTAGCAAGCCTTCTTTCATATCTTCTTGGTTGTGCCCCATATCCGTCAAGCCCAGATTGATAAACGAGAGAGGTCCTTTAGCCAGCCCTTCTTGTTTCAAGATCGGCACAACTCTTTGATGATTGACCGCTGTATTCAATCCTGCAAAGACAAAGCCCGTCGTCATGACCGTCACCGTAGCAATCTTGCCAAAGGCCTTCCAATTTCCTCTGAAGAAGAGCACAGCCCAAAAGGCAATCATGACAATAATCGTCGTTGGACGGATCAACATGGTCACGCCAGATAAGATTCCCAAGCCAACAATCTTCTTCCAGGAGACTGCTTGATCTTTCTTCAAGAGATCCAAGGCCCACCATAACTGAAGAGCGATCAAAGGAAGTGGCGGAATGTCCGTATACATGGAATAGAAATACGGCGAGTAACAGATCAAGCTCACATAGAAGAGATAGACTAGATCAGCCGTTTTTTGATTGAAATGCTTCTGAGATAGCTTATATAAGAGTACTGCTCCCAGATTGACATAGAGGATATTGAGAGCCTGCATGACCCACAGACCGCTAGAGCCAAATAAGACATAGAAAAACTTCTCGTAAAGAAAGAGCGGAATGTTATTGGGATTGCGACTAAGGTAGTTGGTGATAGAGGATTGCTTAAGAAGATCAAAAGCCCCTTTGAAAACAACCGCAGCATCCCGACGGATAAAGAGCTCCGCACAGACCATGACGATCAACTGAAAGACAACCGCTCCAAGCAAGAAGCCTTTTTTGTGCCGGGTCAACCAAGCAAAGGCACTCTTTAGCCCATCGCGTTTCAGCCAGGCTAGCAGAAATAGCAATCCAGCACCTAAAATGGCTAGCCATGAAATCTCTCTCAGATAGGTCACACTGATCAAGAACCAGTGGACCATCACTAGCAACATGACAACATGAAGCATCCCAAATAGAATACGTTTACTTTTCGATAACATAGGTCTATTATATCAAAAAAACAGCATTTCTGCTGTTTTGGGGTGATCAACAACTGTAAAATGGTAATTATGGATACATTCATTTTATCCAACCAATTTTTAACTCTTAACCTTAACTAACCTAAAACACTGGGATTAGAATACATAATAAAACAAGATAAATTCCAACTGTTAGAATCATTCCGATTTTATAGAATCCGACTAAGCCGGCATATCGTTCGACAAAACCAATCTGTGGCTTGCTTGGATTATAAAAGACTGTCATAGGAGACCCAATTGGGAATATCATCCGCAAATCCAGATTTTTACCGGCTCCAAGAACATAGGTTCTATCGAAAACATTGGTTTGTCTTGACTTAGAAGAAGTCTCTCTGAAATAAGCGTAGGTAAAGGTCTTTTGGTATCTTTCACCCTCGACTTGATACTCCACCACAGGCAAGGATATAAGGAATTGATTTTTAGAATCAAAAGCAACGACTTCTCCCAGAACTTTTGCGGTTGATTCTGTTTTCACTTTTATTTCACGGCGATACAAGGTGTAAAAGATAAGCAGCATGATCAAGAAAACAAGGGTCAAGATTCCCAAACTAAGCCAGAATGTTGTTACTGTCATTTGTTTTTACCCTTTCACATAAACTAGTTGAATTCAAACCACTTGAAAAGTCATCTTATTCTCCTCTTTTCAACCAATTCTGTTGCTGCGCTTTTTCTGCAAGATCTTTTGCTTTGTTTATATCTAGTGAGTTTGAATCTGATGGGGCATTGGATTTAATCTCTTCTTTTAATTCTTGTAAAGTTTGAACATCTTTCGGGGTTAAATTAGAGACTGTGCTAGATTCTTTTTCTGTCGAATTTTCTGGCACAGACTGGATCTCTCGATAGGTTTTGATTACTTCAGTTCCTGCATCTGTTGTCGGAAGAGGACGATAGAACATGAAAAAGCCCATAATGACAATCAGAAGAGCTAGAGCTGATACGAGAATCCCTTTCTGCAGATCTTCCACAGGTATTTTAGAATCTTTAGTGGATAATTCCTTCCACTCAGGATGTTCTTCCTCAGCTTCTTTTTTGGCATTGAAAACAGGATAAATCAAGGCTTGGTTCATCAAGGTCACTGCTCCCAAGCACATTAGTAAATATGGGATATGACGTGATTTACTAATGATCACTAAAATCCCTCCTGCAATCGCAATCAATCCAATGATGATATTGATAGTAAACCAGATGCGAACCTGCTTCTTCAATTGCAAATAATGTTCTTTTG
>NZ_CM002128.1:464216-468137 GCF_000448565.1 Streptococcus sp. HSISM1 | reverse complement strand
GTACGAATCCCTTTCTGCAGATCTTCCACAGGTATTTTAGAATCTTTAGTGGATAATTCCTTCCACTCAGGATGTTCTTCCTCAGCTTCTTTTTTGGCATTGAAAACAGGATAAATCAAGGCTTGGTTCATCAAGGTCACTGCTCCCAAGCACATTAGTAAATATGGGATATGACGTGATTTACTAATGATCACTAAAATCCCTCCTGCAATCGCAATCAATCCAATGATGATATTGATAGTAAACCAGATGCGAACCTGCTTCTTCAATTGCAAATAATGTTCTTTTGTCATTTTTTCTCCCTTAAATTAGTTTTTATCTTCCTTTAATAAAAACAATTACTACTATCATACAGGATTTTACTTTGAGTTTCAAGTTAACCACCAACTAGTGAAAAGAGTATAAAAAAGAAGCGTTAGAAACGCTTCCGTCTTATTATTTTTCTTGCCAAGTTTCTTGGTTTTCTTTGAAACGCCGCAACAACTCTAATCCTTCGGAGGTAATGTAGCCCTGTTCTTCTGCTAAATGGATCAATTCTGTGTAGTTTGACAAGGTTTCGAGCTGAACACCAACTTCCGCAAATTTCTTATCAGCTTTCTCCAATTGGTAAGTAAAGATCGCTACCACACCAAGGACGTCTGCTCCTTCACGTTTCGCAGCTGCAACAGCATCCAAAACAGAACCACCAGTAGAAATCAAATCTTCCACTACCACCATCTTTTGACCTTGTGGTACACGGCCTTCGATTTGGTTTCCAGCACCATGATCTTTTGGTTTACTACGGATGTAAGCAAAAGGAAGGTTCATCTTGTCTGCAATAATCGCTCCATGAGGAATCCCCGCAGTTGCTGTCCCTGCAATTACTTCGACTTCAGGGAAAGCTTCCTTGATTTTATCCACGAATCCATTCTCAATCAAGGTACGAGTTTCTGGATAAGCAAGGGTCACGCGGTTATCCGTATAAATAGGGGACTTGATTCCAGAAGCCCAAGTAAAAGGTTCTTCTGGTTTCAAATAAACGGCTTCAATTTTTAGAAGATGGCTAGCAATATCTTTAGCTAATGACATGATAACTCCTTTTTACGATTTTAATCATATACGAATTAAATCAACAGATGATTTAAACAACAACAGTACAGGTTAGTAAGTAAGTTAGAGAAGGTCCCATAGGACTTCCCGTAGAGCTACAAAAGTTCCACTTTTAATAGCGACACGTATTCCGACACTTAGTTGAAAGAAACGATATTTTTCTTTCCTCTAATCTAGTGAATAGTTTAGGAAAGGTCCCATAGGACTTCCCGTAGAGCTACAAAAGTTCCACTTTTAGTAGCGATTGGTATTCCGACGATTTAGAGGATAAAACGATTATTTTGATCCTCTAAATCTAGTGAATGCGTTAGGGAAGGTCCCGTAGGGCTTCCCGTAGAGCTACAAAAGTTTCACTTTTAGTAGCTCTTACGCATTCCACTGTCTCTTAATTTCATGGTAAGCGTCCCATGGGTTTTCTGCTTGGATGATTGGGCGTCCAACGACAATATAGTCAGATCCAATTTTATGAGCTTCTTGTGGCGTCATGACCCGTTTTTGGTCACCGATTTCAGCTCCAGCAGGACGAATCCCTGGTGTGACACAGACAAAGTCTGATGAAGTGGCATCCTTGATCAAGGCTACTTCATGGGCTGAACAAACAACGCCATCCAAGCCTGCTTCTTGAGCCTTGCGAGCGTAATTAACTACAGATTCTTGGACCGTTGTTTGGATGTTTTGGCAATCACGCATGTCTTCTTCACTGGTAGAAGTCAACTGGGTCACGGCTACCAATTTAGCTCCTTCACCAAGAGCTGCCTTGGCTTCGCGCATCATCTCTACACCACCGGCTGCGTGGACCGTCACCATATCTACTCCGAAGGTCCCCAGTACGGACATGGCTGATTTGACTGTATTTGGGATATCATGCAATTTCAAATCAAGGAAAATACTGTGTCCAAGCCCTTTGAGGTAATGTACAATTTCAGGACCAACTGCATAGAAAAATTCCATTCCGATTTTTACAAATAATTTTTCGTCTTCTGGAAAATGCTCTAAAAAATTTTTGACATCCTCGAAAGCTGGGAAGTCAAGGGCGATAATAGGACGTTCTTCACGCATGGATTACTCCTTTTTTGATTGATCATTTTGTCTACAAAAAACCTTGCCCGAGGCAAGGTTACACGAAAATTAGGTAGGAACAACTACCATGATTCAACGTCTAGACCTTAGGAGCCTCTCTGGACTGCTTTAAAGGTTTTATTTATTGTAGTACGATATTTGGGAAAAGTCAAGGATTTACAGTAGATTTTCCCGTACATGTTTACGGAAGTTCTCAAGGGTGTCAATACCGTATCGATCCATGACCTGTGGCAGATCTTCGATGATGGTTGGACATGCATAAGGATCGGTGAAATTAGCAGTTCCAACTCCAATCGCAGAGGCACCTGCAATCATCATTTCTATGGCTGCTTCTGCTGAATCCACACCTCCCATTCCGATAATCGGAAGTTTAGTGGATTGGGCAACCTGACGGATGAGTTTTAATGCAACTGGAAAAACAGCTGGACCCGACATGCCTCCGGTTCCATTGGCAATGATGGGCTTACCAGTCTTGAGGTCAAAACGCATGCCGACCAAGGTATTGATCATGGTTAAGCCGGTCGCCCCTGCATCCTCTGCTGCTTTTGCGACCTGCGTAATGTCTGCCACACTAGGCGTTAACTTGACATAGACAGGGACGGAGGACGCTTCTACCGCTGCTTTCACAGCCGCATAGGCCAATTCAGGAACCTGCCCGATTAAGAGACCGTTGTTGCCATGGTCTACGTTTGGACAAGAGATATTGAGCTCAATGGCCTTGACATTTGGCGCTTGCGAGATCTTGCTAGATACCGTCGCATACTCTTCATTGGAGAAGCCGGCTACGTTGGCAATAATCGGTAGATCTGGATAATGTTGGGCCAACCAAGGGAGTTTCTCTGCTAGGACCACGTCTACCCCTGGATTTTGGAGTCCAATGGCATTGAGCATGCCTGCCGGCGTCTCAGCAACTCGTGGAGTCGGATTTCCGAAGCGAGCCTCCGCAGTCGTCGCCTTGATCATGATGGATCCAAGCAGGTCTAAGTCATAGTATTTAGCATATTCCTGACCGAAACCAAAACAGCCAGATGCCGGAATAATCGGGTTTTTCAAGTCTAAACCAGGTAAGGATACGGCTAGTCGATTTGCTGTCATAAGGTCCTCCTACATCACAATCGTACCGGTTTCAAAAACCGGTCCGTCTTCACACACGCGCTTATTGGCTGCTTGGCTTTCATTTTCCAGATGCACTACACAGGCATAGCAAGCCCCCATCCCACAAGCCATACGGGATTCCATGGAAATGTAGGCGCGGGGATGGTCATGGAATTTGGTATTGACATATTTGAGCATGCCAGGTGCTCCACAAGAATAGATAGCGTCAAACTTCTGGTCCATCTGATCAATGACCGTAGAAACATAGCCCTTAGTGCCATAAGTCCCATCGTCTGTCGTTACAGTGACATGAGCAACCTGAGAAAGCTCTTCTTCCAAAATGACGGCTTCTTTGGTCGCAAAGCCGACAACCACTTCAACTTCTACCCCTTGCTCATGGAGTTGTTTGGCCACTTGGACCAAAGGAGGAACACCGATACCGCCACCGATGATCAAGGCTTTCTGACCTTGGCCGAGATTGGTAAGATCAAAGCCATTTCCCTGTGGCCCCATGACGCTGAGTTTGCTACCGATTGGCAATTGGGAAAAGATTGCTGTCCCCCCACCTTCGATGCGGTAGATCAAGCGACACGTCTGTGTCTCAGGATCAATCTCAGAAATTGAAATCGGACGGCGAAGGAGCTTGGCCCCATCAGG
>NZ_CM002128.1:428158-463057 GCF_000448565.1 Streptococcus sp. HSISM1 | reverse complement strand
CTCAGAAATTGAAATCGGACGGCGAAGGAGCTTGGCCCCATCAGGGACGCGGATATGAAGGAATTGACCTGGCAGCATCTGCGCCACCATTTCCCCCTTCAAGATCATAGAATAGATGCGGGGAGCGATTTCTTCTTGAGCGACGAGCTCCATCTCCTCCATCATGATTTTGCCAAAGCGTTTTTTACAACTGTCACTGACCATTGGTTTCTTCTTCTTTCTTTCAGCAAAAAGACCTCGCAAAAGCAAGGTCCTACAAATGATCAGCTAGACTCCGTCCGCTGATCTTTTTTCTGTCTTTCCTTGCAGGCCTCTCTGGACCTCTTAAAGGTTAAATTTGTCTCATTATATCGCGCTCCTTCTCGCTTGTCAAGTAAAATCAGTAACTTAGGAAGCTTTCTTAGGGTCAAAATCTTCTGGGATCGGTTTGATGTATTGCATGGCGATTCGGTTTTCAGGCTTGCGGTCAACTAGATAAAGAACCAGTAAAAAGAGCCATTCCAACGGTTTCATCAGGTAGTAGATCAGGTCCATAGCCCATTTTTTCTTAATATGTTTGGCAAAGGGATAGCCATAGCGGTCATAATTGCGACGCAAGAAGCGATGGAAACGTGGCGTCTTTTCTTCCAGCACCTGCTCAAAAGCGTTGGCAATACAAAGCTGGCGATTGACAACAACTGGATGTCCGTGGCGGACGCCCATCCGCTGGGGCTTGACAACATTTTCATGGCCACCAGCCGCAACTGTACAGAGATAGTGCTCATCAATGATGAGATTCTGAGGAGGGATCTTCTGTGAGAAGGCCCAGTCAGCTGTATTGGTCCAGGCCTTGATCATGGAATCCGGCTGCTGCCCAAAGAGCATGAGAACGAGGACAACAAGGGCTAGGGTCGGAAGGGCAACCAGAACTGCTAGCCATGGCCAGTTACGCGACTTGTTTAAGAGCTGATGGAGCCATTGAAACAGACGATTCTCATAGCTTATCTCTGTTCGATCTTCCTGCCACTCCCTGATGCGAACCCATAAAAGATGGATGGAATAGATCAGTAAGAAAAAGGTGTGAAAACTTGCTACCTGCAGTTGATTATCAAAAACTAAGAGAAGAACCACTCCTCCTAGAATGCCACTGATGCAGAAGACATTTGCTAACGGCGAGAGTGAATTCGCATCCCGGTAGGAATAGATAATCAAGGCTAGTAAAGTAAGAGCTGCCAGTGTGAAGAAGGTCGGATAGGCGCCAGACCAGATCAGGGCATGCTTCTGCGAATTGATCAAACTTTCACTCCAATCGTAAAAAGTCATCTCCTTGACGATGTAAATGAAAATCGCTTCGAGAAAGCAACCAAAGAGACCAAACCAAAGAACAATTGTAGGCTGTTGCTTTTTCTTTTTGACAGGCTTAGGACTAGGTGATTCCTGCTTTTCCTTCATAAGGAATGCGTCATCTTCTCTTGTCCTTTCTCCTTCTTTTGGCCCTCTATCCTCAAACAGTTCTGGATCTTTGAGAGCTTCTTCCTCAGATTCTTTGAACTGGAGGCTAGACCACCGACCAATCCCATAAATGATGACAAAAATATTGGGGACAAAGAGGGCCAGAGTCAAACCGTAAGGAAAGATCTCCATGGTGAAGGCAATGACCTCCCAAACACTAAATTGAATGAATGGATCCTTTATTGCGTAGAGCGACTGACTAATAACCAAATAGATGTAAAAGGCTAATAGAATCAGTGCATTTGTCACAAAATTGATCTGCAACAGACCGGCTGTGAAATGGGTTTCCAATTCCTTATCCTTTTTCTTATACCAGGAAACGAGTTTTTTCATAAGATCTCCTCAATCAATTTTTTACCATTCTATCAATCAGAACTTATCTTAAGCAAGGCAAAACTGTATTTTTCCATCAAAATCAGTCCCCAGATGGAGATTTTGTTTCCAATTTTCTATTTTTAAAATATTTGATCTAGCCTACTTTCTATTACCTCCCTCAGCCTGCGTTATTCTCTGATACAGTCCTTGAAAGACCACCTTTTACGGGAAAAACGCGCTCTTTTATGTTAAAATAAAAGCATGAGAATACAACAATTACAATACATTATCAAAATCGTCGAAACCGGCTCTATGAATGAGGCCGCAAAACAACTCTTCATCACGCAACCTAGCCTTTCCAATGCCGTTAAGGACTTGGAAAATGAGATGGGAATTGAAATCTTTATCCGGAATCCTAAAGGGATCACTTTGACCCGCGATGGGATGGAGTTCCTCTCTTATGCCCGCCAGGTGGTGGAGCAGATTGACCTCTTGTCCGAGCGCTATAAAAATCCTGTGGGTTCTCGTGAGCTTTTCAGTGTCTCTTCACAGCACTACGCCTTCGTGGTTGAGGCCTTCGTTTCACTATTGAAGAAAAGCGACATGGAAAAATACGAGCTCTTCCTACGGGAGACGCGGACTTGGGAGATCATCGATGACGTCAAGAATTTCCGAAGCGAAGTTGGCGTCCTCTTTTTGAATAGCTACAACCGGGATGTCCTCTCTAAGATGCTAGATGATAATCACCTGATTGCCACCCACCTCTTTACAGCGCAACCTCATATCTTTGTCAGCAAGACCAATCCTCTTGCCAAGAAAGAGATTGTCCACTTGTCTGATCTGGAAGATTTCCCATACCTTAGCTATGACCAAGGGACTCACAACTCCTTCTACTTCTCAGAAGAGATCCTCTCTCAAGAGCATCATAAGAAATCCATCGTCGTCAGTGACCGGGCAACCCTCTTTAATCTCTTGATTGGTTTGGATGGCTACACCATTGCGACCGGGATCCTCAACAGCAATCTCAATGGCGATAACATCGTCTCCATCCCCCTTGATATCGAAGACCCGATCGAGCTGGTCTATATCAAACATGAAAAAACAGCCCTCTCAAAAATGGGAGAAAAATTCATCGAGTACTTGCTTGAGGAAGTGAAGTTTGATAAGTAAAAAATATCTGAGTGATCCATGTTCACTCAGATATTTTTTATAGTCATCTCTATATTTAGAAATCAATATGGGTCAACAACTTGTATACACAAACTTATTCCGACATCCATAATTTCTGAAATTAGTTAACATTTTTACTAAGTATTTCAGTTGTGTATTCATTTTTATCTGTGTATGTTTTCGATTGTGATGCTACTCTTACTCCTTCGCTATTTCGATTTTCATCTGGCAAGATATAGGTATCTGTAATTGTAGTTTTAAATGTATTTCCTGTTGGGCTGACTCCTAGTGGAAGATTGCTAAATCGATCGGAATAAAATAATTTATAAAAGTGAGAATTTTGTGAAACAGATAAATTATCATAACTAAAATCAAGACTTCTATCCCAATAATTCTTTTGAGTGGATGGGTGATAATCATCAAAGAATTCTTGTTTTTCTTTGGATGAACTCGATTTTGTTTGTAAAAAGAATACTGGGCGGAAATAATCAAAATCAGGATCAGACCCATACTGATAGTAGGTTTGTAGCTTGCCGTTCTTTGGATTTTTCACTTGGAATTGAATAACCGTACTTTCCTCAGGAATTTGAAACAAGGTATCACCTTGGTAAAGCATCAGAAGAGTGGAGAGTACATCACGATGAGTTTCGCCTAGTAGCTGTAATTTCGGGAAGCGATATGAGAGTTTTTGATATAATTTTCTGTCCACATTCGTCTGACTAAATGCAGGACCAATTATACCTGTCTCTATGGGAATATCAGCCTTAGATTTGTCTGTAAAAGTAACATGTAAGATAGGCAAGCCATTTAAGCCTACTAAGTCCGTTCTGGTGGACTCTTGCCACTGTCCTTCCGTAGGTTTTTGTTCCTTTCGATCGTGAATAATTTCGATATTAATCTCTTTGATAATCTTTTTCTGGGGTTTGATTGTACTAACTTTGTATTGATAAACCTTATGGTAAATATACTTTGAATCAAACCAGTCTGGCCTAATGTAATACCGAAGTCCGAAGTAGACAATTGTCAAGGCTGCTATCAAACTAAGTACAATATATCTCTTTTTAAGTTTTAACTTCTTCATCTTCACCTCCTGAAAAATGATGTGATAATAATAGGATTCCATTCCATTAAACCATAAACACTTACTTTTTCAAAGTTAAGACTAAGTTTTGAAATGAAACGATCTTGAATAAATACATATTGGAATACCTTTATATATCGCTATAGATTTCTTAAGAGAAATATAACCTAAAAAATAACTCCAGATCGTGTTTGTGATCTGGAGTTGGTTTTATTTCTGGTTAAGAACTTCTTTTACAAATTGGTCTTTGTTTTCCTCTGTATAAGTTTTTGATCTAGATTGAACTCGGATTCCCTTTTAGTGTCGTTCTGACCATCTATAACATAGGTATCTGTGATAGTCGTCTTAAATTTATCACCTGTCATCCCAAGATAAATGGGTAGGTTCTCGAACCGTTCAGAATAAAATAATTGAGACTTATACCACTCTGCCTCAATATTTAACCGATTATTAAAAATGCTATCAGAATTATAAAGACCTCGGTTCCAAAAATTTATCCTATCATTAGGTCGATAGTCATCAAAAAATTCTTGGCGTTCTTTTGCTGAATTTTTCTTATCTTGTAAAAAATATACTGGTGGAAAAATATTAGACTTTGGTGCAACACCGTAATCATAATATGTTTGAAGTTTATGAGTTTTGGGATTTTTTATCTGGAAACTTGTAACTACATATTGATTATCATTATTTTGATAGATCGTATCTCCCTGATACATCATCAGATAGCTTCTAAACCCTCTACCATCACCTTGCTCAATTCCTGGAAAACGAAGTGATAACTTTTCAAATTGTTTATAATTATTGTTATCCGATTGAAACAGATAACCAGTTTTATATTCGTCAAATAGAATATCTAATTTAGTTTTATCACTAAAGGTTAGATGTAAAATACTATAATGCCAATTCCCATCAGTTTTTATATCTGTTCTTGTAGATTCTTTCCATTGACCGTCCACAGATTTATTTTTTCCAAAATGAATAAACTCGATATGAATATCCTGTAAGGTCTTCTTCTGGCTCTTTTTATAAGCAACTTTTATATTGTATACTTTATGATAAATATGTTCTGAATCAAACCATTCTGGCTTTATATAATACCGAAGGCCAATATATCCAATAAACAAACTGACCAACGCAAAAAAGATGTGTTTATCATTAATCTTTAACTTCTTCATCGTCACCTCCAAAAATTGATTATCCTATCAAAATAGATCTCACCTGAATCTTACTTATGTTCCTTTTCATACCTTGCTAGATCATTAATATCTTTGAACTCCCTTAGTTTACCGAGGACTTCCTGCACGTATTCCCCTTTATTTTTCTCTGTATAGGTTTTTGTGGCTGTCCGCACTTTCATCTGATCATTTTGATCAGGTTTTATCAGCTGCGTACGAGTGACGATTGTTTTAAATTCAGAACCTGTGAGATCTATTTTCAGAGGGAGATTTGATAGAGAATCTGAATAGAACCATTTATAATAGTGAAATTGATATGGGTAGGTGCTAGTCAACTCTTTAGGGATGGAATCGACTCCCCTGTCCCAGTAGCCCTTCCAACTGTCATGGTAATCATCATAAAACGATTGCATGTCTGCTTGGCTCACATCTTTTTTAGTTTTTAAATACACAGGAGAATCTGTTTTCTCTGGCAAATACCCATATTCATAATAGGTTTGTAACTTTCCAGTTTTTGGATTCTTTAGGTCAAAACGCGTAACAGCTTCCGTTTTGGGAGCTTGATAAAGAGCATCTCCTACATACATCATTCCACTAAAATAAGCATAGGAATAATTTCTATTATACTCTGTACTGAATTTCGGGAATCTAGGAAGCATTTTCTCCTCTAATTCATCATTGCGATCTAAATCGCGACTAAATGTTGGACCTAAACGAAAGGCCTTTTGTAGCGAGATTCTGATTTTTGAGCCATCTTCTAACACAGCATGTAAAATAACATCTCCACCGTCATAAGGACCAATATCAGACCGAAGATCTTCCGACCAAGTCAATCCATCAGGAACAGCAGCCTTATCGTCGTATATAAACTCAAGATTAATTTCTTTTACTTTTGATCTTTTAGGCTTAATCTTCTCTGATTTGTAGTTGTAAACTCTAATATACCGATCATTCCTATCAAATAAACCAGGATTAACAGATGTTTTCAAAAATTTATAAAGTCCAAAAAAGGATAGTCCTAAAACTACCAAAATGAGTGGCCAAATCTTTTTCAACTTTTTCATACCCCCTTCCTTACAAAAATCTATTTCATTATATCATAATCAACTACATTCTTATAGCGCTAGTCAAAAGGGAGACATAAAAACACCTGAAACAAGTGGACTTCCACTCCTCTCAGGTGTTCTTTTATTGTCTTAATTTAGAAAATACTTCCCCAATCTTTCCTTCGATAACCAGGTCTGCTTGCTTGTCTTGTGGGATACTGGTTTTATTGATGACAACTAACTTCTTCCCTTGGAAATACTGGATCAAGCTAGCTGCTGGGTAGACCACAAGGGAGGTCCCGCCGATAATCAGCAGATCAGCCTCTTGGATAGCTTGAGCTGCTTGGCTAAAGACGTCCATATCGAGAGGCTCCTCATAAAGAGTCACATCCGGTTTGACCACCTTGCCGCAGTCCAGACAGTGTGGAACCGGGCCTTCTAAAGCTAGAAAGGCCTCCAAATCATAAAATCGCTGGCAACCCGTACAGTAATTACGGTCAGCACTACCATGGAGTTTCAAGACTTTCTTAGACCCCGCCATTTCATGCAGACTATCAATATTTTGTGTCACCACTGCCTTGAGCTTACCAGTCTCTTCCAGTCGAGCCAGATACCGATGGGCTGCATTGGGCTTGGCATCTGGGTAGAGCAAGTACTTCTTGTAAAAGTCGAAAAATTCCTCAGGATAACGCGCAAACATAGTATGGGAGACCAATTGCTCCGCTGTCAAATGCCGCCCTACCTGAACACTATAGACCCCGTCTGAGCTTCGAAAATCTGGAATATTTGACTCCGTAGAAACTCCTGCCCCTCCGAAAAACACGATCCGTTGACTCTGATCAATCATCTCCTGTAGTTGAGCAATCTTATCCATCTACTTCTCCTTTAGTAGCTTTTCCATGACAGCATTGGCCTGATCAAAATAAAAGTTAGCTTGATCATAATGAATGCCTGTGTAGCTTGCAAGGTCAATCAAATTCTTCATAAAATCCTGAGAAGAGAAACCTGTCGTCCGATGGAGCTCTTCTTCATCAAAGGGCTTGATCAAGTGGGCCAGGGGGTTGCGAACTGATTTTTCTAACTCCCGCAATTGTTGGGCCGCAACTTTGACGCTATCTGGCAAATCCAACTGCACAATCAACTCTGTCAAACTGGATGAATTGACCACACTTTCGCTGTGGAATTGCTGCAGGATAGGGTTGTCGGACGCATGCAGACTCCCAAATTTCCAACGGTCATAACTCGATTCTTTGGAGTTATGGATATAGTTGGTAATATCAGGGATTTTCAACTGAATCAATCGCATAAAGATCCGATAGATAGCTGGGCTGACGGCACGAACAAAGTCAATAATCTGCTCATTTCGCAACTTCGCCTCTAAGTCATAGAGGTAGTTGGCCAACTGCTCATTTTCTGGATCTTCATGCCAAAAAGCTGAAAACCAGTTGCCTCTAGCAACTCGGTTCTCAACTTTTGATTCATGACGGGTTGGATATTGAGCTCTCGACGCTCCGCCATTAACTGGAGTAAACTCACCAACAAATCCGGTACTTCTTCCTGTTGCTTGATAGAGCGCAGAGCCCGGCTGTAGTGATAATTTTGGAGATCATAGAGCCATTCATCATGAAGGAATTTTGCCATTAGTCTGCAATCAAGGTCTCAAGACCAACTTTCATCATGTCAGTGAAAGTGTTTTGACGTTCTTCAGCTGTAGTGTCTTCATCTGGATTGACCAAACTATCTGAAATCGTCATGATAGCAAGGGCATCGACATGGTGTTGAGCAGCAAGATAGTAAAGAGCTGCTGCTTCCATTTCTACAGCTTTCACACCCCATTTACCAAGCTCGATGTTCTTTTCACCATAATTTGAATAGAAGACATCTGATGACAAGACATTGCCGACGTGAGTCGTCATGCCAAGGTCTTTGGCAATGTGGTAAGCCTTATCTAGCAAATCAAAGCTAGCGATTTGAGGGAAATCGTATTGAGGCCAGTCGTTGCGGATGATGTTTGAGTTGGTTGCAGCAGCTTGTGCCAAGACCAATTCACGAACATGGACATCCTCATTCAAAGAACCAGCCGTTCCCACACGGATCAATTTCTTCACGCCGTAGTCGACAATCAACTCACGCGCATAGATAGAGATGGATGGCATCCCCATCCCAGTACCCATGACAGAAACACGATGACCTTTATAAGTCCCTGTGTAACCAAACATGTTACGCACTTCGTTGAAACAAACAGCGTCTTCAAGGAAATTCTCAGCAATAAATTTCGCACGAAGAGGATCCCCAGGAAGAAGAATTTTATCAGCAATTTCACCCTGCTTAGCAGCAATATGGATAGACATAATATAAGATACCAAGGGCGTTAAAGAGGCAAAGTAAAAATAGGAAATCCGACAAAGATGCCTCGCATCTAGGAGGATTTATCTTTATTACATAGCCTCTAGCCCGGGTTCAATTCAAACCCGAACTGCCCTTCCTTTCATTTTTTGTTTAGAAAAGCTTTCCGCTCATGTTCAAATTAGAACACATGCTCTACCTTTCTTTCTTAATTTTGATGATTTAGAGGAGAGTAACCCGTATTCAGTTCAGCGAATACGGAAAACCAATCCTTTCTTTTTTTATTGAGTAATTAGAAAAGCTTTCCGCTTGTGTTCAAATTAGAACACATGCTCTACCTTTCTATAAGATACCAAGCCCGTAAAAAGCAAAGTGACAATCGATCTTTTTCACACAGCTTTTAGGGCGGGTTCAATTTAATATTGTTTTGAAAGTCATGGCTTGCCCAGGTTCAATTTAAACCCGAACTAGCCTTCCTTTCATTTTTTATTTTGTTAATGAATCCAAAAATGCATAGAGTTTGGCATTCATTTCTCGATAATCGTAATTACGAATGGCTTCAGGTTTTTGAACAAAGGTCAGTTTTTGACTTTGTTCTTCCAAAAGATCTTCACCGTCTGCAGCAATCAAGAGATCGACTGCTTCTGGATCAAATTCCAAGTGGGCTTGGAATGCATAGTGTTTAGGACTGAAGCGAAGAATCTGACGTGGACAACCTTGACTGGTCGCAAGAACGACAGCATCCTCTGTCAATCCTGGCATATCGCCATGCCAGTGACCGGTTTCAAGAGTTTCTCCCAACAAGCGGACATGCGGATCTGTTAGACCATCCGGTGTCAAGGTCACAGGATAAACGCCGATCTCGCGTTCCGGACTGTGCTCATACTTCGCTCCATAAGCAACAGACAGGAGCTGGGCACCAAGACAGACCCCAACGATGTAGCAATCCGCCTTCATGGCTTTTTGAATCAACTCGATCTCTGCCTGAGGATCGTAGTATGGAAAAGCTTCCCGATCTTCATCTGGCGATTGAGGTCCTCCCATTACGATCAAAAAGTCGATCTCATCCACAGTCTCAGGTAGGACTTCATTCTCATAGACTTTGGTCGTGGTCACCTGATGACCACGCTCCTGCGCCCATTTTAGATAAGCGCCCGGCACTTCAAATGTCTCATGCAGTACAAAATGTACCTTCATCATCTCTTCTCCCATCTCATTTGAATCACGTAAGACACACCTGTTGCAAGTACAAGCGGGATTGTCAAACTTAAAGACTGCCCTGTAAATCCAAGGCTCAGGGCAATAGCTGTCAAAGGAGCTTGTAGGGTCGTTCCTAAAAAGACGGTCGCACCAAGTAGCATCCCTAGAGCAGGATCTAAATGAATTCCAACGACTGTCATCAATAAAGTCACTAAGTAACCGGACCCTATTCCTAAGGCAAATGATGGCGTCAAGGTTCCCCCATAGGCACCATTACGTAAGAGGAGATAGACTAAGAGCCCCTTCACTGCAAGAGTCAATGGAAGATAGGGAATCGACTGACTAGATAACAAGGCCTGGGCTAGTACCTGACCATTTCCCATAAAGATGGGGTAAAAGGCTACTAGGCTCCCCAGAACAAGAAAGGCTAGAGGAAGAGCCCAAAGAATTGTTCCATCCTTCCGTCGCTTGCGACCCGCGCGTTTAGCTAAAGATCGAAAGCCTAGCGCAAATGGAGTAACCAATAAAGCAATCAGAAACGCCTGCAAGAAACTGCTAGCTGACCAATGGACTAGCGACATATGATAAATAGAACCGTGCCCAACGATAGGCTGGGCCACCCAAGTCGCCAGATAAGTACTGAACAAAACCAGTAAGACATTTTTCCAGTGATAGGCCACCCCTAAGGTCTCAAAGACGAACAAGCTACTAGCAAAGGGAACCTGATAGACTGCGGCCAACCCAGCTCCTGCACCACAGGCGATTAAAACTTTTCGCTCTTTGATTGCCAAGAAGAAGCCTTTGCCCAATCGACCAGCTAGAAGAGCCCCGACCTCTCGTGGGGCTCCTTCTTTTCCGACCGATGCACCTGCTCCAACAATCGCAACCTGCATCCCTGCATGAAGGAGGTGGGGGAAGGCCGCTGGTTCCCTGTCTCCAGCTAGGTCAATTTGCCTACGAATGGAGAGAATTTTATAGCGCCGTTGCAGAATATACCAGAAACCTGCTGCCAAGACCCCTGTCACACCTAGGACAAGGAATCTACGAAAACCTCCAGCGTAATTAAATTGCTGAAGCAAGTCCCCCTTATCTTGGCCAAAGGCCAGTCCTTGCACACCTTCTAGTAGAAAATGACAGGCAATTCCGACCAGACCCGTCCCTATTCCCAATGATAGAGTGGCTAGAAGCAACCTCAGTCCGTAAGGCAGGCTTTGGAGTCGTGTTTTCATGGTCTTACAATTCAGCAAGAATCGCTTTTAGCAAGCCTTTGAAGTCTCCTTTGACGCGCTCCGTCACTTCTACCACTTCTTCGTGGTTAAGCTCTTCTTGGAAACCAGCCGCAAAGTTGGTAATACATGAAATACCAAGAACCTTCAAGCCAGAGTGAGCCGCAATGATGACTTCAGGAACCGTTGACATACCGACAGCATCTGCACCAAGAGTCTTAAACGCACGTATTTCAGCTGGAGTTTCATAAGTTGGACCTGTCACACCGATATAAACCCCATCATCCAGTTTAATGCCCAATTTGTCTGCTGCTTTATGAGCAGTCTCACGGTATTCTGGAGTGTAAGCTTTCGACATATCAGGGAAACGTGGACCAAAGTCATCCAAGTTTTCACCGATCAATGGGTTTTTACCAGTCATATTGATGTGGTCAGTAATAGCCATCAAAGTACCAGGACCAAAGCCGATACCACCAGCAGCGTTGGTGACAAGCACTCCTTCACATCCCAACACTTTCATGACGCGAACTGGGAAAGTCACCACTTCCAATGGGTTTCCTTCGTAGAAGTGGAAACGTCCTTGAAGGGCCAAAACTTTACGTCCAGCAAGCTCACCATAAACCAATTTACCAGCATGGCCGACAACTGTCGAACGACCCCAGTTTGGAATTTCAGAGTAGTCTACTACGACTGGATTTTCGATTTCTTCAGCCAGTTCACCCAAACCTGATCCAAGGATCAAGCCAAACTCAGGCGCTTCCATTCCTTTGCCCTTCAAGAAAGCAGCTGTTTCATTGATTTTTGCTAACAATGTCATTGTGTATCTCCTTTTATTTCTTAAGTAATGTACCAATTTTGTCAAAGGTGTTAACGTTGCGAATAGTGATCTGACGATAGAAAGGCATCTTCATCAGATGTTTGTGGTAAGCGGTTTTAGCGTAGCTTTCTTCTGAGGATTTGCCCCAGAAAACCGCTGTTTTGCCAAGGTGAAGCACTTCATCGCCTAGCTTCAAAGCAAGCAACTTCTCTTCTACGGATTCCCTATCCAAGCCCTCGGTGTAAAAGAGCACATCCTTACGAGCCATCTCTTCTGTCCACCATTGCGGTAAGTTTGCACATTCTGCTTCATAGTCTTCTCGACTCAGGAGAGAAAAGCGTTCAATAAAGGGATAGTGATTCTCAAAGAAGGTCGACAGGCACTCTACTAACTGAGATCGAGAAAGACCTGTCGTAAAGAAGATATTGCCACTGTTGATGTAGGTTTCCACTTGTTCCAATCCCAGCTCCGTCAATTCTTGACGAAGTTGAGCCATGACCACTTTGTTTTTGCCGCCAACATTGATTCCTCTTACGAGGAGAGCAAAGAGCATCATCTTAGACCAATTTATCTAAGAAGCTTTCTCCGATCATGGCTTTCTCAACACCAAAGTTTTCCGCCACAGTAGCTGAGATATCCGCAAAGTGGCCAACTGGAATCAAGCCGCTACCTTTGAAAGATGGGCTATAAGCCAAGAATGGGATGTATTCACGCGTATGGTCAGTACCAGCGTAGGTTGGGTCGTTACCATGGTCAGCCGTAATCATCAAGAGATCGTCTTCACGCATGGCTGCGATGATTTCTGGCAAGCGTTCATCAAATTCGTGCAAGCAATCGCGGTAGCCGTGAGCATTGCGACGGTGACCGTAAAGAGCATCAAAGTCTACCAAGTTGGTAAATGAGAAGCCTTCTTGGAACTCAGGAAGTCCCATGGTCTTAATCAAGGTATCCATACCGTGACTATTTGATTTGTTGTGGCCCATGTCGTGGTTAATACCAGCACCATTGAAGATATCGTTGATCTTACCTACTGCATAGGTATCAATACCAGCTTCGTTCAACTTGTCCAAAACAGTTGGCGCAAATGGTGATACAGCTAAGTCACGACGGTTGGCTGTCCGTGTGAAGTTGCCTGGTTCCCCAACATAAGGACGCGCAATGATCCGACCAAGAAGTGCTGGACGTTCCAAAGTGATGGAACGAGCGTATTCACAGATACGGTAGAGTTCATCCAAAGGAATGATGTCTTCGTGAGCTGCGATTTGAAGCACAGGGTCTGCTGATGTATAAATGATCAACTCACCAGTTTCCATTTGACGTGGTCCAAAGTCATCGATGACCGCTGTACCAGAATAAGGTTTGTTGGCCTCACGGATGACCTTACGTCCTGAGAATTCTTCAATTTTAGTCAAAATTTCTTCAGGGAAACCATTCCAGAAAGTATCAAACGGTTCTGTAATGTTGAGCCCCATGATTTCCCAGTGACCAGTCATGGTGTCTTTCCCAAGAGAGACTTCTTGCAATTTTGTCACATAGCCAGTTGGGTTGCTTTCAGCTGGCACCGTCTTCAATGGTACTTCACGAGGGATATTTCCAAGACCGATTTTGGCCATGTTTGGTACATTTAAGCCGACGGTTTTAGAGATGTGGCCCAATGTATCAGATGCGCCGTCAGGTACACCGGCATTGACAAAGTTATTGGCATCTGGTGCAGCACCGATCCCAACTGAATCCAGCACAACTAAGTGCATGCGTTTAAATTTCGACATATACTGCCTCTTTCCTTTATTAAACTAGCTATATTATACCAAATCCCTATAAGAAGAGAGCCGTGTTAGATCCGGCCCCTCTTTGGAGAAACCTATTTTTCAATGATGACAGGGCCATCCGGTGTCCCTACAATCACTTTTGAAATCATGTTCAAGAATAAACCGTGCTCTACAACCCCGACGGTGTGATCCAGTTCATTGGCTAGAGCTTGTGCATCCTCGATCACCTTGAGATCCAAGTCAATAATGAAGTTGCCTTGGTCGGTTACAAATCGTTGATCATCTGCGAGACGGAAAGCAGGATGGTAACCCTTTTGCTCAAAGTGACGGAAAAGATTTTCAGCCCCGTATTGTACTACTTCCACTGGAAGTTTGAAAGCCCCAAGGGTTGCGACTTGTTTAGATTCATCCACGATCCAAATGCAGTCTTTAGAATTGGTTGCGACGATTTTTTCCATGAGGAGAGCCCCACCGCCCCCTTTGATCCCGTTCAATTGAGGATCCACTTCATCTGCGCCATCCACTGTCACATCAACCACTTCGACATCGTCGATAGACTTGAGCGGGATGCCTAAACTTTCAGCCTGATCATAGGTCACACTCGAAGTTGTGACAGCTGTGATCTGCAAGCCTTCTTCCTTGATGCGACGACCCAATTCAGCCACAAAATAATAAGCAGTTGACCCTGTACCGAGACCGACAATCATGCCGTCTTTGACAAACTCAGCCGCTTTAATTCCTACCTGTTCTTTTAGGTTTACCATCATAGACCTCCTTTTATATTCTATTACAGTATAGCATATTCTGAAAGAGATTTCACTAATTAATTGAAAACCTTTCCAACTTTTGGTTCTAAAAGCAAAACCTTGCCCGTCTGCGGACTTTACGATAGAAAATATTATGTTGTTATATTTTTTAAAATCTGTTATACTTAATTAAATTAATAACTATTAATAAACAGGTGAGAACTATGAAGAAAATTATTTACATTCTTACAATATTTTCTGCACTATTATTTTTATTTGCTTGTACAAATAATACATCCGAACCAAAATCATTTGAGGATTATATCTCCACTACCGATTTCACTGACTTTAAATATGATTCAGAAAATGACATTTATATTGTTAGCATTGATTTAAATAGCTCTATCAGTGATGAAAATGCAATTCAAAATTTTAATGATTCAATTTACGATGTTATCCATGCTGATTCAAAACCGGATAAAGATGTTGTTTTTAGAGCTTGGGATGGTAGTATAACTGCCTCATTGGTTTATTTTAAAAAGGATAAATTTAATTCATTGGCAGATGAAGTTTTCAATTCTACCAGTACATATTTAAAAGCTGATGGATGGCAAACAATATCAAAATTCGGGCAATACCAGGAATCAAATGATTATTCTGATGATTCAACAACTGAAAATTTATTATTTAATCTTGCTATGATTAGTAAATAAAATAAGCAATTCATAATATTTAGCAAGAATTTCTTTCCAAATAGAAACAAATTCTTCTTATAAAATTTTTCAAGTGATTTATAAAACTTTCCGCCGTGAGTTAAGTGCCTAGATCAATTAAATTCTAGGCACACGGAATTATTGAGACTTTAGGCTCAATAATTAGTCATGGAACTTCAAAGAAGTTCGCTGACGTCCGCACTCACATAAGGAAAGTGTTTTAAATGACTTTTCTTCAATCATCTTATTTTAATATTTTTCTTATAGATAAAAGTTTACTTTTCAAAAGTTTTAAAACCTTGCCCGTCCGCTGACTTTACGATAGAATAGAGATGAATCTACAGGAAAAGAGAAAGACATGATTACTAAAGAATTTGATACAATTGCTGCCATCTCGACTCCTCTCGGTGAGGGGGCGATCGGGATCGTCCGCTTGAGCGGGACAGACAGCTTTGCCATTGCGCAAAAGATCTTCAAAGGTAAAGATTTAAGCAAGGTCGCAAGTCACACCCTCAACTACGGTCATATCGTGGATCCAGATAAGAACGAGATTCTCGACGAAGTCATGGTTGGAGCCATGCGCTCGCCTAAGACCTTCACCCGTGAAGACATCATCGAGATCAATACCCACGGCGGGATTGCCGTAACCAATGAAATCCTGCAATTAGTCATCCGTGAAGGCGCTCGATTAGCTGAACCTGGTGAATTTACCAAGCGGGCCTTTCTAAACGGTCGGGTCGATTTGACCCAGGCCGAAGCCGTCATGGACATCATCCGCGCCAAGACCGACAAGGCTATGAACATCGCTGTGAAGCAACTAGATGGTTCCCTGTCTGACCTCATCAACAACACGCGCCAAGAGATCCTCAATACCCTGGCCCAGGTCGAGGTCAACATCGACTATCCTGAGTACGACGATGTCGAAGAAGCAACCACTGAGATCATCCGCGAAAAGACAACAGAATTTGAAGCCCTCTTGACTAATTTGCTGAAGACGGCTCGCCGTGGCAAGATCTTACGTGAGGGGATCTCTACTGCTATCATCGGTCGTCCAAATGTCGGCAAGTCCAGCCTCCTCAATAATCTTCTTCGTGAAGAAAAAGCCATCGTGACCGATATCGAAGGAACCACCCGTGACGTCATAGAAGAATACGTCAACATCAACGGGGTTCCCCTCAAACTGGTCGATACGGCCGGGATCCGTGAGACCGAAGACATCGTTGAGCAAATTGGTGTCGAACGTTCGAAAAAAGCCCTCAAGGAAGCTGATCTGGTTCTTCTGGTCCTCAATGCCAGCGAACCCTTGACTGATCAAGATCGCCAACTCCTTGAAATCTCTCAAGACAGCAACCGCATCATTCTCCTCAATAAGGTCGATCTCCCGCAACAAATCGAGTTGGATGAGATCCCAGCTGATCACATCAAGATCTCTGTCCTTAAAAATCAAAACATTGACCAAATCGAAGACCGCATCAATGCCCTCTTCTTTGAAAATGCTGGCCTAGTCGAGCAAGACGCTACTTATCTCTCAAATGCCCGTCACATCTCTCTGATCGAGAAAGCTGTTGAAGCCCTGCAAGCTGTCAACGAAGGCTTGGCCCTCGGTATGCCGGTCGACCTACTTCAAGTCGACCTCACCCGCACCTGGGAAATCCTCGGAGAAATCACAGGGGACGCTGCACCTGATGAACTCATTACCCAACTCTTCAGCCAGTTCTGTCTTGGTAAATAAAGATCAAAAAAATCGTATGTTTGAAACATACGATTTTTGTATTGTTAATTTCCTTGGTCCAGACTTTGGACGGTTTGATAAGCTTGGTAGATCAAGAAGAGACCGACTGCATTTAGAAGCGGAATCGTAATCGGCAACTCAGTCACAATTTGTGAGAATGGAGAATTGCCTACAAAATGAAGTCCAAAACCAGCTGCTAAGTATCCCCAGCCTGCTAGACTTAGATCCTTGCGACCTCTACTTGCTTGGACAATCAAGTAGAAACCGAGCATGACAAGGCCGGTATAGACCCAGTGAGACATAGGCGCATTGGCCACACGACCGAGAATCCCTGACACCGTGTAAGAGAAACCTTCCGGCAGATCCTGACGAATATAGGCAAAGTCTTCCACAATTTGGAAACCAAGACCAGACGCAACTGCTAAAAGGAAGATGGACTTGAGGCGACGGACATTAAATAGATAGAGGACAAAGAAGATTGGAATCAACTTAAAAGGTTCCTCAAAGAGGGGCGCAGCAATAGCACTCTCGTACTGGTTCCAAAATTCACTATTTGGAGCGATTGCTTGGATCATTTCATGGAAATAGGTATTAGCAAAGCTAGACAACCAACCAGCCACAAAGCCCCCACCTAGCAGAGAAAAGAGCACCGGTACCCAAGACAACTTCCACTTCTTAGAAAAATGAAAGAGGGCCCAGACAGCAGGAAGTGCGTAGACTAAGAGGATCAAGGTTGAAAGTCCCACAATCCCATACTGGCTACCCGACATCCAGCCTTCCGTCAGCGACTGGGTCTCATAAGCCAACCCAATGGTCAGTAACAGTAAATAAAGAAACAAAATCGTTTTGCGTTTCATAAAAAACCTTTCTATAAGGAAATGAAAAAGGCTGGAAGACCAGTCTTTTTTCTGTGTTTCTATTGTATCAGGATCAGCTTAAAAAAACAATAAACTAAGCTCTCATTTCCTACTTCTACTGAAGGACGGCTAAGATCTGCCGAATCGTATCAGGATCCCCATCAGGCAATGTTACCGTCTCCGCATGGTCCAAGATTCCTTGGGTGAACTGCGTCATGAATTCTTGGCTGTTCAACTCATCAGGAGACTGTTGCCAGTGACTCGGTACAGGATAAATGGTCACCGTTCCATCACCGTTGGACGAATAGGTCACATTTCCCTCGGCTGAATAAGAGCCATATAGATGGTGGACTGTCTTTGGATAGGTCACTCCCATCCCATCTGTGTATATATAGCTACCTGCAGCACTTTCGTTGATATTCAATTCCTTAGGAACAGACTGAATCACATAAGCCCAGACACGCGCTGCTTCGATCTGGTCAGACGAATAGCCTGGGAAGCTATCCTTATCTGATTTTTTTGACGACTTGGTATCGGATCCTTGACTGCTAGCCCATTTCTTGGCCTTGCTTGTCTTTGTCGTACTACTGCTATCGTCTCGCTCTACTTGCTCCCGATCTTTGGGTTGCTCTTTCTTGCGA
The DNA here is from genome assembly GCF_000448565.1 of Streptococcus sp. HSISM1. Taxonomy (GTDB): domain Bacteria; phylum Bacillota; class Bacilli; order Lactobacillales; family Streptococcaceae; genus Streptococcus. Next base: position 444,732 of record NZ_CM002128.1, on the reverse strand, counting down.
TAGTAGAAATTATCATCATCACCATAAGCCGGCGACTGACCAGCCCAGATCCGATCCTTAGACTTATCCGAAGCATCGTCTTTGCCCGCTTTCTGACCTTTTGGAAGGAGCAAGAGACCGTAGCCTCCAACACCTGACTTGGCACTGACCGTCATCTCAGCGATCTGGTCCTTCTGCTTAAAGCTCGATGCATCAAGCTCAACATCCTCGCTGACCAAGCCCTTATCATCAAAGACCAGCTCATTGCCACGACCATCGATCCAAGTTCCCTTGATACTCGAGTAGTCCTTAGCCTTAATGACTTTTAGGTCCATACCCGACTGTTTCTTGTCTGAAGTGCTTGTCTGCTTGGTCTCCGAACTCTTAGGTATCACCGTCCTCTGAGGACGACCACACGAAGCCAAGACCAAAGCAGAAAGCACAATCACAAAACCTTTTTTCATATCAATCTCCCTTCACACACCTACTATTTTAGAAAAATAAGAAAGGAGAGTCAAAGAAAAAGCGGAGGGGAAAAATAAATTAATGACATAAAAGTCTGTAAAATTATTATTTGAATTTCTAAAGAAAAAGAAGCTCAATGTATCGAGCTCCTAGACCATCATTTCTTGTTTTTCTTGCTTTGGGATCATTCGAAATAACACAGCTCTAAAACTAGGAAACGTTGATACTATTAACTCCACACATCCTACATAGACAGATTCTCTTATGTTTTTTAATATTTTTCAAAACTATATTTTAAACAATTTATTTAATCTTTCTAACTCTAATACACTCATATATACTTCTACTCCAGTAACTACCCCCTTACTATAAATAATTCCACAAGAAAACACAATCCTCTCCTGACTCAAAATATTTGACAATATTACAAAAGATTCCAAAACATAATCCTCTATAGTAATAAAACAATTATTTTCATCTTTGAAAAACTCTATAAATCCAATATCCTTACACCTATCACGAAAATGAAACCTAAGTGATCTTAAAAAATAATCAAAAAACACATCATTTTCCATAGAAAGCCCTTTCATTTTTAAAAAAATTCTGATATAATCATACAAAAAATAAGTCTTAGGACCATTCGAAACAACACGGCTCTATAACGATACTTGATGCAGTGCTTGAAATAGTATTGTTTTGGAACCATTCGAAACAACACAGCCAAAAGATTTTTCTTTTGAGTTAAAATATGGTTATCCATAATCACTAATGCGCACCGATTCGGGGCTTTTTTTGTGACTTTTTTTCTATCCATAATTAGTCATCATATTAACTACATTTTACTCCTTCCCTCCTAAAAAATCAATTCATTACATGGAGATATTCCATCTTTTCTTGACTTTACATTTCCCATTTATTTTCTTTAGAGACTTTCAGCTGTGAAAAAAGTGTCTTAGGCTCAAGAATTATTCACGAACTTCTATGATTTCTAGTAACCAAAAAATTTTTTTGAGCTAATCATTGTCAATACTTTATTTAAAGGAAAACTAAAAATTTTTCAAATGTACATTCATACAAAAACACGGCTCATGAATCATGGCCGTGTTATATTTGACTTAAACTAGTTAGCTAATCTCTTACTTAATTTAAAACAGACTTTTACTTTCTATTTTGGATTTCCCACAAAATCTCCCAACTTCCAAATACCAAGCCAAAAAGAAATTGTTAGCATGATAAAGAATGTAAGGAACATATTATCGACTAGATTTTTACTCATCAAGCATAGTTCTCTAGCTATATAAGGAGACACGGGAAACAAAATGCACTGTACTATAGTAATTATTTTTTTCATGATTCATTAATAATACTGTCACATATGATACAGTATACTCCTTTCTAGGAAGATTTCTTTTTATCCCTATCTTTATTATAGGCCTAAAGCAATTTATATTCAATTATTTATATGTAAAAGTAGTTTCAGAATTTGAAATTTAAATTTATTATTATACATCGATTATCATTGAAAATAATGTACAAATTAATTTCTCAGATTAGAGGATATTATGTACTATAAAACATACAAAATACCACTCCAGAATAATGTACAAAACAAAAATAAAGTACACTCCTTAAAGAATGTACTTTATGCTTCTAATTCAGTTGTATCAATTGTTTAGCTCATGTTAAGTCAATTGTACATAAATTTTTAGTTTTAGTTCGCTGACATCCGTCATCACCTAAGGAAAGTCTAGAAAGAGGAATTTCTATTCAATATAGACAATCCCTCATCGTCATAAATATATGTCCCCTGCCGGAATCGAACCAGCAACTACTCCTTAGGAGGGAGTTGTTATATCCATTGAACTAAGGGGACCTATAAAAAAAGAAGCGAGATCACTCCCGCCTCCTTGTTCGTCTTAACGACGGATTTCTTTAATACGAGCTGCTTTACCTTGCAATGCACGAAGGTAGTACAATTTCGCACGACGTACTTTACCGTAACGTACAACTTCAATCTTGTCTACACGTGGAGTGTGTACTGGGAATGTACGTTCAACACCGACACCGTTAGAGATTTTACGAACAGTGTACATTTCAGTGTGTCCTTGACCTTTACGAGCGATAACAACGCCTTCAAAGATCTGGATACGTTCACGAGATCCTTCGACAACTTTCGCGTGTACACGAACAGTGTCACCAGGACGGAATGCAGGGATATCAGTACGAAGTTGACCTTCAGTCAAGCTTTGGATTAATGGATTCATTTTATTCTCCTATCTTCGTCAATCTTGAGGGACCTCCCTCAGCGGATAAACTGTATTTTTGTGCTTCCATTACGCACAGAAACTATCATATCAGATATTTTCAGGTTTGTAAAGCTCTTTTCTCTACTTTTTTGAAACTTTTTGGCCGGAATAAATGCTCCACTCTTTTGGTAGGCAATAGGCGATGGCGCAGGCGATCACAAAGAAAGGAAGATTGCCATAGCCGAAGACCTCCCCTCCGATCAAGATCGGTGCGAGCAAGGTCGTGGTCGCACTACCAAAGACACTGGCATAACCGATAGCAGCCACGACCAAGACGGGTAAGCCCAGCAGAGGAGCTAGAAAGACGCCAAGTGTAGCTCCGATCGCAAAGAGCGGTGTCACTTCTCCTCCTTGGTATCCAGCAGAGATGGTCACCACGGTAAAGAGGAGCTTGAGGATCCAGTCATAACTCTGCGCACTTCCTTGATGAAATGCCATATCAATCAGATTGGTTCCGAGTCCGCTATAAGAGCCGACCTTGGTCATCTGGAGAGTCAAGAGGATCAAGCTGAGTCCAGCCCCAATGACCGCGATTCGAATATACGGATTAGGCAGTACTTTCGCGACCGTCTTCTTCAACCAGGAAAGGCTAACTGCAAAGAGCTTCCCAGCGAGGCCAAACACCAAGCCAAGAAGGGCAACTTTGATCAAGGTCTCTGGCGTCCAGCTCAGCGATTCCTTGAGTGGCACAGCAAATTTCTCCAAGCCAAGAGCATGAGAGGTAAAGCTCGCCACGATCGAGGCGATGAGCGCTGGATAGAGAGCAATCAGCTGCAACTCCCCAACGGTCAGGACTTCAAGGGCAAAGAAGGTTGCTGCCAGTGGCGTCTGAAAGAGCCCCGCAAAACCGGCTGCCATCCCGGTCATGAGAAAGATACGCGAAGCATCTGGAAACTGGAAATAACGGGCAAAACGATGCGAAAGGGTTGCTCCGATCTGGACCGCTACGCCTTCCCGACCAACCGAACCACCGAAGAGGTGGCTCATCCAGGTCGTCAGCATGATCAAAGGCACTAAGACCAAGGGGATTTTCTCCTCACGTGCATGCCCGACATCAAAGATCAATCCCATCCCTTTTGAAGCCTTCCCACCAAAACGTTTATAAAGATAAACGATGACAAGCCCTGCTAAAGCCAGGAAAAGAATCAAGGGCCAATGCTGGCTTCGGAAATCTCCAATCAGAAGAAGACCTTGACCAAAAATCATGTCAATGGCACCGACCAAGAGACCGATGAAGAGGGCCATCCCTGTTAGGACCACATACTGTTGTGCTTTTTGCTTGATAGATAGACTAGTCACGCGCCCTTACCTCCTCTTGGAAGTCTCTCGAGCGCTTCATCATATCTTGAAACTGAGCTTGAATAGTCGCACGATACTGCTCATCCGTCACGAGAGAGCCGACTTTCTCAAGCAGCTCTCTTTCCCTTCTCTGATCGAGCACAGGTAGGCCCTGCTGCTCCTTATATTCTATAATCTGACCGACACAAACCATCCGTTTTTCCAGCAAGGCTACAAGCTCTTGATCGATCTGGTCAATGTCCTTACGAATCTGATCTAAATCCATGTGTCTCCTCTTTATTTTGGATATAAATCGAGGCTGTAATCCATCGATCCAACCTCTTTGTCATTAATTTGCTTTGGCTACGAGTTCTTCCGCAAAGGCTTCTAATTTTTCAATGTCTTCGTCTTCTGCAGACAAATCAACTTTGACATTTTCAGAACCTTTTTCAGCACCAGTCGCAGCGAAGCAACGGTCGAAATCATCAACTGCTTTACAGAATTCATCGTAGAAGGTATCCCCTGATCCTACAACACCGTAAAGTTTGCCTTTAAGATCAAGGCCAGCCAAATCTTCGTAGAAATCTTGAATCTCATCTGGAAGCTCTCCATCGCCGTAGGTATAAGTCGCTAGCACTGCGATATCTGCATCAAGGAAGTCCTCCGCATCCACAGTTGTACACTCATCCACATCTACTTCAACACCAAGATCACGGAATTTATCCGCTACGATATCGGCGATTTCTTCAGTATTTCCAGTCATACTAGCAAAAACAATTTTCGCTACAGTCATAATTTCCTCCCAAAATCTATTTTCCGTATTATACCATTTTTTCAAGCATTTTGCACGAAACCTTTCCCGATAAGCTGAAAGAAAGAGCACGTTACAGAAAATTGGACCGATTCAACCTAATTGCCCTCGTTTTCTTCTTGAATTGCTTTAATAGTTCAATTATTATCCGTTTTTCTTCTCCAACTCGTACTCCTCTTTAATATCTTTAATACGCTGGATTTCTTCATCTAGTTTTTTATTAAATTCAGATTCAGTCTTATATGGATATGAAAAACGGCTCCAGGTATACCACTTCAGCCCTTCATCGCCTTTAAAATACCATTCAAGTTTTACTGGTAAATAATCTTTATTATAGGTGATCCGAACTTTCGAAAATTTGTCAGTTTTATCTAAAACTCTAGCCTCAAATTCAGGTGTCATTTTTCCTTTCACTAGTGATTTTGTGATTAGAGATTTCGGATCTCGCTCAATGATAAAGTTTGATTGTTCGATCTCATCTTTTGAAACCTTTAAATTCAGAATTGCGGAAGTGACATTTCGGTATAAGAATAAATGATATCTGTCATCAGGCTTTTCATCTGAACTACCATCATACATCTTCCCATTTTTTTCAACTACCTGAGTTATACTATAAAAATTATTACTCTTTAAATCATAGCCATTCTCAAAATTAAATTTATATAAATTTTCATTTTCCGAATCATCTACAACAATAAATCGTTGTTGTTCTAATATCGATTTTGAATCCTTACCAATCTTACCTCTCTGGACATCTATGAAAATACCAGCAACAACTACTAGAGACAAAGCAGCTAGAAAGACTTTCAATCTGAATGGTCTATTTTTAATTTCTTTCATCATATTCATCCATTCTAACAAAATATCTAACCAATGTAAAACCGCTTCCATAGCTCCTAATTAGTGATAAATGCTTGCTGGATGGGCCTTTCTTATGTTAAAATTGACAGAGAAAATGAGGTAATGTATGAACGTAATGAATGACATTCTTGAAAAGATTCAAGCTTATGACACGATTATTATCCATCGTCATCAGAATCCGGATCCGGATGCGATTGGTAGCCAAGTGGGCTTGCGGGATCTCCTGCGTGCGCACTTCCCTCAAAAGCGGGTCTTGGCAACTGGCTATGATGAACCGACCTTGACTTGGCTTGCTGAGATGGATACTGTCAGAGATGAGGACTATGCTGGAGCTTTGGTGATTGTCTGTGATACGGCCAATACTCCCCGCATAGATGACAAGCGCTATACGAACGGTGATTTCCTGATCAAGATCGACCACCACCCAAATGACGATGCTTATGGCGATCTGCTCTGGGTCGATACTGAGTCTAGCTCTACCAGTGAGTTAATCGCACTTTTTGCTAAGGAATTGGATCTTGAGCTTCCAGTTAGTGCTGCGCGTCTTCTCTATGCTGGGATTGTCGGCGATACAGGTCGCTTCCTTTATCCTGCTACTTCGACTCGGACCTTTGAGATCGCTGCCTATCTTCGAAGCATTCCCTTTGATTTTACAGCACTTGCTCGGCAGATGGATACGATCAACCTTAAGACAGCTAAGCTTCAAGGCTATGTCTATGACCATCTTGAGATCGATGAACATGGCGCTGCGCGTGTGACCTTGACACAAGAGCTCTTGAAGAAATTCGATCTACGTGATTCAGAGACTGCTGCAATTGTCGGAGCTCCTGGACGAATCGATACCGTGTCTGTTTGGGCTATCTTTGTCGAGCAGGCCGACGGTCACTTCCGTGTCCGGATGCGTAGCAAACGAAAGGTGATCAACGAAATTGCCAAACGTCATAATGGTGGTGGCCATCCACTAGCGAGTGGAGCCAACTCCTACTCCCTTGAAGAAAATGACCAAATCTACCAAGAGCTACAAGAAGTGGCTCGCACAAACGAAGGCTGAGAACCGATTCTCAGCCTTTTTATTATTTTAGTGGGGTTTTCAATTCAAGAACCTTATGGTAAAATAAAGCTAATAAAATTATTAAGGAGACTTATTATGGAAAAAAATCGTTTGTTTATCATTATCTCTGCTGCGGTAGCGATTCTTAGCTCTTTCTTGCCATGGGCAAGCCTGAATGCTGGTGCTTTTGGTTCATACAGCTGGAATGGTCTTCGCGGAGATGGATGGTTCGTTATTATCTTCGCAGTCGTTGCGATTGTCCTTGCATGCTTGAATGATGTAAAATCTTCACTACCAAAAGGTTTTGCAATTGGTGTTATCGTATCTGGGGCTCTCTCAACTGTTGTAACATTGATTGATGTATTCAATGTAAACAAGTACGCTGCTGACTTCAATGGTTACGGCGTTTCAATTGGCTTTGGGTTGATCCTTGCTTTGATCGCATCAATCGCTATTGTTGTGACTGGTCTCTTGGCAATGTCTGGTGGTAAAATCACTAAAGGAACCTTCGAAGAACTTGCTGAATCAGGTAAAGGATTTGCCCAATCTGTTGGACGTGTGACAACTTCTACTGTAAAAACTGCTGTAGATGAAATCAAAAAGAAACTCACGAACATACTGAGGGACAAGCTGATCAACCGGTTGAAGCACCAAAAGATCCAAATCAATCTGAACAATAATAATATCAGAATCACCTTGGCTTAACCAGGGTGATTTTTTGATCATTAATTTAAATAAAATTAGTGAAAATACTTGTCAAGATCCTGGAAATTTGGTAAACTAGCTTAGTAACAATCTATGGCTCGGAAAGAGACCATGGCAGAAAGGAAATATTGCAAAATGAAAAAAGATATCCATCCAGAATATCGCCCTGTTGTCTTCATGGACACTACTACTGGTTACAAGTTCGTCAGCGGTTCAACTAAGTACTCTAGCGAAACAGTTGAATTCGAAGGTGAAACTTACCCATTGATCCGTGTTGAAATTTCATCAGACTCACACCCATTCTACACTGGACGTCAAAAGTTCACTCAAGCAGATGGACGTGTGGATCGTTTCAACAAAAAATACGGTCTCAAATAAGAACCAACACAGAACCACTTCCCTTTCGGGAGTGGTTTTTTTGATCTAAAAAGATGAACATATAAGGAATTCTTTCTCCCTTTTCTGAAAAATCATTTTCATTGTTTTCTCCTCTATCCTCTGCTATATTTGGATGATCAAAGAAAGGAGAGAAGCCGATGACATTGTCCAATAAATTCACACTTTCTCTTGCCTCACTGGCAGTTCTTGGTCTTTTAGCAGCCTGCTCAAACCAGACAGCTCAAACACCTGCAAACTCTGATAGTTCACAACAGGTTTCTTCGAGCACTTCAAGCTCTAAAGGTTCACAAACGGCTAGCCAAGCTGAAAATCTAGACGGTACATACAAAGGGACTGATGAAAATGATCAGATCACTCTGACCCTCTCTGGTACGATGGGCACATGGGAAGAGGTTGAAAGGGATGGCGAGAAAGAAAGCAAGCCTGTAACCGTTCACGCCGACAATCATACTCTCACTGTGGGGGATGATCTCAAATATTACAAACTAGAAGGTAACCAACTCACTATTGAAGATGACGATCGCGATCCTTCTGATACCATTGTATTAACGAAATAGCATAAAAAATAAGAGGTTAGGATATTGATCCCAACCTCTATTTATTATCTTAATGGAATTGCATCCCACCATCTACGATAATGGTTTGCCCTGTGATGTAGTTTGAATCAGGTCCAGCAAGGAAGCTGACCGCTGCTGCTACATCTTCAGGTTCTGACAAACGTTTGAGAGTAATATCTTTAGCAAAAGTTTGCATACCCCATTCGTCGTCTTTGCCCGCGTTCTTACCTACTTCATGAGCAATGTCAAACATCATTGGAGTCTTAACGATACCTGGTGCATACGCATTGACAGTGATTCCTGAATCAGCCAAATCACGCGCCAAGGTTTGCGTAATCCCACGAACAGCAAACTTAGTCCCACCATAAATGGTCAAGTTTGGATTTCCGACAACCCCTGCTTGTGAAGTTGCATTGATGATTTTCCCGCCATGACCTAGTGCTTTGAACTGAGCTTGAGCCGCTTGTGCACCCCAAATCACACCACCAACATTAATAGCAAATGTACGTGTAAATTGTTCTTCAGTAATTGTATCAAGTGGTGTAGTTGGCGCAACACCTGCATTGTTTACGACAACATTCAAATCTCCAAAATGGTCAACAACTTTTTGGAAAGCTGCAGCCACTTCTTCTTGTTTAGACACATCAGCTACGACTGCAAAAGCATTATCTGCTGATAACTCAGCAACTGCTTTTTCAGCTGTTTCAGCATTGTAGTCCAATACTCCGACCTTGAAGCCATCTTGCACCAAACGTTTTGCGATTGCAAAACCGATTCCTTGACCAGCACCTGTGACAATAGCTACTTTAGACATATGATTCCTCCTTGGTATCAACGATACCAGCAAACGTTCCTATCAGAACAGCAAGGGTTGACAACTAGTTTTGATGGGATCTATTATAAATATCCGACAAAACTATGCTAACAGTATACTCCTTTGTGAAAAAAGTGTCAAACTCTGGCCTGTTATTTTTTAAAAAAAGTTCATTTATATGATATTTTTATTTAGTGATAAGTGAAATAGAATATGGCTTTTAACCAAAACAGATAACTGTTCTATTCTGTAAAAACTACATGAGGCTGGGACAAAAGTCCTAGCCTCTCAATTATTTTTGGATTGTCAAGCAAGACGCAGTGGTTGAGTGGGCTCTACTACGCTGATTTCATCAGCTTTTACAGCCCTACTCAACTGTGCGGAGGTGGGACGACGAAATCGAATTCTAACGAATGACCGATTTCTGTCCCACTCTCTCTCATAAACTATTCATTTGATTGATCCCTTTAGTCATCAGACTCCGCAAATACTTGAGTAGCTTTGACTGCTTTCTTCCACCCCTTGTACAGCTCTTCCTTACGAGATTCATCCATCTTGGGTTCAAAGATTTGAGCTGCTCCATGAAGAGATTTTAATTCTTCCAAGTCTTTCCAATAGCCTACAGTCAGACCTGCTAGGAAGGCTGCTCCTAAAGCCGTAGTTTCCAAATTTTTGGCACGAGCAATCGCAATTCCAAGAATATCAGCCTGAAACTGCATTAAGTAATCATTTTTCGCTGCTCCTCCGTCTACTTTTAGGAGAGGGATAGGAGTCTTGGCATCCACCTGCATGGTGTCAATAATATCACGTACTTGATAGGCAATGGATTGAAGGGTTGCTTTGATAAAGTCTTCCTTGGTTGTTCCCCGGGTAAGTCCAAAGACAGAACCACGCGCCTCTTGATTCCAGTATGGTGCTCCAAGACCCGTAAAGGCAGGAACCACATAGATTTCATCCTGGTTCTGAGACTTCAGAGCATAGGCCTCGGATTCAGGTGAACTGTCGATCATACGCAAGCCATCGCGGAGCCATTGAATGGCACTTCCAGCGATAAAGATCGATCCTTCAAGGGCGTAGTAGACCTTGCCATTGATCCCATAACCAATCGTCGTCAGCAAGTTATTTTCTGATAACTGCATCTCCTCACCCGTATTCATAATGATGAAGGATCCAGTTCCATAAGTGTTTTTGACCATCCCAGGTTCAAAAGCCAATTGACCAAAGAGGGCCGCTTGCTGGTCTCCCGCCATCCCTGCAATCGGCACTTGTCCACCGTAGAAATGGAAAGGCGCTGTCTTACCATAGATTTCAGAGTTTGAACGCACCTCAGGAAGCATGGCTTTAGGAATGTTGAGAATTTCCAAAATCTCATCGTCCCATTTCAGTTCCTTGATATTGTAAAGCATGGTCCGCGCAGCATTGGAATAGTCAGTCACGTGGGCTGCTCCATCCGTCAGCTTCCAGACCAACCAAGTATCAATGGTCCCAAAAAGTAATTCGCCCTTCTCCGCACGCTCTTGCGCCCCATCAACATGGTCCAAAATCCAACGAACTTTAGTCGCTGAAAAGTAGGCATCGATAACTAGACCTGTCTTTTGATGGAAGGTTTCTACATAGCCTTGGTTTTTAAGTTCCTCAGCCATTGGGGCAGTTTGACGAGATTGCCAGACAATGGCATTGTAAATAGGAAGCCCCGTGTTCTTATCCCAAACAACTGTCGTTTCCCGTTGATTGGTAATGCCGATCGCCTCGATTTGATTGGGCTTGATGCCACTTTCGATAAAGACCTCAGCAATCACCGACTGAACCGAGTTCCAAATCTCATTGGCATTGTGCTCCACCCAACCAGCCTGCGGAAAAATCTGAGTGAATTCCTTTTGACTAGAGCTAACTTGCTCGCCTTTTTTATTAAAAATGATAGCCCGCGAACTAGTGGTTCCCTGGTCAATCGCCATAATGAAAGTTTCTTGAGACATAAACTGCCCTCCTGAATTCGATACTTAAAAATCTTGTTCTTTCATAAACTAGTATACTCTATTTCATCATGGATTTGTATCCATTTTTTTAAGAAAATCCGGTCTAACATTTTCTACTGCTTCTAGCTCTATCAGACAAAGTTAAAAGAGCACTGAGACTCTTTTAACTAGTAGTTCAAATGCTTATCAAGATTTGCTTTGATCTAACCGATTTAAAAACTCCATGGTCGGACTGTCTTGATAAAGTTCTTTGAGAGGAATGTTCTGATAGACAGCTATTTCGTCAGCAGTCACACCGTAACGAATTAATAGATCATAAATACGATTTAAATCATGACGCAATTCATCCGTTATGAGGACATTATCGCTTGTTTCTTTTGTTTTCCAATAATAAGATGGCAACACTTCCTTGGTTTCAATTAAAATAGTTTGCAACAAAGTCCCACCATGGCTGTCCTTCTGAGATATATCAGCCCCAAGCTCCAACATTTTCTCGAAAACCTTGAAAGATCGGTCAGCCTTTTCCTTAGACGAATACATCTCATATTGGCCATTCCAGAGTTTGATCATGCGCCGGCAGTCAAATACAGCTCGTCCACCCGCTGTTTGGAGGACTGGTTGACAAAATGGATTCAGCTCTGTCGGCTCTTCAATAAAGTTAAGATCTGCTCCTCTATCAATAAGTAAGTCTGCAATATCTAAATGTCCCGATTTGATAGCGACTTGAAGGAGCGACTGTCCCTGATCTCTTTTAGGTTTGTCACCCGAAACAGCATTAACTTCTTCAGGCTTTTTATCCAATATCTGACGGACGGCCTCTAGATCTCCTCTTCGCAACAACTGAAAGGTTTTTTGCATGGTTTTCCCCCTCTCTCATTATAGATAAGAATAACACTGTGTTGATACTTTGATCCTATCGCTAGGTTCTTCTTTAAACTGATTATACCATTTTATGGACTCTACATTGAAGTCCTAAAGGCTAAAAATGACAGACTCCCACCGAAAGAGGTACAACTCTATTTTTATGATTTTCGTGCAGCCACCAGCCAAGAGGCTACTAGGATTTCGAAAATAACTAGAAGGATAATCTGAGGAAGAGAACTTTGAACCAGCATAAGGACAGCCAGACTATCAATTAGCATATGAGCGATGATACAAGGGACAGCTCCTTTCGAGTACTCCTTGAGCGCTCCAAATAGGAAGGTATTCCCTAAAATCATCAGGTAAAAGATGAGATAGTTGGACGAGCCAGCTGTAATCCAAGGGAGTTGATAGATAGGAATATGCCAGAGGAACCAGACAATGGAAAGAACCATCATTTTAGGTATAAAGTGCTTACTAAAGGAAAGATGATCTTGTAAAAACCAACGCCAACCGACTTCTTCTAGGCCTCCATATAATAAGGTCCAGGGGAAATAAAGGAAGAAGGCCAAGAGGGAGTTCCCAGTAAAGCGAACGTTCATAAGCAGGATGGAAATCCCATAATAGATGACGGGGATGAAGAAAGCTAGGATCCAAGATAGGGAACTTTCTTTTTGAAGAAAGACCTTTTTGAAAAATTCACCCAAGGAGTTGACTTCACTCAACACCAGAGAAAAGACAGCAGCCACAATCATGGGAATCAAGTTCATTAGGATAAACAGTAGTGAGGCACCCAAACTACTCCTATCTGGGAAAAAGAAAAGGATAACTTGACCTACTAGAAAAGTAGCAAGGAGGGCAGTCAATGCATACCAGATAGCGACTGATTGTTTTGAAATAAATTTGCTCATTTTTCTTCCTTTACAGTTACATACTTCTTTCTTGCAATCCAGATTGCTAAACTAATAATAAGAATTTTACTGACGATAGATAGCCATACCTCTTCATTCACTAGAATCTGAGACAAGGAATTGATACAGGCATGGGTTATGACACAGAGCCATAAATTTTGCGTTTTATGATACAAGGCCGATAAGATAAAGCAGTTAATTAGCAAACCTACTAGAAACGGAAACAATTGAATGACAGCTAAAGAACCGTCGATATAAAAGTATAGTAGATGCCAACTAGACCAAGCTAAAAAGGTGATCAAAGTAGCTGAAAAATAAGGTATTTTTTCCTGCAAAGTTGGTTGAAAGAAATAACGCCAGCCAATTTCTTCAACTCCACCAAAAAGAAGAGCCTTGAAAAAGAGCACTACTGGCAAGACCAACGATTGAGTGGTGATCTTACCACCTAAGATAAATGGGAAAAAGTCAAGCAACAAGAAAACGAGCACCAAGCAATAATTTGCCAAACTGTCTTTGACTTGAAAAAAATCTTTTAAAACTTGTTTGAAACTAGATTGATGGTAACTAATGCTTGCAAGACTGCCCCACAAAGCTGATGACAAGCCACCTACAATAATAGCGATGATCCCAAATGATGATGTAAAATCAACCTTGACTCCTCCTGCTCTTAAAAACCACACCAGAAGGCTAACTCCTAATACTTGACCAAAGGTCCCTATCAAATACATGGAAAGGGCTTGCTTTCTACTCATTCGTGATTCCTTTTTCTTTCAATTAATTACCAGTGCTATCTACCTTAAACCCATACCTGCCTGCATTTCGTTTGAGCTTCTCCACTAGCTCTTCATTCCGCTTACTTTTTCCAAAAAAGAAGGGAATGGTCTTTCCATTTCTAAGCTCGATATAAAAAGCATAGCGAGCCCCACCCCCAGATCGTCCACGAAAAATTGCATAGGTGATTTGCTTGATCTCTTTCAGCGGGATCCTGCGACGACTGAAACACAGAGCGACATGGATATAGAAGATTCCACGGCTAATGTGGAAAGGAGCAAAGAAGGGACCTCCACTACGTCTCACAATTGCCCTTCTTCTCAGGAAAAGGAAAACAGTGAAAACGAGCAAGAAAATGAGCACATATAGAATCGGAGCATACTCCATTATCTTTCTAAATTCTAACACGCCGTCTTTCATCCTCTACTTCATCTCAACCCATTTTTCATTATCCATGATAAAGGGTTTAGCCAGACCTTCGCCTGTGTAGTCTTGGTACTTGGTCTCCAAGTATTTGTAGACATCTTCCTTGGTCGCAAACTTAATGGCTTGGTAGGGCTCTTCGAAGGTTAGCTTTTCGACAAATAGATAGCCGTCCTTAGCAGGAACCAAGACACCGACGTGCCCGACAAAAAGTGTGTTTCCATCTAGGTTGTCATGAACGATAACGGAAAGCATGCGGGCATTTTCATTGAACTTGAAATGAGAAAAATACTCTTCCATCTTCTTGGCATGGACCTTGACATCCGTTGTTGCTTCTGTCGGAACCCGTGAATAGAGAATGTTAAAGGCTTCCTTGTCTGCCTCATCGAAAACTTTTCCTTTGTCAATGGCATCATTGTCCACGAACAAGAGTTCACTATCCGCTTTCATCTTAGGAATCTCAATGCGGTTCTTCAGAAGAGTATAGCTATTGATCCGGCAGTTGGTCCCGACGAAATCGCCCTTTTTCTTGGTCCACAAGTCACTGATCTTCTCAACATTGTAGTCTGTTTTCTTAAACTTGCTGAAGTCACCCGTCAAGCCGACCGAGCCGACAATGCTATCGTAATCTGTTACCAGACCCAAAAATTTATCTACACTGTCCTGATCCAAATAAGCAGACAAGAGAGTCCGCACTTCTTCGACACTCGCCTTGCTGTTGAGGTTGCTGTAGCTTCCCTTGTAGCGCTCCTTATCTGAACTAGATTTCTGTACAGTGGAACTTGCCTGCTTTTCCTTGTATTGCTTTTGGTTGCTACTACAAGCCACTAAAGCAAAGATCGCCAAGGCACAGCTAGTAAGGAGCATGAATTTTTTAGATGGTTTCATAAACTGGTTCCTTCTCTATTGATTAAAATGTTTGTTCTATAAATTTTTCATATCGATAATCCTTTTCCTCTATTATAGTTTAAAACTAGCTTTGCTCCAACTATTTTTTACGAAATGAGAAAAGTTTATAAGTAACAAAAAAGAGCTGGCAGACTGTCCAGCTCTTTAATATGTTACAAAAATCAAAATTAAAATTATCGTTTAATCAGACCAATCTATTTTGGCATGTTCTATTGCGTACTCCGCTTCCTCTTGAGTAAATTTTCTATTTTCAACAAGTATTTCTAATAACCGTTCTTTCGAAATCTTGCCACCGTTTGCAGAAGATTCCGCTTCTTTCACAGCTTCCTCTTTCCAATCGAAATGAACTTTTTCTATAGCATAATCAGCCTCTTCTGGAGTAAATAGATCAACATTTACAAGTTGCCCAACTAACTTTTCTTTTGAATAATGAAACTTTTGATATGATTTTGCTGCTAAAACAGCCTGCTCTTTCCAGTCCATATTAAGCTTATATATAGCGTACTGGTTAGCTCCTTCTGAATAATTATAAATCTTTATTTTATTTTTGATAGCCTGCTTCGAAATAGGAGAATCCTTTGACAGTTGCTTAGCTGTTGCATATGCCCTTTTAAATTCTTCTTCTACTAAAGTTGGATGAAAAAGTTTTTTCACAAGCAAATTAAATAATAATTCTAAATCGTCCTCATTTTCATCACTTGAAGAAGTGTATTTTCTATAATCATAATTCTGTGTACTAGAACTTGAAGTAGCGTATTCTTGTTTTGATGATTCAAAATCATCCTTATTTCCATCACTTGAAGAAGAGTATTTTTGTACAGGATTAGTCAACTGTGATCCTGAACGTGAATTTATCCATTTATTATAATTTATTTCATAATCAATTACTATAAGAGCTAGCATTCCTGCAAATAATCCAAAAATTGTAAAAATAAATATCAAAAACTTTTTCATCATGACTACCTTTACTTGTTTTTCTCCAATGAAATTTTCATCCCTCTGGAACTGCTTTCATTAGTATTATATCATGAAATATTGTTCATTTTTATTATGTGACTTTCAGTCCGTCTCGCTCCGTTAGGTGCGAGACAAAAAAACCACCCGCTATGCGGGTGCGCATCAAAGGTTATACCAAAAAAACTCCAAACGCGATACAATTAAGGTGTTCAAGCCAATTGTAAAGCGAAAGGAGAAAAATATGGCTCAAAAAGCACATAGTTTATCACACACAAAATGGATGTGTAAATATCACATTGTGTTCACCCCTAAGTATAGACGAAAAGTGATCTATAATCAATATCGAAGTAGTTTAGGAGAAATATTCCATAGATTATGTAGTTATAAAGGTGTTGAGATTATTGAAGGCCATTTAATGCCAGATCATGTTCATATGTTGGTAAGTATTCCACCTAGAATTAGTGTTGCAAGTTTCATGGGATATTTAAAAGGTAAAAGCGCTCTAATGATGTTCGATAAACACGCCAATCTGAAATATAA
>NZ_CM002128.1:409084-427050 GCF_000448565.1 Streptococcus sp. HSISM1 | reverse complement strand
GGGATATTTAAAAGGTAAAAGCGCTCTAATGATGTTCGATAAACACGCCAATCTGAAATATAAGTTTGGAAATCGACATTTTTGGGCAGAGGGATATTATGTAAGTACAGTTGGCCTCAACGAAGCCACAATAAAGAAATACATTCAGGAACAAGAGCGAAAAGATATTGCTTTAGATAAGTTGAGTGTAAAAGAATATGAAGATCCCTTTAGGGATAGTGGCAAGTAGTACGTATACCTCTTTGAGAGGTCTGTGACGAGTCAAATGCAATAAGGCTTGAACAAAGTGAAAGCCAGCGTCTTTAGGCGCTGGCTAGTTATCTGGGCTTATAGCCCTGGTACAAACCACCCGTTTGACGGGTGGTCATGATTTACTAGTGTAAAAGTCTCTATGGCTAGTAAATAAAAAAGTGACTGCATTTCAACTGCAATCACTCATTCTATGTGAAATAAAAAATAACAAAGTGTTATAAAAGATTATTTAATCTTGTGTTTGTTCATCTTTTCTTCAAAGATGGCTGTCATAATCTTTCGGAGCTCTTCTCCTTCTTTTTCAGGAAGGTCGCCTTGACGTTTCGCCACTGCATAGAGTTCAGGGTATTGCTTGGCTACACGCTCAACTGTCTTGGTCGTCGCATGCCCTCTGACAAAGAAAGGAATGCGTTTGATCCATTCTTGCGGTACAAGAGCCAGCAACTTCTTACCTGCTTCTTTATCAGAAATCTCAGCTGTGCTCAATCCTTGCTTGATTTGTTCTTGTTCTTGTTCTGTAAAATCTTTTAATTCCATTTAAAACTCCTCATTCTCCTATTTTGTTTATCTAAGAGCACATTATACACTTATGTAGTGAAAACTACAACTAAAGGAACCGAAAAATAGAGCAAGGGCAAGTCATCCCTCACTCTATCTCTTAATCGTAAAATCTTATGAAGGATATTAATTTCCGATTTACTGTGGAGCATCACCCTTTTGCTTTAAATAATAGTCACTTGCCTCAGTTAGTTTTTTATAATAATGATCGTAACTCTTACTAAATTGTCTAATCAGCGGAATAGCGACCTCATAGTAGTGATGGTCCATCAAAAATGTTTTCAGTTGATCTTGAATATTTTTCATTGGACTTGTTTTGTAATCATCACTGTTCAAATAGCGATCATAAATAGAAATTGTGTCCTTATTTTCATTATGCCACTTTTCATTACTTTCTATCGTAGCTATTTTAGATTCATCAGCCTCTTTTAAGTTCTTCAAATCAATAGTAAAATTATTGTTTAATTTAACCAATCTACTTGAGCATGTTCTATTGCGTACTCCGCTTCCTCTTGAGTAAATTTTCTATTTTCAACAAGTATTTCTAATAACCTTTCTTTCGTAATCTTGCGACCGTTTGCATAAGATTCCGCTTCTTTCACAGCGTCCTCCTTCCAATCGAAATTAACATGTTCTACAGCATAGTCAGCCTCTTCTTGAGTAAATAGTTCAACATTTATAAGTTGCCAAACTAATTTTTCTTTTGAATAACGATACCTTTGAAGTGATTTTGCTCTTAAAACAGCCTGCTCTTTCCAGTCTATATTAAGCTTATTGACAGCGGACTGGGAAATATACTCTGAATACATGCCATACTTAGTAAGATAAATTTTAATTTGTTGCTTCGATAAAGGAGATTTCTCTGACCAAGATTTAGCTTTTGCATATGCCCTTGTACTTACTGGTACTAGTAAATTTTCTTTCGGTTCTGGAAAGCTTGATCTATGATGAGCCGCTTCATAAGCTCGAATATATTCATTATACATCATAGCTAACATTCCTAACATCAATCCAAACATCGCAAAAATAAATATAAAAAATTTTTTCATAATGTATACCTTTACTTGTTTTTAGTCTAATTTGTTATTTTATGCTTAATAAAACAATATTGTCACTCAACACTAGGAGAATTAACTTCTCCAGTCACTCAAAACAATTCCTATAGAATCCTTCAATAACGGTTTTATTAATCCCTGTTTAAATATAGCAACTCATTCTTAATGATGTTAAAAAATGAGTTGGTTCCATAAAAGACTCAACATTTGTGACAGGACCACCAGGCAATGTCATTCCTTGCCTAGACTCTTTCTCACGATCCATAACAAGAACTCTATCGCCGTCTCTTACCATACAAAGATTTGTGAATTCTAGAGTCTCATTCATAGCCCTATTTCCTAGCTATGTTTCCATTTTTTCTTATCGACAGCCTAACATTTCATCCTAGTCACCTTTTAGTTGCACTTGTGTATGGGCTAGCAAGTCTCGTAGATGCCTCTTATCTTTCCTAAACATCGTCATTGCCAGTAAGGAAACTGCGAGTAAAGTCGCTGAAATAGAAAGGATAATGGATAACACATCAAAATTACTATAGAAGCCATGAATCGTGCCCATATGACCGAGTTGCCAAGGTAAAAATTTAATGGTGTTTCTGATCAAGCTAGCCTGAACTGTTTTTTTCTGGTAGACCAGCTCAAGTCCCGCTTTTCCCTTCCCCAAGCTCCCATTTTTTGCATAATCCAAATATGTAAACAGGAGGATGATTGGCAAAATAGAGGTGAAAAATACAAGCCACTGCGACTGAATTTCTGTAAACTCTGGGACACCATTAAAAAAAATGATGTAAATAAGCATCGAAACTATAAACAGAAAAACTAAATAAGTTAGAATGAAAAGATAATCGAATAGAAATTCTATCATTCTTTTTTTAACCGAAATAGGATTGATTGCTAACATCTTCATCACCGTCTCCCCCTTTCTCATATCCTATTATAATATAAGGGCACGAATAAAGAAACCATTTATAAAAGAAGACTGAAATACCTAAATTTCAGTCTTCTTTCTTACTAATCTTCTCTATAAATAACAAAGCCATTTGGCTGAATGATCAAGCGATCATGGAAAATACTTCCAAAACTCATCAGATCTGCCTGTCCTTTTTCTAAGACAAGGTCTTTCTTCGACTGGTTAAAGTAGGCTTTGAGCATGTTACCTTCATGCTGCCATTCTACTGTTACTACATCTAGCTCTACTTCTTCCAGACTCACTTTACCATACTGAATCATGTCCGCTACTTCTTTTCGGAGCTGGATCAAGTCCTTCATAAAGT
Source organism: Streptococcus sp. HSISM1 (assembly GCF_000448565.1). Taxonomy (GTDB): domain Bacteria; phylum Bacillota; class Bacilli; order Lactobacillales; family Streptococcaceae; genus Streptococcus. The sequence continues at coordinate 423,914 of NZ_CM002128.1, read as the reverse complement.
TAAGCATATCATTGTCCGCTGCCACGCGCTCCCATGGCATGACACGGCGGCAATCAGGGTCTGGACCACCGATGAGGGCTAGCTCCGTTCCATAGTAGATACAAGGCGTACCCCGTTGCAGATAAAGGAAGGCGAGAGCAGACTTGACAGACTGAAGATCGCCTTTGGCCGTTGTTAGGATGCGCTCTGTATCATGGGAGTCCAAGAGGTTAAACATAACCTCAGAGATTTGTTGCCTATAGTACATGGACTGGCTATTGATTTCCCAAATGAAGCGTTGCGTCTCCTTATGCCCCCGCAGGAAATAATCCTTGATACTTTCAGAGAGGGGATAGTTCATCACCGCATGGAACTCATCGCCCTTGAGCCAAGGTTGGGACGAATGCCAGATTTCCCCGAGGATATAGAGATCCGGCTTCTTGGCCAAGACCGCTTTACGGAAATCCCGCCAGAATTGATGGTCGATCTCATTGGCCACATCCAGTCGCCAAGCATCAATATCAAACTCTTCAATCCAGTAAGTCGCCACCTTCAAGAGATAGGCCTTCACCTCAGGATTAGCCGTATTGAGCTTAGGCATATAGCCTGCAAAGGCAAAAGCATGGTAAGACAAGTCGCGACTATTCCACAGATTTTCTGAGGAGACAGGGAACTCTTTAATATGGAACCAGTCCTTGTAAATCGAATCCTCCCCGTATTTGACCACATCCTGCCATTGGGGTGAATCATAGCCAATATGGTTAAAGACGGCATCCAGCATGATCTTCATCCCACGCGCGTGAGCCTCTTTCACTAGCTGGCGGAAGGTCTCCTTATCACCAAAATGTCGATCAATTTCAAAATAGTCAATGGTATCGTACTTGTGATTACTCGGAGATTCAAAAATCGGGCAAAGGTAGAGCCCTGTAATCCCTAACTCCTGCAAGTAATCTAAGTGATCGATAATCCCTTGCAAATCTCCACCAAAGAAATCTAATACTTGAGGGGCAATAGAGGCATCCCAAGGACGGACTCCTTCTGGCGAGATGGCTGGATTCCCATTTGCAAAGCGCTCAGGAAAAATCTGATACCAAACCGTCTGCGCCACCCAATCCGGAACAGCACACCCATCAATCTCATGGATAAAGGGAAGCTTAAAACCGTTCATGACGAAGTCCAGGTTCTCCTTGTTGTAGGCTGCCACACCCCGATCCCCATACAAGACCTTCTCTCCCGCCGTGGACTCTAATTCAAAGAGGTACTGGATCCGTGCATGGCGAACCGATACCGACACTTGCCAATAATCAAAGAGGTCATCTGTCGTCACCTTGTCCATTTCCTTAGTTGCCTCATAAAGATCCTCTATAAAAATAAAGGGATCCCCATAGTGCAAGACAATCCGTTTGATATCCTCTTTCTTAGTCCGGATGCGAATATGGAGCTGGCCATCCTTATAAAGATAGGCGTACTCCGATTCAGGCCGGTGATAAATCGCTGTTAATTCCATCTGTCTTGTCTCCTACTATACTCTCTTTTCATCATTTACCAATTTATGCAAACGATTCCATAAACTATTTCTAGTATACTACTTTATAAAAACGTTTGCAAGATTCTGAGAGATAATTTTAGTTTACAAGCTTTTTAAGATTGTAATGCAACACAAAAAGCCCAACAATTGGGCTATAAGATCTTTATTGAATTATTCTTAAATAGTTATTTCAATATTTTTATACAAAATGTCCGCCTTGTCACATCAAAGAGAGGTGGGCGGTCCTATTAATTATATTGTACAGTTTTTACTAGATAATTCAAGTGTTATTCGTATTGTTTAAAATTTACTAACGCAATTATTCATACACTCAGAAAATTAAACCTACATTTATGGTTAAAAAATAGATCATTCTAGTTTAAGCTCTCCAGAATGGCCTCTTCTCTCAGTCGCTCCACGTCTTCTACCGTGGGATGCCATCCTTCAATCATATTGGTGCTAAGAGCAAACCAGACGCTCTTAAAAACCTTTTTGTTGTCAAAAATCACACCCATAATCATCATTTTTCTTTATCTACATCTAAGGTCATATTCTACCTCCGTCCTATTATTATAGCATATTTTCAATCATTTTAGTTCTCCTATTTAGAACTTACCCTACACAAAAAGCCCAGCAATTGGGCTTTCTCATCATCTAAATGACTGATACTTATTCCTTACTTGTATGCCGCTTCCCAAGACTTAGCGCTTGCTCTTCTGACATCTGAACCACCTTAGAAAAATTGGTATTGCGAGGCATACTGTCCAAAGAGTACCAATAAACATCAGCACTGCCATTTCTAGCCACATAAACCACTGGAGCCAGTTGACGAGTTGGCTGTGAAGGCTCTACAGGTTGAACGGGCTGTGCAGGCACTGCTGGCTGACTAGGTTGAGGGGCTTGACTTGGTTGCGTCTCTACAGAAGGACTGGCAGGTTGTGGTTGACTACTTGGTTCCGTCGGCACTAAAGATGGCTTGGCGGTTCCCTTCAGATAGTCAATGGTCGCATTCTTGGAATAGTTATCCAAGGTAACGGTGGTGATCCCATAAGCATCTACCGACTCTTTGGAACTACTTAAATTGATTGGTAGAAGGTTGCCATCTCGATCAATTCCTACATATTGCAAGGTCACCTGCCGAGGAATCAATTCATCCCCCGTATAGACAGGCGTCACCTTATAATCCAGCCAATAATTGGGGTGGGTGGCCAGCCAGCTATCAAGTCGTTTCTCGTAGTAGAGCATGCCTTCCACATTGCTATCTGCTGTTCCTTTATAATTCCCCGTATTAGTCCAGGCAGTTAGAGGAATCAGATTTTTCCCTTCATTGGTCAGTCCACTAAATTGATAGCCAATCAGATGCCCTCTATGGAACAGCCAGGCCTTCTTCCCTTTGTTTCCATAAGCGATCTTATAATTGTGCCAGCCAACCGGATTATAGTTGAGACGTGGTTCTCTTTTTTTCTTTGGCTCATCCTTGTCCTGCAGCTGAATATGAGCCGAAGTCGCCCGACCTAAATGATCAAAATCCCCCAGTACGAGCTGCTTACTGCCATTAAAAGGCAGTAGATGAAGACTCTGGTAATCAAGTCCAGTTTGCTGGGCTTGAACCCCTTGTACAAAAGCCAAGGACATAAAAACCGAGACCATCGCAACAATAACATTTTTCAAAAACCGTTTTGTAACCATGATTGAAACTCCCACATTTCTATCTAGTGATATTATAGCAGAAAAAACGGTTACAGACATAGAAGATAGATAATTTCTTCTCCTATTTCAATTATATGTTTTTAATGAGTTTATTCTCACTTTAATATTCTTTAGTATATAAAATACGGACTATTATTTAAATACATAAAATAATACACAGCTTTCCTAAATCAACTTATATTCATACCACTCTTCATCTACTTTCTGAAATCCCAAAGCCAAAAACATTCTTTGACTTTGAGTATTAAAAGGATAAATTTGAGCAGTTACCTTAACCATTTTTTTCTCTTTGGCCAACTGTATCATTTCAGAAATACATCGTCTTCCAATCTGTAAATTCTGATACTCTTTACTGATCACTATAGAAAGTTCTGAGTTATCTTGAAGTGTCACATCTCCAACTAACACTCCCTCATATTGGATATAATAGCAAGAACCATGTGAAGTTAGGTAATCATACATTTTATGAAGTTTTGTTAGATTGTAAATCTGATCAGTATTATCCACTTGTTTGCAAACCTCACTATCTTGATACCAAAGAAGGGAGATGTCATCATTCCTATAATAAGGGATAAGAGTGATCTTATCATCTACTATTCGATTCATCATGACTTTTTCTTTCATCATAAATGGTTTCTATTTCCATTTAGCTCTATCTTATCAGAAAAATAACCGGTCTTATCTCTAATGGACCTACTCCCGGATCACTTTGATTTTTCTTCTATTTGCAATGAAATTACTCAAGAAACTAATCATGGTAATCAGCCCAATGACAAGAGGGAAAATAAAAGTGAAATACATTTCAAAGCTTATCTTATTTTCTTGTAGCAATCCTGTTCTCCAAAGACCAATCGCAACAAAAATAGCTAGTCCCATCACAATCAAGGTTTGAAGGAAAGTTCTTTTTAGCATCTTTTTCTTTGCCTCTCCTACTTCATCTTCTGAAACCTCATAGATGTCGAGTTCCAAACGATGAATCACTTGCTCTTGTTGGTACAGGGAGTAGCAAAATACTAAAAACGTGATCACACTGACATAATCCGTATTAAACATGAAACTGAGCAGGAATCCAAGGATAATTCCCGACATAAAGAGCATGTACATGTTGTTCCCAAAAGTACTCAATTCTTTTTCCTTGTATTCGTCAAGCTCACCTGTAATATCGTAGAAAGCTTTCACACATTTCAATTGCCAGTTTTTATTCATCATCATCGATCCTCCAAAATAAAGAATTCAAATCCGTCCCAAGCTCTTTTGCTAGATTGATACAGATATCTAGGGAAGGGTTATACTTCCCATTCTCAATCATATTAATCGTTTGCCTGGAAACTCCAATACTTTTTGCCAAAGCCAATTGAGAAAGTCCAAGATTGACTCTGTATTCTTTCACACGGTTCACTTGGCACCTCCTAAATGTAAATGTGTCAAATATATTTGATACATTTATTTTACAATACTAGTTGCCGGATGTCAACTATATTTGACATCATTTCCTAAAACTATTTTCTCAACTTTAAAAGCATTAAAAAACGATAGACGTCTGTAGCTATCGTTGTGATTTCTTTTATATACTATCTAGAGGTTTCTTCCGATACTTCAATATTCCCCATCACCCAATTGGACATCTTTTTGCCTTTGTCTTTATAAGGGTTAGGAGGAAACAAGGTGAAAGGGGGGATGCTGGCATCTGGGAAGAATAGTTCTACGCTTATCGTTCGCTCGCGATTATGATTGACGTAGGCTGTAAAATAGATATGGTAATGTCCACTCACATCACCACCATTATCATACTCTCCTCTAGCAGTATTTGGCAATAAGGTCACGGACTTTATGCCCTGCTTTTCCTGGGCTAGATGTACGATGATCTCACGCTTAATAGCAGTCTCATGATTTCTGACGAAATTCCCATCATCACTGTATCCAGGATGCTCACTAAGAGAATAGAAAATAAGGACCATCAGAAAGGGGAGAGAAATTAAAAAATAATCAGCTTATTGGATTTTAACATGGGGGTTCCTCAATCTACTTATAAAAAATATTCACCCAATCCTGCTTTGCACTGAGTATACGAGCAACATACACTGTATGCTTCTCCATATAATAAAATGCGAGATAGTTCTCTATTGGCATATAACGATAGGGTTTTCCATCATTCGTCATCTCACCATAGCCCCGGCTTGATACCAGAGGACAGGCTTCTGGAAAGAGTTCTAGGGTCTCAAGAGCACTTAATAACAAATCAACTTTGCTGTCTGCAGCTTGCTGGCTATAAAAATTCACAAGAATATAGTCGTGAATATCACGCAAGTCCTGCTTAGCCCGATCTGCAAGAAAGACCTGATAGCGTTTCAACTTAGTCAAGACCAAATTCCTTTCTCACATCGGCTACAGAAGTAACTTTTCCTTGAGCGATTTCCTGGTGCCCCACTAAAATCTCCTTCTTCAAATCCTCAAAGGCCACTTGATACTGCGTGTTCTGCAAATCACTCGAAACAAATTCTTCTGGATCTACAGTCCCGTTGGCAACTTTTCGAAGTGTTGCATTTAGGACATCTGACACAGAAATTTTTTGATCTGCAAGCACCTCTTTTGTTTTCTGGTAAAACATCGCATCTGCTCGAAAATTCACTGCTTTCGTGTTTGCCATTTCTACCTCTCCTTTGTACATACAATTTGTATATACATTCTACCATACAAAAGAGAAGGGAATCAATTAAAAAATGGATTCTTCTTTCACTAAATCTAATTGAGAGATACCGAGAGTTAATCTATATTCTTTCTCTGGGGTCATCTGATACCTATTAGAATCAACAATTTAAGTAGATTCCACATCTTAATTTAACAACTCCAAGTAATTGTAGTCAATTATATTAGATATATTTTATTAATTTCTTTATAGTAAATTCCTATTTTTCTAGCCAAGAGAACGCTTGGTTTAGCTTTTCTTTTGCTTGTCCAAGTATACACGGTCCATGAGAAATAATAATATTCTTAGGTTCCCATTTCTTTATTTTATGATAACTCTTCAATGCTTGTTTTTTTCCAAAAAAGAAACTTATTCTTAAATCTCTTGGTGTTTTACCATTTGGATAGTGATTATCGCCTATTTTAAAAAGTAGCTTTTCAAAAAGCGATAATTTCTCAGTTTCTATGTTTTCAATAAGATCCGTTAAAATCAAAGTTGAACTTTCAGTATGGAAAAAAACAACCTCTTTCACGTAAAAACTTCCCTCAAATGTTGTAAAACAAATTTCTTCGTTCCAATTGGCTTTCTCTAGTTCATGACCATAATATAAATTCATTCCCGATTTTCCGGCACGCTTTTGAACACCACTAGCTAGCCATACTTCTGCTTCCGGAAATAGTTCGTGCCACTCATTTATATAACTATAATGTAAGACATTGGGTGCAATAAGGTGTTTTACCTCACCTAATTGCTTGATTTCAAAAAGTAAATTATCACTAGGCTTAATCGGCGAATGCACCCAAAGACCACCATTCTGCAGACGGATAACTGTCATTCTAGTTGAAAAAGGCACTTTGAAGAGTTTGAAATTCATCAGTACTTCTTCCCCATCTACAATCCAGAGGTTATCTGCTATCTTTTTTAAGGAATTGAGCGGACTATATTTTTTGACTTCCATGAAACTCTGCTTTCTAAATTAATAAAGTATAATCAATCGTTATTCTCCAAAAATGGTACCACCAAATCAATCCACTCTTGAGGCAGGTAAGCTGATAAATAGCCATGGTTATAGCCCTTTGCTTCATACAGGATCGTGTTGGGATGTAGCTGATGAAATAATTTCGCTGATGCTTTCACACAGTTCAATTCTTTTTCACCGTAGATATACAGAACCTGGGCCTTACTAGCAGAAATCGTGTCCTTCAGCTTGTAACGCCCCATATAGGTTTTGTAAATGGTCACCAATGTTTTGATAGGCGTCCTTGGCAGATCCTCCAAATAATATGCTTTTATTTCCTCTGGATAAGCCAGTTTAGGATAGAGTTTGTTCATCATGCTTAATTGAAGTTTGCAAGAGATTTTACTGAACATCAATTTACCAAATAGAGCTACTAGAAAGATGCTAATTTTAGCTAACTTTGGTTGAGGAATACAGAGACTTCCGTCTATGATGGCCTTCTCAGCTATCTCGCTGTCTAAAGACAAAAGCTCCATGGCAATTTGACCACCAAGTGAAACGCCACCGATTGCAAATACCTTCCCACCACAGTTTGCTTTGATATAGTTTAGGATTTCCAAAGCAGAATCTTCAGTAGAAACATAATCGAGATGATATTCTTCGCCGTGGCCATTCAAAGTAGGTAAAATAACACGGTATTCTTCTGATAAGATCCGTGCTTGGCGAAGATAATTCCACCAAGAACTGCCACCGCCATGTATCAGCAAGATAGGAGGCAAATTCTTATCCCCAAATTCATGGAATTTCATATTTAAACTCCTTACTGTAGTATTTTCACTAGATACATCCTTGTTTAACGTTATTGTACTTATATTTTTAGACAGAGTTTTTATTATCTATCTCACAAAAAGAATGAACCTGCCACTCCTTTCCGAAATCTATACCTCCACCTATTTCTCCAGTTTTATCACCTTATCATAGCGCTTCAAATCCTCTTCACTATAGTGATGAATCACTTCTACAAGTGCTTGAGGGAGGGAGAAAAGAAGTTGACTGATTTTCTCTTGATTTTTAAAGTCCAGGTTGGCTTTAACCTCATCAGCTAGGATAAATTGGCGATTGTGATAGAGAGCACGGGCAATTTCCAAGCGCTGCTTCTCACCCCCTGACAGAGTCTGGTTACTAAGATTTTTGTTTTGAAGAGTTTTCAAACCAGTTTGTAGTAGGATTTCGTCCATCCTTACAGAATCTAGTTCTTGTCCCAAAGCAATATTTTCCTCTAGGCTCAAACCATCAAAGATATGACTAGACTGGAGAATGTAAGCTCCTGCCTGATAGAGTTCATTCGAGGTTAGCTCTTGCCCATGGTAGCGAATCCGACCATGACTAGGCTTAATTTCACCATAGATTAGGTTCAGTAAGGTTGTTTTTCCAGAACCACTTTCTCCGATAATGGCAATCTTTTCCCCTTCCTCAATAGTAAGGTCACAAGGGGCTAGGATTTCTTGTCCATCACGCTCTACACTAACTTTCTCTAACTGGATAGGAAATACAGAACATTCGAGAACAGAAGGCATATCCAAGTCTACTCTCAACAATTTTTGATATTTATCACAGAGAGATTTGGCTGATTTTCTAGTATTGATAAAGTAAGATAGCTCTTGAAATTGGTAGCCAATATTATACGATACGAGGTAAATACCTACAAAGCTGGCTGCAGATAGGTACTTATAATAGGTCATGAAACCACCAATAACAATCGGCGCAACAGAGCAAAAAGCATCAATTCCATTGATAAAGAGACTATTTATGGTCCGTTGCTTTTCATAGGCGATTTCTTCCTTTAGAGCCTTGTGCAAATCTTTAGAGAACAGTTTGTAAAACAAGCTTTGTCCCCGATAATACCGTATGGAACGAGCACCTGCGATCATATTGGTTACTTGAGAAACATAAGCTTGATTAGCTAAGGACTTCTCCTTCGTAATTTCATCCAAACGTTTAGAGCCAATTCCACTACAAAGAACAGGTATCGAATAAAAAATGATAAAGAGCAAGCCAAGATAAAAATTTGTCCAAAGAGCATAACAGATAGAGACGGTTGTAAATCCCAAAGAAGAAATGATAATAACAGTCGGCTCAATATAATTATCTTCTAGCTGTTTTACATCATTTTCCAAGTCTGACAAAACTTCTTCATCTGCTATCCGACGGCTATATAGAAAAGTCTGAAAGATAGCCTTCTTAATACCCGACTTGAAGTCTGTCAGCACTCGTGCGTAGTAATAACGTTTCCCCGCCAAACCCAGCAAGAGAATCAGATTTCCAACAATCCCCCAAAACAAGACCTGCCATAGCAAATGCAACTGGTGATTGGTAAAACTAGAGACAATATACTGAATTAAAGCTGGTGTAATGATAGCCTCCAGCCAAGTAATCATAATCGCCACAAAATAGAAGAATAAGTGCCTTTTGGTTACATAAGATCTAAGCATAACGTATAAACCTCCTGAAGTTATTTACCAACTTAGATAGGCGTTTTTTATCTCTTCGCTGGGATACAAACACTTTTAAAATATTTCATTCAAAGATTTCTATGCTTTACCAGCAGAACTACAGATTCAAGGTGGTGCTAGAAAGCATCTATATGATAGAACAAAAAGTGACTAGTTTAGCTTTGTTATAAGGTTATTGAACGAATTCATCACTTTAAGAGAAGAGTTAAAAGCTGATTATGTCTACTCTAAAATATTATAACATAGAAAAATAAAAGGGTAAATGGAAATTAAACCCTAACAATTCCATCTACCAAACCAAGATACTAAACTTATACTCTTGCTCTAATATTTCCTATGTACACGAGAAAAGCCTTGACCTCAAGGCTTTTTACAGTCCCTTTCATTACAAGGTTTTTACGCTTTTACCTACCGTTTCGTCGTACACTCCTTACTCTACGACAGCCATACCCCAGGGTACCTTCTCGCATGGGCGGACTCAAAAGGTTCAGTGAACCTTTTGAGGATTAGCTACGTTTCACTAACAAACTCACACACTCTACGTGTGGTGCTAGTAAACTTCTATATTATAGAACGAAAATGACTAAGTTGTTGTTTAAAATTAAACTTTAGAATCAAACTATTTTATAGTTAGCATTTTTCAAGCTTTATAGCTGATAATTGTCACTTAATAAATTTACTTGCGAGCTTGTAAACTTGTTGAATCTCTTTACTATTAATATCCCAACCATCAAGTTCTTCTTTGATCAACTCTGGAAATTTTTTGCTAATATCCCTCAAAGCATTGCCAACTGATTTTCTAACATATTCACTAGAATCTTCTTTTAATGTTGCGATTCGTTTAATAGCTTCATCTGGATTATCCTTGAAATATGGTCTACTCGTCCATATTCTCAAACCTTCTGTAACAGCTCTTCTAACATTTGGATTACTGTTTTGTAACCATTCGTCAATAACCGGAAGAGATTTTTCATAACCTGTTTGCTTACAAAATTCATCAAATGCTTTTGCTAATACTTCTTGAACTCTCCAATTGTCATCCTTTGAAACCTCATCCCTCATGAAGATCAAAATTTCTTCATACGATGACAAATGGCCGAAGAGAAATACACTATACATTCTAACTTGATATACATTGGATTTGAAGGCTAAAAATGCTAATTCTTTGGTATACACATTCTCGTTTGATAGATAGTCAGCAAGAGCTCTTTTCTCTTCTTCTTTAAATCCATTTTCTATTAAAGAAAATTCTTTTTCTAAATTTAAAATATATTCTTTCATGCTACTTGCCCCCAAAACAACATTCCAAGTTTCAAGATAATTCTCGATAGGTATTAATAAAGAATTGAATTCGTTATAATATAAGCAAATAATCTTGACGTTTTTTCAAATTGATATTTCAACTCTTTTATTATTAAGCCTTTTTCTCAATCAAATACCAACTAGGAATGATTTGCTTCATATCATCGTACCATTCCAAAATTTCCTTGGCTTGATGTTGCATTACTGATATTTCTTCAGCTCCGTATGGTATAGCCCATGGCAGAGCACCAACTAGGTTACTTAGAGTATAAATGGCGAGAAGCTTCCAAAATAAATCCGGAACCTTATGATCAAAATATCCATCTATCATACCAGACGCAAAAGAGGGAGAGACTTGAGCAGACCATACAATACGATTGAATTCCTCCCAAGGATCTCCAAGATCAAATCGATCAAAGTCAATGACATAAATTTCTCCATCTTCACCAATCATGAAATTCCCGATATGATAATCTCCATGTTGGAAAACCTGAGGTCTATCTTTTAACAATTCTCGATTTGCATTTAAAAAATCAATAAAGATCTCACCATTTTCATATTGAACGGGACATTCTTTGTATTTGGAGATTTTGTCATCAATTTTTCGATTAAAAAAGACCTCCCAATCTTCACAAACTTCTGTAACAGGAAGAGAATGAATTTTATGAAGGATTCTTCCTGCTTCTACTCCGTAAGTGTATTGTTGTTCTTTCGAAACAGTTAAAATGGTTTCTCTTGCATCATTCCCGTCTATCCACTCGTGTATAGAATGTACTTCGTCACCGCAGAGTTCAATGCTAATTGGTTTACACATCGAAACTCCAAGATAAGCCACCTTCTCCATCATATCAAATTCAAATTTTTTAGAATCTAACTTCTCCTTATCAGAAACACGCAAGAAATATTTTTGCTGATTTTGATCTGTCACACAATATTTTTTATCATCTGACCAGCCTTTATTTATGGCTATCTTACTAATAAAATTCATCAAGCACACTCCGATTCACTTTCCAACACTTCTTGCAATTTTCACTAGTAACCCATCCAGTTCGTCTACACTTTAGTATCCTAGATCCAGATTTACATAATGAAAATTAGTCAATTTTCTCTATGATGTTTCCAAGTTTATCCAATACAAGACAGGAATGGTCATTTAGTGGAATTATGGGAACATCAACAAGTTCTTCAGCTCTATCCTTATTAGCTTTATCATTCCATGAATCATAATGGACACTAATTAAAAACTGACTAAAGACTCCTAATCCATTTTTTATCTTTATCTGATGATCTGAATTATCATTAGGTGAGACATAGACTTTTTCTCCTAATAATAGGGCTCCTGCAGAAAATCCCATAACTTTCGCACCTTTATTCAGCATACGATCGATATAATTTTTGAACTGCTGATTGACGTAAGTAGCTAAATACTTTTCCGTATTTCCACCACCGATAATAATTAGATCAGCATCTAGATAACTACCAAAATTAATCTGCTCAATGTCCAAGAGTAAGTAATCAGTGTTTAGATTAGGACATTGACTTCGGAAAACTTCCGTGTACTTTTTCATATACGGTTCCCAATTTTCTCGATAAACTGTAAAAATGACAATTCTTTCGATCTTCCTTGATGACACAATTTTATTAACAACCGTATGGTTCTTTATCGGCGGATTTCCACCCATTAAAAAAATTTGTGTTTCCATTTTTTCTTTGTCCTTTCTCAAAAACGAGGCAAAGATGGTACTCCAACTTTTAATCTGTCCATACAAGTTTTGCCGATAGCTCTCAGAAACTCTTCACATCTACCGAATTTCAGAACAAAAGCAGCTCCTTCTGATTTCATATCAGCCTCTCGTAATAGCCTGTCTTATATTTGCTTTTACCTATCTTTTTCCTTTCCTAGATTCTCTAGTTCCTCGATAGAATGACGATGCCTGTGCTTCTCTTCTGTTAGATAATGCTTGTGGACATGCGAATGCCTTACCGTATGCGTGTGGGTACTTCCGCCATGGCTATGCGTGAATGTATGCTGGTGTTCATGGTCATGTTGGCGAATAAACGTATCGACTACCACTAAAGCAGAACCAATGACCATCACGATCAAGGCGATCACATACATCCAGGATAAGGATTCACTTAAAAATACAAAAGCAAGGAGAGCTCCGATCAACGGATTGACAGCATAATAGGCACTAGTTTTAGCTGCTCCGAGAACATTCTGGGCTCTCACATACATGAAAATGCTGAGTCCGTAAGCCACAAAACCTAAAGCCAAGGCAATGGCGATATAGCCAAATCCTGGAAAGGACTCTTTTTTTATAAGGGAAATGACCAGAGCGCCAAGACCTGAGCATAGGCCTTTTAGCATGACAATTTGATAGGTGCTCTTTGATGATAGTTCTCTAGTGCAGTTATTTTCAAGTCCCCAGCAAACGGTAGCCATGATCACCAGCAAAGAACCATAAGAGAAATGAAAGCTGTCTGTTCCTTCAAACGACAGCAAGATGCTTGACAGGGTGATTAGCCCAATAGCTACCCATAATCTTTTGGTTACAGCTTCTTTGAAGAGAATCAAGGCAATGACTGTCGTCGCCACAATTTCAAAATTCCCGAGAAGCGATGCATTGGCAGAGGAACCATAGCTGATTCCAAGCATCAGAAAAATCGGTGCAGCAATATCGAGAACAATCATTCCGACAATATAGGGAAGTTCCGCTTTTGTCAGGCTCTCAGCTTTCTCCCTGTCCTTCTTATTAAAGAGTGACATCATCCCAATACCAATCCCAGCACCAAGATACAACAATGCTGCCATTGTAGTCGGGCCCACATGCTGCAAAAGAACCTTTGATATCGGTACATTTATGGCATAAAAAACAGCTGCCAGAAAGGCAAACATAATTGCTTTGAGCTTATTTTTCTCCATCAATTTTACTCCTCTATTTCATTATTTCTGGTCATGACCTCTATATCACAGCCCAGATCCAAACCAAAGTATCACTCCATCCAAACAGGAATTCGCCTAGAACTCAAAAGGTTTGGGGAGTTCAAATCTCCAGTGGAGCTTTGAAGCATCTCGCCTTGAAATGTCAAAGCGAGAGGTTTAGCTACGTTTTACCAACAAGCTCATACACTCGACATGCGCAGTCACCGAGAACATATTCACATGCTTTTTAACGATCGCATAAGGTTATCGTTAAATGGTATTACCTAGATAAACTGAGATTTTATTATTTCTTTTTCTTTGGTTTTGGTGCAGGTAACTCATCATACATTGAATTAAATAAGCCGGTTAAATATTCTTTGTTGTCAACATCATCTACCAATAGCATTTCCTTTGCACCTTCATACGGCAATTCGTATTCTACATTCGGCATATACGCAATTGCAGATTTGACAGGCTTCACTAAAAATCTATCATCATAAATTCCACCTATGATTTTCCCTCGATAATAAATTATATACTCACCCATCATTGCTCTATATGATATTTCTTCTAACTCGGACAATTGTTCTAAAATGAAATCTAAATATTCTTTACTTGAAGCCATTTTTGCTATCTCCCTTAATTACTAAAATTTCAATAGTCCATTTTCATCAAATTGAAAATTGGGTCCCCAAGAAACTTCCCAATAATATCCATCTAAATCCGAAAAATATGCGTGATATTCACCCCAGAAAAGTACCTGTGGCTCTTTTACAGTTTTTCCACCTGCTTTTCATTACTAATTCTATTACTAGCCAATATAGTATAAATTAAATGACCAATCATGACCACCCGTCAAACGGGTGGTTTGTACCAGGGCTATAAGCCCAGATAACTAGCCAGCGCCTAAAGACGCTGGCTTTCACTTTGTTCAAGCCTTATTGCATTTGACTCGTCACAGACCTCTCAAAGAGGTATACGTACTACTTGCCACTATCCCTAAAGGGATCTTCATATTCTTTTACACTCAACTTATCTAAAGCAATATCTTTTCGCTCTTGTTCCTGAATGTATTTCTTTATTGTGGCTTCGTTGAGGCCAACTGTACTTACATAATATCCCTCTGCCCAAAAATGTCGATTTCCAAACTTATATTTCAGATTGGCGTGTTTATCGAACATCATTAGAGCGCTTTTACCTTTTAAATATCCATGAAACTTGCAACACTAAT
>NZ_CM002128.1:386557-407962 GCF_000448565.1 Streptococcus sp. HSISM1 | reverse complement strand
CATTAGAGCGCTTTTACCTTTTAAATATCCCATGAAACTTGCAACACTAATTCTAGGTGGAATACTTACCAACATATGAACATGATCTGGCATTAAATGGCCTTCAATAATCTCAACACCTTTATAACTACATAATCTATGGAATATTTCTCCTAAACTACTTCGATATTGATTATAGATCACTTTTCGTCTATACTTAGGGGTGAACACAATGTGATATTTACACATCCATTTTGTGTGTGATAAACTATGTGCTTTTTGAGCCATATTTTTCTCCTTTCGCTTTACAATTGGCTTGAACACCTTAATTGTATCGCGTTTGGAGTTTTTTTGGTATAACCTTTGATGCGCACCCGCATAGCGGGTGGTTTTTTTGTCTCGCACCTAACGGAGCGAGACGGACTGAAAGTCACATAATAAAATTGAAGATAAAATAACATAGCAGCCATTCCTACAACTTACTACTTTTCATATGATAATTTACAAATGTCTTTCCAGCCACTCGATCTTTTTAAAATCCTTATTGTTATTGTGATCATTTCGATAGGAGTCTTGAGAAGAAGCTTTGTAAATACTTAGATACTGCTCCAGACTTGGAAGACGAAAAGTGATGCCTTCAATGTGAATAAGCTCTATATCCGATTCCGAAACTCCTGCAAAATCAAGTAAGGAATCGATACTTCCAAATTCAACACTCACTCTATCCTTTTGGAATTCATGCTCATGAATATCTATTAAGACGTAGCCTAAGTCTTTCATCACTTTCATTATCTTGAACCAGTCATAAATTCTGAGATGATCAGGTGCTTCCCAACCTCTAGGGTCACCAGGTACATGAATGTCAATGTCAGACGGCCCCCAATTTTCTTTCGTTCTAAACTCCAATCCCAAAGAACCCATCAGTGTCGGTGTAATTCCGACTCGATTTAAATGGAAACAAATGGTTTTAAATTCTTCAAATAAGAGACTCATATTTACTCTAAACCTTTCATCTAAATGTTCGTTATTTCTACTTTATTCCCTTGAACAAAATCATCTTCATTTTCTAGAGTATATCCAGTTATTTTGGATACAAACTCTTTTCCTTACTAATTCTATTACTCGCCAATATTGTATAAATTAAATAAGCAATAAAAATGATAATAAAAATAACATTAATTTTTAACACAAAATAGAGATTTAACAAATTTGCGAACGCATGAAATATTATACAGTATCCCACAGATTTCGTTTGACGGTAAAGAAGCCCTAAAACAAAACTTAAAAATAATGTATATATAAAAAATAAAATAAAAGGAAATCCTTGATGACTTTCTCCAACTATAAACCATAAAGGCAGATGCCAAATTCCCCAGATTGATCCTACAATCAAATTAGATTGCCAATAAGTATATTTTTTATCAAGTAACGGCTGTAATATTCCTCTCCATCCTAATTCTTCATGTCCACCACCAAAAAAAATTAGTTGTATAAAGAATAATGGCATCAGATAAATGGATACTCCGTTTAATTCTAAGGAAGATACAGAAAATAGTATCAAAATTGCTAACAGATGAATAATGAAATAAATACTACTATTTTCTTTCTTACTAAATAAAAATTGTTTAAATTTTATATTATTCCTTTTCAAATAAAAGCCACTTGCAATAGCTGGACCAAGTGCACCTACTATATGTAACATTCTCCCTATAAATGTTTCTAATCCCAAAATATGAGATTGCGTAAAGATGGTAAGAATTCCCCAAGCTATATAAGTAATTCCAAATGTACAATAAAGATAATTTTTTAAATTCTTTTTGTCAATTTCTGTCATTTTTTCCTAATCTTGATTATTCTACGTATAAATTTTTTTTACTGTTTCTTACTTGCTGTCGATTATAACTACCTATATTCTATCACAAAAACACAAAAAAAGCCTTACAATCAAGGCTTTTCATTATTGGTACATTCTGAGGTTTTTACGATTTTACCAGCAAAGCAACACACTCAACGTGTCGTGATAGCAAACTTCTATATTATAGAACAAAAGTGATAGAGTGCATTATAAAATTATACTATAAAACGAAAGAGAATTACACACTCAACTCAAACAACTTATAAAACTCACCTCTCTTATCCATCAAGTCACCAAAAGAACCATCTTCAACAATGACGCCTGATTTCATAAAGAGAATTCTATCGTATCTTTTCAAAATGTTTTCATTCAACTTGTGGGTTACTACAAGTGCAGTCAATTTTTCAATATCCAAGATTGAACTTTCAATTTCAGTAGTTACTTGATTATCCAAAGATGAAGTAGCCTCATCCAATAATAAGATTGGTGTTTTTCGAATCAAGGCACGCGCAATACTAAGCCTTTGTTTTTGTCCGCCAGATAGATTTGAACCATTCTCTCCACATAAATCTTGTAGACCAGATTCATTTTCTAAAACATAATTTTCTAAACCTGACTGCTGTACAGCTTGATTTATTTCCTCATCAGTGAAGGACTGATTAAGTGTAATATTTGCTCTTAAAGTATCATCAAAGATATAAACGTCTTGTTGAACAATAGTCATTAAGTTATAAAGACTCTCTGCTGAAATAGCTTGTATATCCTGATTATCAATTGAAATATGTCCACTTGTTACATCGTAAAAACGCAGCAATAGATTGAGCAAAGTTGATTTCCCACTACCTGACATTCCTACAATTGCAATTTTTTCCCCTTTTTGAATCTTTAAAGATAAATGGTTAAAAATATTTTCTTCAGTATTAGGGTAAGAAAAGTCTATATTTGAAAAAGAAATAACATCATCGAAATTTTCTTTCGTTTCACCAGTCTGAAGTTCGCTTACATCTTTTACCTCAAATGCATCTAGTGTTGCCTGACCTTCACGGAATTTACTCACTCCCATGCCAACTTCATTTAGTGGCATTACTACAAAATTGACCAGTTGAACAATAGCTGTTACACTTCCAATTGTGGTATGGCCATTAAAAACAAGATACATTCCTCCACCAAAGGCTACCAAAAAAACAATCATCCCTGAAAGCTGCGAAATAACATTAGCTAAAACATCAAATTTCCCTTTTATAAAATTTATTTCATCAAATTTTTCACTTTCATGACTATAATCCTCACAGATAGCATCTTTCACATTAAAACTTTTAATAACAAGAAATCCTGCTAAAATATCTTTAACCTTAGCTAAATACTTCTGATCGGCAACCATAGCTCTATTTTGTAAAGAGGCTGATTTTTGTCCAATAAATCCTGAAATCATCATCGGAATGATGCTAGCAATGATAACTAATAAGGTCAAAAACCAATTACCTATAAACATAGCTAGAAGTGAAAAAATCATTAAGGAAAGGTTTTTTGAAATATTAAAATACTGGTATAGATAATCTTGCTCAATTTTCTTCATATTTTCGGTTAATACGGAAATAAATTTCCCTGATTTTTCTTTAGAAAAGTCTCTATAATCCCTATCTAAAATAGATTGGAACACCTTGTTTTTGTATCTTGACATGATTTGCCTAACAAGTTTATTTCTCAATCGAAGAGATATAAAGTTGAGTGCTGCATAGATGAAAATAACAGTAGCTCCTACTAGTACCGCTTGAGTTAAGGCTTCTTTATTTTGGGACATGCCACTATCAATAATACCTTTAATAGAATAAGCAAAAGCAATATTAGTTAAAGGGACCAGTATATTAAATATCATGAAAGCATAAAAAGCCTTCTGATGGTTCTTTATCAATTGTTTCATCCTTAATCTACCTCATAATTCTTAATTTCATTTAGAAAATGTGACATAAAATATTCTTCTAAGTCAATATTCTCTCTCCTAATCTCTTTCATAGAAACCTGTTCTACAATTTCTCCATTTTTGATAAAGCCAATTTTATCTGCTATCTGTGAAATTTCCGATAATATATGACTCGATATTAGAATAGTAATTCCATGCTCCTTAGAAAGCGACAACAAAAGATTTCGAATTTCTTGAATCCCTATTGGATCTAAACCATTGATTGGCTCATCTAAAATTAACAATTTAGGTTTTGTTAGAAAAGCACGAGCTAAACCAAGCCTTTGCCTCATTCCTAACGAAAAATCTTTTACTTTTTTAGTCGTATTTTTTAAGCCGACCATTCTTAAGGCTTTTTTTATATCTGATTCAATAATATTTTTCCCCATATACTGAGCGTGAATTTCCAAAATTTCTTTTGCAGTGCAATTATCATAAAAAATTGGTGATTCAATAATACTTCCAATCTGACTTAGGATTTCTTCTCTGTGTTCTTGTAGATTTTTCCCAAAAATTTCAATACTACCTGATGTAATTGTTGATAAGGTTAACATACATTTCATTAACGTTGTTTTTCCAGCACCGTTCGGTCCTAAAAAACCATAGATTTCTCCTTCAGCAATTTGAAGGTTGATACCACTTAAAATTTCTTCTTTATCAATTGTTTTAAAAACTTCTTTTATTTCAACAATATTTCTCATTTCTATCTCTCTTTCTATATCCAGCTTTAAATGAAAGAATTTTTCTCCTGGAGCATAAATACCAACTTATACAGCCTCTTTTTTATAGAAATCATCAAGGAATTATCACATTCCTTCAATTAAATTCAGCTATGCTACTTGATACTAATATCTTGTCTTGAAATATTATAAATTGAAAATGAAGTAATCATTAAACTTATGAAACTTGCAAATATCAAAAAGAATAAGTTATCAGCAATATTATTAGATAAACTTCCTGGACTGGCATTCGAAAGTAATGCTGCTAAACCAAGTCCTGTAAGCATTGTTATAGCTGTTGAATGCTTAATCATACCTAAAACAAATGGTAATAACCCTATTAGTACTGTTCCAAACGTAATTCCAGCTAAGTTAATTAATTGATTAGCTACAGGGATACAACTAGATTCAGTTACAACAGCCATGAATCTAATGAATATTTGAATAACTAAATGTGCAGAAAAATGGGCAATAAATGATATTAGGATGACTAAAAGAATTTTTCCCCATAGTAACTTTATTTTAGAAATAGGGTAAGAAAACAACTGAAAAATTGTTCTTCGTTTAAATTCATCAATGATAATCGTAGATAATAAATAAGATTCGAAAATCAAAAATGCTGCTTTTGTAAATAAAGATGAAAACAATGAAGCTACA
The DNA here is from genome assembly GCF_000448565.1 of Streptococcus sp. HSISM1. GTDB lineage: Bacteria > Bacillota > Bacilli > Lactobacillales > Streptococcaceae > Streptococcus. The sequence goes on along the minus strand of NZ_CM002128.1, from coordinate 402,792 downwards.
ATTGCCCAGCCTTCCCATTTACCAGTAACTCTAATAACATTAGAATCCTGACCAGCGAATTCTCCTAGTTTATTGTCAGTACCTAAACCCATAATAATGATTGCTGTAATGCCTAACACTATAAAAATAGTACACAACCAGGCTAAAAATAATTTAGGTTTAGAAATTTTATTTAATTCAATTTTAATAAGCGATAACATAGATTCTTTCCTCCAAAGTGTAAATAAAGAGTAAACTATTCAAACTAATCTCAACAAATATTTAAAAATTAGCTTATTTTTCAGACAATTACACCATACATACTATCGGTATGGAGACACTGAAAAATAAACATACCTGCGGTATGTATAGTGGATTTTTAATAACACACTTTAAGTGTGTTATTTTTAAATTATAAATTATGTAATATAGTTTATTCAATTGATAATACATAAATAGAAATTAGTATTAACAAGAATGTCATGCGACGACTTATTTACTATTTTTTTAAGTGATCAAATAAGTTGAAAATCACCTCCATCATTTCATCAGAAATTAACTGTACCCCTAGACCTTCAAAAGTAAGTTTAATGAAATTCATTTTGCGCTTTAATTCTACTAATGAAAAAACGGAAATTTGAAAACCAATCCAAATATTTAGAGTTAAAACAATTAAATCTGCTAGCTCTTCTGGATATTCTGTTTTAATAGACCCATCTTCAACTCCTTCGTAAACTTTTTCTCTAATTTCGGGTAAAAAATCAGAAAATAGACCTAGATACTGCTCTCCTAACAAACGTGGACTTCTAAGCATGATTGAGGCAGAGTAAACGAGCCTTTGGTGTTCAAAATTAGAGAAAGAGTCCATCAAAGAATTTTGTATCTTTTCTAACCCAGTATTTCCTCTCCAATTATAATTTAAAATTTCTTGATTATTTTCGCTAATGATTGTTTGCAGTATATCGTATTTAGACTCAAAATGATGATAGATAACACCTTTTGTTAATCCACCTAACCCATCTATGATATCTTGTATTGACGTATTATCAAATCCTTTTTCTAAAAATAAATTTTTAGAGACCTCTAGTATTTTTTGTCTAGTTTCATGTGAGTTTCTATTCCTTGCCATTTCAGTCCCTTTCTATCATACCAATGGTATGTAATTCTATTGTAGTGGAAGTAACTAATAATGTCAAGTTCTTTATTGGAATATGAAAAGCCTTTACAATCAAGGCTTTTCATATTCCCTTTCGTTCAAGGTTTTCTAGGCTTTTACGAGCAGAGCAACACACTCCACGTGATGCGTCTGCGGAAAAAGATCCACCGGCTGGATTTTCTTCAATTCAAAGCCCAACTCTTGATAGAGTTTGATATCACGTGCCATGGTTGCGACGTTACAGGAGATATAGGCGATGCGTTCAGCTCCTGTTTGGGCGCTTGCTTTGATAAAGCTTTCGGTCAAGCCCTTGCGTGGTGGATCGACCAGGATGGCAGTTGGTTGGATGCCTTCCTTGAGCCAATTCTTCATGGCATTTTCAGCTGTGTCACAGACATAGTGGGCATTGGTGATGCCATTTAAGCTGGAGTTCTTCTGACTATTTTCTACTGCTTCTGGGATAACTTCCACACCGTAAACTTCCTTGACATGCTTAGCGACAGATAATCCAATAGTTCCGATTCCTGAATAGGCATCGATCACCACATCATCTTCTCTTAACTCCGCAAAGTCAATGGCTGTCTGGTAGAGCTTCTCTGCCATTTCGGTATTGACCTGATAAAAGGCTGGTCCAGAGATTTGGAAATCATTTCCCAACATTTGATCCGTAATATAGTCTTGACCATAAAGCGTACACCATTCTTTTCCAAAAATGGCATTGGTATTCTGGTCATTGATATTTTGCATAACAGATTTGATGGCTGGGAATTGCTTGATCAGCTGCTCGATCAACTGGTCCACACGGAACACCTTGGGACGAGTGGTGACCAAAATGACCATGATTTCTCCAGAATGATGTCCTCGACGAACGACAAGGTTCCGAATCAGGCCAGACTGTTCCTGCTCATCATAGGGCTTGAGGTCAAAACGACGAATCAAATCCCGAAGAGCCAAGACCACTTGGTCAATGACGGGATCTTGGATATAGAAATCTTCAATCGGCATCAAATCATGGGAGTTCTTCCGAAAGAAGCCTGTCTCGACCTGACCATTGACCCGACGAACAGGGACTTGGGCCTTGTTGCGGTATTGGACAGGATGGTCCATCCCCAAGGTCAGGGGCACTTCCATATCAGTGATTCCCGCCATCTTGTAGAGGCTATCCTTGACCTGCTTGGCCTTGAATTTCAGTTGCTCCGGATAAGCTAGGTGGCCCAAGTCGGCGATTCCGCTTCGTAGATAGGCAAGATCAAGCTCTTCATTGCGGTGAGGCGATTTTTCTAGGTACTCCTCTACTTTTCCATAACCGATCTTTTTGTTGACTTTAAGCACGCGCATGCGGATCACTTCTCCTGGTAGGGCATTCTCCACAAAAAAGACCAGGCCATCGACCTTAGCCACTCCTGCTCCTTCGTGGGTCAAATCGACAATCTCAACGGTTACAATTTCATTTTTCTTTAACATGGTGTTCTATCTTTCTAAAAATTAAAAGGGGTGGAGTCCAAAACTCCTATCCCCTTATTATATCATCTCAGTCCCATTTGGTACAATTTCTTTTTATAAGCATCGAAATCAACGAGCAAGCCTTGGCCACCATACATATCGTAGGCATCGACCCAATCCCCATTTTCTGGGATGGTCACTCGTTCAATTCCTTTTCCAGCACTTCCGACTAGTCCAAGTCCATTGGTCAATAGGAAGGAGAAAGGTACATTGGTAGACGTCATAGCAAAGACCTTCCCAAGGGCTTCTGATCCCGTAAAGAGTTTGGTTGGATCCTTGATCTGATGCATGATAGCAGACATGACCTCTTGTTGGCGACGGGTCCGACCAAAGTCCCCTTCATCGTCCTTACGGAAACGCGAGTAATTGAGAAGGGTCCGGCCATCCATCCGTTGTTTTCCAACCTTGATGGTTTGCTGCGGAACGACACCGTCTTTCATGTTCAAATCATCTGGCACTTCTACTTCACTGACTTTTTCGCCATCAACCGTTGAAAACTGCGCATTCATCTCGACCCCATTTGGGAAGAGGGTATCGATCGCTGTCGCAAAGGTCTTGAAATCGACCATGGCATAATATTGGATGTCAATGTCAAAGTTATCTTTGAGCATCTGACGCACCAATTCAGCCCCTTGGTTGTTATTTTGCTCCCCGATGGTGAAGGCAGTATTGAGCTTCTGGTCATAGTAGCCATCATATTCAGGAATATTTTGCTGGCTCACTCCATCAATATGGACCAGTGTATCCCGCATGAAGCTGACCATCTTGATCTTGCCTTCTTTGTTATTGACATTGACCACCATGATGGAGTCTGTCCGAGTCTCATCTGATTTCTCACCGATCCGACCATCTGTCCCCAAGATCAGGATATTGACCCCATCTCGCGACTTCTTGCCGTTAAATTTCTCGACGACAGCAGGCTTGGCATCTTTACCAGCTGGTTTACTGTTGAGGCCTTTCACAAACATAAAGACCATGCCACCGATAATGAGCAAGAAAAAGAGAGCTATCCACTTGAGGATCCGCTTGACACGGATCTTTTTCCGTGGTTTCTTAGGTAGATCGCTCGTCGCAGCGACTGTTTTTTCTTTGTTTTTTTGCTACGTGATTGGTAAACAGGAAGGTCACCAATCGGTTCAGCAATCTCCCCTTGCACTTCTTCACTAGCAGCTACTTCAGGCTGTTGAAGGGGTTCTGTTTCCTCATAAACTCCTTGGCTCTTCTTAAGCAGGTAATTGTATTCTAGTTGTTCTCGTTCATTCAAATAATGAAAATTTGAGTATAAGTACTCTAATCGCTTTCGCTCATGGTGAGATAGAAAGTTGGATTCGTTACTCATCTTTTCTCCATTCCGTTATCTTTTAAGGTATAGACCTGATACTGACCCAAGACTTTTGTCTGAATGCCCAAACTGTCTAATTCTTGATAGGCAAAGTGCACTAGATCAGGCGCTTCATTTAGGAGGTCAATAATGAAAAAGTATTCTCCTAAAGCTGTTTTTAGGGGGCGACTTTCAATCTTGGTTAAATTGATTCCCCGCCAAGCAAAGGTGGACAACCCCTTATAGAGGGCTCCTGCCAGATTACTTGGCAAGGTTAAAGCCAAGCTAACTTTTTGAAGGACTGGACTTAAAGTTTCTGAAATCAAGGGCTCTTTTGTCCCTAAAACCCAAAAACGTGTGTAGTTGTCCTCGATTTCTTGGATATCTTTGGCCTGGACTTCCAAACCGTACTCACTGGCTGCTGCCAGAGGGGCAATAGCCGCAATCTCCAATTCTGGATGTTCTGCTACATAGCGGGCTGCATAGGCTGTTGAAGCCGTCATTTCCATAGCCACATCTGGATAATGGGCCCTTAGAAAAGCCTTCCCTTGGGCCAAGGCCTGTGGATGCGAATAGACCGTTCGAATAGGCCGATCTTTTCTAGCCACTAAGAGTTGTTGCTTGATGGGATAGACCACTTCTGCAACGGCCTGGATGGTCCCTTGGTGAAAGAGGTAATCGAGGGTCTCATGGACACTGCCTTCAATCGAGTTTTCAACTGGGACGACTGCAAAATCAATTTCTTGATTTTCATAGGCCTTAATGACATCTGTGATCGTTCGATAAGCGACGCGTTCAGAAGTTGGAAAACTATGTATCGCCACATCGTGGGTAAAAGATCCCTTGGGACCAAGATAGCCTACAAGCATCGAATAATCTCCGCAATTTCTTCAGGTGTTTTGTCCTCAACATCCACAATATGGGTAGCAATCTCTTCATACAAGGATAAACGTCCTTCAAAAATCTTTTTGAATTCTTCTTTGGTGTGGTTTAAAAAGAGGGGGCGTTGCATGGTTTTGTCATTTTGAATGCGGCTATACAAAGTTTCAAAATCTACCCGCAGATAAATGTTGTGAGGATTTTTTTCCAAGAGCGCACGGTTATGAGGATTGACGACAATCCCGCCTCCAGGGGAGATGATAGCCGCTTCATTTTCCAATAAACGCTCCAGCATTTCAGCCTCGCGACGACGAAAGGCAGCTTCTCCTTCCACTGCGAAATAGTCATTGATTGACATACCGATCTCTTCAACAATTAATTCATCCATATCATGGAACTTTGGATCAAGAATGCGACCAACGGTCGTTTTACCTGTTCCCATAAAACCAAGTAAAATTTTAGCCATGCAGTAAGGTCTCCAAATCTTCAAAAAAACTAGGGTAACTGGTGTTGATGGCCTCTGCTCGATCCAGCACCACATTTCCATCTCTCACCAATAAGGCAGCAATGGCAGCCATCATCCCAATCCTGTGGTCTCCAAAAGTCTCTAAGTCAGCTCCATGTAAGGGAGTCGGACCAGTGATGATCATACCGTCTTCCGTTGGCACGACATTAGCTCCCATGGCATTGAGGCTATCTGCCACGACCTGAATGCGATCCGTTTCTTTCACACGAAGCTCCTCAGCATCCGCAATCACGGTCTGACCATTTGCTTGTGTCGCTAGTAAAGCAATAATCGGCAATTCATCAATCAAGCGTGGAATCAACTCCCCATCAATCTGAATCCCTTTTAAGGACGAAGTCTTGACAGTGAGACTCGCAGAGACCGCTTTTTCATCGCGATCCTCAATGGTGAGATCTCCCCCCATTTCTTGAATCACATCGAGAATCCCTGTCCGCGTTTGGTTGATGCCAACATTTTCAATCTTGATCACACTCTCTGGAAGGATGAGGCCAGCCACTAACCAAAAGGCTGCACTGGAAATATCTCCAGGAACGATGACTTCTTGACCTTGGAACTCTTGTCCACCTTGGATGCGGATGGTTTTTCCATCCACTTGGATCTCTCCACCAAATTGGCGAATCATATCCTCCGTATGGTCACGCGTCTTTTCCTTCTCGATAATCGTCGATTCACCCTCAGCCTGTAAAGCCGCAAAAATGAGAGCAGACTTGACTTGGGCCGATGCCATTGGCAAACGGTAATGAATGGGTTGAAGCTGATTGGTCCCTTTTTCATATAAAGGTGGGCAATCGCGCTCTCCCTGACCAGCAATCTCTACCCCAATCTGACGCAGTGGGATCGCCACACGATCCATGGGCCGTTTGGAAAGACTATCGTCTCCGACCATGGTCACTGCAAAATCCTGACCTGCTAGTACACCTGAGATCAAACGAATAGAAGTTCCTGAATTGCCCATATCAAGGGGAGATGTCGGGGCTTGAAGACCTTGAAAGCCTACTCCTTGAATCCGAATCACATCCCCGTCATCTTGGATGGAGACTCCTAAATCTCGAAACACCTGGATGGTAGAAAGCACATCTTCGCCTCGCAAGATATCATAGACCTTGGTTTCGCCCTTTGCAAGACTTCCAAAAATAATGGATCGGTGACTGATGGATTTGTCACCAGGGACACGAATGGTTCCCTTTAGACCCTTGCTATTGGTTCTTAATTTCATTGCCATCTCCAGAGTGCTTTTCCACATATTCTATCATAAATAGGACATGAATTCAATTTTTGATCAAAAATTTGGAACAAAAAACGAATGTTTCCAAGCATTTTTTGAGCTTGTTTTCCTCTAGTGGCGAACGAAAATACCAGAGTCGAAATGACAACTCTGGTAGAAATTTCTACTTGTATAAATCTTGAATCGGCTCAAAGATGATCTTTTCAAGATCTGCAAGATAAATAGACAATTGCTGTTGTTTAGTGAAAAATTCATTCACAATCGGACTTGCTTGGATTTTTTCCATATAGTCCTTCATTTCTTGTTGCACAGCTTCTGTTGGAAGTTGACCGGATTGCATCAAGCCTTGCAGTTGATTTTGGAAAGCGACGTATTCGTCAAACAGCGTTTTCGCTTCTGGATTTGCTTCGATCGCTTGCTTGCTTTCTACGACAGCCTTGTATTCAGGAAGGTCTCGAAGGGTCCGAGAGAGTTCGTTTGCTACATCATAAATATTTGCCATTTTCTAGGCTCCTTTACTGATAAGATACTTCTATTATACTGCTTTTCCTTCAATATTCCTAAAATGAAGCAGGGATTTTGACGCAAATCCTTCTTTAGACCTAGCGAGCAAGGACAGTATAAGACGTCGCCTGGCTGATCAATGTTTGAGCTCGCTCCTGATCCTCTGCATTTTTAAAGGTCATCTGCAAAATCCCGTGGATATCTTCACGATTCTCTTCATTAATCTGAATATTGACCAAGGAAATCCCTTGTAGGAGTTGTAAGATTTCGAGGATCACGCCTTCCTGATCGGGGACATCAATAAAGAGATCATAGGCACTATCGCGTCCAGCTCGCTGATGGATCTGCATTTCTTTTCGGTGCCTCCGCCCTTCTTGGAAAAAGGACCAAATGGCCTCTTCGTTATCTGCTTGAATGGTCTCGGCCACTTGATCCAAACGCTCTTTGAAATCTGCAATCCGCTCTAATATCGCTTGAGTGTTGGACAAGAGAATAGAGGTCCACATGCCCGGCTCACTTTCCGCAATCCGTGTCATATCCCGAAAGCCACCAGCTGCAAAACGGCGGGTCATTTCATGCTCTTCCCCATAAGCTACGGCCTGCTCGACCAGAGTCGAAGCTAAAATATGAGGAAAATGGCTGATCTGGGAAGTCACCCGATCGTGTTCCTCGGCGTCGATTTCAATAAATCGAGATCCCAATCCACTCAGAAGCTCTTTCAACTCTTCCATGGCACCCCCTGTCGTCAAGCTGGAAGGGGTAAAAATATAATAGGCATTTTCAAATAAGGTTGCATCTGCTGCTGCAGCACCTGTCTTATGACTACCAGCCATGGGGTGTCCTCCCACAAAGCGTACATCCTTATCTGTAAACACTTTTTCAGCTTGTGCGACAATTTCTGCCTTGGTAGAGCCTGCATCTGTCACCAGTACCCGGTCTTTCAAATGCAAGCTAGCTAAGGTTTCTAAGTAAGACTTGGTTTGCTTGATGGGAAGGGCCAAAATAATGATATCTGCTAAAGGGGCAAAGGCTGCGAAATCATCCGTCACCTGATCCACCATTCCTCTTTCAAGAGCGATGGTTCGAGAGGCTTCACTACGATTGTACCCAAGAACAGTCACGTTTGGGTGGGCCCTCTTAATGCCCAGCGCGAGGGATGCACCAATCAAGCCCAAGCCTGCAATATATACAACTTTCTTCTCCAAAGGAAAACTCTTTCTCTTAAAAATTCTTCGTAAAATCCCGGTGCTTGGCAACAGCTTCTTTCAATTCTTCCAAGTTATCGGATGAGAATTTTTCAAGCACTTCTGTAGCAAGGACTGTTGCGACCACTGCTTCCATTACCACACCTGCAGCTGGCAAAGCCGTTGGATCGCTGCGCTCAACTATTGCCTTATAAGGCTCATGGGTTTCAATATCCACACTCATCAAAGGTTTGTAGAGGGTCGGAATAGGCTTCATGACGCCACGAACCAGAATGGGCTCACCATTGGTCATGCCCCCTTCAAAACCACCAAGATTATTGGTGCGACGGGTATAGCCGGTGTCTTGAGACCAGATGATTTCATCCATGACTTGACTACCTTTTAGGCGACCTGCGTCGAACCCAAGACCAAACTCAACACCCTTAAAGGCATTGATAGAGACCACCCCTTGAGCGATTTTGGCATCCAATTTCTTGTCCCATTGCACATAGGATCCTAGTCCAACAGGCACACCACCAACCAAGGTTTCCACAATTCCCCCGATAGTATCGCCATCTTTTTTACTTGGTCAATGTAGGCCTTAACGGCTTCTTCTTGTTCTGGCACAACGATCGAAACTTCCGACTTCGCTGCCTTTTCCTTGATTTCAGAAACGGTTAGATTCTCGGGAATTGCAATCTCAATTCCCCCAAAATTAACAATGTGGCTGGCCACTTCAAGGCCGATTTCTTCTAAAATCCGTTTAGCAACTGCACCAACGGCTACACGCATGGTCGTCTCACGGGCAGAAGAACGCTCTAAGGAATTACGGAGATCATCGAAACGGTATTTCATCCCTCCGACTAGATCGGCATGACCAGGACGTGGCTTGGTGATCTTACGCAGATTTTTCTTTTTCTCTTCGACCGGTGCTACATTCATGATCTCTAGCCATTTTTGATGATCCAGATTGGTCACGTTCAGAGTAATCGGACCTCCCATGGTCAAGCCATGACGGACCCCTGATGTGATCTCGACCCGGTCACTCTCAATTTTCATCCGAGCACCACGGCCATAGCCACCTTGTCGACGTTTGAGCTCTTTATTAATATCTTCTTCAGATAAAGGAAGGCCTGCCGGAACCCCCTCGATGATGGCTGTTAATCGAGGCCCATGGGACTCTCCTGCTGTTAAATATCTCATACAACCTTATTCCTTTCTTTCTAAAAAGTCCTTCATTTCTTGAAGAGGAATTTGATGAATCGCTGCTTGCCCCAACTCTGGAACAATGACTAATTTCAAGCTAGTCCCACGCGCTTTTTTGTCATGGGTCAAGGCTTGATAAAGGGCTTCTTTATCCCAGTTCTCATAGGTCACCGGAAGGCCAAATTTCCGGCACATTTCTTCGATTTTTTGAGTGATTCCTTTTGGCATCAGGCCCTTTTCTTCTGCAACTCGGGACAGCTGCACCATACCCATACTGACAGCTTCTCCATGCATAACCTGTCCATAACCAGCTGTCGCTTCAATGGCATGCCCAATAGTATGCCCAAAATTGAGATACAGTCGAATACCATTGTCCAACTCATCTGCCACAACATGGTCTCGCTTGACCAGGCAGGAATGGGAAATGATGCTCTCTGCATGCTCTAAAATACTCTGGACAGAACCATCCATGGCTTCCAATTCTTCCCAAAGTTCCGTATCTTGGATGAGGCCGTACTTGATGACTTCACCCATCCCCTCGATCAATTCACGGTGCCCCAACGTGCTCAACACTTCAGGATCAATAAACACACCATCTGGTTGAGCAAAGGTCCCTACCATGTTTTTGGCAAGTGTTGTGTTGACTCCCGTCTTTCCCCCGATAGAAGAATCCACCTGTGCGGTCAAGCTAGTCGGGATCTGAACAAAGGAAATTCCCCGCATATAGGTCGAGGCAGCAAAACCAGCCAAATCACCAACTACGCCACCCCCAAGAGCAACGATTCCATCACTGCGCGTCATACCATGGGTAGCTAGAAAGTCATAGACTTTTGAAACAGTGGTTAGATTCTTACTGGCTTCTCCTTGAAGAAACTCAAAGCGTACTACTTGAAAACCAGCTTTCTCAAGGCTCTTCTCTACGATAGAGGCATATAGCTTAGCCACGCGGTTATCTGAAATAATCGCGACTTTTTTATCGCCCCAAAGAGTGCGCAACCAATCTCCAACCTGGTTGAGAGCACCTCTTTCAATCACAATCTCATAGGAATGTCTTGGAATAGGTACCGATACGTTCATAGGAATCTCCTTCATGTTATTCTTTGATTCTATCTTATCATGAAATAGGGCACATGTCTCAATCAAAATGAAAAAGAGACTAGAGCAAGACTGTTTTTTAAAAAATCAGATCTTGTTCTAATCTCATAAAGCTTTTTCAATAGGAAAAGGTAAACCCCTCTCTTAGTCACATACAAATTGGCGATATTCTGTTGTCAATGCTTCCCATACAGACTCTGTAGGAAATACTTTCCCAGTCATTAATTCAAAGGCTGCTTCAGCTTGATAAAAGAGCATTCCCAGCCCATTTACCCTCTTGTTTCCTTGATTCACTGCTAATTGCAGAAAGGGGGTCACTGCCGGATAGTAGGCCATCTCTACGATTAAGGCATGTGGAGGAAACGTCAAGTGACTCGCTATCGGAAGAGACTGACCATCCATCCCTACACCAGTCGCATTTAAGATGAGATCGGCTTGATGAAAGGAGCTTTGAACATCTTCATTTTTCTCAATCGCATACAATTCTATCAAGAAATCAAAGCCATCTTCAATCAACTGAACGATTGAACGATAATGAACCAATCTTTCCTCTCTCACAAAGACAAGGATTCGTTTTACACCTAGATGAATGGCCTGTGCAATAATCGCTAAAGCTGCACCACCTGCACCTAAGAGAACCATTGTTTTCCCTTAATGGAGAAAGCTGGAGGTAAACTACGAAAGAAACCAATCCCATCCGTATTATAGCCCTTAAGCTTGCCATCACGGTGAACGATGGTATTGACAGAGCCGATCTTTCGAGCCATCTCATCCACTTCATCTAAGTAAGGAAAGACCTTTTGCTTAAAAGGCATGGAGATATTGGCCCCAATCATATCTAACTTACGAATTTGGCTGACAGTGCTTTCTAAATCTTCTTCAGCAATATCCCAAGCCAGGTAAGCAGCATTGGTCACTGTTAATTCATAGGCTAGATTATGGATGAAAGGAGAGATACTATGACGAATCGGATGGGCAATGACTGCTGCCATCCGAGTGTAGCCATCAATCTTCATTTAATAATTCCCGAATTCTTCGCATATTTTCAAGAGGGATTTGACCAGGCGCACTTCCTTCTCCGACTCTAGCATAAGACCAGGAAGAGCCTGTCAAATCAGCTGTCAAGCGCGAAATCTTCCCGACCTTACCCATGGAAATCGTTACATATTCTTGCTCAGGATTCAGCGTCTTGAAACCACGCGTATAATTCATCAAGTCAAGGACATCTTGTTCATTGTGGGCCATGACCGATACCTTAACCAATTTTGGAGAAAAGCTAGTTAATTCCGATAAGATCTCCATCATATTTTCCGGTGTCTCTTGGAAATTATGGTAGCTGAGCACAAGATTTGAAAATTCCAACATCTCTTCAAAGACGTCACGATGGCTATAAAACTCGAAATCGATATAATCCGGATGATAGATAGATTGAATATCTTTCAGGATCCAAACATATTCCTCATCTGTTAGTTCCATCTGCCCACCTTCTACCTTAGTTCGTAAGGTAAATAATAACTCGCGACCTGCAAATTTTTCAAACACTGCCGGAGCAACGGTTAAGATCTCGTTTTTTTCTAAAAAGTCCGCACGCCACTCAATGACATCCGCATCATCGTAACGCGAACCATCTAGTTGTTGCGCCTCTTCTAAGGAGCGAGGCATAATCGACACAACTAACTTCATACATCCACCCTAATCGTAAATACTTTTAAGTAATTACTACTTTCTTCTTTCTTATTCCATCGAAAATCTCCCGGAAGGCCGTATTCTGCTACATAACGATGTTTACGCCCTTGAAATCCCTTTTCGATTTGTTTTTTAAATTTTTCTTTGGTCACATTTGCCGCATTGGTACTGAGAATCAAGGTCCCACCTGGATTTAAAATCTCGAGGGCCTCGCTCACCAACCGATGGTAATCTTTAGCGACTGAAAAGGTCCGTTTTTTATTCCGCGCAAAGCTAGGCGGATCGAGTACGATCACATCATAGCTTAGCTCATGGCGTTTGGCATATTTGTAATAATCAAAGACATCCATCACGACAAAACGATGATCATCCAGCGCCAAGCCATTTGCCACAAAATGCGCTTCTGATAATTCTCTACTTCTCTTAGCCAGATCGACCGAAGTTGTTTCAACTGCTCCACCCATTGCCGCAGCAACAGAAAAAGCAGCTGTATAAGAGAACATATTGAGCAAGGACTGTCCAGCAGCTAAGCCATCGACCAAACTTCCTCGAACTTCATGCTGATCCAAAAAGATCCCCGTCATCAAGCCATCATTGAGAAAGACTTGGTAAAAGACCCCATTTTCCAGAATCAAAAATTCTTGCGGAGCTTCTTCACCATACACATGGGCCGATTCATAGTCCAAGCCTTTAAAGCGAATCTTTTCATAGCCCCCTCGGACTTCAGGAAAAACTTCTTGAAAGGTTGCTAAAATGATTTCCTTGATCTGATACACATAAAGGTTGTACCAAGAAAAGACAACAAACTCATCATATAAGTCAACCGTAAAGCCGCCAAAACCATCTCCCTCTTGGTTAAAGAGACGAAAAGCAGTTGTCTTCTCATCCTCATAATAAGAACGACGATATTGCTTGGCTTTGATGAAAAGTTCCATAAAAAAGGCTTGATCAAAAGCAACCAACTCTTGAGAAACAAACCATCCAATCCCTTTATTCTGCTCAGATAAATATCCGACTCCGAGGGATTGTCCATCACCTGAAAGCAATTGAATCGCTTGATCCAAGGTGGGAAGCGAATCAAAGTCTTGCTTTTCAAGGAGCGATTGTCCTTGTTTTAGTTTTCGAGCTACTTGCCGACTGACTGTGAGTTTTTTCATACCCTCTATTATAGCAAAAGTCTGCAGTTTTCACAAAGAGAGGCTTTATTTACTGGAACTTTTTTTACCATTTTATCGTAGCTCTCATCATTTAGCTTTGAACGATATAAAATACCGGATCTCTCCTATTTCTTTCCTCTTCTTTACAGTCATTTTTTTCTTTCTCCATAAAAATGTGGTATACTTGTATATGAAAATTTTTAGGAAATAAGACAAGGAAGTAACATTTTGTGAAAAAAATTACGAATTCGATACTCAATTTCATGAGTACCAGACTAGGATTTGTCTTGACCCTTCTGCTGCTCTACTGGTTCAAAACCATGTGGGCCTATTCAGTTGATTTTAATTTAGACATTCAGGGACCTTACCAGATCTTTCTAGCAGTGATCAACCCATTTCCGGTCAGCTTACTGTTAATCGGTCTAGCACTCTATATCAAACCTACCAAGCTCTTTTATAGTCTGGCTTTTGGAATCTACCTTCTCTTATTTATCTGGTTGATTTCCAATTCTATTTATTATCGAGAATTTACAGACTTTGTAACAGTTAATACCATGTTGGCTTCCAGCAAGGTTTCCGCTGGTCTCGGAGCTGCTGCTTTAGAATTGTTCCGCCCTTGGGATGTGATTTATATTTTGGATTTCCCGATTCTAGCTTTCTTCTTCTTTAAGAAATGGATTCGAATGGATAACCGTCCCTTCAATAAACGAGCTAGTTTTGCGATCACATCTTTGTCTGCTATGCTCTTTTCTGCCAATCTTTTCCTTGCAGAAATTGACCGGCCTGAGCTCTTGACACGTGGGTTCTCAAACTACTATGTTGTTCGTGCCTTGGGTCTTCCTGCTTTTCTAGGATACAGCGCTAATCAAACTTATGTTGCAAACAAAGAGCGTTCCAAAGCATCTGAGGCAGATCTAAAACCGGTTGAAGAATATATCCAACAGCATTATGCCAAAGCTAATCCTGAATACTTCGGAATGGCCAAAGGCCGTAATGTCATCTACATTCACTTGGAAAGTTTCCAACAATTCTTGATCGATTACAAGTTGAAAGTAGACGATAAAGAATATGAAGTGACGCCTTTCTTAAACTCACTTTACCACTCGAAGGAAACCTTTGCCTTTTCGAATGTCTTTAACCAAGTCAAGGCAGGGAAAACGTCCGATGCTGAGACCATGATTGAAACAGGCCTCTTCGGACTCAACCAAGGTTCCTTTATGGTGAACTATGGTGGAACCAATACCCAACAGGCTGCACCATTTATTCTTTCAAAAAATGGTTACAACTCGAGCGCTGTTTTCCATGGGAATGCTGGAAGTTTCTGGAACCGAAATACTGCCTATAAACAATGGGGCTACAATTACTTCTTTGATGCCAGCTACTTCACCAAACAAAACAGCAGCAATTCCTTCCAGTATGGTCTTAATGACAAATACATGCTCAAGGATTCCATCAAATACCTAGAAAGATTGCAACAACCTTTCTATACTAAGTTCATTACGGTTTCCAACCACTATCCTTATACGACCAGCTTGTCAGGAGATGATCTTGGATTCCCTCTAGCTAAGACTCAGGACGAAACCATCAATGGCTATTTTGCGACCGCTAACTACCTAGATTCTTCGATCAAAGCATTCTTTGATTACCTGAAAGAATCTGGTCTTTACAAAAATTCCATCATCGTTCTCTATGGGGACCACTACGGAATTTCAAACTCTCGTAACCCAGCTCTTGCTCCTCTACTTGGTAAGAACTCTGAAACGTGGTCAAGTTATGACAATGCCATGTTGCAACGCGTACCTTATATGGTAGTTATTCCAGGTATGGATAAGGGTGGCATCATTGATACCTACGGTGGCGAAATTGATATGCTCCCAACCTTGGAACATTTGCTAGGTATTGAATCCAATAAATTCCTCCAAGTTGGTCAAGATATGCTCTCTCCAGAACATGATCAAATCGTCGCCTTCCGCTCCGCTAACTACTTTGTAACTCCAGAGTATACGAGCTATAGTGGCCGGACCTATTACACCAAAACAGGTGAGGAAATCACGAACCCAGACGAAAAAACCAAGGAAGAACTGGACAAGATTAGGGAGGCTGCTAACCTGCAATTGAAGATTAGCGATAGCATCCAGACCGGTGACCTCCTTCGCTTCTTCAAGGGCAATGATCTTGGAAAAGTCAATCCAGAAGATTATTCCTACACCAATTCCTTCAAGGCATTGAAGAAGATTGAAAAGGAAAAAGGTGACAAATCAACCAGCCTTTATAACCAACGTGGCAACCAGTCTACCGTTGATCTCTTCAAAGCACCAACTTATAAAGAATTGCACCCAGAAGACGATAGTTCTTCCTCAACAGAGACCAGTAGCAGTTCTTCTAAATCATGACCACCCGTCAAACGGGTGGTTTGTACCAGGGCTATAAGCCCAGATAACTAGCCAGCGCCTAAAGACGCTGGCTTTCACTTTGTTCAAGCCTTATTGCATTTGACTCGTCACAGACCTCTCAAAGAGGTATACGTACTACTTGCCACTATCCCTAAAGGGATCTTCATATTCTTTTACACTCAACTTATCTAAAGCAATATCTTTTCGCTCTTGTTCCTGAATGTATTTCTTTATTGTGGCTTCGTTGAGGCCAACTGTACTTACATAATATCCCTCTGCCCAAAAATGTCGATTTCCAAACTTATATTTCAGATTGGCGTGTTTATCGAACATCATTAGAGCGCTTTTACCTTTAAATATCCCATGAAACTTGCAACACTAATTCTAGTGAATACTTACCAACATATGAACATGATCTGGC
>NZ_CM002128.1:349677-384729 GCF_000448565.1 Streptococcus sp. HSISM1 | reverse complement strand
ATTAGAGCGTCTTTTACCTTTTAAATATCCCATGAAACTTGCAACACTAATTCTAGGTGGAATACTTACCAACATATGAACATGATCTGGCATTAAATGGCCTTCAATAATCTCAACACCTTTATAACTACATAATCTATGGAATATTTCTCCTAAACTACTTCGATATTGATTATAGATCACTTTTCGTCTATACTTAGGGGTGAACACAATGTGATATTTACACATCCATTTTGTGTGTGATAAACTATGTGCTTTTTGAGCCATATTTTTCTCCTTTCGCTTTACAATTGGCTTGAACACCTTAATTGTATCGCGTTTGGAGTTTTTTTGGTATAACCTTTGATGCGCACCCGCATAGCGGGTGGTTTTTTTGTCTCGCACCTAACGGAGCGAGACGGACTGAAAGTCACATAATAAAAAGAATCCCTGAGTTTAAAAACTCAGGGATTTTATGATTTCTTTTAAAAAACTTAGTCTAGGACTTCAAAAACAGAAGCTGTTAAATTCTCCACATAGAATGGTCGTTTATGACGACTATTCCCAACCATCAATTTCAATTTATTTGAATTTTGGAGGTAATATGGAAGTCCGCTGGCGTTGAAGATGACCAAGTACTTCTTGTCTCCTGTTAGTTCATAGATGACAAGGCCACTGGTATCAGTTGCAGATTGAATAAAGACTTGTTGGTAGATTTTATCATAGCTTTCAAGCCCTAAGACAGGAAGACTGGTCTTCAAGGCGATCAAGCTTCGGATATAGGCAATTGATTCCTTGTTCTGACTGACCAGATCCCAGTTGACCTGATTCACAAAATCTGGAGCATTGTAGGAATTCATGGCCCGTTCACGATCCAAAGGTGTGATTTCCCCATCAGGACCTGTCGCCACCAATTTGGTCCGCATAAACTCTTGACCCAATTGCATAAAGGTCATACCCTGGAAGAGCAGGTTCATGGCCGTAGCCAACTCTGAGCGCTTGACCAAGCCTGCTACTTCTTCATTTGGATGGAGGGTCTGAAGCAAGTCATAGAGATTATAATTGTCATGAGCCTCCACATAATTCAAAACCTGATTCGGACTTAAATAATGACCCAGCTCCGCACTACCTAGAACAGCACGCGCAACGATATTCTCTGTTGATTTTCGGCTGACAAAGCCACGTTTGATGGAACCATAAACCTCAGCCCCTTTAATAGCATCGCGCTCCGTGTCGTTAAAGAATCCAATACGTGGCAATTGCGCTGCATTGTCTTTCTTAGCCTTGTCCTCTGGTGCGAGACCGGTTCCCATATCCCAACCTTCTCCATAAAGGAGAATGCGAGGATCCAGAGCATCCATCGCCTCCCGAATAGCATTCATTGTCGTCACATCGTGAATGCCCATCAAATCAAAGCGGAAACCATCGATCTGGTACTCTTTAACCCAGTGCGTGAGGGAATCAATCATGTACTTGCGGTACATTTCATGCTCACTCGCCGTCTCATTACCGACACCTGTCCCATTTTGGAAGCGCCCATCTGGCTCCATCCGGTAATAATAATCCGGAACTGTATTTTGGAAAGGACCATTCTCAGTTGAGTAGATATGATTGTAGATCACATCTATGACTACAGAAATCCCCGCGTCATGATAAGCCCGGATCATAGTTTTAAGCTCTTTCATGGTTTGTTTGGGATTGGATGGATCCGTTGAAAAACTGGTTTCTGGTGCAGAATAATTCTGAACGTTGTAACCCCAATTGTAGGTCACACGACCTTCTTCATCATACTGTTTATAGCGATCAGATATCGGCTGCAATTGCACGACATTGACTCCTAACTGACGGATATAATCAAAAGCAGTCGCATCGCCATGGCTATTGACGGTACCTTCTTGGCAAGCCCCTAGATAGGTCCCACGCAAAGACTCGTCCACACCTGATGTCGGTGACTTGGTCAAATCCCGAAGGTGCATCTCATAGATCACTGCTTGACAAGGATTGTCCAGGCGCCAGGGAGTCGCATCGGCGCCTTTTTTAGTGCCCCAATCAAACTGACGATCTGCTCTTGAGAGAATGGCTGAGCGCATTCCGTCGGCTGTCGTTGCAATGCTATAAGGATCACGCGTCACTTGAGTCTGGTGTTCAAAATGCACACGATATTGATAAGCCATGCCACTTAAATTTCCTAGAAAATCTAGAATCCAAACACCTTGGGTGTTTTCTGGATGGTAGCTAGACTCTTGTTTGCCACGCATCATCGGAATAGTCTTCCAAATAGGCGCATCCAACTCTGTTGATTGATAGAGCAACAATTCAACTTTCTTAGCAGTAGGGGCCCACAGCTTAAAGCAATACTCCCCTTCTTCTTCACGATAACCAAGCCAGCCTTGATAAGCCCATTTGGTGTCAAATTCCTTGGCATGGGTCGCCATATCGTAGGCATGAGGTTGACGATGACTATAAGCATGACTCGTCAAAGCAGCTTGCAATGAATAATAGACAGTATCGTCCCCATCGAGAATCCAAACTTCTCGAACATACCCTTCTGGTAAGAGTTCGATTTCAAAATCACGGGTTTGGGTGAACCAATCTCCTTCTTTAACCAAGACATGACCCCGGCTCAAGGCATCCTCACTCTCGTATACCAGATTTCCCTCTACTCCAAAATAATCTAACTTGGAGAAAGAGACTGATTTTCCTTCTACTTGATCCTGCCACTGCCACATATCATAGGCAAAATAATTTCCTTTTTGCTTATGAAAAT
Organism: Streptococcus sp. HSISM1; assembly: GCF_000448565.1. GTDB lineage: Bacteria > Bacillota > Bacilli > Lactobacillales > Streptococcaceae > Streptococcus. Next base: position 381,983 of record NZ_CM002128.1, on the reverse strand, counting down.
GAAGCTTTACATGGTATTGTCGCATAACATTTTCCTATTTCCAATTTGATACCGAAGGAACCATTCGCTCGTGAAACACGGACATGGTTCCAACTATTTGTTTTTATTCTTCAGATGTGTGAACCAAAGCATCGTTGTTGATTTCATCAATATTCGCAAAAAATTCCAAGTGATTATGAAAGACTTCCAATTCAACTGGAGTATCTCCCCCATATTCGCCATCTAGATTGATGCGGAATGGTTGAGCATTTTTCCCTAACATTTCGATCGACAACTTCTTGGTCTTGAGATATTCTACATTTTCATCGTGCACATGCTTGCCTCCATTAATGGCCTGAATCATCAAGGACAACATGTTAAAGAGCTTAGCAGTTTTTACGATAATCAAGGTGAAGTTTCCATCATCGAGCTTAGCATCTGGTGCGACACTTTCAAAGCCAGCAATAGAGTTGGTCAAAGCCACAAAAATCATCGACGCTGGCCCTTCAAAAACGCCATTATCGTGTTCGATCCGTACCTTACGAGCCTTGTTCCTCGGCAACATTTTAGCTGCTTCAGCTACATAAGCAAAGTAACCCAGGCGAGATTTGACACTACTTGGGACACTGAAGGTCAATTCTGTCATGGTCCCTGCTGCAGCAATATTGATAAAATACTTACTGCCATAAGCACGACCAATGTCCATTTGAATGGTTTGATTCTTTTCGATAATGCGGGCAGCTGCCACTGGATCTCCCATCGGGATCTTCAAGGCACGCGCATAGTCATTGGTTGTGCCGGTTGGGATAAAGGCCATCTGCGGACGATTCTCCAGACCTGCAACTCCATTGACCACTTCATTAATCGTGCCATCTCCACCAGCAGCAATGATTAAATCAAAGCCGGCTTTAGCGGCTCTTTCTGCTTCATTTTGAGCAGAAAATGGTTCTGGAGTCGTTTGATAGGCGCTGGTTTCATAGCCCACGTCTTCGAGTACGTCTAAGACTTCCGCAATATTTTTCTTGATAATTTCTTGCCCAGAGGTCGGATTATAAATTAAACGGGCTTTTTTGATTCGTTCTACCATAAAGATCCTCTATAAACTTTCAAGCCAGGCCTCATCTTCTACCTGGATTCCTAATTCTTGTGCTTTGGTTAACTTGCTACCAGCGTCACTACCTGCAACGACCAAATCTGTTTTTTTGGAAACCGATCCAGTTACCTTAGCGCCCAGACTTTCTAATTTTGCCTTGGCTTCTGAACGCGTGAGTCGCTCTAGCTTCCCAGTCAAAACGACTGTCATTCCTGATAGGACCGCATCAGCAGCGACTTTTTCACCAAGATAAGACAGATTGACTCCAGCTTCTTTGAGCTCTTGCAAGAGACGCTTAGATCCTTCTTGCGCGAAATAACGCTTAAGGCTTTCAGCCACGACCATACCGAGACTATCAATGCTGGCAATCCGTTCTGGATCTGCTGCAGCCAATTGATCGAGGTGATGGAATTCTTGGAGCAAGATTTGACTAACCTTGCTACCGACATGGCGGATCCCCAAACCAAAGAGTAACTTCTCAGCTGAGTTTTCTTTTGAAGCTTGAATGGCTTCATAGAGTTTTTCAGCAGATTTTTCTTTAAAGCCTTCTAAGGTCAATAGATCCTCGACTGTCAGACGATAGATCCCAGCTACATCCTCTACCAACTGAGCTGCGAAGAGTTTCTCTACAACTGCTGGACCCAAGCCAGTGATATTCATAGCATCCCGACTGGCAAAGTGGTTCAATCCTTCCTTAATCTGTGCTGGACAGAGTGGATTGATACAGCGAAGGGCCACCTCATCCTCGAAATGAAGCAACTCACTCTGGCAGCTCGGACAATGAGTTGGAACGGCTAATGCTTGATCAGAAACTCGCTTATCTTTGACGACACGCAAGACCGCAGGAATGATATCACCCGCCTTGTAGACAATAACGGTATCATCCTGATGAATATCTTTTTCAGCAATATAGTCCACATTGTGCAAGGTTGCCCGACTAACAGTGGTTCCTGCTAGCTGGACTGGAGTTAGATTGGCAGTTGGGGTCACAACTCCGGTCCGTCCAACCGTCCAATCAACCGATAAGATTTTCGCTTCTTTTTCTTCAGCTGGAAACTTATAGGCGACAGCCCATTTAGGAGCTTTTACGGTAAAGCCTAGTTCTTCTTGAACAGCTAGGTCATTGACCTTGATGACAATCCCATCGATATCGTAGGGAAGATCCTCTCGAAGCTGAGCTACTTTTTGGATGAAGTCCCAAATTTGCTCCATATCCTCAGCCAGCACTCGCTCTTGGTTCACGACAAAGCCTAAGCGGGCTAATTTCTCAAGCACGCCTTCCTGACTGCTTTGATCAGTTGGACTCACTTCTTGATACAAGAAGGTTGCGAGATTTCGCTTGGCCACGATTTTCGTATCCAATTGGCGAAGCGTTCCTGCAGCAGCATTCCGTGGATTAGCAAACTCCGGCTCGCCATTTTCTTGACGGATCTGATTGACCCGATCAAAGGAAGCCCGTGGCATGTAGCACTCGCCTCGAACTGTAATGTTCACTGGCTCTGGTAACACCAAAGGAATGTCCTTGACCCGTTTGAGGTTCTCTGTAATATCCTCACCGACAGAACCATCCCCACGTGTCGCCCCCGTTACGAGGACACCATTTTCATAGGTGAGGGAAATGGACAAGCCATCGATCTTCAACTCGCATACATAGCTGACGGAAGGAAATTCCTTACGGACACGCTGATCAAAGGCTTCTAATTCTTCACGCGAAAAAACATCCTGCAAACTATAAAGGGGATACTGGTGCTGGTATTTGGTAAAGCCTTTTAAAACCACTCCACCTACACGGTGAGTTGGACTCTCTGGTAAGACCTCATCTGGATGAGCGGTTTCTAGTTCCACCAACTCCCGATATAATTGATCATATTCACTATCTGAAACAGATGGAGCGTCTTTTGTGTAATACTCGTAAGCATAACGATTGAGTAATTCCACTAATTCTTTCATTCTGGTTTTCATGTTCTTATTTTATCATAAAATCTTAATTTAGCCTTGAATTTACTGCATTCTTAGCATTAAAAAAGGAGCCAAAGCTCCCTTTTCTTATTTTGTAAAATCGATCCGTTTAGAAAGTTGATTGATCACAATCGCTCCAAAAATCAAGGATGCGAATTCACCCAATCCCATAGTCAACCAGTTATAGAAGAATGGTTGGCCTTGAAGGTAGTATAGTTCCAAGGCAATCGTAAACATGGAGATGGAAAAGAAAATCGCAAACAAGAAATGGTCCAAGCGAATAAGACCGTCAAACAAGAACTTGTTTTTAAATCGACCAAATAGAATGAGTCCAAGTCCTAAGAAGACAAAGGTTGAACCTCCACCGACAAAGACATCGATCCATCCAAAACTAAATAAGTTAGCAATCATACAACCAAGCGTCACCGCAATCAAGTACTTCTTATTGTAAAAAGCTAAGAAATTCATCATTTCCGAAACACGGAATTGATAGCCATAGTAGGCCATAGCGTTGAGAGGTGGGGTAATGGTCAATACGATATAAATCGCAGCAACAATGGCAATTTGTGCCATATCACGAGCAGTTAACTGTTTCATTTATTCTCCTTTAGCGGTTTTCCCGCGTCTAATATGCTTGGCGAAAGGATCTTAAGCACCAAGGGTTGAAGGTTTGATTTCTTCAACCTTTCAAGTATAGCATATTTTGAGGTTTTATGGTAGACTGAATTTATGAAAACACTAATTAAAAAATTTTTTGATAATGAGATTTTATCCTATCTCTTTTTTGGAGTTGCCACAACCATTGTTTCCGTAGGAACCCGCCTCTTCATCTATCATGTGTCTCGTGATGAACGATTAGCGACAGCGATTGGAAACATTGCTGGGATCCTCTTTGCCTTTGCGACCAACGATACCATCGTCTTTAAGCAAGAAAGAAAGGGCTGGTTTCAGCGCTTGATCCGATTTGCGATTGCGCGCTCTGGGACCTTTATACTAGACATGGCCTTGACCGAGATTTTTGTCAAGCAATTCCCAGGAATTATCGGGCAATTTGTCCACAACAACAAGAGTCAAATCAATCTAATTGAAACTCTCTTTGCGCAAGTTGCTATAGTGGTCCTCAATTACGTCTTTAGTAAACTCTTTGTCTTTAAAAATAAAAACAAGGCTTGAAACGATTGTTTCAAGCCTTATTCTTTTAAACTTCTATACTTGCTTGCTCTGCACTTAATTGATAGATGGTGCCTTCAACCCCAAAATAATCCTTAGCTAGATCTTTCAATTCCTGCATGGCTGTTTGTGCCCGTTTGGCCTGCTCCTCGTTGATGGCTTCAATGACCAAAATAGCGTCCTTGGTATCTTCAGTTAGCATGGTTCTTTGAGCCTCACGCCAATTCAAACAACGACAAACGGCGCCTTCTTGGTCGTAGTAGATGATCTCCCCTTCCAAAGCTGGCGCATCTTCGTCAGCTCCTAATGGAAAGAACGGTTCGCCTCCTTTCGCTTGTCCTAGAGAAAGTCCACCCACTAATTTATCCATGTCTTCTCCTCCACAAGGAAGGGCATAAGCCATAGACACACTATTGTATAAATCAACCAAGGGATTAATCGGATAAAATTCACGACCTTGGTGAACCCGTTTTAAGAGTGCTTCGATGGAAGATCGGGCTCCTTTTTTGTTTTAAACTTGCTAAAAGCTTGGCGCCACTCTTGAACGAACTCACTCTGGGTATAGTTTTCTTCATCGATAAATTCCCATGCTCTCTTGGCACCCTTGTCCAACAATTCTTTGAAATAAGGATCCTTGGCTTCATCTACTGTGTTATCAATGCCATACAAGGACATCACTGTAATTCTAGCTGTTGGGAACAACTCCCAAAATTCTTGATCGACTGTTACTTTCATTGCTTTACCTCACTATAATTTCTTTTTTACCTTTTTTAACTAGTTCCCAATCCAAGGTGATATTCTCACGAACTCGGATGAGGTACTCTTCTAACTGTGCGACTTCTTTTTTGGAAAATCCTTTTAAAGCAGTTCTCTCAGAGTAAAGATGCTCCCCTAAAATGAAGGGGTAAATCTGCTTACCTTTTTCAGTTAATTCCCATTCCTTGATTTTAAGGTTTTCACCCCTTGGACGCTGTTGAATCAAGCCTCGTTCTTCTAGTTTTTTACAGACCTTGCAACGGTGGATCGATCTACTTTCAGGACTTCAGAGAGTTCTTCCTGAATCATTCCAGGTTGCTCGGCAATTCGCACCAAGTAAAGATATTGACCACGCGCCAGGTCCAAATCTCGAAATTCAATATTTGCTATAGAATCCAGTGCTCGCGCAATGATGCCAATCTCACGCAAAATACTCATCTCACTCCTCCTTTCCTATTGACAATAGCATAACACATTTTTGTTGCAAATACAACAAAATAGATAAGAAAAAAGAGGCTGGGACAAAAGTTCTAGCCTCTCCATTATTTTTGAATTGTCGAGCAAGACGCAGTGGTTGAGTGGGCTCTACTACGCTGATTTCATCAGCTTTTACAGCCCTACTCAACTGTGCAGAGGTGGGACGACGAAATCGAATTCTAACGAATGACCGATTTCTGTCCCACTATCCCTTATTCTATTTTATCTTTTTTTCTCAAGCGTAACCGTCGCTTTAATGTTTGTGAAGCTTCTTTATGCCGAAAAGCTACTTCTTCCGTTTTTAATTTGGAGACAATTTCTCCATTGCGCGTTTGGAACTTGGCTTCTCTAGCAAACTGGATACTGGCGTTTAAAATACAACCAATAATCATGATTTTAGCTACCAAGATGAACCAGAACATAATGACCGCTAGGACGACAGAACCGAAGAAACGAGCATCTAAGAAATGACTCACATAACGATCCACATATTTCCAAAAGATATTCAAGATCGCATACAGGACAGCAACAACAAAGGTCGCCCCTGGCAATACATATCTAAATTTTGGAATTTTGACATTTGGAAGGGTGTAATAGAGCAAGACCAGACTGACAAAAAGTAAGAGGTAGATGGTCGGCTCTGTCAAATTCAGTAAACGTACATAAATCGTCCGATCAAATGAAAAGGTCCGATAGAGATAACGAACGATCATTTTCCCAAACATGGAAAGGATCAGCGAGAGTCCAAACAAGCCCTGCAAGGCAAAACTGATCAGGAAGCTAAAGAGTCGCCCCCAGATAATACCACGCTCCTTTTCCACCCCATAACTCTTGTTATAGGCTTTTTGGAGGTAGGCAATGCTCTGAGAGAAGATCCACAAAGCAGAAATAATCGAGAAACTCAGTAAGCCTGTCGAAGGTTTGGTCAAGACACTCGAAATCATCTGTGCCACTATTCGATATAAGGAGGCTGGCAAGACTTTTTGTAAGCTTAAAAGAATCTGAGTGGGACGAATATGAAAGTAGGGTAAAATATTGGCTGCAATCAGCATCAAAGGGAAAATGGAGATCAGCAAATAATAGGCCACCGCAATGCTAGTGATGTCAGACTCTGCACTCTGATAAAACCGCACGAAGCCCTTTATAAATGGCTGTCCCAGTACTTTTTGTAGGACCTTTTTCATTCGTCACCTCCCCATTTTACTAAAAAAGAGCAAAGAGCGAAACCAGACACTTGCCTTCAGCTCCATTCTTTCCTCTCTAGTTTTAGTATGTTCCTTCTTCACCTTGACTAGTCAAGATCACTGGACCATCTTTTGTAATCACAAATTGATGCTCGTATTGACAAGAAAGGCCACCGTCGAGGGTCTTATGGGCCCAACCAGTTTCCATATCTGTATCAATCTCCCAAGTACCGGTATTAATCATTGGCTCAATCGTCAAGACCATCCCTTCACGTAAGCGAAGACCGCGTCCAGCACGACCATAATGCGGGACCATTGGTTCTTCATGCATGGTAGGCCCGACACCGTGTCCGACCAAATCACGCACCACGCCATAGCCTTTGCTTTCTGCATACTCTTGAATCGCTGCACCAATATCTCCCAAGCGATTGCCAACGACCGCTTTCTCAATTCCCTTATAGAGACATTCTTTGGTCACGTCCATCAAATCTTTGACTTCTTGCGAAACATTTCCAACCGCATAAGCCCAGCAAGAGTCCGCCAAGCCACCACTATAAGACTCCGTGTATTTCTTGACTTGCGCTACATTATCAAAATCTAATTTCGATACATCCAAAACAGACTTATCAAGCGGTTCTGACAAGACCATGTCTACCTTGAGGAGATCCCCATCTTTGAGAATGACGTGACGTGGAAAAGCATGGGCTACTTCGTCATTCAAACCACAGCAAGTCGCATAAGGATAGTCCATGAGACTACCTTCTACACCGATTTGAAGCGGCAAGACATTGGCTTCTTTACAGCGACGACGGACATATTCTTCTACTTCCCATAGGTCAAGCCCTGGCTTGATCAAGTCACGTAATCCAATATGGATGCTGGCAAGGAAATCTCCTGCACGATCCATGGCTTCAATTTCACGTTGTGATTTTAATGTAATCATTGTCTCCTCATTTCTTTTGTTTAATTAATCTTAATCGTAATGGTTGCTTTCGCGACTAGCTGCAGATCTAAATACAAGCTAAAATCAACCAAGGCTGAACGTCTGGTTCGCCGAACAAGTTGGGGTTCAATACGGATCACGTCATCCACCTGCACAGCCTGTAAAAAATTGATAATCAACTGTTCGACAATCAAGCTACGCCCACTGTGTTGCATCATCTTGCGAACAACCTTCATCAGCACTTCGATCATGACCCCATTGGCCAAAACACCGCTTTTCTCCAGCATACTCGGTTCCACTGTGAATTGGTAATGGTCGTTCTCTGTCTGAATCTTTTGACCAATCTGCTCACTAAAGGTTGGTAAGCTCGAAAATTGCACCTTGCTAATCCGATCCATGACATCTCGACGCGTAATAACACCCAGCAAGGTCTGGTTATTACGAACAACAGGAATCATTTCATAATCTTCAGCGATCATCCGTTGGCTAATCGTCGCAATGCTGGTGGACAAATTAGTGGTAAAAATGGTCCGTGACATCACCTTATCAAGGGTCGTCTGAGGCGCCTTATCTCCAGCATCTCTCATGGTTACGACGCCCACTACCATCTGGTGCTGATTGACAACCGGAAAGCGACTAAAGCGATTCTTTCGAACCAAATCTAAATAATCCCGGACCGTATCCGTCTCAGAAAGATAGCCGTACTCATGGAAGGGCCGATAGACCTGCTCGACTGTCAAGATATCCGTCTTGATCTGCATATTAGACAAGGCCTTATTGATCATAGTCGCGACGGTATAGGTATCGTGTGAAGTTCGTATGACTGGGATTTGTACCTGATTGGCCAGATCAATCACATCCTCACTCACTTCAAAGCCACCTGTCACTAAGACCGCATTGTCATGTTTAAGAGCCAATCGTTGGATGCTAGTACGGTCACCCACGATCAAAAGCCCACCTTCAGACACATAGTCTAGGACGTGCTTTTCCGTCATGGCACCAATATAAAATTTATTAAATTCTTTTTCGAGTCCCTCTTCACCTGCTAATATTTCAGAGCCGGTGATTTCTAAAATTTCCCGATAGGTCAAATGCTCTAGTACAGCTTTTTGCGATTTGACACGGATGGTCCCGCTTCTAGGACGCGTTTCGACAATTCCTTGATTTTCAGCTTCTTTAATGGCACGATAGGCCGTCCCATCACTGACATTCAAAAAATTGGAGATACTGCGGACACTGACCCGTTTTCCAATCGGTAATTTTTCGAGATAGTCTAAAATCTCTTGGTGTTTACTCATAGAAGTCCCCTCTACCTAGGCGGAAATCATAATAATCGCGCATTTTACGCGTATAGCGGTCACTCCCTTTGAATTGACGAAAGAGACGAAAGCCAGCCTTTAAAGCGACCTTTTGACTCCCTGCATTTTCAACATGGGTGACAATCTTAAGCTCCTTCAGTTGAAATTTTTCAAATGATAGATAGACCAACTCTTTGACCGCTTCTGTCATCAGGCCCTTCCCCCAAAAATCTTTGCGTAAAAAGTAGCCTAACTCAGCTTCACCCTTGATTTCATCCAACTTTTCAAACTTGATGGAACCGATCATCTGATTGGTTTCCTTATCACAGATCGCCCAAACCCCCAAGGGATTTTTCATGAAATAGTTGGCTAGTACATATTGAGTTTCAGCAAGATCGGCTTGTGCAGGAAAGATAAATTGTAAATTTTCAGGATTCGAAGCAATCTTATAAAAATCTCCCGCATCCTCAAAGAGAAAAGGTCGTAAATACAACCTTTGTGTTTCAATTAGTGAATAGGCAGCTAAGTGCGTCCAAATATTCATCTCAAACTCCATTGTTCGTGTATCCAGCTGCCACTATCAGATCTCTAGCCCTGTCACTATTCCTCTACCAACTGGATATCTGCTCCAAGTTGGGTCAATTTTTGAATAATATCTGAATACCCGCGAAGGATGTATTCCACATTTGTAATTTCTGTTGTTCCAGAAGCCATGAGACCTGCGATCACTAAAGCCGCACCAGCTCGAAGATCCGTCGCTTTCACACTGGATCCTGTCAATTGATTTGGCCCTTCATAAATAATGTGGTCGTTCAAGGTCGAAATGGTGGCCCCCATTTTAGCCAATTCTGGTACATGGTTGACCCGCTTTTCATAAATCGTATCAACAATGCGCCCACGTCCTGCAGCCGTTAAGAGCAAAGGTGTGATCGGTTGTTGCAAATCAGTCGCAAAACCAGGATAAGGAGACGTTTTAATCTGGATCGCCTTCAAGCCCGTCTGCTTTTCTACAAAGATACTATCTTCAGAAATGGTCATGCGCACACCCATTTCCTCTAACTTGGCAATATAGCTCTCCAAATGCTCATACAGGACATTATTGATCTGGATACCTTCTCCAATAGCAGCTGCAAGGGCAATATAGGTTCCTGCTTCGATGCGATCTGGAATTACTTGATGTCTCGTTCCATGCAAATTCTGAACACCATCAATGATAATGATATCCGTTCCTGCTCCACGAATATGGGCTCCCATGTTGTTGAGCAAGGTTACCACATCGATAATTTCAGGTTCTCGAGCCGCATTTTCGATCACTGTCCGACCTTCAGCCTTGACTGCTGCTAAAATCGTATTGATCGTTGCACCGACACTAACAGTATCCATGTAGATGTTAACTCCTTGAAGAGGCTTGCCATTAGTCGCAAGTTTCATACTAGAGCCATCCATGGTCATAGCGGCTCCCATTGCTTCAAAGGCCTTCAAATGCAAATCGATCGGACGTGGTCCAAGGTCACACCCACCAGGCAGTCCAACCGTTGCTTGACCATAGCGTCCTAGTAGGCTGCCATAGAAATAATAGGAAGCTCGCAGACTGTTGATCTTTCCAAATGGCATGGGCATATTCTTCACCCCACGTGGATCAATAATCAAACTGTCTTCTTTGCGCTCGATCTTAGCCCCCATGATGGTCATGATTTCAATCAGGCTCGCCACGTCGGAGATATCCGGTACCCCATCAAGGGTCACGATATCATCCGCCAGAATGGTCGCCGGAATCAGGGCTACTACACTATTTTTTGCACCACTAATGGTCACCTCTCCTTTTAGAGGGCGACCACCATTTATTACAATTTTTTCATCTTAATAATTTATTAGCTCTTTCAAGTCTTTTTCCTTTTACTATCGTTTTTTGTAACGGAAATAAAAGGGACAACGTATTCAAAATACTGCATCTATTATACCACAGATTGACCTATTTTTCCATCTGTAGGAATTTTCAAACGAAAAAAAGCTAGGATCAACTTGACCCTAACTTTTCCATTTCAACTAATTATTTTACAGCTTCTTTCAAGGCTTCTACCTTGTCCAAATGTTCCCATGGAAGGTCAATATCTGTTCGTCCCATATGGCCATAAGCCGCTGTTTGACGATAGATTGGACGTTTCAAATCCAGCATTTGGATAATCCCTGCAGGACGAAGATCAAAGAGCTCACGTGCTGCTTTTTCAAGCTTACTTTCAGCGACTGTTCCAGTACCAAAGGTATCGATCCGAACAGAGACAGGTTGAGCTACCCCAATGGCATAAGCCAATTGCACTTCTGCCTTCTTAGCAAGACCTGCTGCCACGATGTTCTTGGCAATATAGCGAGCTGCATAAGAAGCGGAACGGTCTACCTTAGTGGCATCCTTACCAGAGAAGGCACCACCACCGTGACGTGAATAACCACCATAAGTATCCACGATGATCTTACGACCTGTCAAACCGGAATCCCCTTGAGGCCCACCAATAACAAAGCGACCTGTTGGGTTGATGAAGAATTTAGTCTCCTCATCTAGATAAGAAGCTGGAATCACTTCTTTGATGACCTTGTTAATCACATCTTCGTGGATTTGTTCATTGCTGACATCTGGATCATGTTGGGTTGAAATAACCACCGTATCCACACGCACTGGGCGGTCATTTTCATCGTACTCAACAGTAACTTGTGACTTGGCATCTGGACGAAGATAGCTAATTTCCCCAGACTTACGAAGTTCAGCCAAACGACGAACCAACTTGTGGCTGAGTGAAATCGGCAATGGCATGAGTTCTTCTGTTTCATCCACTGCAAAACCAAACATGAGACCTTGGTCTCCTGCTCCGATCAAATCAAGTGGATCTTGATCTGCATTCCCACGAACTTCCAAGGCTTCATTAACCCCTTGGGCAATATCAGGAGATTGTTCCACCAAAGATGGGTGTACTCCTACAGTTTCAGCTGAGAATCCATATTCCGTATTGGTATACCCAATCTCTGCAATGGTATCACGAACCACACGGTTAATATCCACATAAGCAGTCGTTGAAATCTCACCAAAGACATGCACGGAACCAGTATAAACAGCTGTTTCGGCAGCCACGTGAGCTTCTGGATCTTGCTCTAAAATAGCATCTAAAATAGCATCTGAAATTTGGTCTGCAATCTTATCTGGATGCCCCTCAGATACTGATTCAGACGTGAAAAGTTTACGTTCTGACATAAAAATGTCCCCCCTTAAAAAATATTGTTATAGAGTTACAAAGTACTGATAGAAGATTTCTACCACCTTATCGGGACCATATAACACTTCATTATAACACATTACATATGATATGGAAAATGATTTTTCAAAAAGCCCATTAAATCAGCTTTTTCGGTCTATGCAATACCCAGTTAAACTGACTTAAACAGTCCTCAAAGTTCCTAAAAAGTTCACAAAAAATACCCCTTAGGGTATCTATCAATTGACGAGTTCAGCAGGCAAGATCTAGCACCCTCACACGGTGCTTTTTTTATCTTCAAAAATGGTAGGCGTCCGCGTACCGATGGGTACTCGAAAACCTACCATCTACTTAAATGATAACAGTTCTTTAAAAATTTTCAACCCTATCTACTTTACTCAGTCTCCATTTTTAAATAATATACCTCCAATAAATACCAGGACTCCTAAAACCAAGGATAAAATATTTGGACCTGTCCAATAAGGATCTAGCGTACCTATAATGGAAATAATAAATGAGATAGCTGCCGCATTTAGGAGTCCTTTACTTCCTTTTCTCATACCTATGAAAAGTAATATAGTCGCAATCATAAAACAAATATAATGGATGGCACCAATATATAAGATCAGTAGATACATGGGGTTTCCTAAAAATAAAGGAAAAATCATAATACCAAGGTGACAGACTACTATTATAAGTGCGCTCCATAACCAAGGCGACTGAAGAATAATTCTTTTTGGCGAATTTTCTTCATCATTGTTTGATCGTATATCAGCATTCAACTGATCGTTTACATCTATGTCTCCTTCTACTTGAGAGTCCGCCATCTCTGGTTTAGTGTCAATAGATGATAGATCTTGTACTTTCACCTTGGACTCCCAGCTAACTGCAACTTTCTCAAGCAAACCAAAAACACGACAAACAATATAAATCGATAGGAGAAGATAAAAGAGACCGTAAAAGCTTATACGAGAGATGAAAGAGTATACTGCACCTATCACAACAAGAGAAGATAAAATGAGCAAGAGAGAAAATACTTTCTGAAGTTTCTCACTTGTACTTGTGATCATAACATTAATCAGAAGTAGAATAAATAACTCCATTAAAATGTATCGAAGTGTAAAAGCGTAAATATCACTCGTTCTATCCATACCAATCAATATAAATAGTGGAGAAATATTTGTAGAGGCAACAAATAGTACTAAATAAGCTATCGATGATTTCCAACCATCTTTACTTTTCCAATTGTTTAAAAGCTCCCTCATTTCTACATTCTTTATAAGCAGGCAAATCCATATTAAACAAATGATATTTAGCACAAAGGAAATGTTCATCAGATTTGTTGGGGAGAAAGGTGGTAAAAAAACATCAGTAGTTGGGTAATTGAGAGGAGAAGAGCAGCTATCAATCCTTCAACATTTAAACGCTGCTTCATGATTCTCCAAATTACCCAGCAAATAATCATTCCATTCCATATAGAAAAAATACTAGAGACAGTGAACAGTGGTGTATTTCCATTTAAATTTTGGACATTATAGCTCTCTACTAGACTACTACCATAAGAAACAAGATAAAGAATTGCTTCAAGAATTAGCAGTATACCATACCATTTTTTTCTAGACATAGATTCTCCTCCGCTTTCTAAGAAAAGTATTTAACGATTCATTTATTTAAATTATAACATAGTTTGTAATCGTTTTCCTCGCTTACTCTCAGGAATTAATAAAAAAGATAGGATTGAACATCCTACCTGCTATCATCACTCTTCATTTTTTAACAATACAGTTCCAATCAATACCATCACTCCTACCACAAGCGGTGGTATATGATTAATCAGCCAATCCGGATCACCCGCAGCAATAAATGAAAAAACATAAATAGCTGCTGCTATATAAAGAGTTGCTTTATTGCCATTCACATTTCCATTCCAAAGCAGGATAGTTGCAATCACAAAGCTAATCATATGGATTCCCAAAAAGTATAAAAAGCCACCAGCCCACGCTCCCATTGAAAAGAGACCTAATAAAAGTAAAACTGTATAAGCGATGGCTATGAACAGGGCAAAAGAAAGTATTGCAGAAGTCCCAACTCTCTTTTCTGGCTTCATTTCATTGTTAGGAAGAAGACTTTCATCTGAAACGAATGCCTCTTTTTCTTTATCTACTTCAGGATTTTTCTGTTGATCTGTCATAACTTTCTCCCAACATTTTTAGTTATTCTTTCAAATAATAGCGCCTAAAATAGAGCGGAAGAACTGATTTAACTATCTCTTTGATCGACCCGAATACTTTTTATTGAGTAGAGTCGACCATACCCATTTTTTGATTAAGAGCTTTTCTCTTCTTCAACTAAGAGTGTTCCAATTAAAACCAGAATACCTAGCAGTAACGGAGCGATTCGAAAAATTTCCCAATCTAGTTCAAAACCCAAGATGATAGACAGCAGATAGAGTCCAACACTCGTATAGAGGAGGCTTTTATTCCCCTTCTTCATCCCTAGTCCAAGTAAAATGGTTCCAATAGCAACACCTAAGAAGTTTGGTGTTAGAAAAATCAACAACATGAAAAATCCCAAAATATTAAAGAAAAAGACAAACAATACAAGATAGATAATGGATAAGTAAAATGTCGCTGAAAGAAGAATAGAATGTAAGCTATTTTCTTTTGGAGGATTCTGAACAGATACAGAATTGGAATAATCTTCACTGATCTTACTATGTTCTTTATTTTCCTCAAGATGTTTCTCTTGGTTTGTCATCACTTTCTCCTACCTTTCTTATATTTTTATGTTTTTCCGTTAACACCATTATACTTGATTCCATTATTCTTTTCATGATAGCCATCTATTCAATGCTATCTCTTAATCATTAATTTGGACAGGTTTTCAATAAGATTGCTAATATATCATGAAATAGTTGGGAAGCCTTCCCTAAATAAAATCAGCCTCAGCAATAGCTCGTTTCACTTCTTCAATTGGTAAATTGACCAGTTCTACCTCTTTTTCACGGTAGAGGTATTCGGCATATTCATCGATGCGGTATTGATGGATGTATACCACCCGCTTGCAGCCAACTTGGAGTAACTGCTTAGTACAATTGAGACAAGGAAAATGCGTGACATAAGCTGTGAAGCCTTTGGGAATCCCTCTTTCAGCTCCTTGCAAAATAGCATTGACTTCCGCATGAATCGTACGGACACAGTGTCCCTCGACCATGAGGCAGCCATCCTCTAAACAATGATCTGTTCCAGAAACAGATCCATTATAGCCGGTTGCAATGACCTTATTATCCTTAACCAGAACAGCCCCTACTTTCGCCCGATTACAGGTCGCCCGATTCGAAATCAGTAAAGCCTGAGCTGCAAAATACTCATCCCATGCTAGTCGATTGTGTGTCACCTTTAGATCCTCCATCTAATATGATTACTCCTATAATTGATTTCATTATAGCATGAAATCAGAAAGAAAAAAGGGAGTGGGAAAGAACTCCTAATATAAAAAAGGTTGAAAAGGTTCCCCAAACCTTTTCAATCTTCCCACCTCCGCACAGCTTCAACAGTCTGGGAGAATGTTGAAGGTTGCAGATAAAGGAAACATAGTTTCCGTCAACATAGGTCATCTTTAGAGCTTAAAAAGCGAATAAAGATACCAATCAACCACTGCGTCATACAGTTATTTCTATCATACATCAAAGGCTGGACAACTTTTGCCCAGCCTATTATAAACATTATTTACCAAGTTTTGCTTTAGCTGCATCTGCAAGAGCTGTGAAAGCTGCTGCATCGTTAACAGCCAAGTCAGCAAGCATTTTACGGTTAACTTCGATCTCAGCCAATTTCAAACCATGCATCAATTGTGAGTATGAAAGTCCGTTCAAACGAGCTGCCGCATTGATACGTGTGATCCACAATTTACGGAAGTCACGTTTCTTTTGACGACGGTCACGGTATGCATAGTAGTAAGAGTTCATTACTTGTTCTTTTGCAGTACGGAACAAGATATGTTTAGCTCCATAGTAACCTTTAGCTAATTTAAGAATACGTTTACGACGTTTGCGTGATACAACGCCACCTTTAACACGTGCCATTTATATTTCCTCCAATATTTCCTAGAATTCTTTACTTACGAATACGCGATTATTTCAAGCGAGTAAGCATTGCTTTGATACGTTTGAAATCTCCAGCATGCACCATAGATGCTTTACGAAGATGACGACGTTGTTTCTTAGTTTTTCCGTGGAAACGGTGAGAAGTGTAAGCACGGAAACGTTTAAGTCCACCAGAACCTGTACGTTTGAAACGTTTAGCTGATGCGCGGTGTGTTTTTGTTTTGGCATGATATTTTCTCCTTTTTTTAACTTTCTGACAGATTATTTCTTGTCAGTTGCTGGCGCCAATTGCATGAACATTTGACGTCCATCCATCTTAGCACGTTGTTCGATGATCGCCACATCTTGTGTCGCTTCAGCGAAGTCGGCTAAAACTTTAGCACCAATCTCTTTGTGGGTAATCATACGACCCTTAAAGCGAATGGATACCTTCACTTTATTTCCTTTTTCAAGGAATTTGCGAGCATTGCGAAGTTTTGTATCGAAATCACCCTTGTCAATCACTGGGCTCAAACGAACCTCTTTCACGGTCACAACGCTTTGTTTTTTGCGTTGTTCTTTTTGCTTCTTCTGGTACTCAAATTTGAACTTACCGTAGTCCATAATTTTCGCAACAGGAGGTTTAGCTTGAGGTTGAATGAGAACCAAGTCAACATTAGCGTCGTCTGCAAGTGCTTGCGCTTCGCTAAGTGGTTTGATACCCAATTGCTCACCTTCAAGACCGATTAAGCGAACTTCACGTACACGAATTTCATCATTGATGAATAAGTCTTGCTTTGCTATGGTTTTCACCTCTTTTTTATTATTCGAGAAAAACAAAGAACGGACCTGCAATACAGGCCCGAACTACATGATGTATTTCATTACTGAAACTTGATCCGTAGGGGCCAGGCAACTTGCGTCACAAGGCGAGAAGTTCTCACTTCTGCTTTTCTCAACTTTTATATGATATCAAGTTTTTTATTCTTTGTCAAGAAGTTTTTTTGCTTTTTCTTCAATAAAGGCCACAACGTCTGCAATTCCAACACCCGTTGTGTCAAAATGAATGGCATCTGCTGCAGGTTTCAAAGGAGACACAGCACGGTGGCTGTCCTTATAGTCACGTTCAGCGATTTCTTTTTTTAACAATTCAAGATCCGCTGTGATGCCCTTTTCAACATTTTCCTTGTAGCGACGTTCTGCCCGCTCCTCAACAGAAGCGACCAAAAAAATCTTCAGCTCTGCATTTGGTAAGACAACTGTCCCAATATCACGACCGTCCATGACGATTCCACCCTTCTCTGCAATCTCTTGCTGAAGAGCCACCAACTTTTCACGGATAGGCGCAAGCGCTGCGACCCACGAAACATTATTGGTCACTTGGTTATCACGAATTGGATGGGTAATATCCACGTCTGCTACAAAAACAAGTTGCTCTCCTTCTTCCGAACGACCAAAACTAATTGGATATTGATCTAAAAGGGCTAACAAGTCATCTACCTGTTCGGCTGTCAGATTATTTTGCAAAGCTAGGTAAGTCGCCGCACGATACATAGCCCCCGTATCTAGATACGTATAGTCTAGATCCTTGGCAATGATCTTTGCAACCGTGGATTTTCCACTAGAAGCCGGTCCATCAATGGCAATTTGAATTTGTTTCATGCTGTCCTCAACTCCTACTGAATCTTAACGACATCACCAGGATTCGCATACCATGATCCTGTAGACATATGAGAAGGATTTAACTGTTCCAATTGGGCGATGGAAATACCAGCACGTGCAGCGATCGCTGCTTCCCCTTCACCTGCTTGAACAGTGATCGTACCTTCTTCAGAATTCTCATCTTTTGAACTATTTTTAGCATCTGCTTGGTCAGTTTGTGCTGCAGGAGCCGATGATTTCTGTTCAACTTTGGTCTCACCATTGTAGAAGCCAGACATTTGTTTGGATTTATTGCTACCACCTGTTGAAAGGAAAATCAACAAGCAGACCATTGCCACTACTACTACAAAGAAAATAATGGCTAAAATCGTCAACAGACGATCTGCTTTTATTCCATTTAACTTACTCGTTCTTTTCAATGTTTCTTCTCCATCATCGTAAATATCTTCTTCCCATGGTTCTTTTGCCATGACTTCCTCCTTGTTTTTTCTCGTAAAAATCATTACAATAGAAGTATGAAAGTTACGTTAATACCAGATCGTTGCATCGCTTGCGGTCTCTGTCAGACCTATTCTGAATTATTTGATTACCATGACAATGGCATCGTTAAATTTGGTACTGAAGACGACGACCTCCTTGAAAAGGAAGTCCCTGTCACAAACGATGTTCTCGAGGCTATTAAAGAATGCCCCACTCATGCTCTCTTAAAAGATTAAGAGGGCTTTTTATTTGTCTGCATAATACATCTCATAGTAATCCACATGGATGAAATTATCCGTCAAGATTACTTCACCCTTAAAATAGGGATTTAAGGCAAGTGCATTGATAAAGTATTTTTTCGGCCATTTGCGCATACAGAATGTCCGGCTGCGCGAACCATCATTAAAAATGAGCTTGATCGACTTCTTATTTACTTCGACCTTTTCGATCGAGTCAATCTTCACCTTGATTGGAGTAAAAGGATTGGCAGTAATAATCCGCAAGATCCCATCCTCATAAATCGTGAAGTAACGATGGACCCCAATCGCGAGCAAGGCCATAAATAAAAAGAACGAAAACAAAACTAGCGTTGGCACACTAGAGCTCTCATACATCAAGGCCAGTCCAATAAAGACCGGAATCACTGCAATGGACCAATAAGTCACAAGAACGGATAAGTCCGGTTGCCAATGATAATGGACCTTTCCAAACATCTTAATCATGAGCGTACCCCCATCTAATAGTTTAGCATAAAAACAAAAAAAAGGGAGCCAGACAGCCAAAATCAGAAAGATTTTTACCTGCTAGCTCTCCTTTTAATTGGATTTGTTGGTTGGGACTTTAAAGAAGTCTTTAGAAAGGTAACCTTTCCCACTAATCAGGTCGTATTCAACCATTTTCAAATCCTCTGCAATCTCTTGTGCTTCCCCTTCTAAGGCCTTTTTATCGACACTTGCTTTTTTCAATACTTCCGTCAACAAAGCATAGTAAGGTGAAACTTTTGAATTGGTCTGTTCAAAGACCATAGCAGAGAAATCACTTGAATTGACCAAAGGATAATTCAATTTCGGTGCATCAAAATTACTCCAAATGAAGTAGTCTGTCTGATACTGACTCTCCGGATTATTCTTAAAGGCGGACTCAGGATAAAGTCCTGGCAAGTGATCCCCATAGAATACCACTGTAATCTTCTTATCTATTTTAGAAAGACTTTCAAGGAAGGATTGGGTAGCGGTGTCGGTTTGTGAAAGCATTCTCACATACGATGATAAAGATTTGTTTTGTCCATCCGAAAATCCTGGATAACTCGCACTCATATCTATAGGATTCAGTTCCGTCCACGGAGTATGGTTCTGCATTGTAATCACAGAGAAAAATTGACTATTCTTATTCAGATTTTCTTCAATTAAGTGATAAGTTGAATCATCACTATAATTCCCACCAACATTATATCCTTTATTTCCTTTGTTTCCATAATGTATAAATTTATTAAATTTTAAATTCCCATATATTACATTTCTTGAATAATTACTAGGACTTGCAATATGAATAACATCTCGATTCTTAGGTTCAAAATAATTACTTATAGAAGGAAAATATTTCATATTAGGTGCTACTTGAGTATATAGAATAGAAATGCTCGGAGAAAGGTTGTACATTGGCAATCCTGTTAACGTTTGAAATTCCATATTAGCAGTCCCACCTCCATACCCATCAGATTTCATCAATCCACTAGTTGTTCTGCTCTTTATTCCTTGAATTTTAGGAATTGGATTTGATGAAACTTGAACTTTTTCTATTCTTGATGGATCTGAAAAACTTTCACTTAATACATAAATTACAGTTTGTTCATTGATGAATTGATTTCGATATTTATTTATTTCTACTGATTTTAAATGGTACTTTTCTTCAATCTTTTTAATAGAAGTTTTACTGTACTTTTCAGGTTTATGCATAATATCGGATGTCATCTGAGAAAACCATACATAGCTATTTGATTTCATTTGCGCATTAACTGTATTTCCAAACCATGCAATATCATACCGATTATTTAAGTTTGCTAATACTGGAATATGTTCACTCATTTTACCATCTTGCCTATTTTTAAAGGAATAGTAGACAGTAGAAAAGAAAAATAGAATAAAAAGAATTGTTGCAAATCTAACCAGTTGTGCTTTAAATACTTTACCATAAAGAAATATATCTTTAAAAAACCAATAAATTAATGAAAAGAAAACTATTAATACAAAAACATATAAATAAGAACTTGATCCAACAAATCCTAAAAGTGATCCTGGATTTTTCAACCAACTTAAATCACTTGGTAACAATGGTTCTTGGCGGAACTGATATTTTAAATAACTTGAAATTGAAATTCCAATAATAAGCAATATATTTATGATGGTAGTCAACAGATACTCGTTGATAATAGAGTACAGAAACAAAAACACAGAAAAAAAAATGCTAATTTGAAACAGTGTAGCCCCCGGAAAAATGTGTTTTTCCATTACGATTACATCTGTTCGTATACTATATTGAAGAAAATAATTTAATAGTATAGAAAAAACAACACTCGTAAGAACCACCAAGCCAAATCCCGGTTTATTATTTTCTAATTCATTTATCCCTTTTACAATATAACAAGAAATAAAGAAAACAATGATAACCAAGGTTAAAATCAGTTTATCTAGTTCTATTAAAGTAGGAGTCGTAAGTTTTATAATATTATTTTCAAGAAATTGAGTAATGAAATTACTCCCCATTACGGCGTTAAAAAATTTACTATCAGAAAAACAAAAAGCTGTTAAAGAAAATGCATAGAAAATAAATGTATATATTTCTCGATCATTCGAAATTGGAATTAGATATTTTTCAAACAATGGGAAAAATACAGAAATCAAATAATGATAGACAAAAGCGAATATAAAAATTAAAGCAATATAAAATATGAAATCTGTTTGAAGAAAAGAGGATTGCAAGCTCTTAAAAAAATTAAACTGTTTTTCATTTACTCTTAGACTAGCATCAAGTATATATGAAAATAATAAATACAATCCATAGATCACTCCTAATTTAATAAAAAATTTCTTATTCCAAATTTTTGACAATATCATTCCCAAATAGAGACTAGAAATACCGATTAATAATATTGAACTATTAAAATAAGAAACCTCTTGTATACGATAATGTGACTTCACTGTAAACTGCATATTAATAACATTTAAAATTAATAATGCAAACGCAAGAGAGAATAGAATAATTTTTAGAATACGTTTTTTAAGATAGTTATTATAAAAGCTATAAATCTTATTTAAATCCATTATCCTTTTCTTCCTATTGTTCTTTTAATTTTATTTCGCACTTTTTTTAATAAAGTGTATCTTTCTGTTTGTTCATTTTCAACAGAAAAAAATTCTATTGAAGAATAGACACTATTTAAAATTTCAATTGGAAATTCTGAAACTTCTCTTATTTTATTTTTTAACTGGTCAGCTTGAAGAGGATGCGCCTGAATTGCTTTAACTTTTAAAACTGGAACACGATGTTCTAATATTTTAAAAGGTTTATAGTAAGAAAAATCAGGATGAACCATTTCATCAGAATTTTCGTGCAAAGTATTAAAAACCACTTGATAGTTAAAACCTGATTTTTTTAATTTAGATGTCAATTTAGTTTCATAGCAATCAATTACTTGTCTAACATTTTCAAAATTTTTGATACTCATCCAAAATTTTTGAAAAACCTTAGATGATACTACCGCTTGAGAATAAGATACAAAGTAACTTTGGACATGTTCTTGAAAATACTTCGTTTTTTAAAGTTTGTCATTCCCCAAAAATCGCAATCTATAGCTGATTCAAATGAACTAAAATAAGGTTCCAATGACCAAAGAGGACCTATACATGTATCATTCATCAATGTCACAGAATCATACTTTTCCAAATGATCAAAACCAACGTATTTCATTCCATCTCGCCAAGCTGCAAAATCAAATCCGATATTTTCTCTTTGAATAATTTCAAATATTCCAATCATTTTCAATTTTTCTATGTGATTCTGATCTAAATGACTGTTGGATATGAAAATTACTCGAGAAAAAAGTGGTCTTATTTGTTCCAATTGGTAAAGAACATGGCCACTTAGTTCGTCTGATTTATTGTAGTGAATATACAAAAGAATTCTATTCATTGACAATAGTCTCCCAATTACCGTTTCTCTGTACTAAACCTGTAGCAGAGTCTTTAGCTGATATATCATTATCTGAAATATCAGTCCGATTGATTAAAATCACGGGGGCATTGTCACCTTTAGCAAATGCCAGCATTGTATTAGTATTATCTCTTACAGAAACCTGTAATTTCACTTTTATATCATTTAGGCAAGACAAACTACATGAGTAACGAAATATTTTGTTACCACATCCCTTAGTCATAACATCCAAGGAATTATCATTATAGATCCAAAGACCTCGATCAATCTCCGTCAGTGAAAATGCAATATAGGTTTGTATGTCTTGATTGACATCATAAGAAATCTCAAACTCTATTGGAGCCTCAGGTTGAGTCATCTTATCTGAAAGTAGTTTTACACTTAAATTGGTTACTGCTTCATGCTCTATTGTTACATCATCATTAGAAACTGTTTGGCTAGCTGCATTATCATAACTATATTGGTTCGCGACTTCATCAGGATCACCAACTACTTTGACAAGACCATTTTCAATTAGTACTGCCTTGTTACAATATTTCTTAACCGCATTCATATCATGAGTGACAAGAATGGTAGTTTTTCCTGACTTTTTACGCTCCATAAAGTAATCATTACATTTACGCTGGAAGGCCTCGTCTCCTACTGCAAGGACCTCATCCAAAATCAAGATATCTCCTTGAGCCTTAATGGCAACTGAAAAGGCTAAGCGAACCTGCATCCCTGATGAGTAGTTCTTAAGCTTTTGGTTCATGAAGTCATGCAACTCAGCAAAGTCTACGATGTCATCATACATGCCATCAATTTCAGCTGTTGAGAAGCCCAGCATAGCACCATTCATATAGACATTTTCTCGACCGGTCAGTTCAGGGTTAAAACCGACGCCAAGCTCGATAAAGGATACCAACTTCCCATCGATGGTGACGGAACCTTTTTCCGGCACATAGATTTCGGAAATGATTTTTAAGAGGGTTGATTTTCCAGAACCATTTCGACCGACAATACCATAAAAATCTCCTTTTTGGACTTCAAAGGAAATATCACGTAGAACTTCTTGCTTTTTATAACCTTTAATTCCTTTAAAACGGTTCACTAGTGTTGTGCGTAAACTTTGAGTTGACTCTGTTGGTAACTTAAAAAATTTACTTACATGGTCTACCTTAACTGCTACATTACTTGACATTATAAAATCTCCGCAAATCGTTTCGAATTTTTATTGAATACAATTAAACCAATCACAAAAATAAATACAGGAATACAATATGGAATACAAGCTATCATTTTATTCTCAAAGATATCCCAACCACGTGGATTGACTGGATCAATAATAAAATGACGCATATCTTGTAACATTTGAGCTATTGGATTCACCATCAACATTTTAGCAACTGCTAAATGATTTCGTTGCAATAGATAGGTAATCGAATAAATAATAGGACTGGCGTACATACCTGCTTGAAGAACAACTTCCCAGACCGGCCCGATATCACGATATTTAACAAATAAGGCCGATAGAATAAAGGCACACCCCATAGCTAAGATTAACATCTCAATAAATAAAGGAATAATTATTAGAGAATGAATACCAAATGAAACATTATTTATAAGAGCAAACACAAATACTACTAGAAGATTAATAGAAAAATTTATTGCGGCTCCCAAAACTGAGGAAACAACAATTGTTTGCTTAGGGAAATTTAATTTGCGTAGCAAATCTCCTCTTGAAACAATTGATAACATACCCATATTCGTTGCCTCTGTAAAAAATGTCCAAAAAATCATGGACAAGAGAAGTCCAACTGCATAATGTGGAGTTCCATCATCAAACCTCAAAAAACGAACAAATACCACATACATGATACTAAACATCATCAAGGGCTTTAAAATCGACCAAAGATAACCAATTGCTGATCCTTGGTAGCGTAATTTAAAGTCTGTTTTAATTAACTCTCGTAATAAAATTCGATTTTTCTGACTAAAAACGTCAAACATTATTTTTTACCTCGATATGCAAACTTTGTCAGAATTAAGCTAGTAAACACAAAGGTGTGAAAGGCTCGGTTCTTACGGTAACCATACTGACGAATCCGTCTCAAACGTTCTCTTAGTGGAACGTCCATGATGGTCACAAAGTTTTCAATAATTTCTTTATTTTTAGGACTGACTGGCAGATCCAATAAATTTTTTGCTTGTTCTTGACTGGACTCGATGAGATTCCAATATTTAGAAAAAAGAATATGAGGGCGAACCCAGTTTTTAACCCGTTTTCTTAGGGTTCGAGCTCCAAGAACGTTGCTACTGTGCTGACGGTACAACTCTGTCGGCTGATCGATATAGATGAGATTCCCTAAGGCAGTTGCCAACAAGGCCAAATACCAATCATGCATGAGAAGCGCATGTTGTTCCTGACCTGTCCATAAGTCGGCCAAGGCATGGTTAATCATGGCTACTCCACCAGTTACCGTATTTTCCGTCAATTCTTGAATCAGTTCCGTATTGGCATGATCAGACTGGGTGCGAATCATACTTTCGTGCTGCACGTTCAAGTTTTCATCAACCACTTTTAAATCTGTGTAGACCAGCAAAGGCTCCTCTTGCGGATGTTTCTCTGCTTCTTCCACTTGTAGGGCAATCTTTTCAGGAAGCCAGACATCGTCTTGGTCACTGAAGCAATAAAGATCAGCCTTTTCATATTTTAACAGTGTGTGAAAACTCTTGATGACACCCAGATTTTCGATGGCTCCTTGATTGATAAAGCGAATGCGCTCATCTTGAGCCACCAGCTCTTGAATGATCTCCACCGTACCATCTGTTGACCCATCATCCCGAATCAAGAGTTGCCAGTCCTGATAAGTCTGATCTTGGATACTTTTGACCTGCTCTTTTAGATACTGCTCACCATTATAGGTGGACAACAAGATATTTACTTTCATGATAAGAATAATTCCTCGTACTCACCTACAATTTTTTCCCAGGTAAAGTTATGCTTCATATTTGTTTTAGCTAATTGACCCCATTCAGATACGTCCTCTAAAGAATCAACCTGGTCAATCAAATGCGCCAAATTTCCATTTTCTTTAGTCCAATATTGGGCTGTGTCTTTTGCGACCGTTTGGTTAAAGGAAACGCCTAAAACCAAATTCAGATCCGTCTGAGCGAGAGCCTCTAAGAGACCTGGATTGGTTCCTCCCACTTCATGACCATGAATATAGGCGAATGCTTCTTTACGGATATACTTCAACAGGTCTTGATCATAAACGGTTCCTACAAACTTGACACGCGAATCCTGATCAAAGCCCGTTCGAGTCCTGAGTTCTTCAAAATAGGGATTGCCTTCATGGTTACAAATGATGACCAAATCCCGCTTGCTTGAAGAAGACATAAATTCACGAATGGCTGTCTCGTAATTATTTTCAGGAACAAAGCGACCCAAAATCAAGTAATAGTTTTTCTCTTGTGTCTGCCACTTCTGATAGAGTTCTCTGACCTTCCTATCCTGACTGGCCAAGCTTGTCGGAGACAAGTCTGTCCCATAGGCAATATAAGTCGTCTTGGACCAAGGGTAGACTTCCTTGATATAGGATTCAATCCCTGGATTGTCAGAAACCACCAAATCTGCGTGGCGCGTCATGATCTTTTCAGAATACTTGAGATAGGCTTGGATTGGTTTGGCCCACTTGGCCCGCTTCCACTCCAGTCCATCGGGGTTGATATAGAATTGCCCACCCAATTTATGGATCTTACTTGCAAAAGGCGCCACAAAGGCTCCGATTGTATTGCCCAAGACGTAAAAAATCGGCTGTTCAATTCCTTGTTTCTTAATAAGCTTCAAGGCGTAGTTGATGGCCATCATATCATAGGCAATGACACGCGCAGGCCCAAGCTTCGGAGCTTTAATCGTAAAACAATCGACACCCTTGTAGTCAAAATGATGATAGGCTTGATCATTAGAAAGGCAAGCAACATGGTACTGGATATCTGGAGATACTTGATGCGAGACCAATTGGTCCACAAAAGTCTCAAAACCACCATATTGAGCCGGAAGTCCACGACTTCCGATAATAAAAACGTGTTGCATAGAGTTCCCTTTCAAATCATTCACAGTCTATTCAATTATACCATTTTAAAGAAAGCTTGTATAACCATTTTGTAGTGACGGTATTTGTCTGCAATCATTCTATAACTTTTTTAATACAAATAATTTTTTAATAAAATTTTTAAATACATCAATTTTAGATGATTTTACACCCTTAATATTTAAAAATTTATCTTTTTCTTTTACATTAATCTCTACATCCTCATTTACATGTTTCAATATACACTTATAAGCATTTTCTAAATTATATATTGCTGTTATTTTTTCTTTATTTTGTACCATTTCATTTTTCTTCATAGAAAAATTTGTCAATAAATTTAAGATATGTCTTGATAAATCAGGTATATCGCCCAAGCAGTACATTTCTCCTTGTCTAAAGAGGTCTTTAACAGATCTATATCCCTTGTTATTCGATACAATTGTTGGAATGCTATTTATTAGTGCTTCAATATATACCATTCCAAACGTTTCTATTTTTGACGTAAATACACATATATCTTTATCGGTTAAAAATTCCCAAGGTTTTTCAAGAAAACCTATGAAATGAACATTTTGAATGCTATTATTTTTTACATAATCTTTACATCTTTTTGCATATTCTTCATCTTCTGCACCAATAAATATCAATGGAATATTTGAAATATTTAAATTGTGAAAAGCTTTGATTAATTCCAACTGATTTTTATTCTCAGTTATTCTTCCAATCTGAATAATCCTATGAGAATTAGAGGTTTTTAAATTTGTACCACTTATTTCAGAGTATGGTATAAAACTTAAAATATTCTTATCAGTTAATAATTGTGATAATTCCTTTTGCAAAGAACCAGACACAGCAAAAATTTGATCAGAATAATATTCAATAAATCCAAGTTTTTCTTTATAATAACCAAATTCTCCCTCAGGGAATTCATGAATTAGCCAAAAATGACGAATATTTTCTTCAGCTGCAGCCAAAGCTCCTTGGAAGACATTAGCTGTGTTACTAATAACTAAATCAACTTTATTCTGATTCAAAATATCTCGAATTCTTTTAATATTATCCTCGTAACTTTTTACTCGCTGATAATGTGTCCCAGGTAATCCACCTGGAGCTTCTTCCCACCACCACTTAACTGCTGGAATACCAATAGCTTGAATTCCAGCTTTCTTCATCTGCTCCAAATAATTTTTTTGAACTGGTACACGATAATCAGGGAAAACGTTTAAGACTCGAAAGCCTTTACTAACTAAAAATTTCATTAAATTAAAAATTGAAATTTCGGCGCCATTATCCATTGTTCCAGTAGGTGAAATAAATAAAATTGTTTTAGTCATCGCAACTCCTAAAATACCCAATAAAATGGAATTAATAAGTAAAGAGAAATCAGATAATTGAATAATAAGGTAACTACAGTAATAGTTAGCAACTTATGCTGTTTAATTTTAAGGTTACCTAAATTTGCAATTATGGGCAAAAATAAGATGAGAAATGGAGTGAAATATCTCCCCTGGCTTCCAACAGAAATATTCGCCCCATTTCCTAACACTATAGGTGTCCATTGTAGATACATGACCGTTACAGTTGCAAGCACTTGTATTGGAAACAATAATGAAGAGACAGTTGCAAAATCTTTAGTGAAGAAATATTCTTCGCTTGATAAAAACACAAGAAATAATATGCAAATATTTACAAAAATAAGCCATAATGGAAGCTGAATAGTGAAATTCCCAAAATAACCAAACATACCTATTGTCAAAATAGTATTTAGGTCACCGTTCATATGTTGTTTTAATAATGTATTCGACAACACCCGAATGTAGTGGATTACTCCACCGTTATCTCTCATTAAATAATATAGAACAGCGAAGATTGCAAGTAATAAAACTAAATAAAACATATACTTAAATTTTGAAATAGTCTGTTTAATTACTCTTAAGGGCGTATTTAAAAAACTAAAGACACCTTCAAAATTTAATGGTATAAACGGAATAAGACATAGTAATAAAAAGTTATTTGGTTTAGTAGCTAAAAGCAATAACGATATAGGTACTAATAAAAATCCATCCTTATTTGAAAAAGTCTTTTTGTATGCTAAATTTGTTATAAAACCAATTGCTAGCATGATTTCTAAATAATTCATTATATCATAAGATAAAGAAGATGCTTGTTGAACCATTATTGGTTGTAACGAAATAAAGAATAGAGCTAGTTTACCATATTTAAAATATTTAATTAAACAAAAGACACCTATAATATAAGCTAAGGCATTAAAAATTCTGCCCATATAGATTATCATGCCTACTGTTGGCTTTATCAAACTTCCCAATGTCATACCAACCAACTGAGGAAGGAAGGAAAGAGATTTAAGGTTTAGAGTGACTTGATACGGTTCTTTTTCCATATCAAGTTTTTTATTAAGAACCTTTTCATAGTCAGTAGGGTTTACATGAGCATCACTCGAAATCTCGTTCATCCATTTAAAGGACTGTAGAGTTGGTTTGTGGACAGTTTCCCAAGTCATACGCGCGTGGTTTGTTTCGTCTGGCACACGATTAATTGGAAATACTAACATAAATGAAAAAATAAAAATCGTTGCTAAGATGAAAAATAAATTTTCCACTTTTATTTGTTTAATTTTGTTCAAAATAAGTCACCATTTCATCTTTCTTGCTTAAGGTACAATTTTCAAGGACTGCTCGGTAAGCTGATTCTGCTATGTTTTGTCTTAATTCTGGAGATAAAACTAAAGCTTCTAGCTTGTCAAACCACTGATCATCAGTAGCTAACAGACCTGTTTCACCATCAATAACCATATCCGAGAAAGCTCCTATCTTGCTTGCTACTGTTGGTACTTTCACTAAAGCAGCTTCAATCCACTTAATCTCAGATTTGGCACGATTAAAGATAGAATCCACAAGCGGTGCTAGGTTAATATCAACCTCACTAATCAAGGCAGGCAATTTATCCCAGTCCACATAATCGTGAGTTACAATTTGATTTTCAAAGGGCTTCATATCCTGAGGGATATCGAGAATCCCGACAATATGTAATTGGACATTGCTATATTTTGTAAGCAGTTGCTTAATAGCTGGTTTAATCAATTCAAAATTCTCATTATGACTAATTGAACCAGAGAAATAACCAATCTTAACAATATCAGATGTTTGAGAGTAATCTTTGATATATTGACTACTAATAGCGATTAAGTCATCAGAAGCCAAGTTGCGATTAAGTAAAACCTTACTTTGGTACTTATACAACTCCTCCTGCAATTGGTTAGTCGAAGTAATGGCACCATCACAGTTTTCTAGCATATAGCCATAATTTCGAACACCTGCATCATAGTTTCCTTTTTCAACCGAATTCAACCCTTGCGTATAACTCAATTGATCTGTATAAACCGTATCAAAGACTAAATCATCAATATCATAAAAAATCGATTTACCATAATCTTGAGCCATATGACATAAGCGCAGTAGTTCAGGCGAGATTGGAGAACGATAGATAATAATATGACTAGCATTTTGGGCCATTGACAATTGAAAATCTGATAAGTTAGTAACCATAACTTCAAAGCCATGCTTACGTAATTGCTCTGCCTTATTCAAGACACGGTAACGAGTACACTGAGGAATGATATTTTCAACTCCATCAATCAATAAAATATATTGTTCTCGAGGAACAGCCTTGAATTTATTGATAATATCTTCCAAGATTGACACTGGGTAATCTGTCTTCTCAGCAACATACTCTAGCAAATCCGGAACTTCTGACTCACGCTCAAGACCTTGCCACAAGAATTGATCCTCATCATAATTTTTCAAAGCTGTGTATTTGACCAAAGGGCTACCTGCTTTAAGCATCCTCAACGGGTGAATATACATTGCAGAATCTTCGTATTCTTGCACAACAGCATCGAAACGATAACCCAAATCGGCAAAATGCTTGGTAAAACGTGTCTCATGTCTACCAATCGCCTTATCACGAGAGTCTGTATCCGTCAAGTGTGACCAGTACTCATAAAAGGAATCATCGTTTAGCATGAGCTTTTCAATAACTAGGAAATAAGATTGAAGATGCTTAGGAATGTAGCCATAAGGATTCTCTTTAGTAACATCCTCTTGCTCTTCTCCAAAGGAAATTCCCCAGAAATCTAGTTGCTTATCAGCCATTTCATGGAATACTTGAGACAAATCTCTCATCGGACCAATATTAGTATCATTCACCAAGAAGAGCTGGTCATAATCTTTAAGCTTATCTTTACCAAAGGCAAAGATTCCTTCTCTAAAGGCTGCTGTATCATATCCCTTATTGTTACGGGTCAAAACTTGTCCATAAGGTTCAAGTTTATTGACATCCTCAACATGAAGCTGACCGTTTACAATAACAATGACATCATCCATTAACGGAGATAAGGCCTGTAAAAATCGTAATTTGTATTCTTGCAACCGATTTTCAGATTCGAAAATGACATAGACTAGTGCTCTTTTACCAGTAAATGACAGAGCAGACCGTTGACTATTTCTAAGACGACGTAACCGACGAACCTTAAGTGGGGTCACATGACGACGTAATCTAACAATTTTATCCTTTGTAGCATTTAAATAAGACTTAATTTTTCGTGGATTTTTTAATAAAACCTTCGTGATTTTAATAGGTTTAATCAGAGAATTCCCTATACGATACGAAAGAGAACTTCGAATCAATTGTATCTCTTTACGAGCCTCTTTCAATTCTACTACTTGCATTTGACTCTTACGATGAAGTTGATTCTGCTTTCTTTGTAATTCTTTTACATATTTAGAAACATCATTATGGTGACTAATTAAACTTTCTAAACGATCTTCTAAATTCATGAGATTATCACAAACTGCTTTATAAACCTCATGAGGAAGTTTATCCAAATACTTCTCAAGGATCTCAAGATATATTTCATAATGATATTTGACTGAATTACGTAAAGAAATAGACCCTGTTTCAAATACTCGATAGTTAAGCTTAGTATTTGGTTGATATACTGCTTTAGCTCCATTATTAAGAATGAGATTTAATAAAAAGTCATAATCTTCAAGCTTTTTACGATTTAACTTCTCATCATAACGAGCATCCCCAATAATACTTCTACGAATCAAAGAACAGTTATCGATGAAACTAGCATTTAGAAAATCTGTTAGATCAAATTCACGACTTTTAAGATAGTACTCCTCTTTTTCAGGATTAAAAAGATCACAATATGCAATATCAGCATTTGTTTCAATCAATTTGACATACAACAGCTCAATGTAATCCATATCCAGGTAGTTATCGCTATCTACAAACAGCAAATAGTCTCCTTTGATTAGACCAAGCCCCATATTCCGATTCGTTACAACACCTAGATTTTCATGAGATTCAAAGCTTGTCTCAAAAGGTGAATCTTTCAAAACCTCTTGGATAATTTTAGCTGAACTATCCGTCGAACCATCATCCAAAACGATTAATTCGATATTTCGATAAGTCTGATTAAAAATACTTCGCAAGCATTGCTCAATATACTTTTCGTGATTATAACAGGTTACAACCACTGAGATTAAATTATTCATTTTTCCATCCATTTTATTAAACAAAACATCAATTAGTATACAATAACTACTAAAATTCCCATATTTCAAAGATTACTTTCTACACAATCTTCGAAAGTGTATTCAGATTAATTAT
>NZ_CM002128.1:333177-348759 GCF_000448565.1 Streptococcus sp. HSISM1 | reverse complement strand
CGTCGAACCATCATCCAAAACGATTAATTCGATATTTCGATAAGTCTGATTAAAATACTTCGCAAGCATTGCTCAATATACTTTTCGTGATTATAACAGGTTACAACCACTGAGATTAAATTATTCATTTTTCCATCCATTTTATTAAACAAAACATCAATTAGTATACAATAACTACTAAAATTCCCATATTTCAAAGATTACTTTCTACACAATCTTCGAAAGTGTATTCAGATTAATTATACTATATTTTAAAGCAAAAAGAAAAAGTCATCTTGCTATTGAGAGACAAAAAAAGCAGAATAAGACTCTGCTTTATATTGATATTCTGTATTATTAGTTTATACAGTAGTTTTTTCTGTTTTAGCTATTATATAAATTAATAAAAATATAAAAGTTGAAAAAAGAGAAATAACAAATGAAATTTTAGCTAACAAAGTATAAGAATAAGTGACTCTTAAAGTATGTGTTCCTGGTGGAACTGCTACGGCAGTTGAAGACCATTCACTTAAAGAACTCACTACTTCTTCACCATCCAAATATACTTTTTGACCTTTATAAAAATAAACTGGGAGATAAGCAATCTCCGATTTGTTTTGGTTGTTACGAAGCTGGAAAGTAGCAGCATTAGCTGAATAATTACTTTGTACGCCATTAACTAACTGTTTACCTAAATAGACCTCGTGTTGGACAACTCTCCACCTTGGATCATCAGGAATAATATTTGTCTTAGTTCCTTCACTTATTTCATTTGTATAATCTGGAACAAACACAGAATGGGTTAATTGATAATAATCATTTCTCCTAGATAACTCTCTAAAAGCAACTTTAACCGGTTCTTCAGCAAGAAGCTTACATGTCTTTATTACACTAACAGTATTCATAGAGATGGCTAGAATAATAAACGAAATATAAATATATTTCCTTAATTTTAAAAGGGCAACTGCTAACAAATAAGATAAAAACAATGTTGTAAAGCCATTTAAACGCCATGGAAATTGTATTACTTTAAGCAAAGTTAAAGGAAAGTTCTCCCAATTAACTAAATAAGTAGTGGCTAAAATTAAGCATAAGCTAATTACAAAGAGCATACGCCATATTTTTTCTATATACCGTAATCTTATACATATAACTACTACAGAAATAAAAAGAACAAATCCAACTTGCTTATCAAGTTGATTGACTAGGTTAACCGTAATCAACTGTTTGAAATTAAACAGTTGATTATTTAATGGAAAAGTAACTGGAGAAGACAACTTTGTAAATAGTATTTGTTCAATTAGTGGAACTATTTGAAATAATGACATCAAAGTACAAGATAATACTGCATTCATAAGAGCCATTATACGCTTCTTTCTTTCATCAGCATAAATCAAAAATAAAAAAGAAAAAATGTAAGTAACAAAGTGGCTATAAAAACAGATAATAAATGAGAGTATACAAGCAATGTCATACCAATAGATAACATTGGCCATTTTCTATAATCACCTTTAAAAACCTGATACGAGCCAGCAAATATCAAGGGTAAGAACGCCATGGCTAAAACTTCACCCGTGGCAAACCTAATTAAAATATTATAACTACGATATGTACTAAATGTATATATAATTGCAAATAAACAACCGACAATTTTTGATTTTGAGATACTAGTTGCTGAGTAAAAAGATATAGATAATGTTATAAATGTTATGATAAACAGATAAAAATACCACGCAAACCATATACTTTGAACAAAACTAAAAATTATATAAAAAGGGTAATAGATTAAAAATGGGTAAAAGAAATTAATCCCCTGACCACTATTGTAGAATGTCTTAAAATTAATTGGACTATCAATAATATTTGATAAACCTAACATTCTATCCAAATGAAAATGTAAATCATCACCATATAAACTGCCTTTTGAAAACAAAAAAGGAAAAATAAAAAGAAGTGAAAATACTATCATGATCAAATAAGGTTTGACTCTATTAAAGATATTGTTTTTCATCAATTTTTATTTCTCCTAATTATTCGAATGTTGACTCTTCACATATTGTTTCATTAGTAGCTTGGCGATCCAATTAGGCCAGAAGAGTTGGTACATATATAGATCTTCTTTACTACGGGTATTATCCGCAATGGTTTTTGAAGTTTCAGACTCTTCATGAATCCGGTGGCACATAAGCTTGTCAGCTACATATGCAAAACGACCTTTATATTCGCTGATTTTATACCATGCGTACCAGTCTAAACTCACTCTCATTCCTTCATCAAAAAAGAAATTCTTCAAATTCTCACGGTTATAGGTAACTGCAGGACAACAAATCGGATTCCCAAAAGCCATCACACGGTTACGCCAAAAATGACTAGCTGGGAAAAGATTCAAGGTTTTTAGCATTAAGGTTTTGATCTTCAGATTCGCATTAGCTGGAATTTTATGACCATCTTTTTCTTCAAAATAATCAGAATAGCCAATTAGCACATCTGGATGCTTTTCCATCTTAGCCAAAACTTTCTCAGCATATTCTGGCTCATAATAATCGTCTTGATGGGCAATGGTAGCAAACTTTGTCTCTACAAAAGACAGGGCATTGTTCCAGTCCTTACCAATTCCTCCACCCTGTTTGGTATGAAATGGTATATCATAACACTTACAAAGTTCTTTGATCGAGTCCAGTGGCGTTGAACTATAACAGATAATTTGTGATTGAAGAGTTTGATTTTTCAAAGATTGAATACAGGCTTCTAGATAATCACTTTCTCCATAAGCACAAATTACCCAAGTATGATTATCCTTCATTCTTTTCCTCTTTCTCAACAACATGACTCTTTAGAATTGATAATTCTTGAACTAAATGCTTTATCTGCTCTTTTTGTTTTGACAAGGTCATGGTTTGTAAAAAAGCGATAACTAATAAGAAAAATATAGCAAGCGACAGTAAAAAATTCGATGTCAATTCAAACCCAAGTAAACCAGCAAAATAGCCAGGAATAACATCAAAAATAGAGATGATAATCATGACAAGACTGATAACAATCCACATGAAAGCTTGCTCAAATAAGATATTATTTTTGTTGATATTTCGAATGACTAAATAAAGGAAAAAGATGGAAGCTATCAACATCACAATAGATAAAACTGACATTATTCACTCTCCTTCATAAAGGCTGCGATAAGAATTGATGAACACACTTCTATCATGTAACGAATCGACTTGATAGGGGTGATGGAAGAAACTCCACCTGTACGTTCAAACATATTAGCAGGTCTTTCCACAACTTTATATTTACGTTTCAAAATGTGAACAATTGTCTCAGGCTCTGGATACTTTATTGGATAACGTTTAGCGAATTGTTTAATAATAGCTTTATCAGCCAAACGATAGCCCGATGTCGTATCTAAAACTCTTTGGCCTGTCGTCCATTTGATGAGATTAGAAATCACACCAATTCCAAAACGTCGCATAAAAGTCGTTTGAAACTCTGATTTAACATCACCAACAAAACGAGAACCAATAACTAGGTCTGCTTCATTTTTTCGAATTGGCTCTAGCAAATCTGACAAGGATTCAATATCATGCTGGCCATCGCCATCAAATTGAACTGCTACATCGTAGTTATGCTCTAGTGCATATTTGTATCCTGTTTGAACCGCACCGCCAATTCCAAGATTCATCACAAGATGAACAGCATTAAAATGATTCTCTTCCAGAATATGTTTTGTCTTATCTGTTGATCCGTCATTGATAACCACATAGTCCAAATCAAAATCAACCTTTTTACGGTAATGCAAGATACTTGTTACCGTGTCAAAAATACTTTCCTCCTCATTGTAGGCAGGAATTATCATTAATACTCTCAACTACTTCTCCTTCCCTTTACAGTAAAACCTCGAAAACAGTGACACTAATCTCAAATGTTCAAAAGTTCTAAAAGCAATTACAGAAATAACTGTTTGAACTCGTTCCCCAGTTATCTCAAATGATAATGGTGTTAAATTTGAATCAATATTTTCTTTAGAAACCCATTGTTTAATTTTTCTATATTGATCCATAAATGACGAGCTTGAAGCGGCTCTTCCAGAAAAGAGTAAGTACCAAATGTAATATCGTTTAATAAAATAGCGAATATATTTTGAATCGCCAGCAACTTGAAGCAAGTGACTCAGGAAATACACAATATCTATATTCGGATTAAAGCCTCTTTGAGATGTGTTTGAGATACTCTTCTCGTTAAAAAACCAATTGTAGCCATTATAATCAATTATTTTTATCTTTTCCGTTAAATTGTA
The DNA here is from genome assembly GCF_000448565.1 of Streptococcus sp. HSISM1. Classification (GTDB taxonomy): domain Bacteria; phylum Bacillota; class Bacilli; order Lactobacillales; family Streptococcaceae; genus Streptococcus. The sequence continues at coordinate 344,486 of NZ_CM002128.1, read as the reverse complement.
AGCTGATAACGTAAAAATAACATCCTCACCAATTGGATAATCAAAAAACTCAATCTCATTATCAATTAAAAATGAAGTTCGATAGATACGTGCCCAAGGTGCAACTATAATATATTTAGACCATTCAGACTGTGTGAGGTCTTGCTTGAAAAGTGTCTTCAAGTCCTGATTAACACGCTTATAGCCACCAAGAACAATATCTAGTTGTTCTTGATCTATTGCATTATAAAAACGCTCTAAATAATCAGAATCAACAAAGTCATCATTATCAATAAAGACGATATACTCACCCTTAGCGAGGTGAATGCCTTTATTTCTAGTTTTAGCAACTCCCTCGTTTTCCTTATCAATAACCCTGATACAGTCATTTTTAGAAGCATAACTTTTTATAACTTCTATGGTGTTATCTGTAGACCCATCATTCAGAAGAATAATCTCATAATCTGTAAATGTTTGGTTTAAGAGTGAATCTAAGCACTGTTTAATACCCTCTTGAGCATTATATACAGGTATAATTACGGAAACGATTGGATTAGACATATGATCCTTTCTAATTATTTTACTGTTACGCATTAAAACTTTTTATATAATTTCATTAGGTGTGGGAATATCTTAATTGATAAATTCACTCCAAATAATCTAGTTAACAATCCAGTGTATTTAAAGGATTTATTTTTATTTCATTTGAAAATTTAAGAAGAAATTTATAATCTCTAAGTAAACGTTGAATCTCAGGATGACTAGAATATTGATTAACAAAAGGTAGGATTGAAATATAAGAAATCGCAAAATAAATATTCAATGCATGCTTAACATTAGAACTCAATTTATCAATGTCAGTTAAACCAATTTCAATGCTCTTTAAAATATCAATTACATTTTGCTCTTTAATGATATTGGTAATACTTCCTAAACGATTCTGTCTATATTGATAACAGTCGACATTCAAAATCGAATAAGAAGACATCAATTTTAATAGGTCTGCGCAATATAAACAATCCTCAGATAAAAAGCCAATAGGAAAATCTAAACCTTGTTTAAACAGATTTCTCCTCACACATTTATTCCACGCTGGTGCAGTTAAAACCTCCTTTTTAACTAATTCAGCCAGTTCATCATTGATATCACCTTTATTAGGAATAAAATCGAAACTAACCTTAACACCATTATCTGATTCATAATATTTATTATAAGAAAATACGATGACATCACTTTGATAGTTTTCAATATTTTCCGATAGTGTATGAAGAAATTCTGGATTACTCCAAAAATCATCACCATCAACAAATAATAAATAATCTCCCTTAGATTCTCTTATCCCAGTATTTCTTGCCGAGGATAAGCCACCATTTTCTTGATGAATAGTTCTAACAACTTCATATTTAGATGATAATTCGTCACAAAGTATACTCGTTTGACCATCTGTAGAACCATCATCAACAATAACAACTTCATATTCAGAATTAGGGAAATTTTGATTTGCAAGACTATCTACACATTCTTCTAAATACTCTGCCACATTATAGGCAGCTACCACAATTGAAAATTTCATTTTACTTATTCTTTCTAATAAAAGTGTATGGATTCGTTATAAAATAAATGACTAATGAAGCTACTAACCAAGCTACCATTGAACAAAGAAATGATAGAGAGGCTCCAAAGATTTCAAATTTTGATACTAAGGGTTTAGCAGTTAAAAGAGACACAATATATCCTACAACAAAAGAAATCACCAAATAGCGCTGCTTTCGAAATACTGTTAAAATGTTATCACATACAGTTGAAAATGTACTTGCTATCCCCCCAAGTAGCAATACTATAAAACTTGTTTTATATTGCCCTAGATCTGTCCCATATACAATATTTAAAACTGGAATTGCAAGAAAGATACCTAAAAGAAAAATGAAGGTACACGTACCAAGTAAAATCTTGAAGAGATTATTTTTGTATGTGATAAAATGTGAAATCTTCTTTTCTTCCAAGAAAACCGCGAGTTGGGTAATCATAGGTCTTAGAAACACAATCATCAGATTCATGGCAAAAATAGGGGTAAATAAAATACTGAAATCCCTTTGAACACCATTTCCAATTAGTCCTTGATTAAAAATATCATTCAATGCATATTTAGGTTGGTTATAAATTGAAACCAGCAAAAAAGCATTAATAAACAAAGGCAAACAATCTTTCAATACACTAATGATATCACTAAAATAAACATTAACAGGATTTAATTTATGAAACAGTTTTGAATTAGGGTAATCAAATAAAGCAATAAATACGAATGAACTGATCGTTTGTGAAATGACCGACCACAAAAGATTTTTAGAAATAACTAAAGTTAGAGCAAATACAATTGTTGAGAGGGTATTTCTCAGAAAGAGAGACTTTCCAGCAATATCCAAACGTTCCTTCTGCTGAAATAATCCTTGAAAAACATCTGATAAAGCTTCACTAACTCGGAAAAAAGAGACCCAAAATATGATTCCAACATTTGAATGCGTATTCGGATTAAAAATGAGATACATCACTAAAAGAAGAACCATTGCAATGTTTGAAATGATCCTCGTAACAAAATAGGTATCAAAAGAATACTTTTCTCTGATGTCTGTTGCCTGAAAATCTCTGACCTGAAAACTAGCAACAATAACAAATAGGTTTGCAATTGCATAGGCAAAACTGTAAATATCTGCTGAAGCACTATTCAAGGCGCGTGTAACAATAAAAAGAAGAATAACTGAAACAGCTGCCGAAGACATACTTCCTAAAATATTCCAGAAAAAAACCTTTTGGGGAGTTACATTTTCCAAGTATTACAACTCACTTTCAATCAGTATATTGCCTTTATTATATCATAAACCTTACTAAAAAAAATTATTCAAAAGATAACTCTTAATCCATTTTTTAAATCAATTTATAAGTAACTATTTCATTTATCAAAAATTCTACCTTTAGTTGATTGAGAAAGTTTAGCAACAATATCTAGAAATATTTTTATTCCAAACACTAAAATAAATGTAATTATTAGAGATTGCAAGAATAATAAAAACACAATCAAAGGAAACTTCGGAAATATGTTAGAAAAATCTCCCAATTTTTCAATAATCTTAGGATACCAGTAATTATCTCCGATCACAGACAACAAATAGATCGAGAGCGTGTTATTTGAGATGAAATAAATTATCTTTTGAAGCCAAATTTTTTTTATGTCAATAGGTAGATGTAATACTAAATAATAAATTGAAGAAGATAAAAGTAATATAGGAAGAACTGCAAATTCAACAACTAAACTATTTTCTGACACCCTTGCGATTCCAACTATGCTTAAAACATCAACTATGATGATAGATAAAAACACCATCTTTATATTCCATTTTTTGTTTAACGAAGCAAGAAATATCCCAAGAAAGTAATAAGTAATAGGCCAAATACCCTTCCAATAGTCGGGAACTAGATGTTGAATAATGATGAAATTTTGATTATTGGCTATTAATGAAAATGTAGGTGGTAAAACAGTAAGAATAATCAGAATTAATGTCACTACAGCTTGAACTCTGTGATTTTTTAATGATTTATAACCACTATTTAATAAAGGAATCAAAAGATACAGCCCTATATACATATTTACATACCATGCGTAATGACTGAATGTAACTATATTAACAACTAATTTTTCCAAATACTCTATATTTAAAGCCTTAGTATCAAATAATGTATAAACGGATGCTGTTAAGGCATATGTCCCAAGTACTGGGAGTAACTTCAAAAAATAGGCTTTATTATAGGTTTTATCTTTCATTAAACAACCTGTGACCATGATAAATAACGGAACACAGGTCATAAAAATTATCCAAATAAAAGAAGAATAGAAAATGCTTTTAAAACTGAAAGATCGACCATAATAATTGGTATGAAGAAAAAAATGAACGGATACCACAAACATGACAGCAATACATTTTAAAACATCTATGTTAATATTTCTCTTTTTCATAACGCTCCTTTCAATCAAATGAAAAGATGGCTTACTACCATCTTTTTCACTTTAATTATTTCACTTCTTGTTTGTAAAACTCTTTCAAGGCATCCTTCCAGGTTGGAATAACGAATCCTGTAGCCTTAGCCTTAGCCAAGCTCATCGTTGAGTTCAGTGGACGTTTCGCTTTAGCTGGGAATTGGCTGGAATCCACTGGCTTCACTTCTACATCAGTATCTTTGAGGATTTCAACTGCAAAGTCATACCAAGTTGTATCTTCTTCAGCATCATTTGATAGATGGTAATAACCATATTCTTTACGGTTTTCAGCCAAATAAGTCATAAACTCTGCGAGAGTACGGGTCCAGGTTGGACGCCCGTGTTGGTCATTAACGACTGTAAGTGTTTTGTGAGTCTTGGCAAGGTTTTGCATGGTGAAGACAAAGTTCTTACCGTAGTTCCCGAAGACCCAAGCTGTACGGATGATATAGAAGTTAGAAACATGTTTCTCAACCAATTCTTCCCCCATACGTTTGGTACGACCGTACTCTGTTTGAGGATCTGGTTGATCGTCTACTTCCCATTCTTGTCCCACTGGTTTTTTACCATCAAAAACATAGTCTGTTGAGATATAAACCAAGGTTGCACCGTGTTTTTCAGATGCCTTTGCTACATTTTCCGTACCAGTCACGTTGATGGCATAGTCCAACTCTTTTCCTTCATCTTCCGCAGCATCAACAGCTGTGTAAGCAGCACAGTGGTAGACCAAGGTTGGTTTTACTTCCGCAAATACCTCGTCTACTTTCTCTGCATTTGTGATATCCATTTCAGCTACATCAACAGCTACATATTCTTCATTTCGTTCGTCTAACAAATGGCGAAGTTCTGTTCCAAGTTGCCCATTTGCTCCTGTAATTAAAATCATGTTAAATTCCTTTCAAATGCTTTTTCCCTATCATTATAGCAAAAAAAGCAGAAGTTTTCTGCTTTTTACTCACTTTTCTCTTTGATAACATAGATTGGACGTTTCTTGGTTTCCATAAAAATTTTACCGATATATTTCCCTAAAATCCCAATGGTTAGTAATTGGAACCCTCCTAGGAAAAGAATCACTGTCATGAGGGATGGCCAACCTGAAGTAGGATCTCCAAAGACCAAGGTACGGATCACAATCAGAATCACCATGATAAAGGCCAAGATCCAAGATAACAGTCCACCAATAAAGGCAATATTTAGTGGAGCATCAGAAAAATTGACAATCCCTTCGATCGAGTATTTGAAGAGGGACCAAAAATTCCAAGACGTCTCTCCTGCCACGCGCTCAACATTTTTATATTCCAGGTATTCTGTCTCAAATCCTACCCAAGCAAAAATTCCTTTTGAGAAACGATTGTACTCCGAGAGCTCAAGAATCGCATCGACCATAGGACGACGCATTAAACGAAAATCACGCGCCCCGTCAACCATTTCCACTTGACTAATATGATTGATCAATTTATAAAACATGCGTGCAAAGAAAGAGCGGATCGGTGGTTCCCCATCACGGGTTACGCGTCTCGTTCCGACACAGTCTAAATTCGGCTGTTCCTCCAACTTCTGCATCATTTCGATCAATAACTCCGGAGGGTCCTGCAGATCTACATCCATGACGGTCACGTATTCACCACTTGCACGCTCAAGTCCAGCGTACAGCGCCGCCTCTTTCCCGAAATTTCGAGAAAAAGAAAGATAGTGCACATTTGAATCTGTAACATGTAGTTTTTGAAGAACAGATAGCGTACCATCTGAAGAGCCATCATTTATAAAAATATATTCAAACTTTTCTCCCATCTTCATCCGAACACGTTCCATTTCTCGATAAAACAATGGAATCGATTCTTCTTCGTTAAAACATGGGACTACAACTGATAGTGTCATCTCTTACTCCTTGACTTATTCACTTTCTATTGTAACAAAAAACTCTCGTAAACCCTAGTATTTTTCACCCCGCGCCTCCCCCTTTTCATGGTATAATAGAGTGAATCGATGACGGAAGGACACCTTATGTTAAAGCTGGGAATTATTGGTACGAGTTGGATTTCACATGAATTTATTACAGCTGCTTATCAGACAGGCCACTATCACTTGCAGGCTGTGTATTCGAGAAAAATGAAGACGGCTCAAGAGTTTTGCGAGCCTTATGGAGCGATCTCTTGCTACACGGATTTCATCGACTTCTTAGACAGTGAGCTGGATGTGATCTACATAGCCAGCCCCAATTCTCTTCATTTCGCTCAGGCCAAGCTTGCTATTCTGGCCAAGAAGCATGTCATCATTGAAAAACCCGCTGTGACCAATCCTTCTGAATGGAGGGAACTGGTCAAGCTCGCTAAGGAGCACCAGGTCTATCTCTTTGAAGCTGCCAGAAATTATCAAGAAGCAGCCTTTCAAGTAGTTAAAGACTTCCTCTCTAACCAGGAAATACTAGGCGCTAACTTCACCTTTGCCAAATATTCTTCTAAATTGCCGGCCCTTCTTGCAGGTGAGATGCCCAATATTTTCTCAGATGTCTATGCAGGTGGAGCCTTGATGGATCTGGGAGTCTACTGCCTCTACCTGGCCATTGGCTTCTTTGGAGAACCGATCTCCAGCCACTATACTGCTCAGCAATTACCCAATTCGGTTGATCTCTATGGTCAAGGCGTCTTGATTTATCCAGATTTTCAGGTTGCTATTCAGGCAGGGAAAAATATCACCAGCCATCTACCTGCTGAAATCTACACCAAAACTGGAACACTAACTCTCAATGCTGTAGCATCCTTCAACCAGGCCCGCTTCGTCAGCCATTCTGGGGAAGCCATCGACCTTCCGATCCAGGCCTGCCCACACCAAATGCAAGAAGAGGCGGAAGCCTTTGCCCTTGCCATCGCTCATCAAAAGCCGTCTGCTTATCTTGAGTGGTTACAAACAGCTGAGCAGGTCCATGAAACCCTCTACCAGATGCGTCAAAGCGCTGGAATACAATTTAAGGATGAAAAAGAATGAAAGAACAATTTCCACAAAGCTGGAAAGACCAGTTAGAAACACTCGGATTTGATACATTCACTGAAATTCAGGAACAGATCTTCTCCCCTATCTATGAAGGAGAAAATGTCCTCGGGATCAGTCCTACCGGTACTGGTAAGACACTCGCCTACCTCTTTCCGAGCTTGCTCAAACTCAAACCGAAGAAGGCCCAACAACTCTTGATTTTGGCTCCTAACACAGAGTTAGCAGGACAAATTTTTGATGTCACCAAACAATGGGCAGAGCCTCTCGGTCTCCAGACACAACTCTTCCTTTCAGGATCTAGTCAAAAACGGCAAATCGAACGCCTCAAAAAAGGACCCGAAATCCTGGTTGGGACGCCTGGTCGGATCTTTGAACTGATCAAGCTGAAAAAGATCAAAATGATGAATGTGGAAACTATCATTTTAGATGAATTCGACCAATTACTGAGCGATTCTCAGTACCACTTCGTCGACAAGATCAGCCACTATGCTCCCCGTGACCACCAATATATCTATATGAGCGCCACAGCCAAGGTCGATCCTGACCAGCTAGAAGAAAATACTCTTCGCATTTCGGTTGATGGAGTTTCTTTGGACAATATCCAACATTTTTATATGCAAGTGGATAAGCGGGACAAGGTCGAATTGCTCCGCAAACTCGCCTATGTCGAAGATTTTCGTGGTCTGGCTTTTTTCAATAGCCTATCTGATCTGGGGAGTGCTGAAGAAAAACTACAATACCGGGGTGTCGAAGCCGTATCGCTCGCCAGCGATGTCAATGTCAAATACCGCAAGGTCATTCTGGAGCGCTTCAAAGACCATCAGCTAACCCTCTTGCTGGCCACCGATTTGGTCGCTCGTGGAATCGACATTGAACATCTTGAGTGTGTGATTAACTACGATATTCCTCGTGATGTGGAGACCTATACCCACCGTGCCGGTCGAACAGGACGAATGGGGCGTGATGGCTATGTGATCACCTTTATCACCCACCCAGAAGAACTCAAAGCCTTGAAAAAATACGCTTCTGTCCGTGAACTGGTTTTAAAAAATTCCGAACTCTTTTTAAATGAATAAGAAAATCCTCTGCTAGTGAATGAACTGCAGAGGATTTTTACGTTAATTTCCATTGTAATAGATGCGATGGCTTTCAAGTTGATAATCCAACAATTCATCCACCGTTACAAAGGTATAGCCTTGTGATTTGAGGTAGTCAAGGACGGTCGGTAGAGCGTCAATCGTGGTTTGATGGATATCATGCATGAGGATAATAGAACCCGGTTTGACTTCTTTCTTCACTTCATTGAGAATGGCCGTCGTATTATGTGTCTTCCAATCTAGGCTATCTACATCCCACATGATGAAGGACTGGTCGACACCGTATTGGATGGCGTTATTGATAGCTCCATACGGAGGACGGGTAATCTTGGTCTGCACACCTGTCGCTTTTTGAATAGCTTCTTGGGTATCCAAGATTTCTTTTTTAGCATTATCCAAGCTCAATTTTGGCAACTGAGGATGATCCCAAGTATGGTTCCCGATTTGATGCCCCTCTTTGCGGACTTGTTTAGCAATATCGGGATTCGCACTGACATTTTTTCCGACCATAAAGAAGGTAGCTTTGGCATTGTATTTCTTTAAGATGGCCAGCGCCTGAGGGGTCGTCGTTGGATCTGGTCCATCATCAAAGGTCAGAGCAATCATCTTACGGTGGCGTTCTTCAATATAGGATTGGTAAGAAGCTAGATCATCAGGAAGCAAGCGCTCTGTATCAATCACATCATAGAATTTAGACAAGGGAACAGTGAAGGTATCGTCTCCCTTAACCTTGGTTGGAAATGGAATGGTGAAATTTCCTTTTTCATATTGGAATTCCCATTGGCTCAAATCCAACTCTGAGAAGTGGGCAACCATTTGATCAATGCTTTCCTCGTCCAACTGACGAAAGGCTAGATTCCCCCGTAATTCCTCCAAAAAGATCTGTTTTGCTCCATCTGGATCCGCAAAAACTTGGCTCAGGGTCAGAGGATTGTTCTCATCATCCAAGTAAAAGAGGGGCAACTTCACCGTCTCATCTTTGATGAATTTCCCTTTTTTGTACTGGTATTCAGCCCGCTTGATTTGGATAGGGTGATAGCCGACAAAAGGCGCATCTGCTTCTTCACTATGGTAGAAGGTCAAATGCTTTGGCTCTTTGATTTTCTCATCGGATCCTATACGCTGAAGGTCTTCTTGGATCTTATCTTTCACAATCTCAACAGGCTGTCCATCTTTAGTAGGATAATAAGCTGTCACATAAGAAGTTCCTAAAATCCCTTCCTGAACTTGAACATCTTTCCCTTTTTCAGAGCTTTTCTCGAGTTGGGTGACCTTATCAAACTGATCCTGATAGGCTTTTTGTTCACGAACCCTTTGAATCTTTTGATAGCCGATATACAAAAGAATCAGTAAAAGGAGATTTGTAATGATTAATAAAATAGTTTTCGTGTGTTTGAATCTCATAACTTTATTATAGCAAATTTCTCTCGAAAAAACATTCCTTTTTTGTAAATGGTTTCATAAAAAGAGGGCGACTGTCGTAGCCGACAGCGGCCCTTATTTTTAATCCCTCTTATTTTTCGCGAATGACTTCTACTTTATATCCATCCGGATCTACAACGAAATAGTAATTCGGTTTCGTTCCTGGAAGACCTTTTGGTTCCGTCACTTCATAGCCTTTAGCCTTGTGTTCCGCATTCAAACCTTCTAGATCAGGAGTACTCAAGGCGACATGAGCATAGCCATCTCCGATGACATATGGACCATGATCATAATTGTAAGTCAATTCCAACTCATAGTCATCTCCAGGCAAGGCCAAATAAACAATCGTGAACTTGTAGTCTGGAAAATCTTTCCGACGTTTTTCTTCAAAACCAAAAGCATCTTGGTAAAAAGCGATTGATTTTTCTAAGTTTTCCACACGAAGGCAAGTGTGCAACATTTTTGAACTCATAGGTTTTCCTCTTTTCTATTTTTTAAAGATTATGAACGATTTTTTTTACGACTTTCCGTCTTAATGGATAATTTCACTTCAAAGATGGTCCCTTTTGGTTTATTATCTTTGACTTGAATGGTCCCTTTAAAGGCTTCTACAATCTGCTTAGCGAGGGATAACCCCAAACCAAAACCACCTTTCTGACGGGTTCTGGCCTTGTCGACCCGGTAAAAACGATCAAATATCCGTTTCTTATCCTCATCTCGAATCCCTGGACCATTATCCAGTACCCTCAAAAGAAGATTTTTGTCCTTCAACTGGACTTCAAACTGGATCTCACCATCTTCATCGGTATATTTCAAGGCATTGTCATAGAGAATCGTCATCAATTGCTTGAGGAGTGTCTTGTCAGAACAAATGACTTTGTCCACCTGATTGTCTCCTCGGAAGAGTTTGTCATTTTCTTCCGCAATGATCTCAAAATTCGAGAAGGTCTGATCGAAAAAGCTTGGTTCAATATCTTCCATCTCTGGTTTCAAGCCATCATCCCTTCGGGCGATATTGAGAAGGTTGGTAGTCAAGAGCTTCATATTTCGAACTTCATCCAAGCTGGATGCAATATTCTCACTCGATTCCATAATGGTCGCTTCAGGCTTTCTAAAAAGCGTTTCGAGGCGATTTTGCAGAACTGCTAAAGGCGTCCTCAACTCATGGGAAGCATTTTCCACGAAAGCCTTTTGCTTTTGCATACTCTCAAGAAGGGGCTTGACGCTGAGACGTGCTAAGAAGAGACTAGCGAATAAAGAGATTCCCCAGAAGCAGATCATGACAAGGGCGATTTGGCTTTCGTGCTCTTCACTGGTCTGCTCTAGCTGACTGATATTGGTCATGACAACCGCATACTTGATATCACTATCACTTTCATCATCAGATAAACTCAACTCTGCCATATAAGCCCGGTAACTTTCTTTTTTCCCATAGCTATTTGTAATTTGAAGCTGGGAAACTTTGTTGAGGAGCTTTCGACCAAACGTCACCGTCTTGAAGTTTAAAAACCCATTACCGGTTGTCAAGTTTTCATATTTTTTATTGAGCAAAACAACAGTGGTATTGGATGTGACATCCCCTTTAGGTTCTGATTGATCATGATCTGGGATCATCATCTCATGATCATTATCATCTCTTTTGGTATTTGACTGTCGCTGGTCTCGATAAGCAATCGCTACAAGCGAGTAGGGATCCTGACTGAGAGTCTTGAGGTTCTCATCGACCGTTGTATAGAGACTCGAGCGCATGACCTGAATGATAATCAGGGTCATGGCTGAGAATATCAAAG
>NZ_CM002128.1:329822-332288 GCF_000448565.1 Streptococcus sp. HSISM1 | reverse complement strand
AAAAACCCATTACCGGTTGTCAAGTTTTCATATTTTTTATTGAGCAAAACAACAGTGGTATTGGATGTGACATCCCCTTTAGGTTCTGATTGATCATGATCTGGGATCATCATCTCATGATCATTATCATCTCTTTTGGTATTTGACTGTCGCTGGTCTCGATAAGCAATCGCTACAAGCGAGTAGGGATCCTGACTGAGAGTCTTGAGGTTCTCATCGACCGTTGTATAGAGACTCGAGCGCATGACCTGAATGATAATCAGGGTCATGGCTGAGAATATCAAAGTAAAGAGCCCAAAATATCGGATGAAGTAGGAAAAATCATCTTCCCCGACGGTTTTCTTAATTCTGGTTAGCATCTTTTAAGATATACCCCACACTGCGCAATGTTTGCAAGTTCTCAACGAAATCAGTACCTTTTAATTTCTTACGGATTTTTGAAACATAGACTTCAACCACTGAGATGGTTGTGTCACTATCAAAGCCCCAGAGACGATCGAAGATCTGGGTCTTTGGAAGGATGACATTTTGGTTTTGAAGGAAATAGACCAAAAGATCAAATTCCTTCCCAAGAAGTTCCACTTCTTTCCCATCCACATAAGTCGAATTGGTAGATAAATTAACCTTCAAATTGCCATAATTAAGGGTATTTTCATTGACCTTTCCTGAGCGCTTCAAGAGGGCTTGAATCCGCATCTTAAGCTCTTCTAGGTAGAAAGGCTTGGTGAGGTAATCGTCTGCCCCTAGCTCAAAGCCGTGTCCTTTGTCATCCAGACTTTCTTTGGCTGTCATGATCAAAACAGGGGTTGTCACGCCTTTTTCACGCAATTCTTTCAAGACATGGAAACCGTCTTTTTCAGGAAGCATCAGGTCCAGCAAAATCAAATCATAGATCCCGCTTTCTGCTTCGTAAAGACCTTCTTCTCCGTCAAAGACCTGCATGACATCCGCAAAATCATCTAAAAAATCAAATACTGAATTTGATAAACCAAGGTCATCTTCGACCAATAGAATTTTAATCATCGTCGTATCCTCTTCTCTTTCGTGAGTGAGTCTTTCTAATCTATTCTTAACCATTATAACACGACTTGCCTTCATTTCCTATAGTTTAGAACCTGGTTTTATGATCAAATTCAGCCTGCCTGAGGAAGGCTAATTCTATGAGTTTGTCGTGTTTTCTTTGTTACTTTGACTGTCACTCGTCTTGTTTTTATTTCTTGAATTCTTCTTATTGGACTTTTTAGAGGACCCCTGGTTCCCTTCTTGTCCGCCAGATTGGTTCATGCCATTATCTGGACCATTCCCTTGTGGGCCACCATTGCCTTCTTGTGGCATTTGACCCGGACCGCCACCTTGCGGGCCACCTTGGCCTTGGCCACCACCTTGTGGACCACCGCCTTGAGGTCCGCCATCCTGTGGGCCACCATTTTGCTGGTTTCCTTGTGAAGGATGGCCCGTTTGACTATTTTGTTGCTGATTGGATCCTTGGTTCTGACCCGTTTGGACCTCTTGAGAAAATTGTTGGTTATTGGAGGATTGAGAGGCGATGACACCGACACCAAAGCCACTTCCAGCACCAACCAACAATCCACCAACTGCTGCCATTCCAATCCACCACTTAGGGCTTCGTTTGAGGACAACCATTTTTTCTTTGGATTCTTGCGTTTCGACTACTTGTTTTGTTTCTTTTTGATTCATCTTTTTACCTTTTATCTTTTTGTACAAGTACTTGTCTTTAAAAATTTAAAGGGAGCTCTATCCTTTAATAAGGCGATTATACTTCAGGAGTCTTAAGCCTGCCTAAATTTTTACTTAAAAAATCCTAAAACAAGCGTGGGCTATTGACAGGATGAACCCCTTATTGTAGAATAGTTACCATAAAATAAATACGAGGTTAACTGTTATGAAGAAAATCTTTCCCTTAGTTCTCATCTCCATTGGAGTGGCCATGATCTCCGTCCTATCTCAATTCACCATTCCCTTTGGTCCAATTCCTTTGACCCTGCAGACACTCATGATCGGGATCATCGGGACCATCTATAAACCCAGCCATGCCTTTGTCACAGTCTGTCTCTACCTACTTTTAGGCTTCTTAGGTTTTCCAGTATTTGCCGGCGGTGCTGGTGGCGCTTCGCATTTCCTTGGTCCTACTGCTGGTTTCCTCCTCTTCTTCCCATTCCGAGCATGGATCACGTCTCTATTTACCAATGCTAAATCCAGCATTTTCACTATCTTTTTGGCCAATCTCCTCAGTAGTGCTCTCCTCTTTGTGTCAGGAGCTATCGGCTTTATGCTGGTCACGCATACTGATCTCCAAAAAGCATTTACTTTGGTCGTTGCTCCCTTTATCCTTGCTGACCTCATCAAACTGGTCATCATCACGATCACCAGCAAGGCAATTTTTGCCAGTCTCAAACACCACTGGTATTTCAAATAAGATTCAAAGGGCTTAGCAGATATATTAAC
>NZ_CM002128.1:324769-328587 GCF_000448565.1 Streptococcus sp. HSISM1 | reverse complement strand
TTTTTGTTGTAGGGATACATTTATAAATCTCTTCAATTAAACTACTTTTAAATGGATTACTGTTTCGAAGAAGAACCTTCTATCTCCCCTCCTTCCTTTATTTTTCCTTATAAAGAACTCTCAAGATCAGTAACTGTGTTAGCAAAATCCAGATGATCAGAATAGTGAAGTCAAAAAATGAGACGTGACCATGACTATAGACACAAGCTCGTAGGAGGTTGACAGAAGGGACAAATGGAAGAACATGATAGAGATGGTTTACCCAATCTGGAAGACGACTCGCTGGGTACATGATTGGAGAAAACATCAAACCAATCATGAGAATCAACTGAGACATCAGCGTGACAATATTGGGAGAAAAAGTATAAGCAATGGCAAATCCAAGACTGATCATCGTAAGACAGATCAGAAATAGGATGAAAACAGCCAGAACAGATACATTTAGGCGGACAGAAAAACGAAAATAGCCCAGTATAACAGAAATGAACACTCCAGGCAAAATAGCAATCATCCACATCCAAAGATCTGCTAAGGAAATCAGAATTCGAGGTATTGGAAGGGATCGTACGTAGTCTACATGTCCTTCTGACTTCGCATTTGCTATAACAGGGGATGAGATAGTACAGCCAATAGAAATGATTCCTATCAGAACTGAACCAGAAGAGAGATAGTAGGCAGCTGTCGTATCAATCTCACCGATCACTAGTGGATAACCAAAAAGAAGTGAAATGGACAACAGAACCTGAGCTAGCGTAAAGAGTAGAAATAGATCTTTTTGACGAAGATAGTTCCAACGAAGTAAGTAAAAAAATTGAGTCATATCAGTTTGTCAACTCCTCTCTATAAAGATCTGAAATGGATACGTTTTTCTGAGCAAGTGACAGATTAAAAATATTCTTTCTATCCAATTCCTGTGTTATTTTTGGTAGCAGTCTTGTTAACTCCTCCTCTTCTATTTCAATCTGGCAAATCGAACCATTGATGATGGTATAATCTTGAAATAGAGCTAAGCTATCTTCATTCCTAAACTCAAAAGAGATTTGATACTGCTTTTGATAGGTTATTTGCTGAACTGGTCCTGATTTGATTAACTTCCCATGGTTAAATAAGGCATAGTTGTCTGCATATTTTTCAACTTCCAACAAGTTATGTGTCACAATAATAATGGTATGCCCTTTATGCGCCAACTTCTGTAATAATTGCCATTGTTTTTCACGACGTATTGGATCAACATCGTTCGTGGGCTCATCAAGAAGAATGATGGTCGGAGATCCGATTAAAGCCATTGCAAAAGAAGTTAGACGCTTTAAACCGCCTGAGAGATCCTTCCCTTGTTTTGCCCGGTACTCCTTAATTTCCAAGTCGGTTAAGAGCTGATCCATTTCTTTTTGTAAATCTAAGGTGTTTAATCCTCTCATTCTTCCAAGCATTTCTATGTTTTGTTCCACCGTCAATTTCTCAAGTGGTGCATACTGTTGCGACATATAGCTCATCATTGAGCGAGCTTGTTTACGATTCTGTACAAAAGAAATGTCTCCATAGCAAACGTCTCCTTTATCAGGTTTGGTAAAACCAATCATTTGATTTAAGAGGGTGGACTTACCAGCACCATTGTGTCCTAAAAAGGCTGTAATTTTAGCAACTTCTATTTCTAAGGAAATATGATTATTAGCAAAATGTTGCTTATCAAATGATTTTGTCAAATCTTTAATAGTCAGTGTCGCAAATGTCTTCATCTCATCACTCAAGACTGAGAAGATTTTCCCAGCTTCCTTCATTTTTGATAAGATTATTGTATAATAAACATATGACTTTCCATGGTTTACGTCATGATTTACCATTTTAGTGTCATAATTAGCCAACTCAATTTGATAAGGGGGACTTATGTTAAACGTCGTTATTTGTGATGACTCAACTAGAGATGCTAGTCAGTTAGAACAGTATTTACTTTCTTACGACAAGGTTCCTGTAGAAACAAAACTATATACAAATCCACAAAAAATGCTAGAACAGTTAACAAGTGATACACATTGTGTTTTTTTGGATATTGATATGCCACAAATTACTGGAATTGACCTTGCACGTGAAATTCGTCAGTTCAATCCTTTTATCCCCATTATTTTTGTGACCAGCTATCGTGATTACATGGAACAAGTATTTGAAGTACAGACTTTTGATTACTTAGTAAAACCCATTGAACCCCAAAGGTTAAATAAGGTATTAGATAGGATCTTGCGTTATTTAGATTTAGGACAAACCATCTTTAACTTCTCATTTGGAAAACAAAGTTACTCTATTCCTTTAAGTGACATTACCTATTTTGAGAAAGATAAGCGTTCCGTTTTTATTTACACACTAGCAGATACCTATAAGTCCTTACTAAAAACTCAAGATATTTTAGATAAACTACCTGATTATTTTATTCAAATTCATGCTTCTTATATTGTAAATCCCAAATATATCAAAGATTTTGATGCGAAAACAGTAACTATTTTGCTAAATGGAACCGAGGAGCATTCACTTCCAATTAGTCGTAAGTTCCAGTCTTCTTTTAAAGAAAAATACTATAACTATCTCAGTGAAAGGAATTTCTAATGCTAATAGGATTACGGATCATTAGTATCTTGTTTGACTTATTTCTAGCAAGTGTTTTATTTTATAGGCCAATATCCAAAAGTAAACATTCAAAAGAGACACTATTAGTCCTTTGTTGTTTCTTTCTTTTTCATGTGGCTCTTGTGTTTCTATTTTTAGAAAGTCGAGTGTTTTTAGTTAGCAATCTCTTTCTTAGTATTGTAGAATCCTCTCTTGTAGGACTCTATTTTGGCTACTCCTTTCGTGATTCTTCTTTTTGGATATTCTTACAAACAAGCCTAACATTATTAGCCGGAGCTGTCCTCAATCAAGCTATCCAACTATTTCTTCCACTGTCAAAAGTATCGAAAAATTTAGAACTGATTAGTGGTTACCTTGCCATCAGTTTTCTTTTTTCAACTGTGATCACTCTTGTTCTTCGACAGTTATTTCGAACACATCAAAAGTTAAGCATGGCAACATCTAGAAGAAATTGGCTTTATCAATTTATCGTGCCGATTTTATCGATTATTTTTGCCTTTACTGTATCTGCTATTCAAGGGCAAGTATTTGGACCAGATTATCTTTCTGTCATTTCACTCTTGTCTCTTATTGTATTGTCGTTTTCCTCGCTGTATTTTACCTTACATCTTTCTCAACAACAGCACGCTTATTATCAAAATAAATTAGATAAAGAACAACTTCAATTCCAATTAAGAGAAACACAGCAGTCTCAAGAAGAATACCAACGATTGCAAAGTCTTCGGCATGACTTAAAAAATAAACATTTAACCCTCTTGGCACTTCTAGAAGAAAATCCTGATGAGGCTAGAGAGTACCTTCAGTCGTTAACCGATAGTATTTCAGGAAAACAAACCTTTTACTCCAAAAATCCAACGGTTAATTATTTACTGAATCAAAAACTGCACGATGTGGAAGATGAAATTGAATTGGATATTAACTGCTTTATCCCACAAGAACTATCTATTCAGCCAGATGTTCTAGCTGTTATTTTAGGAAATTGTTTGGATAATAGTATTTCAGCCTGTCTTCGATTGACTGATAAATCAGAGAGAACATTGTCTCTGAATATACGTTATTTTCAACAAAATCTATTTATTTCGATCAACAATACCTTTAATGAACAGGAACAAGAGACTCGTAAAACACGTCAAAGAGATGGTTGGGGCTTGCGAAACGTTGATGCCCTCGTACAAGAATACCAAGGAAACTATCAAGCGATT
>NZ_CM002128.1:312799-323944 GCF_000448565.1 Streptococcus sp. HSISM1 | reverse complement strand
TCCAACGGTTAATTATTTACTGAATCAAAAACTGCACGATGTGGAAGATGAAATTGAATTGGATATTAACTGCTTTATCCCACAAGAACTATCTATTCAGCCAGATGTTCTAGCTGTTATTTTAGGAAATTGTTTGGATAATAGTATTTCAGCCTGTCTTCGATTGACTGATAAATCAGAGAGAACATTGTCTCTGAATATACGTTATTTTCAACAAAATCTATTTATTTCGATCAACAATACCTTTAATGAACAGGAACAAGAGACTCGTAAAACACGTCAAAGAGATGGTTGGGGCTTGCGAAACGTTGATGCCCTCGTACAAGAATACCAAGGAACTATCAAGCGATTCAAAGAAAATAGCCACTATCGAACGGAGATTCTCTTACCAAGTCCAATAAACTAATGATCCTTCTCCTTCGATATCCAATACAAATGATTCATTGAAAAACAAAAGATGCTACAGAATGAATTCTGTAGCATCTTTTATAAATTTATTTCATTTATTTCGTAGCAAGGATAGCAGCTTCTACTGCTGCTTTTTCCCGTTGGATTAAATCCACACGAGCAGCAATTTCTTTGATTCCCATCTTGATATTGCGGCTGATCGCCATATCATCCAATTGAGGCTCAAAGAAGGCCTTGTATTCATTTAACCGTTCACGAGTCTTGAAACAGTTAGCTGGGTAGATGACAAACTTATCAAAGCTCATATCACCACCGAGTGCTTTCTTGATCCAATCCCAGTTTTCACGCGCCCAAGTCCAAGTTCTTCCTTGGGTAAAGTCATCGTGCAAGAAGTTGTAGTACCAGCTCATAGCCAAGTCCTGTGGTTTCACCACATCCTTGTTCTTCCACTCCTTCAATAGAGCTTCCAAAGTTTCCTTATCCTTGGTATAAGAAAGTGCAGCCGCCAACTGGCGTTTAAAGTTTCCATCAACTGTCTTCACATAGGTGTCCAGGTATTGTTGGCTAAGCGCCTTGGTTTCCTGGTGCTTGATTTGGTTGACCAAGATTTGCAAGCGGATGGCAGCTGGAAGTTTTTCCAAATCAGCTGCGTGCGCTTCAAAGATAGCGCTCGCTTGAGCTTTTGCAGCTTCATCATTGGCCTTGATCATATTAGCAATCATTAGTTGACGAACTTTTTCGTCTTCTTCTGTTTCACCAGGCTTAGCTTCTAGACCCAAGCGTTCAAAGTTGTAACGGTTCAGGCGTTTCAACAACTCATGGAAGGCCGCTTCTGTTTCAGTTCCTTCATCCACAAAGAGACTGATTCCAGCTAAGACGCTCGAAACAGCTGAAACAACCAAGTAGGAACTTTCTTCTGTCAAGTGTTCAATCACTGGCAAGAGGCTTGCATAAGAAATTTGACCACTTTCCGCTAAGAGACGGCGTTCTTGAACCACTTGTAGTTTCGAAGTGCTATCCAAGCTAGCAAGTTCAGCAAGGATGCCTTCCAACAATTCCCCACGGTAGTCACTGATATAGTGAGCTGTATTTTCTGTATTGAAGCGAAGAGCTCCGCTGTTAGCTACTTTCAAGGCACTGTAGTTTGGAATTTCTAAGACTTCAGTTTCCAAAGTATCTGGAATACCTGTCCAGTTGCTATTTAAAGGAACAACCCACTTGCGACCTTTTTCTTCTCTTTCTCCGATGAAGAACTGCTCTTGACGGATGATCAAGGTATCGTTTTCCACAGAAGCTGAGACAACAGGGTATCCTGGTTGCTCCAACCAAGAATCCATAAAGGCTGCGACATCGCGACCTGAAGCTTGCCCAAGAGCATCCCAAAGGTCACGACCGATGGTATTGCTGTATTGGTGTTTTTCAAAGTAGATCTTCAACCCTTTACGGAAGGCGTCATCGCCTAACCAACGGCGAAGCATGTGCATGAGACGGCTACCCTTGGCGTAAACGATCGCTGGGTCAAAGAGGGTGTTGATCTCGTCAGGGTGTTTGACTTCCACATGGACGGATTGAACGCCATCTGTAGCATCGCGTTTCAAGGCAGCAGGCACACCGGTTGTTTGGAAGTCTTCAAAGATATTCCAGCTTGGTTCGATAGCATCCAAGCTGACATATTCCATCATATTGGCGAAGCTTTCATTCAACCAGAGGTCATCCCACCATTTCATGGTCACCAGGTTTCCGAACCATTGGTGAGCCAACTCGTGAGCCACCACTAAGGCTACTGTTTGACGGCTTTGGGCAGTCGAATTCTCATCAACAAGAAGGTAGACTTCACGGTAGGTTACCAAGCCCCAGTTTTCCATCGCACCTGAAGAGAAGTCTGGAAGGGCGATATGAAGAGATTGAGGGATTGGATACTTCACACCATAGTAGTCTTCGTAGAATTCAATAGCACGAACTGCAATATCTAAAGAGAAATCTAAGTTTTCTAATGGGTGAGCTTTTGTTGAATAGACTCCGACAAGGGTTCCATTCTTAGTCTTAGCTGTCACTCCTTGGAGGTCTCCGGCAGCAAAGGCAAGGAGGTAAGAAGACATCCGTGGAGTCGTAGCAAATTTCCAAATTCCTGTTTCTTTGCGGTTTTCCACATCGATTTCAGGCATATTTGAAAGGGCAATTTCCCCTTCTTCTTGGTCAAATTTCAAAGAAAGATCAAACGTTGCTTTAGCTTCAGGCTCGTCCACACTTGGGAAGGCTTCACGCGCAAAATGGCTCTCAAACTGAGTAGAGAGGACTTCCTTCTTCACGCCATCAATGCTGTAGTAAGATGGGTAAATCCCTGTCATATTGTCTGTGATCTTACCAGAATAGGTCAAGGTAATCGTTACTTGACCTGTTCCTTCCAATTCAACATAGACTGCTTCATTGTCATCATCAACCGTAAATGGACAGGCTTGACCTGCTACTTCTACTGTTTCGATGGTCAAATCCTTTTGGTGAAGCGAGATCTTGTCCGCCTTGGCTTGACCTGTGATTACCACACGACCGCTAAAGGTCTTAGTTTTACGACTTAAATCCAAAAACACTTCGTAATGTTCTGGAACGAATGTTTCTACAAAATGTGCAACTGCTTGCATAATTTCCTCCTTTAAATGTTTCACGCTTTTCCAATCAAAAGCCCTAATAAAACTATTTTATCACAAAGTTGGGATAAAATAAAAGACAAGCATGACAATGCCTGTCTGATATCGAAAAGACTCCATGATCTTACATTTCGATAATTTTACCTGTCTCGAAGTAAACCACCCATTCACAGATGTTTTTTGCATAATCTCCGATACGTTCCAAGAAGTTGATCACTTGGAAATAATCCCGTCCTGTCACGATGGACTCAGGATTTTTCCGAATTTCTTCTGTTGCTAATTCTTGGATGCTATCGAAGTAATGGTTGATGACTTCGTCTCGTGTCGCAACTTCATAGGCCAAATCCACATCGCCTTTGAGGTAAACATCTAGTGTCGCTTCGACAAAATCTTTGACTTCACGGCCCATCTTGCTGATCTCTTCCTCAACAGATTGGATGCGGACTTCCCCTTTCATGCGAATGGTTGCCTTGGCAATTGATACTGCGTGGTCCCCCATCCGCTCTAAGTCGGAGACCGCTTTTAAGACAGTCATCACGATACGAAGGTCTTGTGAAACGGGCTGTTGAAGGGCAATAATCTCAAAGGATTTACGCTCTAATTTCACTTCGTAGTCGTTGATCTCCGCATCATCTTCAATAACTTGGCGGGCCAATTCACGGTCATGGGTCACAAAAGCGCGGACCGTACGGTTGATCTGACTCAACACTTCATTTCCCATTGCATAAAACTGGTTATGCAACTTCTCTAAATCTTCTTCAAATTGAACTCGTAACATTTTATTTTCTTCCTATCCAAATTTACCAGAGACATAGTCTTCTGTTTCTTTCTTAGCTGGGTTCAAGAACATTTCATTGGTATCATTGTACTCGATCAAATCGCCATCCAAGAAAAAGGCTGTTTTATCAGAAATCCGACTCGCTTGCTGCATGGAGCGTGTCACCAAGAGCATGGTGTAGCGGTCTTTTAGTCCATATAAGGTTTCTTCAATCTTACCAGCTGAAATCGGGTCCAGCGCTGAAGTTGGTTCATCCAAAAGAATAATCTTTGGACTGGTCGCAAGAACCCGCGCCACACAGACCCGCTGCTGCTGACCACCGGAAAGTCCGATAGCTGAATCATGCAGTCGATCCTTGACTTCATCCCAGATGGAAGCGCGTTTCAAAGAGGTTTCAACTGCTTCATCCAAGACAGCCTTGTCCTTGACACCATTAATCATCAATCCATAGGTCACATTATCATAAATGGACATAGGGAAAGGATTGGGCTGTTGGAAGACCATTCCGATTTCCTTACGCAATTCGACCGTATCGGTCCGTGGTCCGTAGATATTATGTCCATTGTAGAGGATAGTTCCTGTAGTGGTGACCTCATGGTTGAGGTCGCCCATGCGGTTAATGGCTTTTAAAAGGGTAGATTTCCCTGATCCTGAAGGACCAATCAAGGCTGTAATCTCCTTTGGAGCAAAGTCCAAGGAGACGCTATTTAGAGCCTTCTTTTTATTGTAATAAACCGACAAGTCCTTGACTTGCAAAATTGGTTCTGTCATTCTATTTTCCTTTTTGTTGTCATTTTACTTTATCCAAAGTGACCAGATACATAATCGTTGGTCGATTGCAATTTCGCATTTTGGAAAATATTCGAAGTCTTATCGTACTCGATGAGGTTTCCAAGATAGAAGAAACCGGTATAATCGCTAGCACGGGCTGCTTGTTGCATGCTGTGGGTCACGATGACAATGGTATAATCCTTCTTCAACTCAAGCATGGTTTCTTCTAATTGCGCTGTCGCGATCGGATCAAGCGCTGAAGCAGGCTCATCCATGAGTAAGATATCTGGCTTCACAGAGATGGCTCGCGCGATACAAAGTCGTTGCTGTTGACCACCTGAAAGTGTCAGGGCTGATTTATGAAGATCATCCTTGACCTGATCCCATAGAGCTGCCTGTTTCAAAGAAGTCTCGACCAATTCGTCCAAGATCTTCTTATCTTTCACCCCAGCGCGTTCATGCGGGAAGGTAATGTTTTTATAAATCGATTTGGCAAAAGGATTGGGCCGTTGGAAAACCATCCCAATGTGCTTGCGCATTTCATAAACATTGATATCTGGACGATTAACATCGATTCCTTCATACCAAATTTCACCCGTTACACGCGCAATATCGATGGTATCATTCATCCGGTTCAAACTACGGAGGTAGGTGGATTTCCCAGATCCTGAAGGACCGATCAAGGCTGTAATCTTATTCTTTTCAAACTGCATATCAACGCCTTTAATGGACTCGTTCGTTCCATAATAGACATGCAAATCTTTGGTCGATAGGACCACCTTTTCTTCAGGAAAAGTAATGATGTGTCTCTCATCCCAATTGTATTTTGACATTTCTTCTCCTTTAAGCAGATGTTAGTTTTTTATGGAGGTAACTTCCGAGTTTGCGCGCTCCAAAGTTAAAGATCAAGATAAAGATCAAAAGAACTGCGGCAGAACCCGCTGAGACTTCGATCGAGTCTGGAATAGTTCCTTCACTGTTGACCTTCCAGATATGGACAGCCAAGGTTTCAGCCTGACGGAAGATCGAAATCGGACTGGTCACACTAAAGATATTCCAGTTTGACCAATCAAGGGCTGGAGCCGATTGACCTGCTGTATAGATCAAGGCAGCAGCTTCCCCAAAGATCCGTCCTGAGGCTAAGACGACCCCAGTGATAATACTTGGAAGAGCTTCTGGTACCACGACATGAATCACAGTTTCCCAGCGAGACAAGCCCAATGCTAGACCTGCTTCGCGCTGTGTATGGTGAACGTGCTGCAAGCTATCTTCGATATTGCGGGTCATCTGTGGCAGGTTAAAGACGGTCAAGGCCAAGGCCCCTGAAATGATCGAAAATCCGTATTTGAACTGGACAACGAAAACCAAGTAACCAAAGAGACCTACAACGACAGATGGCAAAGAAGACAAGATCTCAATACAGGTACGAACCAAATTGGTCAAACGACCTTTTTTAGCATACTCAGAGAGGTAAATCCCAGCTCCAAGAGAAAGTGGGAAGGAAATCACCAAGGTAATAACCAAGAGGAAGAAGGAATTATACAATTGAATTCCGATCCCTCCTCCTGCTTGATAAGAAGAGGATTTACCAGTCAAGAAGTGCCAGGATACATGGGGCAAGCCACGGACCAAGATATAAAGGATCAATGAGGCAAGAATCGCAACGATGATCCCTGAAATAGCATACAGTACTCCTGTTGCAATTTTATCCATTCGTTTAGCGTGCATAGTTCTTCTTACCTCTTTCTTTCGTAATCAGTTTAATCACACTGTTAAAGGCAAGACTCATGAGGAGCAATACCAAGGCGAGTGACCAAAGAACATTGTTATTGACCGTACCCATGACGGTATTTCCGATTCCCATGGTCAAAATAGAGGTGAGGGTGGAAGCTGGTGTAGTGAGCGAGGTTGGCACCACTGCAGAGTTTCCGACCACCATCTGGATGGCCAAGGCTTCCCCAAAGGCACGCGCCATTCCAAAGACGACCGCTGTAAAGATTCCAGAGCGGGCTGCCTTGAGCGTGACATGCCAAATGGTTTGCCAGCGGGTCGCTCCCATGGCCATGCTAGCTTCCCGGTAATGACGGGGTACAGCTCGGAGGCTATCGGTCGTCATAAAGGTAACAGTTGGTAGAATCATAACAAAGAGGACAAAGACCCCTGAGAGGATCCCAAAACCAGTCCCGCCAAAGAGACTACGCGTAAATGGGACAACCACTTGAAGACCAATGAATCCATAAACAACGGAAGGAATTCCCACCAAGAGCTCAATCGCTGGTTGCAAGAAACGAGCTCCTTTTGGGGAGACTTCTGTCATGAAAACAGCCGCACCAATGGCAAACGGCGTTGCTAAGAGGGCAGAAAGCAAGGTTACAATAAAGGAACCTAAAATCATTGGTAGGGCTCCAAATTCCTTTGCAGCAGGATTCCAAGAGCTCCCAAATAGAAAACTAAAGATATTGACTTTATTAACAAAGAAAGTCGATAAACCTTTTTGGGCCACGAAAATCAAAATCATGGCAACGACGACAACAATCAAACTCATACATAGAAAGGTAATGGTTTTCCCAAATTTTTCTAGGCGGGAGTTTTTTGATTTCGTCAGCATTTTTTTTGCTACTTCGTTCATTTTTTACCTAATTCTTTTATTTTTTTGTCACATTCCCTTTTAAATCACGGGTGACTTTCATATCATTGATTGGAATATAGCCCATCTTGCCAACAACTTTTTGCTGAACCTCATCCGTCATCATGTAGTCAATGAATTTTTTAGACAACTCATTGGGTTTTCCCTTGGTATACATATGTTCGTAAGACCAGATGGGCCAGTTATTGTTGACGACATTGGCTTTGGTTGGTTGATAACCATTGAGCTTCATGGTTTTGACACTGCTATCCAAGTAGGTAAAGGCTAGATAAGAGATGGCACCTGGAGTTTGAGAAACGATGTTTTTCACCATTCCATTAGAGTCTTGCTCTTGGGCCTGCTTGGGTTGTTTGCCATCCATGATAATGGCATCAAAGACAGCACGGCTACCAGAACCTACGGCACGGTTCACAATCGTGATCTCAAGATCTGGACCACCTAACTGCTTCCAGTTGGTATATTCACCTGTAAAGATCTTTCGCAATTGCTCCGTTGTCAGATTGTCGATCGAGATATTTTTATTGGCAATGATGGCTGTCCCTGCTACGGCTACCTGATGATCGACCAGACTAGAGGCATCGATCCCAGACTTTTCCTCTGCAAACAGGTCACTATTTCCGATGTCCACAGCACCTGATTGAACTTGTGAAAGTCCTGTACCAGAACCTCCTCCTTGTACATTCACAATCTTACCAGGATGTTCTTCAATGTAGCGATCTACCACTCCTTCAACCAAGGGTTGCAAGGCAGTGGATCCAACAGCAGTGATGGATTCTCCGCGATTGATCCAAGAAGCACAAGCAGATAAACTTCCTGCTAATGCGATCGTCGCTAGTCCTAGGATCAGCTTTTTAGACTTTTTCAAATCATGTCTCCTTGATATTTCACTATTTCACTTATGATTTTGACAAGTTTCTTTTTAAAAAAACTGTACTTCCACTATATCATAGAACGGGTTCTTTGCCCAGCATTTTACCTAAAACGAAGCCCCTTTGGATAGAAATTTTTCAGGGTTTGCCCGGTCACTTTGGCAAAGCCCAAACCATTGCCTTCTACAAGGACCTGGTACCATCCATTTGGATGCGTTTCACTCAATTGAACCGTCTCTCCCGCCACATAATGAACAAAGTCCTCAGGCGTGATCGAAACGGTTTCTTTGACTTCACTCGGTTTCAGAGCTAGACCAAGGGCAAAACTAGGTTCAAATCGATTTTTCTTGAAGGTTCCTAGGTGCAAGCCATTTCGGGCAATTTTTACTTTTCGCAAATCAGGTAAAGCAAGTGGAACCAAATACAGCTCGTCACCAAAGGTTTCAAGGACCCCTTCTAGAGTAATCTTCAAATGTTTCTTAGCAAATTCCTGCCATAATTTCTTTTGTTCAGCAGATAATTGGTCCTTTTTGGAAGGGATTTTAGCAGGCCGATTCTCTCCTAGATAGCGGAAGCGAGCGACAAATTGGCCCTCCCCTTTAAAGAGATGAGGATACATCCGCGCCGTTTCTGGATGGTCAATGCCTTCTGCCATACCATTGATCTTCTCGATCGTTTCCAATTCCAGATCAAAATTATCTAAGAGCCAGGATACAATCTCTTCATTTTCCTCAGGAGCCCAGGTACAGGTTGAATAAACCAAGGAACCACCTGGAAGCAACATCTTGAGAGTATCCTCTAGAATCTCTCTTTGAAGGAGACTGCACTCTCGAGGATAATCGACAGACCAATAATCCATGGCATCAGGTTGCTTACGAAACATCCCCTCACCTGAACAAGGGGCGTCTAGTACAATCAGATCAAAAAAGCCTGAGAAAACTTTTGCCAGACGATCAGCAGACTCATTGGTTACTAGCACATTTCGCGCACCAAATCGTTCTACATTCTCTACAAGAATTTTCGAGCGACCCTTGTGGATTTCATTGGAGACCAAGAGTCCTTGATTGTCCAAATAAGACAAGAGTTGGGTAGTCTTACCACCAGGAGCTGCGGCCAAGTCTAAGACCTTCATCCCTGGCTTCGGTTGAGCGACTTGGGCCACTATCTGAGCTGCTGGCTCTTGCGAATAGACCAAGCCCGTTGCGTGCTCAATGGATTTTCCTGAGACCTTTCCATAATGGCCCCAAGGGGTATTAGGAATCGGATCAACAAATGCTTTTTGCGCTTCTTTCAAGGGATTAGTCCGAAAGGCCGATACTGCTTCTTGATCAAAGGTCGCAAAAAAAGCAGCAGCATCCTCACCTAGAAGATGCTGGTATTTTTCTTTAAAACCATTGGGAAAATTCATTTAACTTCTCCCTTTCTTAAGATAGGTTTGAATTTCTGTTAACTTCACTTTTGGAACCATCATAATGGGTTCCACTGTCTGGTAATTGGGTTTATCTCCATTTAAATTTAAAACGGTATAGCCCAACTGGTCCCCCATGATCGCAGCTGCGGCATAATCCCAAGGCCAGATGTAGCTAAAATAAGCTAGAATCCCACCTGAGAGAATTTTTGAAAAACTAATACCGGCACTTCCGTAGACCCGAATGCCAAGAGAATCCATACCAAGATCGGCCATGCCCCAGTCATTTTTCTCAAGCATGCCGACATTTGAAGCAATCAAAAAGTTTTCCAGAGGTTGGTCCACAAAGGGCGTCAGTTCAACCTCATTGCGATAAACAGGGAATTCTCCACCCCCGTAAAAAAGGTGATCCCTCATCACATCGTAGATCAGGCCAAACTGACCAATTCCGTCTTCAAAATAGGCCACCATCACCGCAAAATCTTCCTTTTGGGTCACAAAATTATTGGTCCCATCAATAGGATCAATCACCCAAACGGATCCTTCTGAAATCGGTGAGCGAAGGCCATCTTCCTCCGCAAAAATCCGATCTTCTGGGTAGCGATGTGTGATTTTATCGACCAAATCCTTTTGAACCTGTTGGTCCATCTGGGTGACTAAATCTGTCGGCCCTGTCTTCTTTGAGATCATCAAGTCATCATGGAGATGAAGACGCAAGTAGTCTCCAGCCTCTAAAACGATTTGTTTGGCAAACTCTAATTTATTCTTCAAGAGAAAACCATCCTTCCTCTTTTTGCTTTGCAGCCTGGGTAGCACGATAGAGAGAGTAACCGCTCACTTCTTCGAACTCCCGTCCAAGACGCTTTTCTTCTCCGATACTAGGCACGACCTTCTTAAAAGCGCGGTAGGCTTCCATGTATTCTTTGGCTTCTACCTTACTTTCATAGGCTTCTTCAACTTTATTGAAAAAAGAAAGCACTGAAGCAAGCTCTTCAGTGCT
Source organism: Streptococcus sp. HSISM1 (assembly GCF_000448565.1). Classification (GTDB taxonomy): domain Bacteria; phylum Bacillota; class Bacilli; order Lactobacillales; family Streptococcaceae; genus Streptococcus. The sequence continues at coordinate 313,418 of NZ_CM002128.1, read as the reverse complement.
CCACGATAAGTCCAGTGGGTAACTATAATTTTTTTGCATTCGACATACTTCTTAGTTTATTTCTGCTCTTAGAGTGGCAGAGCGTAACTCTTGTTTGCGATAACTCCGTGGCAAGAAGGCCCGAATTTCATCTTCGTTAAAGCCAATCTGCATGCGTTTGTTATCTAAAATAATCGGTCTCCGCAAGAGACTTGGATTTTCCTCAATCAGACGGATCAATGCTGAGATGGATAAATCTTCAACATCAACATCTAATTTTTGAAAAATTTTTGAACGAGTTGAAATAATGTCGTCTGTTCCGTTTTCGGTCAAGGCCAATATACTTGTCAACTCCTGTTTGCTCAAAGGACTTGTCATAATATTGTGTTCTTTAAATGGAACATCGTGCTTTTTTAACCAAGCCCGAGCTTTTCGACATGATGTACAACTCGGTGATAAAAATAATGTAATCATGTGGTTCACTTCTTTTTTATATATAACTATCTGACTCTATTATACAAAAAAAATAGGTGCTTGAAAAGCGCTTTTTTGATTTCTCGACGATTTTTCTGAATTTCAGTGGAAAAAAGAAATCCCTTTCATTTTTCCCAAGAAGAGGCCCGAAAAAAGAGAGTGGGAC
>NZ_CM002128.1:305173-311759 GCF_000448565.1 Streptococcus sp. HSISM1 | reverse complement strand
TTTTTTTATATATAACTATCTGACTCTATTATACAAAAAAAATAGGTGCTTGAAAAGCGCTTTTTTGATTTCTCGACGATTTTTCTGAATTTCAGTGGAAAAAAGAAATCCCTTTCATTTTTCCCAAGAAGAGGCCCGAAAAAAGAGAGTGGGACAGAAATCGGTAATTCGTTAGAATTCGATTTCGTCGTCCCACCTCCGCACAGTTGAGTAGGGCTGTGAAAGCTGATGAAATCAGCGTAGTAGAGCCCACTCAACCACTGCGTTTTGCTCGACAATCCAAAAACAATTGAGAGGCTAGGACTTTTGTCCCAGCCTCTTGGTCCAGTTTCGTGAAACTGCTTCATCTTCTTCTAGTTGAGCCACTAGTTGATCGATCCCATCGAATTTGACCATTTCTCGAATCTTATCTAACCAATGAATGGTCAGGGTATGACCGTAGATATCTCCTGTAAAATCAAAGAGATTGACTTCGAAACGAAGCTCTTTCCCATCAAAGGTGACATTTTTCCCGACAGAAGCCATCCCACGGTAGGTCTGCCCTTTAAAATCGACATTGACTACATAAACGCCATCTGATGGGAGATAGGTCCGATCAATCGGTGCTAGATTAGCGGTAGGATAGCCAATGGTACGGCCACGTGCATCTCCGTGCACGACGATTCCCCGACTGGATAAAGGGTGACCAAGTAGACGGGCAGCTTCTTGGACTCGTCCTTCTAGGATAGCTTGACGAATACGGGTTGAACTAATCTTTTCCCCCTGATCCAATACAGGAGAAATGACTTCCACTTGACCATCAAAATAAGCAGCTAAGTCAGAGGCCGTTTTCTTATCAGAGCCAAAACTATAATCAAATCCAGCAATTAAAACTCGGGCCCTCAAGGCTTTGACAAATTGATCAACAAATTCTTTGGCTGTTTTAGAAGCAAAATCGGTCGTAAAATCAATGAGGAAGAGCTCATCCACACCTAGTTCGTTTAATTTTTGGAACCGATCCTCAGGACTCTGCAAATGAAGCAGTAATTCTGGTTGGTAGCGAACAAAGGCTAACTTAGGAGATTCAGGGAAGGTTAACAAAGCGACCTTCAAGCCTTTTTCATCCGCTATCTGACGCGCCTTTTTAAAGAGTTCTTGATGCCCCAGATGCAGGCCATCAAAGTAGCCCAGAACCAAAACTGTCTCATTCTCCAAATGGATCTGGTTAGCAGTAGTTATCGTACGAATATTCATGAATTTATTGTAACACACTTTCTGTGAGAAAGACTTTTCGAGGTTTGTAAAGTTCTTCTCTTTTTTCTAAAATGGCTACCAATTTTCCTTGGTAAAAAGCAGCCAACTCTCTGGAGTCACTCTCAACAGGAATAAAGCGTCCCACTTGGACTTCGCCAACCTCTTCTACTGTCAGCTCTACTTTTTCCAGATCCCCGGTGCCAATCTCAAGTGGGTGAAGGAAGCTCAAATCTCCTTGGGCTACTTTTTCAGCCACTTCTTCTAAGGTCAGGGCATCATCTAGTGACAAACCGGCAGCACTGGTCCGTGTCAGATGGGACATGTGCGCTGCGTAGCCCAGTTTTTGACCCAAATCCACCGACAAGGTCCGGATATAGGTCCCCTTGCTGCATTTAACCCGGAAGCGAAAACGGGCCAGGCCTTCTTCATAGCCAATCTCACTAGTGCGCGTGAATTCATAAATGGTTACCTGTCGGACAGGGCGTTCCACTTCTTCTCCTGCCCGTGCATATTCATAGAGCTTACGTCCATTGACCTTGACCGCGGAATACATAGGTGGTACTTGCTCGATTTCTCCCACCATTTGGGCAATCATGCGATCGACCTCTTCTGCATCTAAAGGGGCTTCCACTGGGGTCCGCTCTACGATTTCACCGCTGGCATCCTCCGTCGTGGTAGAAAATCCCAAAGTGATTTCTCCTTCATAGATCTTGCCTTCATCTTGCATAAATTCGACCATCCGGGTCGCCTTGCCAACTGCAATCGGAAGCACTCCCACCACATCTGGATCCAGCGTTCCCCCATGTCCGATCTTCTTAGTTCCTAAGATTTTTCTCAGTTTAAAAACCACATCATGTGAGGTCATGCCTGCTTCTTTTTTTATATTGATAATTCCGTCCATCTGATTTGCTCTTTCTAACTGATTGTGTGACCATCCGGGTCACCGACCCTTTATTATACCACGAAACAAGACTTCTTGTCCCTCTTTCCATGAGCCCCTAAAAAATACCGTAGCAGATTTCAGACTTTTTAAAATGGGTTTGATACAATAGAAACCGAAAGAAGGTGTAACATATGTTAATGTATGATGTTATTGTGATTGGATTTGGTAAAGCTGGTAAAACACTCGCAGCGAAATTATCAAGCCAAGGAAAAAAAGTCGCTCTGATTGAAGAGAGCAAATCTATGTATGGTGGTACTTGTATCAATATCGCTTGTATTCCAACCAAGACCTTGATTGTTGCCGCAGAAAAAGGCTTGGATTTTGAACAAGCCATGAATGAGAAAAATGCTGTCACCACTCGTCTCAATGGCAAGAACTATGCAACGATTGCTGGAACTGGTGTAGACATTATCGATGCAACGGCTCGTTTCGTTTCTAACAAGGTCATCGAAATTCAAGCTGGAGATGAAAAGGAAGAATTGACAGCTGAAACCATTATTATTAATACTGGTGCAGTGCCAAATGTCCTTCCGATCCCAGGTTTGGCTGAAAGTAAATTTGCTGTGGATTCAACCGGTATTCAACGTTTGGAAAATCTACCTAAACGCCTGGGCGTCCTTGGTGGTGGACCAATCGGATTGGAATTTGCTCATCTCTATAATACCTTGGGTAGCCAAGTAACGGTATTGGATGCTTCTGAAACATTCTTGCCACGGATCGAGCCAAGCATTGCAGCTCTTGCAAAAGGCTACCTGGAAGAAGATGGCATTCAATTCTTGCAAGGCGTTCATACCCAAGAAATCAAAGATGGCCAAAACAGCTTAACGGTTGTAACGGATAAGGGAGACTTCGAATTTGATATCCTTCTCTACGCAACAGGTCGTAAGCCAAACACAGCTGGACTTGGTCTTGAAAACACAGACATCCAAGTCACTGATCGTGGAGCGATTCAAGTCAACCGTCATTTAGAAACCAGCGTACCTGGTGTCTTTGCAGTTGGGGATGTCAATGGTGGTCCACAATTCACCTACATGTCACTCGATGACTTCCGCATTGTCTTCAACTACCTTACAGGTGATGGTAGCTACAATCTCGAAACTCGTAGAAATTATGCAACAACACTCTTTATTGCTCCTCCACTTGCCCAAGTCGGTTTGACCGAGCAAGAAGCACGTGACAAAGGACTTCCAGTTGCTGTTAAAGAATTACCAGTTGCTGCCATGCCTCGTGGACATGTCAATGCAGACCTCCGAGGGGCCTTCAAAGCCGTGGTCAACCCAGAAACTAAAGAAATTCTTGGAGTGACGCTCTTTGGAGAAGCTGCAGGCGAAATCATCAATCTGATCACCATGGCCATGGACAACAAGATCCCTTATACTTACATCGCAAAACAAATCTTTACCCACCCAACCATGGCAGAAAACCTAAACGATCTCTTCGCGATTTAACTAACATAAAAAAGCTGGAAAAAATTCCAGCTTTTTTAGTTTAAAAATTCACAGACAGCCTTTTGAAATGCTTTATTTTCTTCATAAAGAGCATGCCCAGAGTGCTTAAGAATGAGGAGTTGACAACCTGAAATCGCTTTTGCTAGTTCCTTAGATCCGTCCACACCGACCACATCATCTTCAAGGGCACCAAGGATCAGGGTCGGACAATGAATTTCCTTTAAGACCTCAAGGCTATCGTGAGTAAGGCATGATTGAGACTGAATAGCAATTCGTTTTTCATCTTTGATTCGTCCCAAGCAACCCATGATATTATAAAGTAACCGCCACTTTTGATAACTCTTTTGCGTATAGGAGTGCTGTGCAATATCCAGCATGAGATGCTTAAAATTTCCAGATTGACTGAGTTTTTGCCAATGCTCAATTCGCTCTTTAGCAAGTTGACTAGGCTTCGCTGTTGTCACAGCTAGGATGAGCCTTTGAACCCTTTCTGGAAAATCTGCAGCTAGCCATTGAGCAATCATTCCACCTTGTGAAATCCCCATAACATCAGCGGCATCTAGGTTTAGTGTCTCCATTGCTTCTGCTAGATCTGCTGCCATATCCCGTGTCGTATAACCCTGCCTCAGCTCATTGATTCGAGAAAAAACATAGATTTTATAATGCTTAGCAAGTAGACGATAAGAGAGGGAAAAGAGCTGGGCCTTTCCTTTAACCGTCTGCACCCCATCCCCCAAGCCAGGTATGATCACTAATGGCTGCTTACCTTTACCAAAGGTCACATAATCCATGCTCTTATCGTTAAAATATAAGGTTATCCCTTTTGTTGAAGACATTACTTCGTTCCCTCTACTATTTTTTCATGATTCATTTATGTTGAGTTTTTAAATGCAAGGCAAAGCCGGCAGTCACTTTTTCAAATCCAACTGCCTGATAAAACTGATGTGCAGCATTTCGTTCAGCGGTTAATCCACTATTTAAAGCCAGTGCATCAACTCCTTCTTTTACCGCTTGTTTTTTCAATTCATCGATTAACCTACTAGCAATTCCTTGTCGTCTTGTTTCTTTTGCAACAGACAAAGCTAAAATACGATAGTAAGATCCATCTGCTTCAAAAAAGAAGAGCTTTGCATAACCTAAGAAACCTAAAATTTCTCCGTTTCTTTCAGCTAGAAGACAGCCATAATGTGGTTGAGAAAGAATCATTTCTAAACGTCGAGACAGCTTAGAAGCGGTCGTTTGATAGCCCAAGTCTTCGTATAAAGACAGTAGGGCTTCAGCATCTTTCATGGTTGCTTTTCGTATCTGCATAGGATTCTCCTATTCTTCCTTCAAGGCATCAAACTTAGCCTTCATGGTTGGATTTTTCCGTGTCAATTTTTTAACGGAAACATCATCCAACTTGTTGTTAGCGAGGCGGAGTTGATTTTCTGATGTAGTCAAGAATTTCTTGACTTCTTCCATGCGCTTGATGGCTTTGTCGATTTCATCGATGGCCTTGCCAAAGTTGACTGAGGCTGAATTGTAGTTCTTAGCAAAGGCAACCTTGAAGGCGTCTAGATCTTCTTCAAAGTGGGTGATGTCAATATTTTGCTCACGGATAAGCGCTAACTCCTGCTTGTATTTAAGAGAGTTAAGAGCCGCATTGCGTAAGAGACCAATCAATTGGATAAAGAACTGAGGACGGACGACATACATCTTCTCATACTCGTGGCTGACATCGACAATCCCTGTGTTGAAGTAGTCATTATCGGCTTCTAACATCGAAACTAATACAGCATACTCACAGTTCTTTTCCCGACGGTCTTTGTCTAATTCTTTGTAAAAATCAGCGTTCTTATGCTTCTTCTCAGTTCCATCCGCTTCATTTTTCATCTCAAACATGATGGAAATGAATTCCAGCCCATTTTCATCAAAGTCACGGAAGATAAAGTCCCCTTTAGACCCACGTGCAGAGACCTTGTTGTCCTTTTCAAAATAGGCATTAGGGAAGGCAAAGCTACGGACCTTGTTAAACTCACTCTCCGCATACTGCTCCAGACTTTCCCCAATGGCCTTGGTTGATTGTTGGGCCTTGAAATTCTTGTAAAACTCAACTTGCTCATTGGCCGCTTTAAGCTGTGCTTCATAGTTTTGTTTCACCGAAGCAAGAGAAAGCTCGTTTTCTTTTTCTTGTAAAAGGAGCTGATTTTTGACCTGGTCTCTTTCTTTCTCTAGGTCAGAAAGCGTCTTTTGCAGTTGGTTTTCATGCTCCAAGCGCAAGGTGGCCAACTGATTCTCCAGTGCCTGAACTTCTTTTCTTTCTCTAGCAGACTTTGGCTAGCGGTTTGCTCTACTTCCTTTTTCGCCAATTCTTTTTCAGTATCAAACTGTTGAATCTGGTTTTGTAACTGGGCAATTTCTTGGTCCTTCTTGGCTAACTTCTCTTGCTGTTCATTGAGGGCTTTTTGCTCAGCTAAAGCCAACTCTTGCCGAATCCGCTCATGAATTTCCTTGTCAAACTCCGCTGTTCGTACCTGTGACAAGAGTTCGCTGTATTGACTTTCATTAACTGTAAAAACTTCCCCACAGTTGGGACACTTGATTTCGTTCATAGTAGGCCTCTTTCTCTATTCTTAGTATATTATATCATGCCACCTGTAAAATCAAAACCAGCAAACGAGGCTTGCTCCCACTATTTCCCTTCACAATTAAGTTTATAACAGGAATAGTGGACATAAGAGCATTTGAGGAAGCGGAAGCGAACCATTAAAACTTCCCGCCGTGAGAAAAGAGGCTGGGACAAAAGTCCTAGCCTCTCAATTGTCTTTGGATTATCGAGCAAGACGCAGTGGTTGAGTGGGCTCTACTACGCCAACTTCGTCAGTTTTACAGCCCTACTCAACTGTGCGGAGGTGGGACGACGAAATCGAATTCTAACGAATTACCGATTTCTGTCCCACTCTCTCGGTAGATTTGAGAC
>NZ_CM002128.1:290631-303781 GCF_000448565.1 Streptococcus sp. HSISM1 | reverse complement strand
GCCACTACCAGAGACTTCAAGCACAGTTCCTTCGCCCCACTTCTTGTGAATGGCAATGTCGCCAATAGACCAAGCGACGGTTTCTTTGGCACCCGCTCGGTTACTATTGCCAAAGGGTAGGCTTGATGACGTGAGGGCACTTGGAGCTGCTTGTCTCTTGCGCTCTTGAAGGGCTTGTGACAGACTCATGCCTTTTCCAAAGGTCGTTCCGCCACCATTGCTATAAGAAGCCTTAAAGCTTGTGTTGGCCGGACGCGCTAATCCTTGGTAGGTTAACAAATCTGAGCTAATTTCATTGATAAAGCGCGTCGGACGGTTGTAGCTGGTCCGCCCAAAGAGCAAACGAGAATTGGCATTGGTCAAGAAGAGAACCTTCTCTGCCCGCGTGATCCCCACGTAAGCCAAACGACGCTCTTCTTCCAACTCATCTGGATCCTCTGCTGCACGACTAAGAGGAAAGACGTTTTCTTCCATCCCAATCAAGAAGACCACTGGGAATTCCAAACCTTTGGCCGCGTGAAGGGTCATCAAGGTCACTTCTGAGGTCTCTTGCGCTCCATCGTCTGTATCGGCTATCAAAGCCAAATCATTCAAGAAACGACTCAAGGTTTCCACACCTGTTTCGTCTTCGACGGTTTCCCCGTTTTCATCAAAATTCTTGGTAACAGACAGGAACTCTTGGATATTCTCGATGCGGGCCTGACTTTCTAAATTCCCCTGATTGGTTAGGGCCATCATGTAACCTGTCTTATCAAGGACTTCTTCGACCAACTCTGTAATTGTCAGCTGGTCCAATCTTTCTCGCAAATCAAGAATGAGATTGGCAAAATCCCAGATAGCCTGGGCTGCCTTTCCTTTGATACCTGAGAGCATGATATTAGCCGAAGCATCCAGGAGCGAAGCCTCTTGCATTTGGGCAAAATCGCGAATCTTATCCACTGTACCCGGCCCGATTCCCCGCTTAGGTTCATTGATAATGCGCTCAAAACTGATATTGTCACTGAGGTTAGCAATCAAGTTCAGATAAGCAATGACATCCCGAATTTCCTTCCGGCTGTAGAACTTGGTGCCCCCTACCATGGTGTAGGGAATGTTGGACTTGAGTAAGGCTTCTTCAATGGTCCGTGACTGGGCATTTGTCCGGTATAGAACAGCAAAATCACGGTGTTTGTAGCCAGCTTCGCGACTAAGCTCTTCAATGGTTTTAGCAACAAAGACTGCTTCATCCTGCTCGTCATTAGCCCGGTAATAGACAATCTCTTCCCCGTCTTCATTTTGTGTCCAGAGATTCTTCGGACGGCGGTGGCGATTGTTTTTGATGACATCATTGGCTGCTTGCAAGATCGTCTTGGTCGAGCGATAATTCTCTTCTAGGAGGACGACCTTAGCTTCCTTATAATCCTTCTCAAAGTCCAGGATATTCTGCATATCTGCTCCCCGCCAGCCATAAATAGACTGGTCCGCATCCCCAACGACACAGATATTTTTAAAGCGTGAAGCCAAGAGTTTGACCAACTGGTATTGGGCATGGTTGGTATCTTGATACTCGTCTACGTGGATGTATTGGAACTTCTGCTGATAATAGGTCAGCACATCTGGATGCTGATCAAAGAGACGCAGGGTCAGCATGATCAAATCATCAAAGTCCACTGCTTCTGACTGACGGAGTTCCTTTTGGTAAGCCTCATAGCACTTGGCGACGATCTGGGTGTACATATCGCCAGCCTGGGCGACGTAGGCCACTTCATCGATCAGGTCATTTTTGGCATTGGAAATAGTCCCCAAGATGGTCCGTTCATTCCATTTTTTAGGATCCAAGTTCAAGGACTTCAAAATCCGCTTCATCAAGGTCCGTTGCTCACCCGGGTCGACAATGGTAAAGTTACGATTGTAGCCAATATGATCCGCATCTCGGCGAAGGATGCGCACACACATGGAGTGGAAGGTTGCAATCAAGCAATCTTGGGTGGCTGGATTTAACTGATAAGCCCGCTCCTTCATCTCCCGAGCGGCTTTATTGGTAAAGGTAATGGCCAAAATATTCCAAGGATTGACCATTTTTTCATCGATCAAGTAAGCAATGCGGTGGGTCAAGACACGTGTCTTACCAGAACCAGCCCCCGCCATGATCAAGAGGGGACCTTCTGTCGTTTGGACCGCCTCTGCTTGGCGATCATTCATACCATTCAATAAAGGATTCATCTCATACTCCTCATTCATTCAATCGTTCTATTATACCACAAAAACCGTCCTAGCTTCTTTTAAAAAAGGACTCATTTGAATTTCCCTTCTAAAAACGATATAATAGTAGCTTAAAGAAAACAGGTTCATATCCGAGGTTGTAGGAGGAAATTTTGGAAAAACCATACAGTAACTTAAAACTGGCCGAACGTGGTGCCATCATCAGTATTTTAGCCTATTTACTACTTTCTTCAGCAAAATTAGCTACTGGCCATCTACTTCACTCCTCTAGTTTGGTAGCCGATGGATTTAACAACTTATCAGATATTATCAGCAATGCTGCCCTGCTCATCGGGATTCGGCTCGCTCGCCAACCAGCTGACCGTGATCACAAGTTTGGTCACTGGAAAATTGAGGATCTAGCTAGTCTTGTCACCTCCATCATTATGTTTTATGTCGGTTTTGATGTCTTACGCGATACCCTCCAAAAGATCTTCAGCAATGAAACCGTTAGCATTGATCCACTCGGTGCTGGTGTCGGAGTGGTTTCAGCCCTTGTCATGCTAGGCGTTTATTTCTACAATCTTCGCTTAGCAAAACGGGCCAAATCAAAAGCCTTAAAAGCGGCCGCAAAAGACAATCTTTCAGACGTCGTCACTTCTCTTGGAACGTCGATCGCGATTGCTGCTAGTGCTTTTAACTATCCAATTGTCGATAAAATCGCAGCCATCATCATCACCTTCTTTATCCTCAAAACAGCCTACGATATTTTTATGGAATCTTCCTTTAGTCTTTCAGACGGCTTTGACGATAGTCTCCTCGAAGATTACGAAAAAGCTATTTTAAAACTCCCTAAGATTGCGCGTGTGAAATATCAACGCGGACGGACCTACGGAAGCAATATCTATCTGGACGTTGTCTTGGAGATGAATCCCGATCTTTCCGTCTATGAAAGCCATGCCGTCACTGAAAAAGTCGAGGATCTCTTGAAAGAAGAATTTGGAGTCTTTGACATTGACGTCCATGTGGAACCTAGCTCAATTCCTGAAGATGAGCTGATCGAAAACGTTGAAAAGAAAATCTTGACTTACGAAAAACGCCTCTATGCTAAGCAAGAATTTGATACACTGCTAGCAGATAATTATACCTTGATTGACGATACCGGTCACGAACACCACAAAGCGGAATTAATAGAGGTTCTCGCAAGCGACCAAGTTCAATTCCAAAACTTTGAACTGGAGTCCATCAGCCAAAAAACCAAACTCATACGCTATGAACTAGACGGTCAAATCCATACTAGTCTCTGGCGTCGCCACGAAACTTGGCAAAAGATTTTCCATCAAATTACTAATAAAACAGACTAAAGAGGCTGGGACAAAAGTCCTAGCCTCTCAATTATTTTTGGATTATCGAGCAAGACGCAGTGGTTGAGTGGGCTCTACTACGCTGATTTCATCAGCTTTTACAGCCCTACTCAACTGTGCGGAGGTGGGACGACGAAATCGAATTCTAACGAATTACCGATTTCTGTCCCACTCTCTTTTTTACTTGATATCGTCTGTTGCTACATCCGTTCCGAACCACTTCTTAGAGATCTTTTGGAACTGGCCCTTTTGATAGAGTTTTACGAAGGCTTCATCAATTTTTTTCTTCAAGGTTTTATCCGCCTTGCGCACCCCTACCGCAAAGGATTCAGTATCAAAACCGACAGGAAAGACATTGTAGTCTTTTAAAATTCCTTCCGTTTGCAAATAATAGTTGGCATAGACACGGTCGATTAGGAGCCCATCGATCCGATCATTCTGAAGATCGATCAGCGCCTCGTTGAAACTCTGGTATTGGGTAGCCTTTTGATTTTTAACCTTATTTTTTAAGATTTTAGGATTAGCTTCAAAATCCATATAGCCAGACGATCCGGTCTGGGCACCTAATCGTTTCTCTTTCATCCCATCGACTGATTGGATCCCAGAGGCTTTCTTAGTGACCAAGACTTGTTCATTTTTCATATAGGGCTTGGTAAAAGCAACACTTTCCCGGCGTTCATCTGTTGCCGAATAGCCATTCCAGATGGCATCAATGGTACCATTTTTCAGTTCCGTCTCTTTCATATCCCAATCAATGGGTTGCCAGTTGACATGAATCCCATAAGATTCAAAGACTTGATTAGCCAAATCAATATCAAAACCAGCGTATCTCCCATCTTTTTGCTCAAAGCCCATGGGAACGAAAGTATTATCAAAACCAATCGTGATGGACTGCTCTTTTTGGTATTTTTGCCAGTTGTCCACTTTAGGATCACTCACTGTCTGTCCACAGGCAGTCAGAAGAACGAGACTAAGGACACCTAGCAGCCATGATATTACTCGTTTCATCCTCTCCTCCTATTTAGGCTCAACCTTGAGAAGAACATCCGCAATTGCTTCTGCAAATGGAATATCATGGGTAACAACGATCTGAGTCATCCCCAGTTCACGGTTTTGCAAGATTAACTTCTCAACTTCTAATCGCAATTCTGGATCCAAGGCCGAAGTCGGCTCATCATAGCCAATAATTTCTGGATCGATCATCATAGCACGAGCCAATGCCACCCGTTGCTTCTGACCACCAGATAGAGAGAATGGATAAGCATCCGCATGTTGTTCGAGCCCCAAGCGCTCCAGTAAGCTCATGGCTTTTTTACTCGCTTCTCCCTTAGTCACATTCATGGTCTTGATAGGGGACAAGATCAGGTTTTCCATGACCGATAAATGTGGAAATAATTGAAAATCTTGAAAGACAAAACCGAGAAGATTTCGTTTTTCTAAGGCATCCAGAGGCAAGTTTTCACCATTGTAGATGATCTGACCAGAATCAATGGTTTCAAGACCAGCTAGCATGCGAAGCAAAGTAGTCTTTCCTCCCCCAGAAGGACCAACAATGGCGACAATTTGTTTTTCAGGAACGAGAAGATTGAAATCTGATAAGATCTGCTTATCCCCAAACCGTTTCGAAATTTGTTTTAATTCTAACATATGCTTCTCCTCCTATTTATAATATGAAAAGTTCTTTTCAACTCGCTTGGCAATGATGGTCACGATCCCAATGAGGATTAAATAAATAGCTCCCGCTAAAAACATGGGTGCAAGACTGGCATCACGATTGGCCGCCGTCCGACTAGCGAGGATCAAATCACTAATTCCCAAAGCATAGACCAAGGAGGTATCTTTGATCAAGGACATGACTTCATTGAAGACACTTGGAAGAACGATCTTCACCACATGAGGCAAAATGATATAGCGAATTGTTTGCCATGAACTCAATTTCAAGACCTTGGCCGCCTCATACTGACCTGTCGGAATGGCAACAATTCCTCCACGGAAGATTTCCGCAAAATAGGCTGCATAATTGAGGGTGAAGGCTGTAATAGCCGCAGGCAACCGATCAATCCGAATCCCGATACTTGGAAGGACGTAATAAATAAAGATCAACTGAAGCAAAAGAGGAGTTTCTCGCATGATCCAGATATAAATCGTTAGGAGTCCATGCAGGATCTTTGAGCGCAATTGAAGCAAAAAGGCAACAACGATTCCTAGTGGAATCGATAAAATCAATACGAAAGCAAACACTTGCAAGGTGAGGCTTGCTCCCTTTAACAAACTTGGTAAAATTTCCAAAGCATACTGCATAGCATTCTCCTCCTAAAAAATTATTTAATGAACATCTTACCACAAAAATGGAAAAAACTAGTTCATTCTGATATTTATAAAAAAAAATAGCCTTTTGGCTATTCTTTTACTTTTATAAATCCAAATTTATTGAGAGGGTAGAGACGCAGATTCACGACTCCTTCGATCTGATTTTTATGGATATAACCAAACTCACGGCTATCTTCTGTATCCCCACGGTTATCATTTAAGACCAGATAAGTATCCGATGGTACACGACCAGCCTTGGTCCCTTTTAACTCCGATAAGAAGAAATCGTCCGTATAATACCCATTACTCGTTGGAGCAGCTAGATGTTTGTTCAGCATTTTATTCAGGTAAGGTTCTGGTGTTGCCTGTCCATTCAAATAGAGGACATCATCTACGTAGCTGACTTCGTCGTTTTCTTTGGCAATGACACGTCCAAGGTATTCTTTTCCACCGACCTTGTATAAGACCAAATCACTGCGATCTACCTGAGCATTTCTAGTCGCTACCACAAGATCTCCAGTTTTCACAGAAGCATTGGCCATTTTATCATTGATACTAAATGGATGAAATACAAAGATTCGAAGCAAAATCAGTGCCAAAACCAGTACACCGACAATGATGACATTTCTAATTAAATCTCTCCTTGGCATGAATGTCTCCCTTCCTTTTTATTTATTATACCATGTTTTTGATCTTTAAAAAAGAGAAAGTAAGCATTAGTGAGAATTCTTGTCATACTAAACAGGAAAAAGAAAAACCTCGCGGTCAATCCTTTCGGACCAACCAGCAAGGCTTTAAGATATAATTGTCTATTAACGTACTGTACGGATACGCATTGTGTTTGTACGAACAGCTTCTCCAACTGGTACACCAGCAACGATAACGATATCATCACCAGATTTAACAAGACCAGCTTCAACTGCTTTACGTTCAGCAATTTCGAACATATCATCAGTTGATGAAGGAGCATCTGTCAACATTGGGATAACACCCCAGTTCAACATCAATCCACGTTCAGTCAATTCGTCAAATGTCAATGCCAAGATATCAGCATCTGGACGGTATTTAGAGATCAAACGTGCAGTGTGACCTGTCTTAGTCAAGGTTACAACCAATTTGATATCCATTGAGTTTGTAGCATCTTTAACAGCTGAAGCCATAACTTCTGTCTTAGAGTTACGTTCGAATGAAGCAGGGTTCAAACGACCATATTCTTTCAAAAGTGTTTGAGCATTCATGTCGATTTTCGCCATTGTAGCTACAGATTCAAGTGGGTATTTACCGTTTGCAGATTCACCTGAAAGCATTGTAGCATCAGTACCATCGATAACAGCGTTGAAGACGTCAGATACTTCAGAACGAGTAGCACGTGGTTTTTCAGTCATTGTTTCAAGCATGTTTGTTGCAGTGATAACAACTTTACCAGCAGCATTTACTTTAGAAGTAATCATTTTTTGGTAAACTGGAACCATTTCGAATGGTACTTCGATACCCATGTCACCACGAGCGATCATGATACCATCAGTAACTTCGATGATTTCATCCAAGTTTTCGATACCTTGTTGGTTTTCGATTTTCGCAAACAATTGAACGTGGCTGTTACCAGTTTCTTCACAGATAGCACGAACTTCTTGAACGTCTTTTGCAGTACGTACGAATGAGATCGCGATGAAGTTGATACCTTGTTCCAAACCGAAGCGGATATCGTCGTTATCGCGTTCAGCAAGTGCTGGGAAAGGAATCTTAGTGTTAGGGATGTTTACACCTTTTTGTTTAGCGATGATACCATCGTTTTCAACTTCAACAACAAATTCACGTTTAGCAACGTCTTTTTCTACAACGCGAAGACCCAATTTACCATCATCAACCAATACTTGGTGTCCAACTTCAACGTCATCAAAGATGTCAAGCGCACCAGCAACGTTCAAAGCAATCACTTCACGAGTTGATTTGATGCCTTGTTTTGTAGCAACGCGGATACGTTCACCAGTCTTGTATGAATATTCTTTAGCTTCGCCTTCGAACAATTCAGTACGGATTTCAGGACCTTTTGTATCAAGAAGGTAACCAACTTTTTTACCAGCGATTTCTTCTGCACGTTTAACAGTCGCCATACGTTCACCTTGTTCTTGGTGGTCACCGTGTGAGAAGTTGAAACGGAAAGTGTTCGCACCAGCTTCGATCAATTTAGCAATGTTTTGTGCTGAAGCTTCAACGTCAAGTTTTTCAGCCCAGTATCCATCTTCACCGAATTTTTTACCACCACGGATTTCTACCGCAGGACCTAAAGTTGCAACGATTTTTACACGTTTGTTCATGATATATATGACTCCTTTTTAAATATATCTGTCTTTTTAAGACAAGGTTAACGAATTTATGAAATAAAATTAAATTGAAGACAAGCTACGGTTCAACTCGGCAAGACCAAGATCAGCTTTATGTGGATTGTTTACCACAATCTTACCATCTTCTGTCAAGCTAAAGAGGGCTCCTTCTTCTGCTTTACCAAGGATTGGATTTTCCACCATTTTTTCATTGCGGATACCAACGGCTACACCACCGATTCCTTGTTTCAACAATTTAACAGCGTGTGCTCCCATACGTGAAGCAAGAACACGGTCACGCGCAGTAGGTGAACCACCACGTTGGATGTGGCCAAGCTCAGTCACACGAAGGTCACTTTCATCACCAGCTTCTTTCAACGCTTTACCAAATTCATCTGCAGACATCACGCCTTCAGCCAAGATAATGATGTTGTGGGTACGACCTTTTGCGTAACCTTCTTTGATGCTCTCAACAACATCTTCGATCTTGAATCCTTCTTCAGGGATGATGATTTCATCTGCACCAGATGCAATCCCTGCCCAAAGAGCGATATCTCCAGCGTTACGTCCCATCACTTCGATAACGAAAGTACGGTGGTGACTAGATGAAGTATCACGGATCTTATCGATCGCGTCCATTGCAGTTGTGACTGCCGTATCAAAACCAATTGTAAAGTCAGTTCCGACGATATCGTTGTCGATCGTACCAGGAAGACCAACAGCTGGGAATCCAAGCTCAGTCAAGCGCATCGCACCATGGTAAGAACCATCTCCACCAATAACGACAACACCTTCGATCCCGTGTTTCTTCAATTGCTCGATCCCTTTTAATTGACCTTCGCGTTGAGCGAATTCAGGGTAACGAGCTGAATGAAGGAAGGTACCACCACGGGAAATAATATCTCCAACAGATGAGGCGTCAAGGGGCTGAATTTTACCAGCAACCATTCCCGCATATCCATCATAGATACCGAAAACTTCCATTCCTTCTGAAATTGCTTGACGAACAACTGCACGGATAGCAGCGTTCATTCCAGGGGCATCTCCACCACTAGTTAAAACAGCAATACGTTTCATTTCGTTGTTTGCTCCTTTTTTCTTTTACATTCTACGTAATTATAACACAAAGAAGACTAAAATTCTCGTATTTTTCGCAGTTTTTACCGATAAATCGTTTTCATAACGAGATTCTTTAGTTCATCTTCCAATTCTTTGTTTTTCTGGACTGTATAGCCCTTCAATTGAAGAGTTTTTTTCTCGTCTTCATAGCGTAATATCACAGGATATGGGCCCGGATATTTTTTCAAGATAGAAAGAATCGTTTTATCCTGACGATGATCGAGCAACTGGATCCAGAACTTTTCATTGGTTGCCAGTTGCGCCTCTGCTAGAATCATCTGCAAGCGCCCATCACGCTCTTGTATCTTCCCTGTCAGGTAATAAAAGCCACCTTCTTTTATCAAGGAGGAAAATCGATTGTAGGTTTCAGGGAAAAGTGTCACATCCAATTTTTCTTTGTATCACTGACTTGTAAGAAAGCCATGAGATCGTCCGACTTGGTTCGAATCGTTCGAATGTTTTGTACCTCAATGAGAATGCGTGCCTGCTCTCCTTGAACTAATTGAGAAATTGGTTGTATCTCGTAGGGACTCGTTTGCCCAATCGCAACCAATGGGTGAGTACTGAGCCCGACGCCAATAATGGCCTCTTCCTTCTCATATTTTTCAGCCTGGCTAAAGTCCTCCGCTTCTGTCCAGGAATAGTTAGAATCCGCAAACAAACTGCCTAGCTCATCAGCAAAGACAAACAAATTCGGCAAATTGTGAAGCACCTTGCGTCTATTTTTTTCAAAGATGTCAAACAGTCCAAGCTCCACTAAAGGTGTTAACAAAGGCAATTTATGATACTGATTGGGGAGTCGTAAAATAAAATCTTCGACACTTTCAAAGGGGCGATTATCAATGATCCAATACGCTAAATCTCTTGGGAGTCCCTTGATATTTTTCATTCCCAAGTAGATTTTTCGATCCTGGAACTTATCTCTGTAAGGGATGGTGTTGATGGATAATGGCGCGACTTTAAAATCAAACTGGAGAGCATCTGTCAGATAATCGCTGCTCGAATAATTGAGCATGACATCAAAGAAAACATCTGGATAATGGACCTTGAAATAGGCCATCTGAAAGGCCAAGGCAGAATAGGCATAGGCATGGGAGCGGTTAAACCCATAGCCTGCGAATTTTTCCATGATCGCAAAGACCTCTTTGGCTTTTTCTTCCGTATGCCCAAGTTTAAGAGCACCTGAGACAAAATCGTCTTCCATCTGATGCATTTCAGCTGTATTTTTTTGCCCATAGCCCGACGTAAAATATCGGCTTTCCCTAGACTAAAGCCTGCAAAACGCTGGGCAACCTGCATGACCTGCTCTTGGTAGAGCATGATCCCATAAGTGGGCCTTAAGATTTCTTCAATAGCTGGATCTAAAATCTCAACTTTTTCCTGGCCGTGCTTTCTTTTGACGAAATTATCAATGTAATCACTAGCCCCTGGACGATTGAGAGAGGTGGTCGCTACCACTTCTTCGAAATGATTGGGTCTCACTCGTCTCAAGAGGCGAATGGCTCCAGCCTGTTCAAATTGGAAAATCCCCTTGGTATCCCCAGCAGCAAACAAGGCCAAGGTTCCTGGATCTTCTAAATCAATGGCTTCAATCACGATCTCTTCTTGGTACTTTTCATAGACCGCTTCCTTCATTTTCTGAACGAAGGTTAAATTTCGCAGACCCAAAAAGTCCATCTTCAACAGACCATTGGCTTCAACCGCATGGGCATCATACTGGGTGACAAACATGTCTTCTCCATACTTGAGAGGAATGTGCTCCGTCAAATCCTGGTCACTCATCACAACCCCAGCTGCGTGGATCGAGGTCTGTCTAGGTTGGCCTTCAATTCTTTTAGCAATTTCAAAGCCACGCTCAAATTCTGCTCGGCTATGAATCACTTGTCGAAAAGCTAGATTCTGTTCATAAGCTGTCGTCAGTGTATCCCTAAAGCCAATCCGCTTGGTAATGGAGGTCAATTCGTACTCTGGTACCCCAAAACGTTTAAAGACATCTCGAATGGCTTGTTTGGCCCCAAAGGTTGAAAAGGTCACGATCTGAGCTGCATGGTAACTCCCGTAACGGTCTCGCACATAGCGGATAAATTCTGGACGATAGATATCAGGAATATCAATATCAATATCCGGCATGGTGTAGCGCTCCACATTTAAAAAGCGCTCAAAGAGGAGGTTCTTCTCCACAGGGTCAATCCCTGTAATCCCTAGGGCGTAGGCTACCAGTGAGCCTACAGCAGACCCACGTCCCATTCCCATATAATAGCCTTGACTCCGTCCGAAACGAAGAAGGTCCCAGACAATCAAGAAATAATCATCAAAGCCCATCTGGTGAATAATGTCTAATTCATGCTCCAGACGTTCTTGATAGACCGGTCTGGTCAAGTTCTTTCGAAGGAGACCCGCTTGAGCTAATTCTCTCAGTTCCTCAACAGCTGGTTTCTGGGGATTGAAGCGAGGCAATTTCAACTGGGTGTCAATATCATATTGAATCCCTTGGACTAGTTTTTCCAGATTTGTGATGGCTTGAGGAAATCGCTCTGCAAAATTACTCTTTAAATCCTGAGGAGTTTTTAGGACTGTTGTAGGGTCAATTGGTCCTGTTTCTGTCAAGCTTTGATTGTCCTTGATGGCTGCCAGCATCTGCATGGCTTCTACATCTTCCGCCTCAAAGAAACGCACAGTATGAAGAGGGAGCACAGGGTGGCTAAACTCTTGGACCGGCGTATCCGCAAAAACTCCGATGAAGTAATCTAGACCAAGAGAAAAGTCTCCACTAGCAAAAGGCGCTGGGACAATGACTGCTACTCCTTCTGTTAGGTGCTTCACATCCTCCCAATTGCTCTTCCCCATCATTTTGACGGTCGACATCTTCATCAGATTCTGGTAGCCCTTCGTTGACAGAGCGATCATCCGAAACGGAATTGTTTCATTGTCTACCTCTAGTCCAATTTCTAAACCGACCAAGGGGCTAAGTTTTTGGGCCTGACAGGCTTCGATAAATTCATAGGCACCATACAAATTATCTACATCCATGATTCCCAATGCGCCATACCCCATGCTTTTAGCCACGTGGACATAGTCTTTTATGGTCACAAGGCTTTCCATAAAAGTATAGACTGATTTGGTATCTAGCTGTGCAATCACTTTTTCTCCTCCCTCACTTGTCTATTTTTGGGACTCTTTTTTGTACAAAAAAACACCACTGCTACACAATGATGTCTCAACAACGGAAGACATGGGATTCGAACCCACGCACGCTTTTACACGCCTACCGCGTTTCCAACACGGCCTCTTAAGCCTCTTGAGTAATCTTCCATGAATAAAAATATGGAGCCGGTGGGAGTTTCTAAAACTCAATCATATCGCTGTTTTTAGATTTTAGGGTCTGTTTTAGGTACTGACTTCTAAAACTCCACAAGTTCATTGCTCACATTGTTAGTTTAGCATAGCTTTCAAGAAAGTTCAAGTTTTATTTTTCCTATTAGACATAAAAGGAAGTCGTTTAATAGGAAAAGATTTCTTGACAAGCATTTGAGGTTATAACAGACATCTATGAAATTTTCCGTTATAACAGAAAAAAAGCCACTTTGAAAGTGACTTTAAAAAATAGAATTGTCTTTTTTCATTTCTTCTACTACTGCAGCAGTCGGAATCTTCTCAGTAATATCACCTTCTTCAATTTCGTCTGGACTATAATAATAATCAATGATCATTCGTTTCTCCATGATTTCGTTATACTCACCTCGAACAACATAGAGGTATTCACCAGTTAAACCCTCTTCGATGTCAGAAGTCAGTTCGTCAAGTAACTCGCTGTAGTCGTAACTAAATGTATAGTGTCCATCATCTATCCAC
>NZ_CM002128.1:276474-289966 GCF_000448565.1 Streptococcus sp. HSISM1 | reverse complement strand
GTTTCTAAAACTCAATCATATCGCTGTTTTTAGATTTTAGGGTCTGTTTTAGGTACTGACTTCTAAAACTCCACAAGTTCATTGCTCACATTGTTAGTTTAGCATAGCTTTCAAGAAAGTTCAAGTTTTATTTTTCCTATTAGACATAAAAGGAAGTCGTTTAATAGGAAAAGATTTCTTGACAAGCATTTGAGGTTATAACAGACATCTATGAAATTTTCCGTTATAACAGAAAAAAAGCCACTTTGAAAGTGACTTTAAAAAATAGAATTGTCTTTTTTCATTTCTTCTACTACTGCAGCAGTCGGAATCTTCTCAGTAATATCACCTTCTTCAATTTCGTCTGGACTATAATAATAATCAATGATCATTCGTTTCTCCATGATTTCGTTATACTCACCTCGAACAACATAGAGGTATTCACCAGTTAAACCCTCTTCGATGTCAGAAGTCAGTTCGTCAAGTAACTCGCTGTAGTCGTAACTAAATGTATAGTGTCCATCATCTATCCACGCTTGTATCTTCATGATAGTTTCAAGCGTTAAATCTTCAAACTTCTTGTGTCCAGACCGCAAGCGTGAAATGGCAGTCTGTGATACCCCTGTCACTTTCCAAAGGGAATAGCCAGAGATGGCCTTGTTCATCAAGACCATTCTGACACGTTCTGTGTTAATAATCATTCAATCACCTCGAATTCTTGGTAGTATGCTTGGCTGGTACAACCAGCGATAGCAGTTTGGAATTGTTGATCCGTTAATTTTTCAAAAACACGATTCCAGTCAAAATTTTCAAGGTCTTCAAGCGCTTGTTCTACTTGATGCTCATCATTCAAACGATCTTCTAAATCTGCCACGGCTGGCGATACGTAAGCTAATTCATGGAATAATTGTGAATCGCTGTCGATATAATCTCCAATATAGCCTTTATCGACTAAAGTTTCTAATAATTTATAGTATGTTTCGGCTTCTACTGTTCTGATCCAGCCTTTATCTGTACTCTTGCCTGTCCATTTAATCATTTTCTTTCACCTTGAGACCTTTCTTTATTACAGTTTAGGAGGGGCAATGCCCCTCTATGCTACATTGGTTGTTTTTGCTTCATTTGCTTTTTCCAGAAGAAAGATTGTAAGAACCATTTCTTTGAAGTCTTTATCATCGAACCCGATAACATCTCCGTAAATTCTAATTGCCGTTAATAGGGTGTTATACAATTCATACATGCTATCTGATGATAACTTTTCACGGTCTAGGATTTCTCCAAGTTTTAATGAGCGTTCTCTGCGATTCTTAACTTGTAGGATTTCTTTTGCAAGTGTGATTTGTTCTTGTGTTGTTAGTGATTTTTTCATTTTTATTTTCCTTCTTCCTTTATCTTGATTACATTATATCATTATACTTTACGTTCGTCAAGTATTTTTATAACTTTTTTCAAGTTTTTTTTGATCTGGAACTAGTTTTAGGCAAAATAAAAAGCCCTCCTTTCGGAAGGCTGTCATTTCTTATTTAAAAGATCCAAAGTCTGTGATGCGTTGTCCATTTTCAGATTTTCCTACAGCCACATATCTACGATTTCCAGAACCGCCAATGTATGTGATCCAGATGTAGCCATCATTGTCAATCCATCCATCATAATTGATTTCTTGACCTACACTATACACAGCTACAATCTCAGCTCCAAGACCTGCTTCAGCTCGTACATTTAGAGCAGATACTTCAACAGTGAATGTCCCTGTTTCTGGATGGAATCCACTTGATTCAATTGTCAATGGTTCTGATGGTTCTGGTTGGTCAAATGCCACAGATGTGCCATCAGTTGGGAAATAGAACCATCCAACAATTCCATCAAAGTTGCGTGTGTTATAACGTGCTGGCCCTCCAACATACAAAGCGTCTGCATTTCCGTCAATATTCTGTTCAATAGTCCGCATGGTATATCCGTCACTATCTTCGACGACTAGACCAGTGTGACCGTATGGATGACCGTATAGATAGATGGTTTCTTGCACGAATACGGCACCAGCTCGTGGTTTACTGTCCAGATTTCCCTCTTGGTTATATTCGACTTCATAACCTAAATCACGGGCAGAATTGAGTAGATCAATAGCATTGCCCCAAAGAGCTTTTCCAAAGTAATTGATAGAAATTGAATTTGGAAGGTCCACACATTGGGTCCCATAAGCTCCATCTGCATCAGCTCCTACACCTTGATTTGCCAAAGATTCTGCATAGTTTAGAATGTCATTTAGTGTTGCCATTTTTAGACCTCATTTCTTCCATTGTTCATTTGCTTGCTTGACAGCAGCTTCAATGAATGTGTTCAATTGATCATTTGTCAAATTGATGTTATATGCTTCTAGTCCTTCAATCAAGCTAGTCTTAGCATGCTCCATCTTGTCTTTGCCATGAATGTCCAATGTATTTGCTACTTGTTCCGTAGCATTCACAGCGTTTTTTGCAAGGATTTCAGCAACTTCAAGAGCTTTCTTTCCTCCACGAGTCAAGAGATATTTCTTGACTGCCTGAACAACAATTCCAACCAAAATTACAAAAATACTCATTGCGCTACTTGTTACAATATCAGTGATTTGATTCATTTTTCTTTTCTCCTTTTTTGATTAGTTTACTAGGCTCTTCCAAGCCATCTTTTAACTGAAATTTTTCATGATCAATATTTTGTTTCACAAGACGATCTAGACCAGGGATTTCAACCCCTAAAGCTGAAAGGCTTGCAAGGATGCTGGAACCGTATGCTGCCATCATTGCAACAATGAAGGCATCAACTACAGGTCCAAGATTCATGTATAGGGCGAATGGGTAGCCAATTGCTGTGATTAAAATCATAGCTGTGTGACTTACTAGCCCTTTCCTCCATTTTCTGCTTGAGAACTCATGATAGGCCCACGCTCTAGCTACACCTAAAACGATATCTAGAGCCACAATGGCCATCAAGAGAAATACAATCATGTGTTCATCAATTCCGTGATCATAAAAGTCACGCACTACTTCGATAATTCCAAAGATTCCATCTGGTTCTTGATACATCAATCACACTCCTCTCAATTTATGATTCAGGTTGTGCTACTGGTTGGGTTTCAAGGTCTCCTGATGGTTTGTTTTGTTTTTCTTCTTTGGGGATTTCCCAATTATAGATTGCAAGCTTACCATTTTGAAGAAGTGGGCCTTTCAAGTCTTTGATTGATTCGCCATTATAGACAAAATCATAGTTGACTTGTACAAGCACACGTTTTCCTTCACTGTATTGTTCATTGTGATCTGGATCAATCAAAGTGAAGATATCATGTTCTTTGTAGGTCTTGCCTACTTGAGCAGCTTCCACAAGCTCAAGCGCTCGCTTGTAAAGAGTGGGATCAAGTGGATTGTCTTGATTGGTCACAGCTACAAGAACAGACCAATCAGCAAGTGCTTTGTTGTTCTGGATTTGAACATCCTTCTTTTTGTTCTCTTGAGTGAGTTCTTGAATTTTATTGATGGCATCTTTATTGGCATCAACAGACTTGTCAAGCTCCTTCTTGAGTGCTACGATAGCGCCAGACGGATCCAATTCCATTCGGACAAGATTTAGAACGGCTTCCACAAGGGTTGATTCTTCATCTGCCATGCGGTTGTTTGGAAGAGATTCTTCAAATACCCTGTATGGATAATCTTGCTTGATGGAAACCTTTGTGGCATTCGCTACGGGATCATAGGCTTTGAATTGTACTTTATAATTCATTAAGCATTCACCTCATTCTTATTTTTAACTTCTTCAAATAGGTCCTTCAAATCTTTGTCAGATTCCAGAACAGAGCGATAGATTTCAAGCTCTTTGATGAGCTGCGCTGTTTCCTGCTGTGATTCAATCAATCGTGCCTTGAACTCAGCTTCATTGATTAATTTATTAGCCAATTGATTGGCTAGATCTGTGATGATTGATAAATAGGTTTGTTCGTTCATTTCTTTACCTCTATTATTTAATATGGTCACGGCTGTAAGAGAAAGTATCTAACATGGCTTGGACTTTTGCTTTCATTGCACCAGTCATGTTTATCTGCCCAAGAGCGTGAGCCCACAATTTCCAAAGAGCCGCAACTGATTCATCTAACCGGATGAATTCTGTTGGAACATCTGTATCTGATTTTGTTTTTTTGGAATAACAAAATGCCTACACCATATTTCGGAATTTTTATTCCAAATGCCCGGTGTTAATGTTTGAGTTACCACACTAAAATTCCAGCCTTCATCAGACGAAGCATGACGCATGTTGTTATAGTCCCCGTATTGAAAAATCTTATCAACTGTCTTATTAGAATTGTTATCAATTACTATTCCCGAAAACGAGACGGAATTCCAATTTCTCGAACCATTTCGATTGCTACCAATGATTGTTTTGGAATGTTTTTGTCCGTTTTCGATAGAAGACTCATATCGTATGAATTGAGTTGGATATCCATCATCTTCTCTTGATATTGAAGCTGTGTTGTTCATCATTGTTAATTGATTTTTTACCAAATCAAAAGTTAATGATCCATTGGAAGAGGTTATTCTATCACCAGTAAAACGATTTGAAGCGATGTCAATAGAGTTTAATTGAGTGATGAATGCCTTCTGTGAAGTCAACTCTCTGATAAATGCTTGATTTGATACAAGCTTATTAATCATGGCAGAATCTACTAACAATTTATCTGCGGTTACTGCATTACTCGCAAGAATCTGAGTGGTTACTGATCCGGATTCCATGTGTCCTGTCCGAACGCTCTGAGAAGCGAGATGCCGGCTTGTGATAGATCCATCAACTACCATGTCACCTTTCACTTTGATCAGTTGTGCGATCAAAGCAATGGATTCTGGTTCTTGCACAAGCAAGGAACTGATGGTCCTTCCATTGATGCTCTTACCTGTGCCAAATGAGATCTGACCTGGTGTGATCTGGATATCCGTTTTTCTCAGCATGTCACCCATTTGATTGGTGATTGTCGTAAATTGTCCGTCTACTGTCTGCTTGTACTCAGCAAGCTTGGCTTCAATCACAGATGAACCGTTATCTGTTGGCGGTTGGTAAGCTCTCTTGATAGATCCTTCATACACATCAATGTCACCAAAATAGAGACTTGCTGTCTGTCCATTTGATGATCCATTGTTGTCAAATCTCAAAAATGCTTCATCATAGTCTTCTGTGTTGACCGTGAAACAGTAGCGTGTGATGCTATCTTGTGTTACAGTGATCTTGTCAGCAAGTGTGACCACTTTTGTAAAAGTCCCCGTCTCACCTTTTTTTCGTGCTAGGAAGTAGAATGTGGCATTCTTAAGATTATCTGATCCAATTGCATCAAATGAAATCGTGTAAGTTGTATTTCTTTTGATGTTGAAGCGTTGGGATGCTGCTGCCTTGATATTATCAGTTGAATTATCAAGTTTGAAGAGTTTTCTTGATTCATTGTAGTAGATTGGATTAGTTGAGACCGTTACTGCTGGACTCAATCCGGGATTATAATACCCCCATCCCTCCACATTTTGAGGATTACCGCTGTTTTTAAGCAGGTTCTCCCCTGCTTGCACGATTTCATCAAATCTTCTTGTGATTCCAGCCACATCTTCCGTATATTGAGATTTAGCAACATACCCTTGTTCTAGAATCTGTCTGGTTGCTTTTAAAGCGTCCACAGCAGCTTTCTCAGAGTATGTCAGCATGCGTTGCTCAAGTTCACCGCTTGGACCAGTCTTGGTCTCTAATTTAGTTAATTGAGTGGATAGGCCTTCCACTGTCTTCTCAAAAGTGGCCTGTGCTTGCTCTACTAGATAATTTTGATCTTCTGGGGCTGGTTGCCACAAACGGTCATTTGTACCCTCGTAGAAGTCAAGTTCTGTTAAAAATAGGCCGCCCCATTTATTTGGATTGTTGCGTTCATATTCAAATTGAAGATAACCATCATCAAAATTTCCAACATTAAATTGGAATGATTTCTTGATTGCTCTTTCTCCATCTAAAACAGGTCCATCTGTCCATCTTGGTTTGCCATCATAGATTAGCTGTTTTTCTTCAAAGTCAGAGATTGAACCTTTTCTGCGTTTGCAGAAATACACTTTGAACATTTTTGAATTGTTGTCAAATCCTAAAAAATTTAATGTATAGTCTGCATTTTGTTTGACAATGAAACGTGGACTTTTAACGACTGCACCGGGGCGCAATCCAAACATTCTCTTCTGGCCATTAAAATAGAATTTATGCGCTGTGAATGCTAATCTGTTATTTGCTTCGATCCAATATTTCAGGCCCTCGTCTGCTCTTGAATTCCTGAGCATGTTAGGGCCACCGCCAGCACCGATTGTGGTGAACTCTTCTTTGACTCCTGCCACCGTCTGCTCGACATAAGAGCGATCTGCTTTGCCATTGGCCACATTAGTCAGGTCAGAGATAGCTTTTTCTGTGGTCTGTTCAAATCGTGATTGTGCGCCTTGGACTCCTACAAATTGGCTTTGTGTTTGATCTTTGAAGTCATTGATTATTTTCTTGATATCTACATCACTGGCCTTTAATTGGTCAGTAGTAGCCTTAAAGCCTTCCATTTTGACTTCAATGCCATTGTATTGAGCCTTAAACTCTTCCACAATTTCATTTTTGTTGGCTTGGTTTGCTGCTTTGATCTTCTCAGTGACTTGTGCTGAGATCTCCTCTTTGACCACTTCAGCTTGTGCTTTGGCTTGTTCAATTCCATCAGTGATTTCTTTTTCCAAAGCTCCTGCTTTGTCTTCAAAGGCCCTGTTAGCATTGTCAACCAATACTTTCAATTTCTTGTAGTATTCATCATCCTCCTGAGTCTTTTGGACTGTATCAAGGATTTCAGATGCTACATCAGAAATTCCATTTGAGCCTGATAGGCCTCCACCGTGACCAGCCTTGTCATCGAATGTAAGAGAGATATACTCTTCTGACAGAGCATCATAGACATAGCCCACAGCTTTTTTCTTCAACATGACATCATGCTTCAAGCTCATGAGGGCTGCTGTGTCGCCAAGATGGACAGTTTGCCCATCAAGCTCATAAGCTTCAATCTTGATCTGATCAGTAGGCTTGTCAATATTCCCATTCTTGAACTTGGCTTCACCCCATTTTCTCAGTTCTTCCTCTGTATTAAGATCATTGTTCTCATACTCGGCTTCATTGATATAAGGGTAACTACCAATGAGGGGGCTGTCCACAGTGACTTTCAGAACCGTGTCTTCTTCTACTCCCTCTGGTTTGAATGTTGATTTCAGATGTAGTCTTGTGATGATGCTGGAACTGCTCTTGTTTCGTTCATACTGCTTCAAATTTTGATGTGTGGTGATTACCACACCACGATCAATTCCACGACTCTTTGGAATGTCAATCAGGAAGTTGTCACGAATCATCTCGCCTTCCCAAGCGCCTACGATGGAATGTTTACCATCCATCAGGATCTTATAGAGCGTTTCATCTTCTGTAGTGTTGAAGGTTCTATTGTCCATGATGTTACTTGTGAAAGAGAATTTCCCAAGTGGTGTCTTAACTGCTGAAATCATAGCATTCAAGGCGATTTGACAGGTTGAGTTTGAAACCTTGATAGGACGAACAGAGCGCTTGAAGATGTCTTCTGTGATGTGCTGACAAGTCAGACTTACTGTGTCATCTTGCTCGCTGATCTCCTTGATCCGGAAAAGTTGCCGGCCAGTGACAGGAGTTGGGGCGATGATGAGCATGTCTTCCTGAAATTTCTTATAAATTTCAGTGTCTGTGATTGGGTAGTCAACCTTGAGTGTATAGCTTACATTTATTACTTCTTCAACTTCTGCTTTTGTTGCTTCATGGAGTGGCTGGCCATTCCATTTCACTGTTTGAACGTTTCTGTCTAATAGATATAGAATTATAACCACCCCCAGTTTGTTTCAAAGACAAGCGATTGAATACCTGGTCCCAAAACCACACCTACCGTCTTCTGAGCTTGGTTAGCGTCAATTGTGATGAAGTCTCCTGACCACTTCACCAGATTCCCTTTCTTATCCAAGAAGCTTGGATTCTGTGGATCATTCACCATCACAGCGCTATCAGATAGCTGTTCAAGCTTGATGGTTTGTTTCCCAACCGTGAAGCTAGTCTCAGATGAGCTGGTCCCTCTAATTGTGATTTTAGGGAACGCAAGTGAACTACCTTGCAGCCTGAGAACACCATTTGAGGTAAGAGTTTGAACATCGTTGTTCTTCATGTATTTCGTGGGGTGACAAATAAATGTCACTTCCACAGAATACATTTTATTTTTATCTCTCTGAGTGTCAGACACCTTTGTCTGATAACAGAACCATCTTGTAAGCTTGTTCTGTTGATTCTCAAGCCAGAAATTCCTTTTGGAAAGGAATTGTACGAATTCAAGGACTTGCAATTCTGTTGGGTTGATGAGTTGAAGAGTGTATTTCTTTTCAATCGCTTCTCTGTGAGGATTCGACTGAACAATATATCCACTCACTCCATCATGGCTCAATAGCTTGTCTTTTGAGATACCTACTTGAATTGTAGGGCCTTCAAGCACGATCACATCAAATGGAAATGATGAAGTTCCAACTCCATCAATAATCAATTCATTGTACTTCACCATGCGGGCGCTCCTCTCAATTCTTTCTGTCTCCTCAATTCAGCAGCTATCTTCTGAGATACCTTGTTAGCGATCTTCTCAATATCAGCTTCTTCTCTGATGATATTGTCAGAGATGTTGATGTTGATCACGGTTCCTTGTGGGTCCATTGTTTGGGCGATGCCCCGACCAATGGCGCTCAAGTTACGTTCATTCAGTGGTAGAACTGCTTCTTTTCCAGCTTCCCCACCAACCATGAGACTGTTCCCATTCATGCCAAATGCTGTGGGCTTGGTTAAGATCCCACCTTTGGCGTACCATTCAATTCCGATACTTGGAATCCCTTTACCTTTTAGCCAGTCCATTGGGTTCAGTGATCCGCTGGCCTTAAAGTGAGGCAGTGGGATGTGTGGCCACTTGAATTGGAAATTGAAGAAGCCTTTAATTCCATCAATAGCTTTTCCTACTAGATCTTTGGCTCCATTGATTGCTGTGTCAATAGTGTCTTTGATCCCATTCCAAATGCTTGAAGCGGTTGAACTGATATCATTCCAAACTCCTGAAATTGTGCTAGAAATACCATTGAAGACAGTTGAAACTGTTCCTGTGATTCCGTCCCAGATTCCAGATAGAGTTGAGCTGATCCCGTTCCAAACAGTTGAAGCTGTTCCTGAAATTGTATCCCAAATTCCTGATAAGATTTGAGCCATTGCATTGAATACAGATTCACAGATACTTTTGATCCCATTCCAGATATTCTCTCCAATTCCTTTGATGGATTCCCAAGCACCAGACCAGTCACCATTGATGATCTGCATCACAGTCTTAATGATGCCTAATACCACGTTAATGGCGGTTTCAACAACAGTTTTGATGGTGTCCCATACTGTGGAAATTATGGTTGAAATATTGTTCCAAGCAGTCTCAATGAATGGTCCAAGAACATTCATAACGGTTGTCACTACTGCTGAAATGGCATTCCAGACTGTCTCTGCTGTCTGTCTGATCAGTTGTTGATTATCATTCCACCATGTTGTCAATGTCCCCCAGATCTCCATGACAAAGCTTGAAATAGCTTGGATAACAGTGTTGATGACTGACATGATAGCGTTCCAGACTGTCTCAACAGCGGTCCTGAATCCCTCATTGGTTTCCCATAAGTTTTTGATGACTAAACCAATGCCAACAATAGCCGCTACTACTGCGGCAATAACCCCTATTATTGGCAAGGCGGCCGCTATGGTTGCTCCTATTCCTCCTGATAATGCCATGAATCCTACAATTAAAGGAGCGATCACACCAGCGACTGCTGTGATAGATCCCATTATTACAATGAATTGTTTGACCGGGCCAGGTAGCTGTTTGATCCATTCTGCTACGTTTTTGAAAAGTCCTACAAGAACATCTAACGCTGGGGCGAATGTTTCAGCTATCGCTCCACCAATTTCCCCCAGAACAATCTTCAGTCCATTTTGTGCCGTGGTGAATTTGTCAATAGGGTCCAGAGTATTTTCATAGGTCTCAGAAACCACACCGGCTGACTCTCTAGATGTTTTTCCAAGTTCATCAAAGCTCAAAGCTCCACGCTTGATGGCATCGACCATTTGAGGTGCTTTCTTTGCACCAAAGATCTCCATAGCGATCCCCATTGCTTCGGTCTCTGATTTACTGTTCTTGATGGCTTCAATGGTCTCTTTGAGACCTTCTTTCATGGTCTTTCCTTTTTTGGTGTAGACCCCTGCTGCTTTTGTCATTCCTGACAATGCTGCTGATGAATCAACCCCATGCTGTTCAAGTTGACCAATCAATGTGACAGCTTCATCAAATTCAAGACCAAGCATCTTGATTTGTGGCGCTCCATCTGTTGCTTTCTTCATCAAGTCATCAACAGAAACCCCTGTGGATTGTGCCACATAAGTTGTACTATCCAGTACATCAGAAAGGTAGTCAACAGAATACCCGTATGCTTCCAAGGCTTGCTTGGACTGAATTGTTGCATTCGTGATATCTGATCCGTTGATTTCTGCAAACTTGAGCATGTCAACAGATGTGGTTTTGAGCGCATCCCCTGTCAGGCCAAATTGAGTGTTAACTTCACCGACTGCATTCCCGATTTTGCTGAAATCAGTAGGCATTTCAGTGGCTATCCCATTAGCAATTCCTTGCATCTGCTCAAGAGACTTACCACTTGCACCAGTCTTGGTGACAATGGTGTCCATTCCCTCATCAATTTCCCGGAACGCATCTAGGGCACTCTTCCCAAAATCAACCAACTTTTGACTGATCTCAGATAATTTCTCAGAAAATTGATTCAGTAATTCAGCTTTCAGAAGCTTATTTGTCTCTTCAAGACCGCCACTGGCTTTCTTTCCTGACTCACCAAGATTTTCCA
Source organism: Streptococcus sp. HSISM1 (assembly GCF_000448565.1). Taxonomy (GTDB): domain Bacteria; phylum Bacillota; class Bacilli; order Lactobacillales; family Streptococcaceae; genus Streptococcus. The sequence goes on along the minus strand of NZ_CM002128.1, from coordinate 278,993 downwards.
TCTCATTAGCAAGCCCATTGAAGGCAGCCTTGGACTCATTCAGTTGAGTTTCTAGCTTATTGACTTCTGTTGAGTTCTCGCCATACTCTTGTTTTGCAATTGCAAGTTGTTTCTCAAGATTCTCGACCTGTTGAGCGACAATCTCACTTTGCTTCCCAATCTTCTGTTCAGCAAGCGCCAGCTTATCTGCTGCACTAGCGTTAGAACCCATCTGGCTTTCTTGTAGCTTGAATGAGCTGACAACTTTGTCACCTTCACTTGCAAGGCGCTGTTGCTCGTTTTGAAGCTCTTTCAGTTGTTCACGGTTGGATTTTGTGGCATTCCCATTTCCGTCCAATGCCTTATTGACATTCTCAAGCTTGTTCTCATAGCCCTTCAGGATGTTTTCTGTCTGGACCACTTCCCGTTGAAATGCACGGTATTGATCAGCACCAATGTCACCGCTCTTGAATTGAGCTTCAACTTGTGCCTGTGCCTGCCTCAATGTTTCCAACTTCTCTTTGGTAGTTGAGACTTGCTTTTGAAGAACTTCTTGCTTCTGGGCCAATAGAGTCACATTCCCTGTGTCAAATTTCAGAGCCTTGTCAATGCTCTTCAATTCTTTTGCTGCTTCAATAGAGGCAGAATTTACTTTTTTCAGGGCATTTTGAAGGGGCTGTGTGTCACCACCAATTTCAATTTTTATCCCTTTAATATTACCGGCCATATTTCCTCCTTTCACATAAAAATATAAAGAGCGCCTAAAGGATTCTTGTGATCAATCGTCCATCTATTCAATGAACTTGACCTCAGATTCTTCCTCTCAGCACTCTATTTCAGACTAGAATGAGTCAAAATCTGACTGTGTGGCTTTGCGTGTTTCTGATTTGTTCTCAGTGCGCAAATTCACATAATCTGTTTGATAATCCAGAGCCATTCCAATTGAAATGTGCTTCAGGTCATCAATCGTGAGCCCAGTTTCTTTACAACATGAAAGGTATGATTCTACTGTAAAGATTTCATCACTGGCTGATTCTGACTCATCTGGTTTTTTTTGATGTCATCGTGTCATTAATCATTTCCATTAGAATTGGAGCGATGTCCTGCAAAGGAAATTCTTCCATCTCCATGAAAAATTGTTCATAAGGCTTGATGTGTGGATTTCCTGATTTTGTGAAAACCCAAAACAAGCGATTGAAGAAGGTCATGTCAAAGTTGGCCAACATGTTGATGTCAACTTCATTGTTGCCATTCTCAGCCATTTGCATGATATTCTGGTTTGAGATCATTCCAAATAGATCTTGGAAGAAATCTTTCCCAAACTCACTCTTATAAGCGATAGGAGTGTAAGCATTGGTTACAAGCTCATACTCCTTTTCACTAATGATCACACTCTTACGCATTTAAGACCTCCTCAATTACAAAGCTTGATTAGGTTCATAGACCTTTTCAAACCATTTCTTATAAACTTCTTGATCATCTGCTGATGTGATGGAGCGTTTCACCACTTGATCCCCTGGGCGTGGGCTAGCGTTGAAGCTCAATTCACGCTCATTCACGTTGGTTCCATTCTTAGTAGCTGATCCACTTGATGGGCGACTTGCTGAACAGTAGTACATGATATGACGTGTCTTGTTAGCATCCCCAGCAAATTCAAACATAAGAGCAAAGTTGGTTGTCTTTGCATCAGCTTTTTCTGTGACCACTCCTGTTGATGGGTCTTTGATGTCCCCCAAAATTTTTGTTGCGAATGCTTCAATGATGTGTGGGACTTTAAACTTGCCTTCATAACCTTCATTTGAGTTGATGAAGTAATAATCAATGTTATCAGCTTTCACTGATCCTGAATCCCCTTTTGGGTCCAGAGTCAGTTCCATCGCTCCAGGGAAGCGGAATACTTGACCATAAGTGATCACTCCTGCTTCACTGATTGATTGGATTGGTGCCACATGGACATTTTCAAGTCCAAATGTAACTTTGTTTTCAGTCATTTCTTTCCTCCTCAATATAGATAGACTTCATAAGACTTCACAAATAGTCTTTCTGATTCAATAAAATTTTCTTCCTGAACATCATAAAAGAGCTTGTGGTCATTCCACAGCTCTTCCAATCGTTCTTCTAGCTCCTCATCTTTTCGTTCAAATGCCAATTCTACAGTGACAGCACGGATCTTGTATGATGCTTGATTGTCTGTCCCTGTGATAGATGGCAAGCTTTCAAAATAGACAAGGTAAGGCAGTGATGGGACATTTCCTTCCCTGAATGCCTTGTAAGTAACTGGCAAGCCAGCCTTTTCCAAAATTTCTGCAAACTCTGACAGCTTCATCTTCCAAGCTCCTTCAATTTCTTTTCAAAATTCTCAATAGTGTGATCTTCTGCCGGCTTGATGTGTACGATGCCGGAAACCCGTCCCCCGTTCCTTTTGATGTGGCCAAATTCAAGCAAATGAGTGAGACGGTAATTTGTATTATGAACCACAAAATTACCTTTCCCCATTTTCTTTTTTTTCCCACGTTTTTAGCATACTTCCCAAATCGTTT
>NZ_CM002128.1:267286-275583 GCF_000448565.1 Streptococcus sp. HSISM1 | reverse complement strand
TTCCTTCCCTGAATGCCTTGTAAGTAACTGGCAAGCCAGCCTTTTCCAAAATTTCTGCAAACTCTGACAGCTTCATCTTCCAAGCTCCTTCAATTTCTTTTCAAAATTCTCAATAGTGTGATCTTCTGCCGGCTTGATGTGTACGATGCCGGAAACCCGTCCCCCGTTCCTTTTGATGTGGCCAAATTCAAGCAAATGAGTGAGACGGTAATTTGTATTATGAACCACAAAATTACCTTTCCCCATTTTCTTTTTTTTCCACGTTTTAGCATACTTCCCAAATCGTTTGGGACTTGTCGCTTTCAATTCTTGGACGGTCTCTTCTGCTGTTTCTTCTGCTATCTTGTCAACTTTCTCTTCAACTTCTGTGGAATACTCTGCTAATGCTTTAGCAATTTGACTGGCTAGATCTTGGCTCATGTCATTTTCTCCACTAGAGTCAATTCAAGGATGTTGAGGTTGATTGGATATGTCTTCAAAATCCGGTACTCTTTACCGCCAAATTCAGCAAATTCCTGATTGTCGTATTCAAAACTGTGAATATCAACAATCAGATTTGGACGAATACCGGCCTGATTGGCTTGGTAGAATTCGGATCGTGTAATAGATTTTTTCTTACAAAAAATTGTAGTCTTTACTTTCTCAGTCAGATCTTGCTTAAGCTTGTCCTTACCTGTAATTTTAAAACCTATCAATGTGATTTCATCATTCCACATCTCACACCTCTTTCTTGGAAGAGATTTGCAGATTGTGCAAGCGCCATTGAAGGTGACGTGGTAAATCAACACCACCTTCATAGCGATAAGCAGCAAAGTCAACAATGAACATTTCATGGTCAGCACGATCTGGAACCAATTCAACACCCAGATTGTTTGTTAATTCGCTGATGACGCTTGAGACAATCTTCTCCAGTGTTTTATTTCGCAAATTTGAAGCAATTCCTAATTTGATTTTAAGTAATCCCACTAACTGACCAGTGTCCATGCTATTCTTCCTCTTTCTTAGTTGCTTTCTTGCGTTTTGGCTTCTCTTCAGTAGCTTCTTCCACTTCTTCAGTGTTTTCTTCTGCTTCCTCAGTGGCTGCCTCCACTTTTTCAGTAGCTTCTTCTACTTTCTCAGCAGCTTCTTCTACTTTTTCAGTAGCTTCTTCTACTTTCTTAGTAGCTTTTTTTACTACTTCATCAGTGATAAAGATTGAACCTGCTGAATTAAAGCCTGTCAAGAGTCCTTTAACAAACTCTTGGTCAGGTTCATAGCCTTTGCGTGGAAATACATCATCAATTTTATATTCATGTTGTTCTTTATCACGCATGTCCTTGAATGGACGGATTACTGTATAGGGCATGTGATACCTCCTTACGCTACAACATCAGTGTATGTGCCAAAGAAACCAGCAGATTCATCTACTTGCTTGACATCAAGACGTAGGAAGAGTCCAAGCAATTGGCCATAGATGTCATTGTTAATCCATTTAACTGATACTTGAAGACGGTCAAACAATTTAACGAATTCAGCAACATCTCCAATGAAGAACTTCATATCACCTTCATTGCCAAACAGAGTGTCATCCACTGGGTAAATCTTTTTGCCACCAAATGAATATCCTGTAGGTGATGTAACATCTGGTTGAAGCATATATTTCCCATTTTTATCTTTGACCTTGTCAAGCGCTGCAAACATTGATTGAGTTACAACAATACTTGCTTTGTAGATTGGTTTTAATTTCTTGTTGTAGATGTCTTTGATGCCATCTAATCCAGCAGCATCTGCTTGAGTAGCTGTTTTTAGTACAGCAGTAATCAATGAAAGCTCAGTATTTTCACCTTGATTGACTACTTCATCTTCTACAATAGACATGATGTCGTAGTCTGCATCATCAATCATTTCTTGAGACACAGGAATGTATCCACGGTAAGTCTTGATTGAGTAATCAATTTCACTGATCTTTGGTTTTCCAAGTTCAGGATTTGCTTTCAATTCATCAGTAGAAGCCATTTTCCCATCTGTCTTCTTGATAACTGGATATTTACCAGAACCACTATTTACTTGAACACGTTGGACAAGATCCAAGAGTGGATTGCGTGTCTTTTCAAGGAAGTGAGGTTTTAACACTTCAGTTGGGATCAAAGCAGCGCTTCCAGAGTCTGTTGTTTTAAGACCTACGATGTCACGAGTTTGACCAGTACGAATGAATTTAGCAATTGCGTCACGTTGTTCCAATTTCTTTCCTCCACGTTGTTCCCCGTCTGGATAAGTTGGGGCTTTCCGATTTTGCTCATCAACTTGTTTTTGAAGTTCTTCAATTTCTTCTTCAAGTTTTGCTTTTTCTGCTTGCTTTTCTTCCAATTCTTTTTGGATGTCTTCAAGGCTCTTTTCAACCGTTGAAACTTCTTCTTCAGTTTCAGCACGGTCCAATTTTTCTGCTTCGATTGCAGAACGTTCATTCAATTCTTCGATTGCTTCTTCCAATTCAACAACCTTGCTTGCTTTTGCACGCATGCGTGCGCCATAAATCAATGATTTGTTCATAGATTGTATTTCTCCTTAATTTTCATTTTGCGTTCATTTAACGCTTCACTATTAGCACGTTTCAGACATTCAAAGTATTTCTTGCGTGCAGCAATTTCAGTCTGTGGATATGCTGGGAACGTGCAAGGGCTGACCTCAAAGATTTCAAGCTCTAACACGGTATCAAGATAAGAACCATCTTCACGCTCAATGGTATCCACTTTGATAGGCATAAATCCAAAACTGCATCCAACAATATCCCCACGCTGTACACGGGCATAAGCTCCCATAGCGTCTGGATCATTTCTGTTGATGATAATGTCACCATAAAGGCCTTTGTCATCAACTTTGAGACTCACTGTGCTGTTCCCTGTGCGTCCTAAAACTAGGTTATCATCATGATTGAATAATGCACGGATGTCAGCGTTCTTGATTGCTTCTTCCACTCCTGCACGTTTGATCACTTCAAAATAGCCTGGCCACAGCTCAGTTTCTTCATCGAACCGGATGAAGTAGCCACTCAGAATCAAGTCACCAGATTCTTGTTCTTCTCGTGTCTCAAATTGAGTAGCGATATATGAATTACGTTTCTTCACTGGCATTTCCTCCTTCCTTGTTTAGTTTGCTCTGATTGCCTAACTCACCTTGTGGGAGATAGTTTTCAAGAACAATAATTTCATCCATTTCAGGATCCGGAGTCATACCAACCCAATCCCTCCACTCATTCCTACGCATTGCAGCACTGTTGGTCATTTGTTGAGCAACAGTTGAAAGTTCTGTTATGTCGTAAGAATACAGTGAACGTGGATTGAATTTGAAGTAGCGTGTGGTTGAAGTCAGTAGGTCTCTTGTGAGCGTCTGAGTGATCGTTGTTGCGATGCTCATGATGGTTGTATTCACAAAGTTGTTGTATTCTTCTTTGTTGAAATCTCCCACACCTAACACAAAAGCTGGAACTCCTAACATCCCAGCTACTGTCTTCTTATCAATTTCTACTGACTCATTCAAAGCTATGTCATTCAAACTTAATGGCTTCACTTGTTCCACTTCCATCAAGGCATCAGGAACAATCCAAGGTTCCCCTGACTGGCTTGTTGTCAAGTATTTCTTAGCGATTTTTTCACGCCCCTCAACAGTTCCAAGTTCTTCACTGGATGAGTCCACCTTCACAATGAGGCTTGGAACGTTCTTTCCGTTCATGAAGCCCTTCTTGGTCTGTGTGGCCATGTTCAAATTTCGGACAATGTCTTTCAAAGCCAATCTAAAACCGGTCCCAATATAAGGCCGGTCTGGATCAGGATTGATGGCAAAGTGGACCACTTCGTCTGGATTGAAATCAGTGTCCCTGAAGTGGATCATGTATGTTAGATCATTACTTTTGAAAGACACTTCTGACATTGGAAATGGTCTGAGATTGCTGATATAGTCAGTCATCGGATCATATTCCACATGTAGGACAGAATTTCCATCACCAAATAGAAGCAAGTCCCTGACGATCTTGAAAATCCATGATTTTCGTGTCATGTGATCACAAGGGTTGATGTCAATTTTACGGGCTAACCCATCCTTGATTCGTACATCACCGGATTCTGTATTCTCCATGAGCTGGATCGTCATGTTTGAAACCATGTCAGCAATTTTATTGACAGCCATGATCACATCTGGATTTCTTGCCAGTGGAATGTAGCCATCACCGTCATACATGATCCCCAGATCTGAATTCCCAAAGCTTGTGAACATCGTCTGAGACTTTCCACGCTTGAATAATTTGTCAAAGATTCCCATATTTCTCACCTCCTTTCTACTTAATCAAAGTAAGCCATCACATTCTTATTCTTACCAAGGTTAGCAAGCGCCTGAATACAAGCGAAAACACTCGCATCAAACAAGTCAATTCTTGCTGTACCTCCATCGCCATCTAATTTTTCATACTGGACAGCATCATCCACTTTTTCGATAGCTCTGACATTGCTGACACAGTATTCATAAGCGTCCGAATGTACATAGTAAAATTCTTTATTTTTCACTTTTAATTCAATTCTTCTGAAGCCCTCTGATTTCAAATAGAATAGCTGAGGCTGGTCAATCATTTTGAATTTAGCTTGCTTCATTTTGAGCATAAATTCTCTACCAAACTTTCTATCCATACCGACAGCAGCAATTTTGAAGCCTTTCTGTCTCATCTCTATGAACCATTTAACAATATCATCATAGAGAACTGTTGGAGTGTTGCTCATGGTCAGCCATCCATCTGATTGCCACCCGAATAGTGGGATGCCATCATCATTGGCTTTTTTCTGAGCGTTGACACGAGGAAAGAAAGCGTGTGTGATACAAATATCAACATCTTTTTCACCGTCATTGTACACCCCATAAAGAGCAGCAGCAGTCAAGTCATGCAGTCTTGAGAGGTCAGCCCCTCCATACCAGCGAATAGGAAGCCTTGCAAGCTCCTCAATTGTCCAGTCATAGCATTCATCACTAGCAATGAATTCATCTGGATTGAAATAAGCGTTCATTGAGTTAGTAAAGACATTCAGTGTCTTGTTGAAAAACTCATTTCTGGTCTGTGGATCATTCAAGGCCTGTTCTGCTTCAGCTCTCAAAGCAGGCATGGACACCGTGACACCCCAAGACGGATTTGCCATCTTCAAAACATTATCATCAAGATAGTCACCAACATCGCCATCCGTTGTCTGATTAGCTTTACAAATAAAGATAAATAAAGCCTCATCCTGTACCAACTGCTTAAGCACTTTCTGACAGTATTTCAAGCGGTTCGCAAGAAATCCAGTAGGAATATCACCAGCCGTTGAGATAACAAAAAGCATACTGTTTCGGTATGCTGACATTGTTTTCTTCATAAGACCATACTTCTTACTATTCCTCATCGTGTGAGCTTCATCAATGACCGTGACATTGCCATTGAGAGAGTCCAAACGGCTCTCATCGTTGGCCAAAGCCTGAATATAGAATGACCCATCATCTCCAAAATTAGCTGTGATAGAGTGTTCTTGGTTATTGTCTTTGATACGGATAGATTTGTCATTCCATCGTTCCACGTTGAACTTGATGAAATTAAAGGCTTCCAGCGCTTGCTTGACAGAGTTGGCTACGATATAGCATTTTGAACCACTATCGGCATCCAAAATCTGATAAAGCAGAGCAATAGCAGCAGTAAAACTGGTCTTGCCGTTTTTCCGTGCCAGCATTATCAAGGCTTCCTTGAACCTACGCTCATTCGTACCAGCGTGATAGAACCCAAAGAGATTGACAACTGTGAAATGTTGCCACGGTTGCAAAATCAAAGGCTTATTACGGATAGACATGGCAAACATGTCATCTCCTTGCTGATGAACAATAGAGTTCTCAATGAAGTGAACTGCAAAATCAACTATATCCTCATCAAGCTCATATGCCGGATTTTCTAAATCCCTCAAAAAGCGTTCAGCAGCCAAAATCCGTTCTTCGTTATGTTCCTCTTGATAGCTCAGGACATAATCAACATAGGCTTTAGCTTTTCCAAGATTGGTTGTAGCGTGGCGAAAATCGGCAAAACGTTTTTCAAAGTCTTTATCCATCTTTCACTCGCCTCTTTTTCAGTTCATTCTTAAACTTCAGAACCTCTGTAAGAACTGATCCATTGTCTTGTTCTACCACTTCACCCAATGATTTAGGATTCATCATCAGTTGATTAGAATAGCTGAGTATGTCTTTCCGTAGAATTTCCATCGCTGTCAGGATGGGGACCTTACGTTCATTCTCAGCTCCTGCCTTATTCACATAGACATCTGTGACAGGATAGCCCATATCAGCATAGTCCTGAGCAAGTTTCTGATACTGAAATAGCATTCCTGAAAAGATGTCAATGATCATGTCAAATTCTTTGCGATAAGTCCCAAGCTCTTTCATCTGTTTGATGACTTTTGACTTGATTGACTTAGCTGTGACTGGTTTTGCCAAAAACTAGGCCTCCTTCCCAAAATCCCTTTAGTTTTATCCCCTTTTTATCTGGAGGCCTCCGACTTGGAAAAAGTTCCCTTCACCGGTTCCCAGACGCTCAAAAAATTTTTTTCGATGGGGGGGATAATCGAAAAATTCAAAAATTGAAAAAATGAAAAATTTGATTTTTACAAAATTTTGTTTTTTCGATTTTTGTAAAAATTCAAAAATTCCTTCTTTCGTTTCCTTTGCCAAAAAATTCCCGGACCAATAATTTTATCATTGGTTCTGTCATGAAAAGTATTGTGCCGCTTGTTGGTGAGAGGTAAACAATTCCATTCTTCAAATTCTAGTTCAGGATATTCAGATACTGGAAAAATATGATGAACCATTTCAGCTGGTTCTGACATTCCATATCTAAGACTCTCTTGACATAGATAATTATATTTTCTTAGAATCTTATCTCTGAACTTCTCCCACTTCTTTGTCTTCAAAGAAGGTCTGACAATTTTGTTATACATCCAATCTTCCTCACACAAAAAGGACGGACCAAACTGATTGGCCGTCCCTCTCATACTTGAAGCTATGCTATCATAATATTTTATTTTATGTGAGAAAACAAGAGCTTATTTTCTCATTTTCAATCTGTCTTAAAATTATCACCAATCTTAAAATTTTCAAAATCTTTTTTGCTCACCTTAAAATCTTCCTCGATGGTTTTGTTTCCTGATTTTCCTTTTAACGGTTATAAAATATTTTCTATCGGTTTTCATTGGAACTAGCACCGTTGTCTTTCCAGATGAAATTGGCATCAATACCATTTTTGGTTCTTCGATATATTTATCAGTGATGGTTCCACTTGAAATCTTATGGCATGATGCTAGTAATATTCCGAAAGCTAAAATACATAAAATTTTAAAATATCGCATCACTCTACTTCTTTCACATCTTTTTTTTCGAATGGTGTACCTTCCCAGCGTACAAGGATTCCTGAAACGGTTGTGCAGAATGTTTCACCTTTACAAATTGAATATCCTACAATCTCATATTTTAAACCCGGATTATTCTTGATATCCGTGTTCAGTTCATTTACTGCACTTTTTAGTAACGGAATATCTGTGTATTGCTTTATCGTTATACTGTTGTTCATTTCTTTTCCTCAACTTCCTTCGGTCTCAATCCTATAAAATGATATTCTAGTGTTGGGTTCTCAAAAATGTTCCCAATGATTTCAGCTTTATCCAACACATCTGGTTCATAAGGTGAAATACAATCTAGGTCCATGACATTTAGACATTCAAGATAGAAACCATTTCCAGATAGTACTTTCTTTTCTTCATAGTAGCGATACTTCCCAAAGCGGACAATAGCTTTTACAAAATCAATTTGAAGTACATCCCCTACAAATATTTCTCTGCCTTCTTTGTCATAAGTGCGTGTTGATTGAGTAATGTATTTCAAATCTTCGAAGTGCTTCCATCCACTGCCCTCATAGTAGACTACTGGACAATTACGGTTTTCATCGTTTTGATCACAATTGCCTACCATGACCCTGTAAAGCATTTTTTTGTTTTCTTCGTCCCATGCTCTAAATTTTGTATTCATTCCGTTACCTCCTCTATTTCAATTCCTTCACAATCGAACACCCAACCAAACCCGGCTTCTTCAAGTTCTTTTTTGGTGTGTTCTGTACGAAATTTTTTATCTAGCTTTATTGACGATAACACCCAAGCGTGTTGAAATTTGATAAAGTTTAAGTAATTAAAATCACCACTTTCCATCCCTTTAAATCTTACATAATACCGTTTCTCTTTCTCGACCTCGTAGCCGTCAAGCCATGCACGGGC
>NZ_CM002128.1:261171-267274 GCF_000448565.1 Streptococcus sp. HSISM1 | reverse complement strand
TGCCAGCTTGTGCTTTGAGGCAGGCATGACACTCAAGCAGGTCCAGCATCGTCTTGGTCATTCTGATTTAAAAAACAACCATGAATGTATACACACATATCACCAAACAGGCCAAAGATGATATTGGTGAAAAATTTGCTAATTATATAGATTTTTAAACTAATCAGATATCAGGACAGACTCTTTTCAAAAAAGGGCCTGTTTTTGGGTCTGTTAGTTTCAAAAAGTTATGGGAAAGAATAGAAAGTATAAAAATAAAAAACGTTGAAATATCAACGTTTTAAGAAGTTTTAATAAATTTCAAGAAGTATATATGGAGCCGGTGGGAGTCGAACCCACGTCCAAACACCTGCCAGCATATTTGTCTACAACCATAGGTTATGTCTTCTTTTAACAGCTACACGACACATAACTCAAGCCCTGTACCTGCGAGTCTATCAATCTCTTATCTAACTCCTAGACAAAGCTAGATCGTATCTCGCTAAAATTAAGACCTGTCATCAAACACGAGCGATTCGAATCGGGTCACGCCTGCTGGTGTTTAGGCAGCTAAAGCGTAAGAATTATTATTTTTTGCAGTTATATTTAACTGGCGTTTTACATCCGCTAGATGAGTTGCAAAATATGCCTCATAATGCCTGTCGAATCCGTAACGACCCCAAAACGAATACATTTAGTATATCAAAATCTAGCTAAAAATGCAAAAGAAAAAAATTGAACAAGAAGTCTTCCACTGGGGAGCTCCTTGTTCAATTAACTGTTTTTATTGAAGATTCAACTTATATTTGCTGATATAATGAATGGTGAAGTACATAGAAACAATCTTAATGACTTCATAGATGAGACCTGGAATGAAGTTAGGTCCAAATTCATCAATATTTCCATAAACCAATGCAGACCCAACAGCATATGAATCTTTTAATGGATTGACTGCTGTACCGATGATACTTAAAACAATGCACAAGAGAAAGAAAAACAGAATAGCCTTAAATCCACGACGGTTTTGGAAGAGTTGGCCAAGTGCGATCGATACATAAAATAGGAAGATCCCTGAAGCTGTGGTAAAAATCCACCAAACGATAATCCAATAAGCAATAGAATGACTAAAAGCCTCAGAGATAATACTAAATACAGGAGAGATGTCTTGTCCAATGACAGCACCCATCACAAGTATTGTGATAAAACCACTAAAAAATAGAAGGAATAGGCAGTAAAGACTCGCTACTAAAGCTCCCACAAATTTAGACAAAATGATCGCATGCGGGCTAGCTGGAAGGGTCCAGGTCAAGTAGCCTTCACGTCCGTATAAGTTGGAATAGAAACGACGGATAATAATATAGTAGTTACTAAGATAAAGGCCAATGACTCCTCCAAAAATGAGAATCCCAAGAGTCCCCGTTATAATTTGCATACTATTGGTTTCCATATCCACAAAACCGTTTGTAGCACTTCCACCAATAACACCTGTAATCACTGACAAACCTAGTGCAATCAGGGTGATCAATAAATACCACTTAGCTGTCGATTTAAATTCATATTTTAATAATTTACCAAACATGGGGGTCCTCCTAATAAACACGGAATTGATCACGGAAGATCTCATCGATTGATTTTCCGTGTTGATTGCGCAAAACAGTCGTATTTTCATGCAAGAGGATTCTTCCTTGGTTGATGAAAATCGCTTCATCCAAAACTTGCTCAATATCCGCAATCAAGTGAGTAGAAATCAAGACAGAAGAGTTTGGACGTCTGTTTTGAATAATGGTCCGCAAAATATAATCACGCGCTGCTGGGTCGACCCCACCGATTGGTTCATCAAGGACATACAAGTCAGCTTCACGACTCATCACCAAAATCAATTGTACTTTTTCCTTATTCCCTTTTGAAAGGCTGTTCAATTTTTGATTTGGATGCAAATGCAAATCGTTGAGCAATTGGTAAGCTCGTTGGACATTAAAATCTGAATAAAAATCTTGGAAATAGCTAATAGCATCACTAATTTTTATATTTTCACTCAAATAAGTCGTATCCGGCAAATAGGAAACAACTTTTTTAGAAGCTGGGGATGGTAATTGACCATGAATATAGATATTTCCAAGGCTTGGTTGCAACAAACCATTAATCAATTTAATGATGGTTGTTTTCCCGCTACCATTAGGCCCCAAAAGGCCAATAATACGGCCAGGTTGGATGTTCAAACTAACATCCATGAGAGCAACTTCATGCCCATAATTCTTTGTCACATGGTCCAAGTAGACCAAAGGATACTGATTCATGTAAATCTCCTTTATTTTCTATTTATGCTATTATACCTTGTCCTCTTGATGATTGCAACTTTATCTGAAAATTTGCTAAGAATTTGAAAATGGTTGTTCAAAAATACAGGTGTAAACAAATCAGAGGTTAGGGAAGCCCCTAACCTCTGATTTGTTTTGATGAATAGAATTTTTAACTAATTCCAAGTGCAATCCGTGCATAGCGGCTCATTTTTTCAACCGTCCAAGCAGGATACCAGACCAACTTCACATCCACAGATGTCACTTCTTCTACTTCTGCTAAAACATCATGAATCTGATCTGTCAGAAGATCCGCTAATGGACATCCCATGGTCGTTAGCGTCATATCAATAATGGTTGCTCCAGTTTCACCGTCAAAATGGATCTCGTAGACAAGACCTAAATTGACAATATCAATTCCAAGCTCAGGATCGATTACCTCTTCCAAAGCATTTAAGATTTTATTTTTAATTTCTTCAATTTGCTCAGTTGTATATGCCATATGACTTCCTTTTTTTGCTATTTTACTCTCGATAGAATTTCTTGGCTCGGGTTAAAAAGATCCGCAGGATCTGGCCACTCTCTTGTTTTTAGGTAGCCGTTAAAAAGGTCTCCCGGACCTGGGTCGCTTTTTGATTTCTTGGCGACCGTTAAAAAGGTCCCCCGGACCTTCCTCGCTTCCGAATTTCTGGGCTCGGGTTAAAAATGTCCCCTGGACATTTTTAATCCTCTATAAAGTCACGCAATGGTTTGCTTCTGCTTGGGTGGCGGAGTTTGCGGAGGGCTTTGGCTTCGATCTGACGGATCCGTTCACGGGTCACGTTGAAGACTTTCCCCACATCTTCCAAAGTACGCATTTTTCCATCATCGAGACCAAAACGAAGACGCAAAACATTTTCTTCTCGATCTGTCAAAGTATCGAGGACTTCATCCAATTGTTCGCGTAGTACCACACGAGTGGTGTAGTCTACTGGATTTTCAATCACTTCATCTTCGATAAAATCGCCCAAATGGCTATCGTCTTCTTCCCCGATTGGAGTTTCAAGAGAAACAGGCTCTTGGGCAATCTTCAAGATTTCGCGCACCTTATCAGGCGTCATATCCATGCGTTCAGCGATTTGTTCAGGCGTTGGGTCTTGTCCCAATTCTTGCAAGAGATTGCGTTGTTCACGAACCAACTTGTTAATGGTTTCCACCATGTGAACAGGGATCCGAATGGTCCGTGCTTGGTCTGCAATGGCACGAGTGATAGCCTGACGAATCCACCAAGTCGCATAAGTAGAGAATTTAAATCCCTTGGTATAGTCAAACTTATCAACGGCCTTCATCAAGCCCATATTTCCTTCTTGGATCAAATCCAAAAATTGCATTCCACGACCAACGTAACGTTTCGCAATGGATACAACCAAACGAAGGTTGGCTTCTGCAAGACGTTGCTTAGCTTCCAAATCACCTTGTTCCACTAGTATAGCCAATTCTTGTTCTTCTTCATTGGTCAAAAGAGGAACAACCCCAATTTCTTTCAAGTACATCCGTACTGGGTCGTTGACCTTGGCAGAGTTGCTTCCAAGCAATTCCTCATCTGACAATTCTGGCTCTTCTTCATTGTTCAACACACGCGCACTTGGGTTACCATCTTTATCCGTGATCGAAATTCCTGCATCTTGAATGCGTTGCAAAAGATCTTCAATCCCATCTGCATCTAGTGTGAATGGAATAACCAACTTGTCATTAATTTCATCATCTGTTGCAGTTCCACTTTTCTTGTGGCTGCGAATAAACTCTGCAATTTGAACGTCCAATGTTGTAATATCTTTTTGTTCTTTAGCCATTCCTACTCCATTCTTCTTTTTTGAGCGATCAAACGCTCGAGTTCCAATAAAGCTTTTTCCGCATCCCCTGTCGAGGAAGCTTCCTTCACTTTATTTCCAATTTGTTGACTTTCTTTGCGAAGAAGCTCACGATTTCGCGTTTCTTCCACTTCTTCTAATTCACCATCCGCTATCTCTTCTGGCAAATCTTCTTCTAACATCCGGTACCAGGCGTGCTGGACCCCTTCAGGTTGCTCGGACAAATCCTGAGATGTGACTTCTCCATTTTGACAGAGTAATTGGTACAAGATCTGTAACTCCGGTGTGTCAAAGACAAAATCAGGTCGCAAACGGTAATCATTGAGCACCATTGGAAAATCTTTCATCCTACTTAATAAATGATTTTCCGCCTTGATCAAGCGAGTCATCCCACGGTTAGGTAGGAGATCGACTGAAAAATTCGACGTTCTTGATCGTCCACCACTTTGATCCTCCTGCCGTTGATGCAAGCGACTATTATTGACAATCTGCTCAATCTGCAAATAATCAAAGTCTGGCAATAAATCTGCCAACTTATAAATATAGGTGTTTTGCGCTGTGATGGAGCGCGTCTGGGCGATCATCGGTGCCAGCTTCTCGACAAACTCAATCTGTGCCTGCAAGTTCTCAATATACTGGGGTTTCCAGTAGTGCATCAAGAATTCAACCTTACTGATCCGCGAATTCTTCAAGAGGGAAGCTAGATCTTCTGGGGAGGTCTTTTTGAGGTACTCATCGGGATCCATCTGATCAGGGATACGGACGATCTCCAACTCCAGATCCTGCAAGACATCCAAGGCCTTAGCGGTTGCTTCAAGTCCCGCCTTATCCCCATCATAGGTCAGAATGACCTTTTTGGTAAAATGAGACAGGTGCTGGACGTGCTCTGGTGTCAAGGCTGTCCCCATAGAGGCGACTGCATTTTCAACCCCAGCTCGATAAGCCGCAATGACATCCATAAAGCCTTCCATGATATACATTTCATGTTGCTTTTTGGCGCTCGTCTTAGCTTGGTCTAAATGGTAGAGCTCATAACTTTTGTTAAAGAGACGGGTGCTACGACTATTCTTGTACTTGGCTTGATGACTCCCATCGTCCATCTTTTTCCATAACCTACCAGAAAAAGCAATGACACGTCCACTATCATCCGTCAAAGGAAACATAATCCGATCCTGAAAGGCATCAAAAACTGTTCCAGCATCTGAGATTGTGAATAATCCCGAATCGGTAATCACTTTCTCAGAGAACTTCTCAGAGAGATTTCGATAGAGATAATTCCCTTCTGCTGGGGCTAAGCCCAATTGAAAATGTCGGATGACCTCATCCGTCAATCCACGTTCATGCAGATAATTTCGCGCTTCTTCTCCCATCTTTGTCGTCATCAGAATCGCCTGGTAGAACTTACTGGCTTCCTGATGAATCTCATAAAGTTCTTGGTTTGGATTGACAGACGTTGGTTGAGCCGGCCTTGCTTGGTACTGAAGCGCAATACCCGCTTTTTCTGCTACGATCTGGACCGCATCCATAAAAGCCACTCCACGGTATTCCTCAATAAACTTAAAGACATCTCCCGAGCGACCACATCCGAAACAATGGTAAAACTGCTTGTCTTCAACGACATTAAAAGAAGGAGTCTTTTCACCATGAAAAGGACAGAGCCCTAAAAAATTACGGCCAGCCTTGGTCAAAGAAACAACTTCTCCAATAACTTCAACAATGTTTACACTGTTTTTAATTTCTGCAATTAGCTCTTTATCAACCATAAACAGTGCCTCCATTTTACCATAGATTATCACTTTATATTTTATACTAAAAGTTAGTAAAAGTAAATTTTTTCCTACCGATTTCACACATAAAAGAAAAGATTTTCAACCTTTATCACTAATTTTAAAAAATGAGGCATATTCCTTGTCAGTCGAATATTTTTCCGTTATACTATCATAGTAAAAAATTATTATGAAAGGACATATTTAGGAT
>NZ_CM002128.1:209481-260201 GCF_000448565.1 Streptococcus sp. HSISM1 | reverse complement strand
AACCATAAACAGTGCCTCCATTTTACCATAGATTATCACTTTATATTTTATACTAAAAGTTAGTAAAAGTAAATTTTTTCCTACCGATTTCACACATAAAAGAAAAGATTTTCAACCTTTATCACTAATTTTAAAAAATGAGGCATATTCCTTGTCAGTCGAATATTTTTCCGTTATACTATCATAGTAAAAAATTATTATGAAAGGACATATTTAGGATATGTTAAAAGATTTGAAAGCTTTTCTCCTTCGTGGGAATATTGTTGACCTTGCTGTAGCAGTCGTTATCGGAGCTGCATTTGGAGCTATCGTAACATCACTTGTTAACGATATCATCACTCCACTTATTTTGAAACCAGCTATGAAAGCTGCTGGTGTTGATAAGATTGCTAATTTGTCATGGAACGGTGTTGCATACGGTAGCTTCTTGAGCGCTGTGATCAACTTCCTTGTTGTTGGTACTGTTCTTTTCTTCGTAGTGAAAGCTGCTGAAAAAGCTCAAAACCTTGGTAAAAAAGAAGAAGCTGTCGAAGAAGAAGCTCCTGCTCCTACTCAAGAAGAGTTGCTTACTGAAATCCGCGACTTGCTTGCAAACAAATAATCAGATAAAAAGATCCGATCTTCTAGCTAGAAGATCGGTTTTTTTGTCTTTAACGGATGAAAAAACAAAAAACAGACCGAGGTCTGTTCTTGTATTCAATTAGAATTTTTTACGTTTACGAGCTGCTTCTGATTTACGTTTACGTTTTACAGAAGGTTTTTCATAGAATTCACGTTTGCGTGTTTCTTGAAGAGTACCAGCTTTAGTAACCGCACGTTTGAAACGACGAAGAGCATCGTCAAGAGATTCATTCTTACGTACTACTGTTTTTGACATATTTTTCACTCCCTTCAAGCCTAAAATCTTAATAATTTTATCACACTTTAAGGACGCTGTCAAGATCTTTTGAAACTTTTCTAGCCCTCCTAGCCTTCATGTCATTTCTTTTTCCAACTTTTTCATTCTTCCCATTTTATGATACAATGGAAACAAAGAAAACCCTGAAGGAGATACTATGTCAGAAATTTATGATATTACAATTGTTGGGGGCGGACCAGTTGGTCTGTTTGCTGCTTTTTATGGCAATATGCGCCAAGTAAAAGTCAAACTGATTGATTCCTTACCTCAACTGGGAGGGCAACCAGCTATTCTCTATCCAGAAAAGAGTATCCTCGATGTACCTGGCTTTACCAATTTGACTGGTGAAGAATTGAGCAACCGCTTGATCGAGCAAGTCAAACGGTTTGATACACCGATCTTTCTCAATGAAACTGTAGAGGATATTCGAAAAGAAGGCGACCTCTTCACCATCACTACTTCTCGCCAAGTGCATCAGTCTAAAGCAGTCATTATAGCCATGGGCGGTGGTGCCTTTAAGCCACGCGCCCTTGACATTGAGGGAGCTGAAGACTTTGATAACGTCCACTATCATGTTTCGAACATCCAACAATATGAAGGACAGCAGGTGACCGTCCTTGGTGGTGGAGACTCTGCTGTAGACTGGGCTCTTGCTTTTGACAAGATTGCTCCAACTACGATCATTCATCGTCGGGATAACTTTCGTGCCTTGGAGCATAGCGTAGAAGAACTCAAACAATCTTCTGTTAGCATCAAAACACCATTTATTCCTAGTCGTTTGATTGGCGAAAATGATCATGCCACTCACCTTGAAATCACAAAAGTCAAATCCGATGAAACAGAACTCATTCCGATTGATCACTTATTCGTCAATTATGGCTTTAAATCTTCTATTGGAAACCTGAAAGAATGGGGTGTAGAATTGCAACGCCATAAAATCAAGGTCAACCAAAAACAAGAAACTAGCCTTCCTGGAATTTATGCTTGTGGAGACTGCTGCTTCTATGAAGGAAAGATCGATCTCATCGCTACAGGTCTGGGGGAAGCTCCAACAGCTGTAAACAATGCCATTAACTACATCTATCCAGATAAGAAAGTCCAACCAACGCACTCAACCAGTTTATAATAAAAAAGGCCTTTGGCCTTTTTTATTTGTCTAGATCGTCTGCGATCTTATTGATCTTACGCAAGCGGTGGTTAACGCCGCTTTTTGAAATAGGTTGTTGCAAGCTATCTGCGATTTGCTGGATGGAATAATCTGGATGGTTCATCCGGATATAGGCAACTTCTTGCAAGTCACTTGGTAAACTCCCTAGGCCGACCGTATCCACAATTTTACTAATATTATTAATGGTTTTCATACTGGCTGTGACTGTGCGCTGGATATTGGCCATTTCGGCATTATTAGCCCGATTGAGGTCATTGCGCGTCTCTCTCATGACCTTGATAGACTCAAATTCCTGCATGGCTTGCATGGCCTCTACTACAATGAGAAAATCAATAATATCTTCCGCTCGTTGCAGATAGGTTACCACTCCTTTTTTCCGCTCGATGGTTTTCGCATCTAGTAAAAATCCTTGCATAAGAAGGGCAATTCCTTCCGCGTGGTCTGTATAAACAGAATGAATTTCCAACTGGTACTTTCCTTTTTCAGGATCCTTGATGGAACCACTCGACAGAAAAGCCCCCCGAAGATAAGCACGACTGGCTACTTCATCTTCTAAAACACTAGCATCAATGCCTGTCTCAATCCCAAAAAAGGCATCTGCTAAATGCAAGTCAGCAAGAATCTCTTCCACCTTTTCATCCAAGAATACTGTGTAAACACGATTTTTTTTCAAATTGGTCTTTTGGTGGTGGCGGATATCCGATTTGGCCTTATAGAAATGATGCAACAATTCATAGATATGGCGAGCGATCTTGGCATTTTCTGTTGTCACCGAGAGCGTCAAGCCCCCCATTGAAATCCCAAGACTTCCAGACATCTTGATAATGGCAGCCAATTCACTCTTTTCAAATCGCTTGAGAGACAATAATTCTTCTTTTACACGAACCGTAAAACTCATTTTCTCACCTGCACGATCTGCATCAACTCTTCGACTACTTTTTCGCCATCATGAAAGGCTCCTCCATTGACCAGCTTTAAGAAATCGGAAGAAATCACTTGGGGAACTTGCGAGTGCAGCCCCTTGAAATCGTGCTCTACCTGCACCAAGTATTCATCAAATTTGTTACTGTTCATGTAAGCTGCGGGAACCTGATTGATATTGACAAGGACCGTATCGATGAACTTCTCTCCCAAATGTTTATGGAGAACGGCAACGTGGTCACTGTCTGTGAAATGCTCGGTTTCTCCTCTTTGGGTCATGATGTTACAAACATAGGCTACCTGAGCCTTGGTTTCAAGGATGGCTTTCCCAATCTCATCGATCATCAAATTAGGGAGGATCGAGGTAAAGAGCGAACCAGGACCTAAGACGACCATATCACTTTCAAGAATAGCTTCCACCACTTTCTTACTAGCTTTTGGGCGCTCTTGATCAAAGGTATTGGTCACATAAACATGATCAATCATGCCGGTGTAGTTGGCAATGTGGCTTTCTCCTACCACTTCCTTTCCATCTTGAAAAACGGCATGAAGGGTCAAGGGACTATCACTGGAAGGATAGATCTTTCCGGTCGTATGAAAGAATTTGGTTAACAACTGCATGGCATTATAGGTCGAGCCTTGCATCTCCGAAATCCCTGCAATGATCAAGTTTCCCAAAGGGTGTCCAGCCAAAGGGCCATCATCGTCTGCAAAGCGGTATTGAAAGACCTTCTCATAAAAACGAGGCATATCTGACATGGCAACCAGCACATTTCGAAGATCTCCAGGTGGTGTCAATTTTTGGATGTTCTTCCGCAATTCACCTGAACTCCCACCATCATCTGCAACGGTTACAATAGCAGTAATATCGACCGGTTTCTTTCTCAGACTATCGAGAATAACAGAAATCCCTGTTCCTCCTCCAATAATGGTTACTTTAGGTTTTCTCATGAGCGATTCACCGTTTCTTTCCGTCTGTCCTTGTCCCTATGACTGCAATTGACCTGCCAATTTTTTTCTAAATCATGCGCTAAGCGCTCTGCAAAGGCTACTGAACGGTGTTGCCCACCGGTACAGCCCATAGCGATGGTGAGAACCGATTTACCTTCCCGTTTATAAGACGGTAAAATAGGTACGATCAAGTCATGGAGATGACGGTAAAAGTCCTCTGATTCAGGGTGATCCATGACATAATCATAGACTGCTGGATCCTGACCGGTCAAATTCCGAAGTTCCAATTTGTAGTAGGGATTTGGAAGGAAACGCACGTCAAAGACAAGGTCAGCATCGATCGGAAGGCCATATTTAAAACCAAATGACATGACCTCAACCCGAAAATCTGGCTGATTATCTTGACTGGCAAATTGTTCTGCGATCGTTTTTCTCAAATTACGAGGTGTCAACTCAGTCGTATCCACCACATTTTGACTGATATTTTTTAAAGGGGACAAGAGTTCGCGCTCTAGGGTAATCCCATCTAAGACACGGCCATCTGCCGCTAATGGATGGCTACGACGGGTTTCCTTGTATCGTGCTACCAACTCACTATCAGTGGCATCCAAGAACAAGACCTTGAAATCGAGGTCTTCTTGGTTGTCCAATTCATCCAAAATGGTGCGAATTTCATTGAAAAAAGAACGGCTCCGCATATCCACAACAACGGCTAATTTATTGTTATCCGGGCTATGACGCATGAGCTCAATAAATTTCAGCAAGAGCGCCGGTGGCATATTATCGATGGTAAAGTAACCCAAATCCTCAAACGATTGGATGGCGACGGTCTTGCCCGCACCGCTCATCCCGGTTACTATGACCAGTTGAATCTTACTTTCTGTCATTTTCTCCTCCCATAAATAAAACAGAGTGGCCTACAGTTTCCTGCTCTCCACTCTGTCTTTTTGTCTTTGAATGGTTATTAGGCTTTGATTTCCGCAATAACTTCAATTTCAACCTTCACATCACGTGGCAGGCGTGCTACTTCAACAGCAGATCGAGCTGGAAACTCTGTGGTAAAGACTGTTTTATAGACCTCATTAAAAGGTACAAAGTCATTCATATCACTTAAGAAACAAGTGGTTTTCACCACGTGGTCGAAGTCTGTCCCAGCCTCTTCCAAAATAGCCCCAATATTTTTTAAGACTTGCTCTGTTTGTTCTTGGATGGTTTCGCCAATGATTTCTCCTGTTTCAGGTGACAAGGGAACTTGTCCGCTTGCAAAGAGAAGATTGCCTACGATTTTCCCTTGAACATAAGGTCCAATTGCTGCAGGTGCTTTATCTGTATGAATTGTTTTTGCCATAGTATTCTCCAAGTCTATTTACTTCTGCTGGTTTTCTTTTGCTAATTTTTCCCTTTGTAAGCGCAACTTGCGCTTAGGATTTAGCGTATTAAAGAGTTCTTCTAATTTTTCAGCATTCCAAACATCAGCTGCTGAAACAAAATTTCCATTTTCATCTCGAAAAGATATTGGTTTATCTCCCACTGAAAAAGCCTCATTTCTTATTTGGAATCCTTGACCCGCTCAGGATCACCCTTAATCTACAAACTCAAATTCAAATTTACCGATCCGGACGATATCGCCATCTTTTGCCCCACGTGCACGGAGAGCTTCATCAACACCCATTCCACGCAATTGACGAGCAAATTTCATGACTGCTTCATCCCGATCGAAATTCGTCATATTAAAGAGTTTTTCAAGTTTTTCACCAGATAAGACCCAAGCGGCATCGTCATCACGACTGATGTCAAAGGCTGGCTGGTCTTCATCAAAGCCATAGTAGACTTCTTCTTGGGCCATGTCGTCTTCTGAATACAAGAGGAATTCTGGTGTTTTGTCTAACAATTCTGCCGTTGCATCTAACAAATTGTCTAAACCTTGATGAGCCAAACTAGAGATCGGGAAGATCTGTGGCAGTTCATCAAACTCATCGTAATTGGCTGCCAATTTCTTCTTGAACTCTTTCAAGTTTTCTTGACTTTCTGGCATATCCATTTTATTTGCCACGATAATCTGAGGTCGCTCCATCAAACGAAGATTATAAGTTTCAAGCTCTTTATTGATTTGAACATAATCTTCGTAAGGGTCGCGTCCTTCGCTCGCCGACATATCAATAACATGCAAGATAACACGGGTGCGCTCGATGTGGCGAAGGAACTGGGTTCCTAGTCCGACTCCTTGGCTGGCTCCTTCAATCAATCCAGGAAGGTCTGCTACGGCAAAGGATTCCCCTGACGGTGTCCGAACCATTCCCAAATTTGGAACGATGGTTGTGAAATGATAAGCTCCAATCTTTGGTTTGGCTGAAGTGATGACACTAAGAAGAGTTGATTTCCCTACTGATGGGAAGCCAACCAAACCAACGTCTGCCAAGACCTTGAGCTCTAATTCGAGTTCGCGTTCCTGACCAGGTTCCCCGTTCTCAGAAATCTCTGGAGCTGGATTTTTAGGAGTAGCAAAACGAATATTTCCACGTCCGCCACGGCCACCGTGGGCGACAATGTACTCTTGTCCATTTTCAACTAGGTCTGTAATGACCTTACCAGTCTCTGCATCTCGGACGGTCGTTCCTTGAGGGACTCGTACATAGAGATCTTCTGCTCCCCGTCCGTGCATCCCTTTGGTCATTCCTTTTTCCCCATTTTGGGCTTTGAAATGCCGGTTATAACGGAAGTCCATCAAGGTACGCAAGCCTTCGTCTACTACGAAGATGACATTGCCACCACGACCCCCATCACCACCCCAAGGTCCGCCATTAGGGACATATTTTTCGCGGCGAAAAGCCACCATGCCATCGCCGCCATTTCCAGCCTTGACCTTAATCTTGGCTGTATCTAAAAACATACTCATAAATAGATGATTTCCTTTATTTCTGTGTGCGTCTTAGTAAGAAAGAGCACCAATTGCGGTTGCAAAGATTGCACCAACCGTTACAATCAACATAATCACAATGACGACCATCGTGATCATTTCAAATGGTGTTTTTTACGTTTTCCGTTATCTCCAAAAGCCACTTCTAATACCTCGATTACTATAAATTCATTAGCCCTATTTTACCACGAAATAGGGGATTTTTCAAATCGAGCCTACACAAAAAGACCAGACAGATGTCTGATCTTTTATGAATAGATTTAGGAATCTTTTCTTACACGTAAAACGCCAACTGATAGAATTGCTAGGAAGACACCCATGACAAGAACCACCGGTGTCATCTTTTCACCTGTACTTGGAAGAACTTTTTTCTTACCAGGTTTTGGAGCTTCTTCTTTAACAGAAGATGAAGATGATTTCAATGAAGAACTTGATGTGGATGTTGAGTTCGATGTAGAGCTAGAACTCGTTGAAGATGATGAACTTGATGAAGAGCTAGAACTCGTTGAAGATGATGAGCTTGATGAAGAACTAGAACTTGATGAGGAGGTTGAGCTAGGTGTCGGTGGCGTTTGTTCTTTCTCACCCAATCCTTCGCCAGATCCTGATTCCAATCTCAATTCACGGGTTAAACTACGCGGTGCTGGGAAATTGGTTGCCTTCCATGTTAATGTATTATGGACAATATCACCGACTTTAGTTCCAGGAGCTACTTTTGTAGAATATTCAATATACATTGGCCAATTGTAATTATCACCAAATTCAATTGTAAAACCAGTGATCTTTCCATCTGCATTCTTATCGAAAACAGCTTTTTTAGTAAAGCTATCTAGAACTGGGAGACTCAAGATCTGAGCTTCGTTCTTGATCCCACCTTCTACAGGAGCATAGCGAACCGCACGTAAGCTCCCTTCAACCAATGTTAAACCATCTCCGAATTGGTCTTTAATGACCATTCCTCGCAGCATATCTTGGCGAGCATTTAAGAGAATCCGCCATTTGATAATGGTTGGATCAGACTTATCTTGGTAACCGTATTTCATCTCATAGTCTCCAGCTTCTCCAGCTGTTTTTTCATAATTCAATGAAAAATCTGTATTTCCTAGTTTAAACTGGATTGGAGATGTTTTTGTAACTACTTCTGAATCGACTTTTACATCAAAATGAAGAGCAACTCGTTTGTTGAGTGGATGAGATGCGAAATAATCATTAAAGGTAACGGTCACTGTTTTCTTAGCTGTATCAACGACAGCTTTCCCCACCGCCTGACCATTTGATTGGCCTTCCTCAAGAACATTGAATTCCAATGCTGTGTAGAGGGCTAATTCTTTTGGCAAACTAAGAGTTAAGGTATCACCAGCTTGAATAGCTTGCGAATCTGGGAAGGTCAAAGAAATGCTTGCTGACAATTTTTCATTCGTCAACACCTTGCTGCCATTCGTTAAAGGATTGCCATCTTTCGTTAAGCTTGCTGTCTGTGTATATGATGAGACTTCTGCAGCATGTATTGTTTTAGTCAAACCAGCTGTGAATAGAATCGTTAGCACTAAGGCAAGTGCCCATACAATTTGACGAACCTGTTTCATATATACCTCCTCTGCTCGCCTATTTGCGAGCCATGTTTTTTACAAGGTTAAAGTCCGATTTCTGCTTGAACAACTGCAGCAATGGTATCCACATAGTAGTCTACTTCTTCATGGGTTGGTGCTTCTGCCATCACACGAAGGAGAGGTTCAGTTCCACTTGGACGCACGAGGATGCGGCCATTTCCTGCCATTTCCGCTTCCATTTTTTCAATGATTTCACGAATAGCAGGCACTTCCATCGCCTTGTCTTTCATGCTATTTTCAACCCGGATATTGACGAGTTTTTGTGGGTAAATGGTTACTTCTGCAGCCAATTCAGATAATTTCTTACCGGATTCTTGCATGATTTTGGTTAATTGAACGCCTGTTAATTGACCATCACCAGTCGTGTTGTAATCCATGATGACTACATGACCGGATTGCTCCCCACCAAGGTTATACCCAGATTTGCGCATTTCTTCGACGACATAACGGTCCCCGACAGCTGTGATTTCTTTTTGAATTCCCTTTGCATCCAATGCCTTATGGAATCCGAGATTGGACATGACGGTTGTGACGATCGTATTTTTTTCGAGCAAACCCTTGCTTGAAAGATACGAACCGATGATGTACATGATCTTATCCCCGTCTACGATTTCTCCATTTTCATCCACTGCAATCAAGCGATCACTATCTCCGTCAAAGGCAAGACCAATCGCTGCACCTACTTCTTTCACTTTCTCTTGCAAGTGCTCTGGGTGAGTAGAGCCAACCCCATCATTGATGTTCAAACCATCTGGGTTTTCACCGATGACGGTCAATTGAGCTCCTAAATCTGCAAAGATTTGACGAGCACTGGTGGAGGCTGCACCATTTGCTGTATCTAAGACCACGTGCATGCCCTCGAGTTGGACACCTGTCGAAACAAGGAATTCTTGATACTTACGCAAGCCTTCTGGATATTCCATGACCGTTCCTAAACCTTGCGCACTTGGACGTGGAAGGGTATCTTCAGCGGCATCAAGCAAGGCTTCAATTTCAAGCTCGCGATCATCATCCAATTTGAAACCATCACCACCAAAGAATTTGATTCCATTGTCTAAGGCTGGATTGTGGCTAGCAGAAATCATAACGCCGGCGCTGGCTTTTTCCGTACGAACCAGATAGGCAACACCTGGCGTTGCAATCACACCCAACTTATAAACGCGAATCCCAACTGATAAGAGGCCAGCGATCAAAGCATGCTCCAGCATTTCACCAGAAATACGCGTATCACGTCCAACAAACACCAAAGGTGTTTCTTCTTCATGTTGGCTCAACACATAACCACCGAAACGACCCAACTTAAAGGCTAATTCTGGCGTTAATTCTACATTTGCTTCTCCACGGACACCGTCCGTTCCAAAATATTTACCCATTTTTGATTACCTTTTTACTTTCTAATTACTTGAACTGGAAGAGGTCGACGACGAACTGCTAGAGCTTGACGTAGACGAGCTACTCTTTGTGGTCACTTGAATCCGTGTTTCACTCGGATTAACCAAGCCTGGTAGAATATTTCCTTGAGCATCCACTGCATTTAAGGAAATGGTTGCGCTATAATTTCCACTGATGACCTCACTGGATGGGAAGACTGCTTGGACATGATCAATACGACTTAAGGTTTCTTGATCACTCGTCACTTCCACCTTAGTTTTTTCAAGAGAAATATCCGTTACCGTAATTCCATCCACAATTTGATTATCCGGGATCGTGGCTCTAACTGCAAACGATTTTTTCGCTTTCTTACCGATTTTTACAGAAACTTTCTGAGGTTCTACGGTTGCTGTTAAACCAGCTGGAAGATCTTCTACAATCAACGGAACTTCGACGGTGCCTTCCTTGACCTTACGCAGATCCGCTACCACACGAAACTTCCGAGTTCCCGGTTGCATCTCACTTGCAAGAGCAACCCGGTTTGAACCTTTAAGAAAGACCGTTACCTCTGACGTCAACCCACTGACAAAGTATTTTTTGTCATTATATTTAGCATCAATTGGAATATTGGTCAAGGTATTGGTATAGGTCTCTGAACTCACTTGTCTAGCGCTACTATTATTTTGAAAATTAAAGGAAGACGCATTGATAAATAAGATAAAGGATAATAAGACGGAGGCGAAAACATAAAGAAATTCTTTTTTCGATCTCATTTTGTTACCCTCCCAAATAGACGATCTTTCCAACTAATCGTTTTATTCTCTTCAGGAACCAAGAAGGCTCTCAATTCCGTCTCAAACTCTTCTAAAGTTAAATCATGACGAAAAGTTCCGTTGTAGGTCATAGAGATGCCACCCGTTTCTTCTGATACCACAAAGGTAAAGGCATCAGAAACTTCAGATAAGCCAATAGCTGCACGGTGACGCGTTCCAAACTCTTTTGAAATCTCAGTGTTTTCCGTCAAGGGCAGGTAGGCACATGAAACAGCGATTTTGTCATTGCGGACAATGACCGCTCCATCGTGCAAAGGAGTATTAGGAATGAAGATATTAATCAGCAATTCTCCTGAAATATCCGCATCTAGTGGAATCCCTGTGGAAATGTATTCCTGAAGGGTTCTGGCCCCTTGAATAGCTACCAAAGCACCAATCTTACGTGGGCTCATATAAGCCACTGCCTTAACATAGGCCTGTACCATCTTCTCTTCCTGACTGACTTCACTCGTCATAAAAAATTCTGTCGCCCGACCTAGACGCTCTAAGCCAATCCGAATTTCAGGGGAGAAAATCACAACCAGGGCGATAACCCCATAGGTAATCACTTGATTGATCAGCCAAGAAATAGTCGTGAGTCCCAAGAAATTGGCCAAAAACTGAACCAAGAAAAAGATAATGACTCCACGAACCAAAATCATGATCTTTGTACCCGCAATAGCTTTGATCAAAAAATACAACAACCAAGCCACAAGGGCAATATCGATGATATTGATAATAACACTCCACCAATTCGGGAACAAACTAGTCCAAAATTGTGGATTTGAAAACTGTTGAATATTCATATTCTCATACCTACCACTTCTCTAAAAGATATCATCTTATTATAACACGTTTCAACAGATTTTTCTGTAACCTTCTGATGCTTTTTATGATAAAATATGATTTATGAAGATAAATACAACCTTGGGCCTTCTGGCAGGAAAGCTTTCCGGCTCTATTCTAGAAAAGATGGGGCGGGGATCAACCCTACCAGGTAAAGTAGCCCTCAAATTTGATAAAGATATTCTCAGTCAACTGGCAAAAAACTATGAGATTGTTGTGATTACAGGGACAAATGGAAAAACCCTGACCACTGCGCTAACAGTAGGTATTCTCCAAGAAGCTTTTGGACCTATTTTGACCAATCCAAGTGGGGCCAATATGATCTCTGGGATTACAACGACCTTCTTACGGGCTAAGCATTCGAAAGCAAATCGACCGATTGCGGTACTTGAAATTGACGAGGCCAGCCTCTCTCGGATTTGTGATTATATTAAGCCCAGCCTTTTTGTGGTCACTAATATTTTCCGGGACCAGATGGACCGCTATGGAGAGATCTATACGACCTACCAAATGATTTTGGATGCCATTCACAAGGTCCCAACTGCAACAGTCTTGTTAAATGGTGATAGTCCGCTCTTTAATAGTCAGACCTTATCCAATCCGATCCAATATTATGGATTTGATACTGACAAATCAGAGCCACAACTAGCTCATTACAATACGGAAGGAATCCTCTGTCCGCATTGCCACAATATTCTCAAGTACAAGCTCAATACCTATGCTAATCTTGGGGATTATATCTGTGAGCACTGTGGTTTCCACCGGCCTCCTCTGACTTATGCCGTATCAGACCTCCTCTCTTTAACCCATCGTTCTTCCCAATTCCGGATTCAAGGCCAAGACTACCACATCAATATCGGCGGTCTCTACAACATCTACAATGCCTTAGCTGCTGTTTCCGTTGCTGGATTCTTTGGAGTGCAACCTGAAGTGATTAAGCAAGGATTTGATCGCAGTCGCGCTGTCTTTGGTCGTCAGGAAACCTTTAAGATTGGGGATAAGGAATGTACCTTGGTTCTGATTAAGAATCCAGTTGGTGCGACCCAAGCCATTGAAATGATCAAACTAGCACCTTATTCCTTTAGCTTGTCGGTCCTCCTCAATGCGAATTATGCGGATGGAATCGACACCAGCTGGATCTGGGATGCGGACTTTGAGCAAATCACCCAGATGGATATTCCAGAAATCAATGCTGGCGGGGTGCGCCACTCTGAGATTGCTCGGCGACTTCGGGTCACTGGCTATCCTGCTGATCAAATCACAGAAATGTCTGAATTAAAAGAGGTTTTCCAACGTATCCAGCAACAGGAAACCCCTCACGCCTATATCTTAGCCACTTATACGGCCATGCTTGAATTCCGTGAGATTTTGGCCCAAGAACACCTGATTGAAAAGGAGATGAATTAATGACTTATACTTCTCTAGAATCTTCTGATCAGGCACAGTATCCTTACAGCCTGCGCATTGCCCATCTCTACGGCAACTTAATGAATACATACGGAGACAATGGGAATATCCTCATGCTCAAGTACGTTGCGGAAAAACTTGGAGCCCATGTCACAGTGGATATCGTCTCTCTCAAAGACCGGTTTGACCCTGATGCCTATGATATCGCCTTTTTCGGTGGAGGACAAGACTACGAACAGACCATTGTATCAGAAGATCTTCCAGATAAAAAAGAAGATCTTGCACGCTTTATTGATGACGATGGTGTGGTCCTTGCTATCTGTGGTGGCTTTCAGCTTCTAGGCCAGTACTATATTGAAGTTTCTGGCAAACGCATTGAAGGGCTCGGTATTATGGGCCACTATACGCTCAACCAAGTCAACAACCGCTATATCGGTGATATCAAAATCCATAACGAAGAATTTAACGAAACCTATTATGGTTTTGAAAACCACCAAGGTCGGACCTTCTTGGCTGAGGATGAAAAACCGCTGGGCAAGGTTGTCTATGGAAATGGGAACAACAAAGAAGATGGGTGCGAAGGGGTTCATTACAAGAACGTCTTTGGGAGCTACTTCCACGGTCCTATCTTGTCCCGAAATGCCAATTTGGCCTATCGCTTGGTGAGCACTGCCTTAAAAAATAAATATGGCAAGGACCTTTCCCTACCGGCTTATGAGGAGATTCTAAACCTAGAACAGCCGGAAGAATACGCTGATGTGAAAAGCAAGGCACTGACTGAACAATAAGGAGATAATGATGAACAAAAATAATCTACACTACATTGCTTTATTACTTTTAATTTTATTGATTGCTGGTATTTCCCTTGCAAACATGCAATCAGTCACTGTGAATTTCCTCTTGGTCCAATTTAAATTGCCCTTGATCATTCTGATCTTGCTCTGTGTCCTCCTGGGTGCATTTGTCATGACCTTGGTTAATTTTTCAAAGGGCTTCTCCCTAAAAAAAGAACTCAAGAGCACTCAAAAGCAACTGGAGGAAGAAAAGAAAGAAGTTAAAATAGAAGAAAAAATAACAACTAAAAAAGCACCATTCGGTGCTTTTTTCATGTTGTTCTAATGATTTTTTGCTTGTAGGTGCTTGGCGACTACTTGAGCTAAGAGTGAGAAGAGAATGACACCAGCTCCGATCAGGAGAAAGGATTCTACACGGACGCTTGGTAACCAGGTCATCAAGCCTTTAGCCACAGGCATAAAGAGAATGGCTAGGGTAAAAATAGTGCTTAAGACCCTGCCCAGGTAGTCTCCTTCTACCTTGGTTTGCACTTGGGTAAAAAAGTGAATATTAAAAATCGTCATAAAGAGTTCACAGACCAAATTTCCAGAAAAGGATAGAAGAGGATGAAGGGGCAAGCCCATCATGAATACTCCTACTCCTGTTAAAATCAATAAGAAGAGAAGCATCTCCATGCTTGATTTAAATTTATTAGCAATCAAGGCTCCGATGATGGAGCCAATAGCGCCCAAGGTTAAGATGGTTGCATAGGCTCCATTGACCCCGTAAAGGCGATTGGAAAAGGGGAGTAAAAACTCAAAAGCTGCAAAAAAGAAATTGACGCTTGAAGCCACCAACAAGAGAAAGAAAATCTCTTTCTGATGCCAGATGTAGTCTAGTCCATCTTTCATATCCGAAAAAATATCTTTTCCCGTAAAAGGCTTCTTCTCTTGAGCTTTGGCTTCTTCTTTCGGAAGGAATGCCACTAGGACAAAGGCGATGAAAAAGGTCAGTGCATCCAGTAAGAGGGTCGCATGGAGACTGGCAAATTGTAAAACAAGGAAAGAGAACACAGGAGAGCTGACACCAACAACCTGTAAGACCAACTCCAAGTGGGCATTATAGGTCACAATCTCGTCCTTGTCTACAACTTCTGTGATAATGGCTTTATTAGCAGTACGAGAAAATGCGAAGGCAATGGCCTGGACAATATTGGCAAAAATCAAGGCCGCAATCATCAAGCTATCATTTGTGATAAAAGAAATGCCCAAACAAAGGAGACCACAAACCAAGTCGGTTGTCATCAAAATCTTGCGTCGGGAAAAACGGTCTGAGATCACGCCACCAAATGGATTGACTAGAATGGAGGTGACAAGTTCAGAAATCTGATAAATCCCTAATACCGTCTTTCCTACCGTCCCCATCGAGGCCAGCCAGACACTATTCCCGTAATCATAGAGCATATTTCCCATTCGATTGATCGCTCCACGAGCAATCAGCTGGATAGCATGTCGATTCATAAAAAAACCTCCTTCATTTTCTGAAACTATTGTATCAGTTCATGAAAGAGGTTTTCATTTTGTCCCCTATTTGGGAAAATTAATATTTTACAAATTTATCAAAGGATCCCTACAGTTCTTTTGATTGAAGTTGCTTAGCTACTAGCTGAGCCAAGAGTGAAAAGAGAATAACCCCAGCTCCAATAAAAAGAAATGATTCCATGCGGACACTTGGCAACCAAGTCATCAACCCTTTGGCGATGGGCATAAAGAGAACAGCCAAAGTATAAATTGTGCTCAAGACTCTACCTAGATAATCATCTTCCACCTTGGTTTGTACTTGAGTAAAAACGTGGATGTCGAAAATGGTCACAAAAAATTCACAGATCAGATTTCCTGAAAAGGAAAGATAAGGCGGAAGGGGCAAGCCCATTATGAACACTCCGACCCCTGCCATGAGCAGTAAAAACAGGAGAATTTTCATACTTGATTTCATTTTATTGGCAACAAGCGCTCCTAGAATAGATCCAATAGCTCCCAGCGTTAAAATAGTCGCATAAGCTCCTTTAACCTCGTATAGACGATTCGAGAAGGGAAGTAAAAACTCAAAAGCTGCAAAAAAGAAATTGACGCTAGAAGCCACTAATAAGAGAAAGAAAATCTCTTTCTGATGCCAGATATAGTCTAACCCATCCTTGATATCAGAAAAAATATCTTTCCCGGTAAACTGTTTCCTCTCTTGAACCTTAGCTTCTTCTTTCGGAAGGAAAGCCACTAGGACAAAAGCAATGAAAAAGGTCAGTGCATCTAATAAGAGGGTCATATAAAGACTGGCAAATTGTAGAACTAGGAAAGAAAAAACAGGTGAACAGACACTAACAACCTGTAAGACTAACTCCAAGTGGGCGTTATAGGTCACAATCTCGTCTTTCTCTACTACCTCGGTAATAATGGCTTTATTGGCAGGGCGAGAAAAACCAAAGGCAATGGCCTGAACAATATTGGCAAAAATAAGAGCCGCAATCATCAAGATATCATTTGTGATAAAAGAAATCGCCAAACAAAGGAGTCCACAAACCAAGTCGGTCGTCATCAAAATCTTGCGACGAGAAAAACGGTCTGAAATCACTCCTCCAAAAGGATTCACGAGAATCCCTGTCACTAACTCAGAAATCTGATAGATCCCTAATACCGTCTTTCCTATAGTCCCCATCGAGGCCAGCCAGACACTATTCCCATAGTCATAGAGCATATTTCCAATTTTGTTAATTGCTCCACGACTAATTAATTGGACCGCATGTCGGTTCATAAAATCTCCTTTATCTCTGTCCTATTTAGGAACATTGATCTATTACAAATTTATCAAAGTGTTCTTTATAATAGACCACCTGCTCTGGCAGTCCCAGCACATCAAAAATATGCATGGCTTCCTGCATTTGCTGCCGCCCTTCTTCTGTTTGCCCCTTCTGATACAGAGCAAATCCCTTGAGATAATGAAAGATATTGCGTTCGTAGAGTTTGATGCTCTTCCCGATAATCTTTTCTACATAGGCTTCAAAATAGCTGGCATTTTCAAAAGCACGGTGTTCTAAACAATGCTGGTAACAATTCAGAGCCAGAATCAAGACCAGTTTTCGATGGCGACCAATTTCCTTGTAGAAATCTTCACGCTCCATCACTTCTCTCCCAAGCCGTGTGACATAGTCCACATCATAAAAGCTGTAGAGATTGCCAAAGAGGATCAATTCATACATGGTCCACTCTTCCGTTTGAAAGAGATAATCTGCCACCTTATCCAGATCACGCTGCTGCATCGTGTAGCTGGCATCTCTCTGGCAAATCAGGCCTTGTAGCAGGATCCAGTTCAGCTCAAAATAGAGGGGATTGGTCGAATGTTTAGCCTTTTCAAGTTCCTCTTCTTGAAGCTTTTGAAAACCTGCAATATCATTGGCGTAATAAAGAGGAACTAACTGAGCCATTATGGCGACATGCTCATGGTGTTGAAAATTTCTGGCCTTATCCATAAAATTCTCAATCGTCACATGGATATTGTCCAAAATGTCAAAGAAGCGCGAAGCAGCCAGATCCGACTCCCCCAATTCAAAACGGGATAATTGGGAGGTCGAGCAAGCTTCTCCTGCAGCTTCTTTTAACGAATAATTCTTACTGATTCGAAATTCACGAAAAACTTTTCCAAGATCTTCCATCTATTCCACCTGCTCTGACAGTTCTGCCCACTCTTCCATGACCGCTTCCTGCTGGGCAGTTAGTTGATCCAGCTCGCTCTGGAGTTGAACCAAGTCAGCTGCATCATTGGTGCTATGCATGGTTTCGGTGATGTCTTGGATTTTTTGATCCAACTCTTCCATCTCTGCTTCCAATTGCTCAATGCGACGAGTAATTTTCCGGAGTTCCTTCTGGTTTTGCTTCTGCAAGTGATAGTCATTGCTAGTGACTTCTTCCGATGAAGAAGCAGGTACAGATTCTGCTTGTGCTGCAGCAAGGGCCTCTAACTCTGCTTTCTTCTCCAGATAATAGTCATAGTCTCCTAGGTAAAGGGTTGAGCCTTCTTCTGAGAGTTCCAAAACTTGAGTAGCCACCCGATTGATAAAGTAACGGTCGTGGCTGACAAAGAGCAAGGTCCCATCAAAATCAATCAAGGCATTTTCCAGCACTTCCTTGCTATCGATATCCAAGTGGTTGGTCGGCTCGTCGAGAATCAAGAAATTGTTATTCTCCATGGACAGCTTGGCTAGAAGCAAGCGGGCCCGCTCTCCACCTGACAGCATTCCGACGGTTTTCTTGACATCATCCCCAGAGAAAAGAAAGGCGCCCAGGCGATTGCGAATTTCTACTTCTGGCGTCAGTTTAAAGTCATTCCAGAGCTCATCCAAGACACTGTTGTGTGGCGTTAGTTTACTTTGGGTCTGGTCATAGTAGCCCACCTCGACATTGGCTCCAAAACGAGCTTCACCCTTGATAAAAGGAATCTGCCCAACGATGGACTTGATAAGAGTAGATTTCCCGATCCCATTTGGTCCTACAATAGCGACCGCATTCATCTTACGTATGTCTAGATTGATAGGCTCTGACAGGATTTGATCGTCATAGCCGACGGCTGCCTCTTCTACTGTCAAGACGACATTGCCCGAGGTCTTATCGGAATGGAAGGTCATATGGGCAGACTTGGTCCCAGCTTCTGGCTTGTCTAGGCGCTCCATTTTTTCCAACTGCTTGCGCCGAGACTGGGCTCTCTTGGTAGTCGAAGCCCGCACCAAATTACGATTAACAAAGTCTTCCAGAGCTGCAATTTCTTTTTGTTGCTTCTCGTAGTTCTTGGCTTCGGTCAGCAGTTTTTGCTCCTTTTGCTCCACAAAACTCGAGTAATTGCCGACATAGCGGTCCAAGGAATGCTTGGTCAAATCCAAGGTAATGGTTGCGACCTTATCGAGGAAATAGCGGTCGTGGCTGATAATGAGAAGAGCTCCACTATAATTAACCAGATAGTTTTCCAACCAGGCGATGGTCTCAATATCCAAGTGGTTGGTCGGCTCGTCCAGTACCAGGAGATTTGGTTTTTCTAGAAGCATCTTGGCCAGAGCTAGACGGGTATTTTGCCCACCAGACAGCTCTTCAATCTTCATCTGCCACATGGACTCATCGAACTTAAAGCCGTTGAGAATGGCGCGGATATCTGCTTCATAGGTGAAGCCACCAGCCTGACGGAATTCTTCCGAGAGACGGTCATAGTCCTGCATGAGTTTTTCTAAGTCAGCCCCAGTTTTTCCCCATCTCAAGCTCCATCTGCCGCAAAGTTTTCTCCGTTTTACGGAGATCGTCAAAGACGTGGAGCATCTCATCGTAGATAGTATTGGACGACTCAAAGCGACTATCCTGGGCTAAATAAGAGAGAGAAAGATCCCGCTTTTTATTGATTTCTCCTGAAGTTGGTTCTTCTTCTCCCACCAAGATTTTTAAGAGTGTTGACTTACCGGCTCCGTTCTTTCCGACCAGGGCAATCCGGTCCCGTTCATCCACCTGCAGGCTGATATTATCAAAAAGAACCTCCCCTGCAAAAGAGCGTTCAATTTTGTTGGCTTGTAAAATAATCATGTTCCTATTTTACTATCTTTTTTCAGATTAAACAAGGAAAGACGAGCCATCAAAAAAATCCTGAGCCCCTTGAGGCTCAGAACTTTCGAAAGTATTTTAAAACTTATTCTTCCTTGTATAATTGTCGGACTGCTTCCACATCTGTATCCTGAATACTGTAGAAGGAGCCAGCTGGTTGCATGACCGATTCTCCATCAGTGTGGTCCAGCCCAATGGCATGGCCTAGCTCATGCTCAGCTGTATTGACAATCCGATCATAACTATAGTTATAGACATAATTTAAAAGATAATGGCGATTGAGACGCACTGTGATGTGGGTGAACCGGTTGGTTAAAAGGTTAGTCTGAGAGGCAGTCTCTCCTGCGGCAGAAACCGATGCGTTATCCATTTCCGTCAAGACCACATTAGCCTCTTTTTCATTTGTAACCAACTTGAAGGTAAAGGCGCCTGTTTGGTTCCAAGCCTCAATAGCATCCCGATAAGCTTTTACAAAAGTTTGACTGATATTGGGATCCAGGTAGACCGTGGCCTCCGCTTTCTCCCAGCGAGCACCGCTATGCTCGTGATTGTCTGTCTGCGTAGTCTGTGAGCTAGGTGCCATCCCAAAGCGCGATGCAAAGCCTTGATCTCCAAATAAATTGCCGACTTGATAGACAACCTTTTGGGCAGCTCGTCCAAATCCATCCATACCAGAACTAGGAGAATCTGTAAAATAGATGATCCCCACTAGAACGAGAAAACTGATGGCAATGGTCCAGAAAAATCCCCAAAAAAGACTCCAAGCCATGCGAAGGATTCCTCTGAAAAATCGAAAAATGGTTCTCATACATTCTCCTTTCTCTTAAAGAAGGTATGCAATTGTAACACCCCATTCTTAAAAATAACTTAAATAACTGCGCTTTCCAGCTTATTGATGAACGGTTACTTTTCCTGTCTGGTAATCCAGGCTAATCCCACTTTGAACATTGGGAACAAAGACATTGAACTCAAGGGTTCCATCACTCGATTTAGCTTCGATCTGAGAACCTAATGGAATCAAATCTTCTGGTTGGTTGTAGATCAAGGTTACTCGATAGCGAATCCTCTTGTTCTTATCCAGTGCTTTTCGAACCAGGGTCTCGTAGTAGTTTTGACCAGTGGAATGAGGATCATTGGCTTGATTGGACCAAGCCGTTTGCACAGCGATATTTTTGGGATTGCTCGTCGAAGCATCAAAACCTTTGAGATTGCCGATCAAGGCGTAGCCCAATAGATGGCCCCGATCCACAGCATGGTCATACTCACCGGACAGATTGTGGACCTGGTGCCAACCTGCTGGTTTCCAATCGGTTAGACCACTTCCTGTTGCCTCCCGATCTCTATACTGGCGAGTCGCCTTGGTCATAATAGCGTTCGCAACCGTCGGTACGGTCTTTCCATTCACTTCTTTTGTCTTGTTATCTGCATAGGGTTGACTAGCCACACTGGCATCCAGATCTGTGCGATTCCCCTTAACTACAAAGGCTCCAGCACCATTCCATTCCAAGTCATTTCCCAATTGTGAACGAGCCGATTTCGTTAGTACAGAGCTAGCTAACTCTTTACTAGGTGTTTCTTGTTGGCTACTAGTCACCACCGAAACAACCTGATCCGTCGCTTCTTTTACCGTCGGTTGATTAAAATAATAGCCCCCGATAGCTAGGGCCGTTGCCACCACAAAACCTGCTAGGGTTTGTTTGGTTCGTTTCGTTAATACTTGTTTTGTCATGCCTCTCTCCAAAAAAGAGCAGCGCTAGATGGTCACTGACTCGATTCGCTGCTCTCCTTTTTACTCAATTTTAGTTAAAAGCTTATTTGCCTGTTAGTTTTCCAATGATCTCTGACCAAGTGTCCGGAGAGAGAATGGACCATGGATTTTTCCATCTCCAATCACTCCATAACCAATGACCAAACCAACTGCAAAAATGATGATTCCAATCACAGCCAACAGGAGGACAATTCCTAGCTGTTTTCCAACATAGCGAAGATTAGTTTTCATCGTCTTCTTCCTCTACACGTTTCACGTCTGCACCTAGTGCCACTAATTTCTCATGGAATTGATAATAACCACGATCTAAGTGACTTAATTTGCTGACTTTCGTCTCTCCTTCTGCTACCAAGCCCATCAAGACCAAGGTTGCACTTGCTCGTAAATCTGTCGACATGACCTCTGCACCTTGGAAGCTTTCCCCTCCAACGATACGAGCTGTATCCCGCATAATGTCTGAGTGAACGCCCATCCGACGCATTTCTTCCAAATGCTGGAAGCGATTCTCAAAAACCGTTTCAATCATGGTAGACTCACCTTTAGCCATGGCCATCAAGGCTGTGAATTGAGCCTGCATATCGGTTGGGAATCCTGGATAGGGAAGGGTTTTAACCGTCACTGGACGGAGCTTACTGATATCCGATTGAATCCGAATTCCATTTTCTTCTTCGGTTACCGTTACACCCATCTCCTGCATCTTAGATAGAAGCGGACGGTTGTGTTCCCAAATGGCATCTTCGATCAAGACATCTCCACCAGTCATGGCTGCCCCAATCATAAAGGTTCCAGCTTCGATGCGGTCTTGCACAACATTGTGGTTTGCACCATGCAAGCTCTCCACACCAACAATGGTCAAGGTCTCAGTTCCTGCCCCCTTGACATTAGCTCCCATTTTATTCAGCAAGAGAGCTAGGTCAACAATTTCAGGTTCTCGAGCTGCATTTTCAATCACAGTGACTCCATCTGCCAAGGTTGCGGCCATCATAATATTTTGTGTCGCACCTACTGATGGGAAGTCCATATAGATGTGTGCACCCTTGAGACGATCTGCTTTTGCTTCAATATAGCCGGCTGTTTGGGTAATTTCAGCGCCCATAGCTTCCAGACCTTTGAGATGAAGGTCAATCGGACGACTCCCGATCGTACAGCCTCCAGGCATGGAAACTTTGGCATGGCCATTGCGTGCCAAGACAGGACCCAAGACAACGATAGAAGCCCGCATCTTGCTC
This sequence comes from Streptococcus sp. HSISM1, assembly GCF_000448565.1. GTDB lineage: Bacteria > Bacillota > Bacilli > Lactobacillales > Streptococcaceae > Streptococcus. The sequence goes on along the minus strand of NZ_CM002128.1, from coordinate 237,899 downwards.
ACATATTTATAAGGCGCTTCTTCAGACAATTTCTCTCGTGCATCTACGACAACTGTATTTTCTTCTTCATTGAAGGTCACTTGTGCATTCAACCCACGAACAACATTGTTCATTGTAAAGACATCTGATAAAACAGGCACATTTTTCAAGGTTGTCACGCCCTCGCTTGCTAGAACTGTTGCAGCAAGAAGAGGAAGGACAGCATTTTTAGCTCCTTCGATTTTGACGGTTCCAACCAGTCGATTATGACCACCATTAACGATTATTTTTTCCATACGGGATTGTTCTCCAATTTCTTAAAGTCACGCTTTCTATCATACCATATTTTTTATAAAATGTGGCTAGAATTGGCCAATAAAAATCTGCCGACTCATCTCATAAACACTGATAAAAAATGAGCTGGCTAGATAGCCTATTCCAACACTGATCATCAAGATCAAAAAACGGATTTTAACTGCATTTTCAGCACTTACTTTTAAAAACTTTTCCCATTGAACTAGGTTCATCAATAGGTAATAGGCAAAAAAGATAAACAATAGATGGCTTGAAAGATTAAAAATCATTTGAATCATACAGCTATTATACCATATTTGGTCCGTACTTTCTTCTTTTGATTCTCTCCCAACAAAAATAAGGTGAGGACAAAACCTCCACCTTATTTGAATATCTTATAAACGATTTCCGACATTAATCCGGTTAATGGCGCGTTGAAGAGCAATTTTAGCACGACGTTCCATATCAACCGAATGCTGATCTTTGGCTTCTTCAATCGCTTTTTCAGCTCGCAGTTTGGCACGTTCTGCACGACTAATGTCGATATCTCGAGCACGTTCGGCAGAATCGGCAACAATGGTAATGACATTATCAGCTACTTCGATAATCCCCCCATTGACTGCAATCCAATCAATATGTTTGTCATCGTCGACACGACGAACCTTTACTTGGTCTACAGCCAAAACCGCAATGGTATTGATATGATGAGGTAAAATCCCTAATTCACCATCAATTGTCTTGACAGATACAAATGCGGCATGATGATCATAAACCAGTCCATCCGGTGTAACGATTTGGACGTTCATTTGACTCATCTTTCACCTCTTCTTAGAATCCCATTTTTTCAGCTTTGGCGATCACATCTTCGATCGATCCAACACCACGGAAGGCATCTTCAGGAAGATGGTCATATTTCCCATCCAAAATTTCTTTAAAGCCACGAACAGTTTCTCCAACTGGTACATAAGAACCAGGTTGACCTGTAAATTGTTCCGCAACGTTGAAGTTTTGTGACAAGAAGAATTGGATCCGGCGAGCACGAGCAACCAAGGTCTTTTCTTCGTCAGACAATTCATCCATCCCCAAGATAGCAATGATATCTTGCAATTCATGGTAACGTTGAAGGACGCGTTTGACCTCAGAAGCGACTGCATAGTGTTCTTCTCCTACGATTTCTGGAGAAAGGGCACGTGAGCTTGATGCCAATGGATCCACCGCTGGGTAGATCCCCAATTGTACCAATTTACGTTCCAAGTTGGTGGTTGAATCCAAGTGAGCAAAAGCGGTTGCTGGCGCTGGGTCTGTATAGTCATCGGCTGGCACATAGATGGCTTGGATCGATGTAACAGAACCTTTCTTCGTTGACGTAATACGTTCTTGCAATTGACCCATTTCAGTTGCCAAAGTAGGTTGGTAACCAACGGCTGATGGCATCCGTCCCAAAAGGGCTGATACTTCAGATCCGGCTTGAGTGAAACGGAAGATATTGTCGATAAACAAGAGAACGTCCTGACCTTCGACATCACGGAAGTATTCCGCAATGGTTAAACCAGTCAAGGCAACACGCATCCGTGCTCCAGGTGGCTCATTCATTTGTCCAAAGACCATGGCTGTTTTTTCAATAACGCCAGATTCTTTCATTTCCCAGTAAAGGTCATTCCCTTCACGTGTCCGTTCCCCAACACCGGTAAATACAGAAATACCACCGTGTTCTTGGGCAATATTATGGATTAATTCTTGAATCAAGACGGTTTTCCCAACTCCGGCACCACCGAAGAGTCCGACCTTCCCACCTTTCAAATAAGGGGCTAAGAGGTCAATAACCTTGATCCCTGTTTCAAGAATTTCTTCTGAAGTAGAGAGCTCGTCAAAGGATGGAGCTTTTTTGTGGATGGAGTCACGAGGAGCATCCTCAGGAAAAGGTTGATCCAAGTCAATGGTATCTCCAAGAACATTGAAGACACGTCCCAAGGTTTCTTTTCCGACTGGAACAGAGATTGGACGACCTGTGTCCAAGACTTCCATTCCACGTGTTAAACCATCAGTTGATTCCATGGCAATGGTCCGTACGACCCCATCACCAAGTTCCAAAGCTACTTCAAGAACGACTTTTGATTTTTGTTGGTCATTTTTATAGACTACAAGCGCATTATTGATCTCAGGAAGTTTATCTCCAACGGAAAAGGCAACGTCTACGACGGGACCTACGACCTGAGAAATTTTGCCTAAACTCATGTCATTCTCCTATTCTAAGTAATTTCTACTGCTCAAAAGTTCTTTTTCGAGCATCTGTTTTTGTATATAAAATTGTATCCGACAACTATTCAAGGGCGCTAGCACCAGCAACGATTTCAGTAATTTCTTGTGTAATCGCTGCTTGACGAGCACGGTTGTATTGAATCGTTAATTCATCAATGACTTTCTTGGCATTGTCTGTTGCAGTTTGCATGGCCATCATCCCCGCAGCATTTTCAGCTGTTTTAGCATCAATAATGGCACCATAGATCATGCTTTCAGCAAATTGAGGGAGCAATTGATCCAAAATGGCATCTCGACTAGATTCCAATTCTAGATTCAATACATAATCCTCATCTGCTTCATTGGGGTCCAAATCAATAATCGGAAGCATCTGTTCTACCCGCATTTGACTAGTCAAACTGTTGACGTGATGGTTGTAACAGACGTACAACTCATCAAACAAGCCTTCCTGATACATTTGGACTGTTTTCGAAATGATCGTACGAACTTCCTTAAAGCTAGGTTGATCAGGCAAACCACGCAATTCATAAACCGGCTGAATCCCACGGGCACGGAAGAAATCCGCCCCGACACTTCCAATACAGATCACTTCAAAGTCATCTCCAGTTGGATGGTATTCTGCCTTCATTTCCATCATGGTTTTAAGGATGGAGGCATTGTAGCCTCCGACCAAACCACGATCGGATGTAATCACGATATAAGCTGTCTTTTTTACCGGCCGACTCACCAACATGGGATGGGACTTAGCATTTTCTGTTTCATGTCCATGGAGCAAGTCTGTTAGTAACTTACGTACCTTAGCGGCATAAACCTGAAAATCCTTGGCTGCTTGCTCAGATTTTCCGAGTTTAGCAGCAGACACCATCTGCATGGCATTGGTAATTTGACTAGTATTTTTAGTGGATGCAATTTTATTTTTTATATCATTTAATGAAACTGCCATCTTCCACTCCTATTTCTATTTGAAATTTGACTGGTTGACAAATTCTGTAAGGGCTGCATCCAGTTCTTCTTCTGCTGGAAGATCATGTGTCGAACGAATCGTCTCAAAGATTTGATTAAAATGTGCTTCAAAGTAATCAAACAACTCTTCTTGGAAACGAAGAATATCGTCTACTGGAACACTATCTAAGAAACCATGAGTCAAGGCATACAAGATCACGACTTGTTTTTCAACTGTCAATGGTTCATGAACGGGTTGTTTCAAGACTTCAACTGTTCGGCGACCACGGTTCAATTTCGCTTGAGTCGCAGCATCCAAGTCACTACCAAATTTCGTGAAGGCTTCCAATTCACGGTAGGAAGCAAGGTCGATACGAAGGGTACCCGCAACTTTCTTCATAGCCTTGATTTGGGCAGCTCCCCCTACACGAGATACAGAAGAACCCGCATCAATGGCTGGACGAATACCAGCATTGAACAAACTATCTTGCAAAAAGATTTGTCCGTCTGTGATCGAAATCACGTTGGTTGCAATATAAGCAGAAATATCTCCTGCTTGGGTTTCAATGATTGGAAGAGCTGTAATAGAACCCCCACCCAATTCATCTGAAACTTTCGCAGAACGTTCCAACAAACGGCTATGGAGATAGAAGACATCCCCTGGGAAGGCTTCACGTCCTGGTGGACGACGGAGAAGAAGGGACAATTCACGGTAAGCTACGGCTTGTTTTGACAAATCATCATAGACGATCAAAACATGTTTACCGTTATACATGAACTCTTCTGCCATGGCAACCCCGGCATAAGGTGCCAAGTAAAGCAATGGAGACGGTTGAGAAGCCGAAGCGGTTACCACAATCGTATAATCCATAGCTCCGTATTTACGGAGAGTTTCTACTTGCGTACGAACTGTTGATTCTTTTTGACCAATCGCCACATAGATACAGATCATGTCTTGACCCTTTTGGTTCAAGATGGTATCGATGGCAATCGAAGTTTTCCCTGTTTGACGGTCTCCGATGATCAATTCCCGTTGACCACGTCCGATTGGAACAAGGGCATCAATGGCTTTCAAACCAGTTTGTAGGGGTTCTGAGACAGATTTCCGTTGCATAACGCCAGGAGCTGGTGTTTCAACTGGACGGAATTTATCTGTCACAATCTCACCTAAACCATCTACTGGTTGGCCAAGTGGGTTGACAACCCGACCAATCAAGGCATCCCCTGCAGGGACTTCCATGATTTTACCTGTACGACGGACAGAGTCTCCTTCACGAATATCCGTGAAATCACCCAAGATGATGATACCGACATCCGTTGTCTCTAAGTTTTGGGCCATCCCGTATGAGCCATTTTCAAAGATCAACAACTCACCACTCATGGCATTTTCAAGACCATGAGCACGGGCAATCCCGTCACCAATGTAGGTTACAACACCTGTCTCAGTGACGTCAAAGTTTGGCTTGAAATTTTCAATTTGTTGCTTAATTAAAGCGCTGATTTCTTGTGCGTTAATCGCCAAAATTCACACCACTTTCTATTTCAATTTAGATTTTATAACTTGCAATTGGTGTTTGAGACTGGTATCCAACGTTTTATGATTGGCTGTCACGACAAAGCCACCAATTAAATCTGGATCGATCTTTTGTTGGATCGAGCGAACTTGAATCCCAAATTTTCTTTCGATAATGGGGATTAGCTTTTGCTCTTGACCAGGATCCAAACCAGCAACCGTCGTAACAGTGACGACAAAAGCGTTGCTCAACAGTTGAATCTGATCCAAACAAATCGTTACAATGTCATAAAATAAGGCTTCACGATGATTGAGAATAACCACTTCAATCAAATGGTCGAGTAATTGTGAATCCGAGGGTTGAAAAAGTCTGAGACTTTTTGCTTTCTCTTCATCCTCTACACCGATATGAGCTAAGAAGTTAGCAAGTCCAGTCTCTTCAAAAATACCCTTGATTTGAGTCAATTTTTCAAAGACTAGGTCTTGTTCTCCTTTTTCAAAGACCAATTGAACAAAAGGCTGGGTATATTTCTCAATCACCATCAGTTGCTTTTTGTCCATTAGGCTTCTCCTAATTCATCAAGATAGCGATCGATCAGTTGGCGTTGACCTTCAGCATCCAGCTGTTGGCTCAACAATTTGCTGGCAAGATTGACAGTGAGATCTGCCACATCACCTTTGATACTGTTCAATGCTTCTTCTTTGTTATGCGCAATTTCTTGTTGCGCTTTTTCTTTCAAACGTACTGCTTCTTGAGCGGCTTCTGAAAGGATCTGAGATTTATTCTTTTCTGCAGTTTCCTTTGCATTTTCGACAATAGACGCAGCTTCTTTGCGGCTACCTGCCAACTCTTCTTCACGTTTACTTGCTAGTTCCTCAGCTTTTTGACGAGCTGATTCTGCTCCATCAATATCATCTGTAATCTTTTTGGCACGCGCTTCTAAAATTCCATTGATATTGTTCCATGCAAATTTCTTTATTAAAAAGATTAATAATAGGAAGGAACCAGCAATGAGAATAAAGTTACCAATAATTTCACTCATTGATACATGCATTCTTCTACTCCTCCTCTACTTACTCTTCACCATTAATTTTCTTACCAATATAAATTGATGACAACATGGTAAACACATAGGCTTGGATACATGAAATGAAAATCGAAAACGCTGTCCACGCCATGCTTCCAATAAAGGCAAATGGATACCAATAAACAGCTTGATGCGACAAAGTCACAAGCAAGCTTGCTAGTACCTCACCCGCAAAGATATTTCCGAAGATCCGAAGTGCCAAGGAGGCAAAGTTCGTTAATTCTTCCAAAATATTCATGGGGGTCATAAATCCGGGTGTCACAAAAGCCTTTAAATATTCCTTCACACCACGTCTGCGAATTCCTTCTACATGGGCGATTAAGGTGATCAAAAATGAAAAGGCAAAGTCATAACCCAGGTTAGCGGTTGGTGATGTCCACAAATTGTAACCATTGGTCGTTTCGATTTTAGCCATCAATCCAATGTTATTGGCCACTAAAAGAAATAGGAAAAGAACAAACAAGAACAAGGAATAGTCCTTTATATAATGTTCCCCAATATTTCCTTTGGTGAAGCCTACGACAAAGTCATATGCGTATTCCAGCACATTTTGTTTGCCCTTTGGTCGGATCGTCATTTTACGGCTGGCCCAATAAATAAAGCCAAAAACCACCAAAACAGCAATCAAGGTCATAGCAAGTAGGGTCAAATTAAAAGTTACAGGTCCAAGAGTTATCGTTGGAGTGATACTTTCTTCCAAGTTTTGACACCTCCTTTTCTAAAATAGAAGTGCTTATTTGATAATGAAGGCCATAACCAAGGTTACGAAGAAAGTACCTTCGACAAAGGCAACACCAAGAATCAAGAGGCTACGCAATTGACCAATAATTTCTGGTTGACGAGACGCAGATTTCAATAGGCTGCTCATCATCAAACCTTCTGCCAGTGATACACCAAAGCAGGCTAAACAAAGACCTAAAAATGTTAAATTCATGATGAATTCTCCTTTTATAAATTTTACCTCCTTAGTTTACTCCTAAAAGATATAATAGTCAAATATTTCCTAGAAAAGAAAGCGTTTTTGTTAAATTACGTTATTTTTTTAATATGATAATCTTTCCGATCTACGATTGATTCCTTTTAATTTTTAGACACTTTGTCCACCTCTATTCATTTTTCCTTCTAAAAAACTCTCACCTGCTCAGCAGATGAGAGAATTCAATTATTTAAAGATAGACGTTTTAAAACTATCTGTTTGTTGGAGCAATTTCTTAAAGATTTTTTCTTTCAGTGCAACCGTATTGTCAAATTTGACAGAACCGTTACTTAGAGTACCCTTATCTTTATCCACTGCTTCAGCAAATGCACGTTTCAAGTCTTCATAGCTATTGTAGGTCTTCCCATCGATGTCAATAGCCTGAATTCCGTTTTTGGCACTGGTTACCACTTCATTGAAGTAAGCTTTCTTCCAGTCTTCAAGGGTACTGAATCTTCCATCAGAAATTTTCTGAATGACGAAGTCATCTCCTAGAGTGGCAAGTCCAGCTTGTTTGGACTCTTGTTTATACTTGTTCGAAGCATAACCTAGGAATCCTTTTTCATAGCCATAATAGCCCCAAATCCTGAAAGTATTGTGTTTGAAGGACATCGCTCCAGGAGCCCCTTCACTGGTGTTCCCACCATAGATACCTGTCATCATCGGCACAGTCACATAGGCTGAACCAAAGTCAGATGGATTATAGACGCCATTTCCAGGACCACGGTTGGTCATGAAATTATTGGTAATGAGTTCATCTACTGTGTTTAAAGCAATGGCTTTTTCCTCATCATTCAAAGGACGTACCTTATCGAATTGATTCTTGGTGTTGGCTCCACGGTACTGTTTATCAACCTTCTTGAACCAAGCATTGTTTAAGTCCTTACTATGTTTGTCCAATACAGCTTCTCCTTCAAGATAATCCAGAAGCATGAGCGTATCGTTATAACCTTTCATGTAGCGATCAATTTCATCGCGTGATTGAAGATTGTTTGGATTGGTATTGTACCATTGGTTGCCATCGTTAGGACGTTCATAGGCCATATTGAGGCCTAGGGCCTTGTATTCTCCATTTGGATTGGATACGGATGGTGTTTGGAGCATTCCTTGGGCAAAGGCTTCAATATCTGTTCCTTCGCGGTGTCTCCAACCACCTAAGTAAACCATACGGTCATTGACGTGCGTCGTTTCGTGGGTAAAGGCAGACACCCCAAAGTCACTGATCATATCGGTCACCATGAAGAAGACAGAGTCGTCTTTATATGGATTTCCGTAAATTCGCGCCACTGCTCCCATGCGCCAATCTGTCGCATGGTAACGATCGGTAGGCCCATACAATTCACGGATTGGAGCGACATCTTTGCCACTATCTGTGTGTCCATAGCGATCTGTACTAATGCCCTTATAGTTTTGGTTATCAAGAACAGGGGTCGGCACCATATTGTTGCTCTTCAGGAGCTGATTGCGAACCTTATCCGTTGCTAGACGTGACCAGAAATCCAGGTAATTCTGTTGTCCTTTAGCCACCTTATCGATTTCCGCTTTGAAGGCAGTTCGTTCCGCTTCCGTGTTCTTACCATATTTCTCGAAGGAACTATAGGCCATGGTATTGTAGGTTGAAATCAAGAACATATGGGCATCTTTTAAGTTCAAGAGTGGCAAGATCATTTTACCATGCACATCATTGTTTAAGCCTTCGTATGCTCGATGTTTCTTATCGGCAAACTCAGGAGTTGTTGTTTTTGGCTCTACAATATAGACATTATCTTTGGTTGCTTTGATAAACCAATCATTCAAGTCTGTATCACTTGTAAAGAGCTCCATATTGTACTTCAGGAAGTCATTAAGATTTCCAGACAGAGTCGATTTAGCCACGACTTCACGGAAGGCATCGTGGGTACGAGTCCCTTTGATATAGTCTTCTTTTGAACCAATTTCAATCAAGCGGTCTAAGACATCAACATTCTTACCATAGAAGTCTGGCTTGAACAACATGAGCTGTTTGAGATGGACATCATCAAACTTCACTCCGTAATAACGGTTGAGGTAAGAAAGACCCAAAAGAACAGCAGCCTTATTATCATCAATCTTCTTAATGAGCGCACGTTTGGCAGCTTCATCTGTATTCAATTGATGGTCTTGGTTTTCAACCAACTGTTTGACAAAGTGAGTCAGATTGTCCTTGACTTCTTGGAAGCTTTCTTCGAGGTAAAGGTTCTTAATGGCATTGACTTTGTTAGGACCTGTTCGACCAAGATGTGTGTAGATTGGATCTGATTGCAATTCGACTGGACTTAATTTTTCAACAATGGCACTAATGAGATCGCTCCGGTCTTTGTCCACCATATTTGGAGTGTAGACCACTTCACCGAGCTCCGCCACACTGTACTCTTTGACTTGTTTAACTTTAGAGTCTTTCGGTGTCATGCTAAAGATATCTTTGGTCTTATCCGCATAATGGATAAGGATGTGATCCGCATCCGCTAGTTCCGTGACAAAATCATTGCCCTTCATAGCCGTCACAGACAAGACTTCCTTGGTCAAGAGAGGACTCGCTGCAGCCAATTTATTCCCTTGGTCGACAATCCATTCTTTATTATAGAAAGGTTGCAATTTAGCAATATTGCGGTAAGCTAGCTCACGAGTCGCATCGTAAGCAGTGATGGCCTTGTATTGATCGTCTTTGCTAACAAGGTGATTGAGTGTATCTTCAATCGGTTTACTGCTGGTAAATTTATCAGCAGTGATTCCCATTGCATCGATTTTCTGCTCAGCTTCTGCCAGCGAGATGCTAGGGATTTTACGGGAGTTGTTAAAGGATTTCTTCCCTTCACTCACGCCTTCCACACTGTAATTGCGCTTGGTTCTTGAATAGGTGAAGTAATCATCTGCGTCAATATCTGAGTGACCAAAGACCATCTCACCCGTCTTGACTTTCATCATGGTGATGTTGTCTTCAATAGTCCCCAAGGCCCAGTTGGTCCCCAGTAAGCCACCCGATTGAACCGCTTCTTTCAGTTCAATTGAACCTTTAGCAACGGAGTTTCTGAGAACCCCTTCTTTACCGACTGTATGGTTATTACCACCATTTTGAGAGGAATAAACGAGACCTGCCGCTTTGGCTTTGTTCCCAGTGATTTCAGCATCAACGTAAGCTTTTTCTACGATACCTTTCCAGTTCTCACCAACAACACCCGCTAGATAGCCACCTTTGTTACCAGCAGCGTGCAGTTTCCCGATAAAGGCAACGTTGCTGACCTTCCCACTACCATCAATTTTATTGACAATTCCTGCTACGTCATTGTTCCCGACAACACTTCCTGTTACTTTAACATTCTCGACAGTTGCATTGTTTTTGATAACACCTGCGATTGGGGCTACTCGATCTGTCCCAGGTAGGTCAATATTGACATTTTCAAGCAAGAGATTCTTAACCGAGCCACCTTCGATGTTTCCAAATAATGGTCTTGTAATGTTATGGATGGCAAATGTATTCCCATCCGTACTTTCCAAAATTCCCTTGAAGGCATTGGTCACATAGGATTTCCCTGCTGGCTGGACATTAGCCGCATTCATATTGCTACCAAGCTTAAAGGTACCAGTCGGATTGGCTTGCATGGCTTTTACAAGTTCGTTGAAATTGTAGTAGACATCACCTTCATGAGCTTTGGGTTTCGCAATATAGTGGACATAGTCCTCACTGAACTGGTTGTCCGCAGTCCGTTGGATGAGATCAGGAGCTTTGGCTGTTACTTTGTATAGGGTTGCGCCATCTACCGTTACTTCTTCAATTTTATCAACGGCTAGTTTTGTAATCTTATTATCATGGGTGGTGACCTTTAAGTAGTAAGGCTTCACATCTGATGGTGTTTCAGACAAGAGGCTGCTATCGGTCTCAAGACCTTGGTCATCCACGCTAATCAGACTGGTTTCCTTGATGTTTTTGATTTCAACTTTTTTAAGATCAATTCTCAGTGGTTCTTCCTTGAGAACTTCTTCTTCATCCCCATTTCCACGGTCATACACCATGGTCGTTGCGAGCGTATAATCCTTGTAGTAGTCCAAGTCCGCTAAAGCAGCTGCCAAGTCCGTCTCTGAAAGGGTCAGGGTTTTCACCACTTGATCACCCTTCTTCAATACAGCCTGGATGGACTTGATGGTCACACCGTCTGGTTTGTCCAAACGATAAGTAGCTTTAGCACTGCGCTTCAATTCTTCCTTATCGACCTGGGTCAAAGTCAAGGTTGGCTTGTCAAGTTCTTTGGCCCCTTGTTGAATGATCTGATCTTGCGCTTGTTCAACTACTTCCTCAGAAATCGTAGGAGCATCCGTTGTCTTAACTCCCTTAATGGTCTTGTAGACCTTGGTGATTTTCTTCTTCCCATTCTTACCGGCTTGAGAAACTCTTTCAGTTCCTTTTAGCAAGGTAGCATCTTGTTCGGTTACCGTCTTAAATGGAATTTCCTCAAACGAAACATCCTCTGTTTGGCCTTCAATCGCCTTACTTCCACGACTAATTTTTTCTGTCACAGGAGCTTTTACCGTTTCAGTGGTCGTACTGAGAGGCTCGCCAATCTTCTCACCATTGAACGTCTTATAAACATGACGAATCTCCTGACTACCAGCCTCCCCTTTCTGAAGAAGGCTTTCTTCATCGGTGTAACGATTGGTATCCGTTACATACTCTGTTTCATATGGAAGGATTACCGTTTCTGTCTCTGTTACCGTCCCTTCGGCCACTTGGTAAGCTGGGTTCTCCGGTTGAACAGGGGCTTCGCCGACATGACCTTCTTCCTGTGTTCCCTTAGCTTCCACCACACCTGTATAGGCTGGGTTCTCTGGTTGAACAGGAGCTTCGCCGACATGGCCTTCTTCCTGTGTTCCCTTAGCTTCCACCACACCTGTATAGGCTGGGTTCTCTGGTTGAACAGGAGCTTCGCCGACATAGCCTTCTTCCTGTGTTCCCTTGGCTTCTACTACACCTGTATAGGCTGGAGTCTCTGGTTGAACAGGAGCTTCGCCGACATGGCCTTCTTCTTGTGTCCCCTTGGCTTCCACCACACCTGTATAGGCTGGGTTCTCTGGTTGAACAGGAGCTTCGCCAACATGGCTTTCTTCTTGTGTCCCCTTAGCTTCCACCACACCTGTATAGGCTGGGTTCTCCGGTTGAATAGGAGCTTCACCGACATGACCTTCTTCTTGTGTCCCCTTAGCTGTGACCACTGGGGTAGGTTGTGGACTTGGTTGAACATCCTCTTTTGTCCCAACAGCAAGAATTTGTGAAACTGGTTCTTTAGTGACCTTGCTTTCAACGACTCTGCGAACTTCTTGCCCATCTACCACACTCACTTCTGTCAATAGGGTCCGCTCCCCATTTTGACCAGCAGTCAGCACCTTGGTTTGCCCTTTAGGTAATGTAGGATCAGCTTGTTTGACAGTTTCAAATGGCACAGGCTCAGTAGAGACTTCCAGGCTTGGTTTTTCAACTTGAGGAAAGGCTGGAGAGACTTCTGGGGTCACACGCGCTTGTGCTTCCACTTGTGGAATACCTGTACTTGTTTTGATCGTTCCTTCTACAGAAGGTTTCGTTTCCTGCATAGCCTTTGGCTCTCGTAAGCTCGTCTTTTGGACTGACGGGTAGCGCAGATAACCAATATAGTCATAGCCGTCAATTTGAATCACGCCATTTGCAAGATCTTTGCTCGATGCGATCGCAAGATCCTGATTATAGGCGCGCAAAACTTGATTTTGTAGGGCTGCGACTTCAACTGGAAGTAGAAGACTTTGTCCCATGGCTCCAATCAAAAGGACGCCCATGACCTTCTTCCGGTGCTTTTTAGAGAGTAAGAGGACCGCAAAGGAAGCTGTGGCTAGACTTAGCCCAAAAAGGGCGACTTCCTGACTTCCTGTCTGAGGAAGAACCGACTGAATTGCTTCCTTCTTCTTATAGACGAGATAGAAAGTATCTTCATTTTGATACTCTTCAGGGATTGCATGAATCACCTGTGCTTTTTCTTCAGCAGTCAGCTCTTCTTCTGTCACATATCCTAAGTGAACATGAGCAGGTAGAGTCATCTGATCAGCTTGGACAGGACGAGCTCCTAACAAGCTTCCTCCTAATAAAAAGGCTCCAATGGCCACCGGACCAACACCGACAGATAATTTCCGAATCGAATATTTGGTCATTTTTTCAAACGTTTGTTTCGCTTTTTTCATCCTAAAATTCCTATATAGTAATATTTAACCCTCGAGCAGGGACCTGATTATTTTTAGAGAGGATGGGATCCTTTCCAGAAATAAGAACCTTCCCGGGATTTTTTACCTTTACCTATCTTATCTTTTTTCTTCTATTTTAGCAAGCTCTAAAACTCAAAAAATAAACCGTTTTCTTTATCGGAAGAAAGCAAACCAAAAAACGCCTCGAAAGGCGTTAGTATCATAGATCTATTTATAAGGATTGGTACAAATCATTGTATCGTTGACTAGCTGTATCCCATGAGAAGTCACGCGTCATAGCTTGTTCTTGGAGACCATACCAAGCCTGTTTGTCATTGTAGTAGACAGCTAATGCCTCATCAACTGCCCAGTTAAACCAATAACCAGACAAATTATTGAAGCTAAAGCCTGTTCCACTTCCATCAACAGCATTATACGGTTGGACCGTATCTCGAAGTCCGCCGACTTCATGCACCAGAGGAAGGGTTCCATAACGCATGGCCATCATTTGAGAAAGGCCACATGGTTCAAAGCGGCTTGGCATCAAGAAGACATCCGACGCTGCATAGATTTCTTGGGCCAATTGGACATCAAATGTGATATTGGCTGAAAGTTTATCTGGGTAGGCTTGACCAAACCAAGCAAAGGCATTTTCAAATCCAGGATCTCCTGTACCGAGCAAGACAATCTGAATATCCTTTTGCAAGAGTTGATGCAACTCTTCTACCACAACGTCAAAGCCTTTTTGACGTGTCAAACGAGAGACGATCCCAAACAAAGGAACATCATCGCGAACAGGTAGACCAACACGTTCTTGAAGAGCTCGTTTGCTAGCTGCTTTACCTGAAAGATCTGAGAGACTGAAGTGATACGTCAAGAGTGGATCCGTTTCAGGATTATACAGATCTGCATCAATCCCGTTAACAATACCGGTCACCTTGCCAGACTCCATCCGAAGGATCTGATCCAAGCCACAACCATATTCAGAAGTCATAATCTCATGTGCATAACTAGGAGATACGGTTGTCACACGGTCAGCATATAGAATGCCGGCTTTCATCCAATTCAGGCAATCATTCCACCGAAGTGTTCCGTCTGCATAGCGTTCAAATCCCACTCCGAATAAATCCCACAACATTCCTGGGTCAAACTGACCTTGGAATTCCAAATTATGGATGGTCAATACTGTTTTAATCCCATGGTAAGCTTGAATCCAACGGTATTTTTCCTTAAGCAAGAAAGGAATCATCGCTGTATGATAATCATGGGCATGAAGAACATCTGGAATGAAGTCAACCCGTTCCATCGTTTCTAAGGCCGCGAGCTGGAAGAAGGCAAAGCGTTCGCCATCATCGAAGTCACCATACACATGACCTCTAAAGAAATAATGTTGGTTATCAATAAAGTAAAAGGTGACTCCATCGCGCACAATGCGTTTCACACCAACATATTGACTTCTCCAGCCAACCTTGGTCTCAAAATGCAAGACATCTTCGATTTGATCTCCAAACTTAGCCTCTACCATATCATAGTAAGGGAGGATCACGCGCACATCATGACCACTTTTCGCTAAGGATTTAGGAAGAGCGCCAATAACGTCTCCCAAACCACCTGTTTTAGAAAACGGTGCTCCTTCAGCTGCAACAAATAATAGTTTCATTAGACAATATCCTCTGTAACAATCGTTCCTTTTTTAACCACGACAGGTGCTTCTTCTGTCCCACGAATCGTCACACCAGCAGCCACTTCAACACCCTTATCCAGAATGGCATGTTCGACGATTGCATTTTCATGAATCACAACACCAGGGAAGAGAAGGCTACTGCGGACCTCTGAACCTTCATAAAGGCGTACCCGACGTGAAACAATGGAACGTTCAACGGTTCCTTCTACAATACTACCCGAAGCAAATTGAGACGTTTTAATATGTGAAGTCTTGGAATAATACGTTGGTTCTTCATTCTTCACTTTCGTATACACCTTTTGGTTTGGTGAAAAGAGCTTCATGAATTTTTGGTTTTCCAACATATCCAAGTTTGCATGGTAGTATGATTCAACTGAATGAATATTGGCTAAGTAACCTGTATATTCAAAGGCAAAAGCATTGTATTCCACCGCCAAATCACGCAAGATATAGCGCAATTTTTGTGGGTATTCTTTCTTGGCTTCTTCTTCAATTTTTTCAATCAACCAAGGAGTGTCCACAATAAAGACATCTGTTGACATGTTGTAGACTTCGTCAGGATCCTTGCCATCAAAAAGTCTTTGCTCTGTAACATGGTCTGTTTCATCAATTTTCAAGACAGCATTGACTTCAGAGATATTTTGAAGATGCAACTTTTTGTAAACAACTGTAATCGGACGGTCAACGGTATTATGAAGGTGGAAAATCTGATTGAGGTCAATATTCATTAATACATCACAGTTCAAAGCAACTGTTTGATTAGAACCAGACCGTTTCAAATAGGTCAATAATTGTTGGTAGTATTCTGGCCCTACCGTTGTATTTTCAACTGGGGTATTATAGATTCCGAGGTAATAGTGGCTCAATAAAGTAGACAAGCCCCACTCACGACCTGAACGAATATGGTCAAAGACCGAACTAATATTTTCTTGTTGGAAAATCCCAAAAACACTACGAATACCAGCATTTGCAAGACTAGACAATGGGAAGTCGATTAAGCGGTATTTCCCATCAAACGGTAGGGATGCTACCGGACGATGGCTGGTCAAAGTGGACATATCATGATACCCAACTGTATTTCCTAAAATGGCTGAATATTTATCAATCTTCATCTGTTGCTACCCCCACTTTTTCATTGTAACCGACAACTTGTACTTCCTCTGTTCCATCAATCACGACACCTTCTGCAATGACTGCGCCTTCTCCGATAATCGCGCGTTTCACAACAGCTCCTTTACCGATAATGGCATTGCTCATCACGACAGCATCTTCGACAACTGCTCCTTCACGAACTTGAGCTTCTGTTGATAAGATGGAGTGTTTGACTGTACCGTCTACCGAACAACCATCGACGACAAGAGAATCTTCGATGTGGCCATGTTCCCCAAAGAAGTTCGGTGGAGAAATGAGGTTGCGTGAATAGATTTTCCAGTGACGATCGCGACTATCCAAGGCATTATTTGGATCGATATATTCCATATTGGCTTCCCAAAGAGACTCAATCGTACCAACGTCTTTCCAATAACCATTGAATTCATAAGCATAAACACTTTCGCCTGATTCTAGATAAGTTGGAATGACATTTTTACCGAAGTCTGACATATCGATATCGCTCTTTTCAGCAGCAACCAACATATTGCGCAGACGAGCCCAGTCAAAGATGTAAATCCCCATGGAAGCCTTGGTAGATTTTGGTTCAGCTGGTTTTTCTTCAAATTCGACAATCCGATTATTGGCATCTGTATTCATGATTCCAAAACGGCTTGCTTCCTTCAAAGGAACATCTAGGACGGCAACAGTCAAGCTTGCGTTATTATCCTTGTGTGCTTGAAGCATGTCATCGTAATCCATCTTGTAGATATGATCCCCAGATAGAATCAAGACATATTCCGGATTGATGCTATCGATATAGTCGATGTTTTGGAGAATCGCATGACTAGTTCCTTCGAACCACCGATTTCCTTCACTAGCTGAATAAGGTTGGAGAATAGACACACCCGTATTGATTCCATCCAAGCCCCAGCTGGAACCATTCCCAATATGGCTGTTAAGGGCAAGTGGTTGATACTGTGTAATCACACCAACATTGTGAATTCCTGAGTTGGCACAGTTTGAGAGAGCAAAATCGATAATCCGATAGCGCCCACCAAATTGAACCGCAGGTTTCGCGATGTTTTTGGTTAATTTTCCAAGACGTGTTCCTTGCCCTCCGGCAAGAATTAAAGCGAGCATTTCATTCTTCATTGACTACTTCCTCTTTTTAAAGCTTGGACTCCCTTAGAGTCAACCGATCATCATTTTTTATCTGATGTTTTAGATTTCGTTTTGCGAACCTTCCGTTTCACCTTCCAAATGCTAGCCCCTAAAGCCGGCAAAGTAAAGGTCAAAGTTTGTTCATAATCCTTCCACAGTCCATCTTGAGACTGAACTGTCGGATTGTGCTCTTTCCAGACACCTCCCCATTCTTCTAATTCTGTATTCCAAATTTCTTCATAGACCGCTGATACAGGCACACCAATCGTAAAGTCCTTGCGTTCTACTGGTGCCATATTGAAGACGCAAACCAAAAGATCGCCTTTACGATTTTTCCGGATCATAGACAAGACGCTCTGATCCCGGTTATCTGCATCTATAATCTCCAAGCCATCAAAGCTATCATCAATCTCCCACAATTCCTTGTGTTCTTTGTAGAAATGATTGAGCTGAGAAGTAAAACGACGCATCTTCGCATTCATTTCATCCTCTAGATTGCCCCATTCCAGTTGCTCTTCTGACTTCCATTCCAAAAATTGACCAAATTCTGAACCCATGAAGAGTAGTTTCTTACCAGGGTGGCAGATCTGATAGGTTAAGAGGTTACGAAGTCCAGCAAATTGATTGTAACGATCTCCCCACATCTTATGCATCAAACTCTTCTTACCATGCACCACTTCATCGTGTGAAAATGGTAGTAAGAAGTTTTCAGAAAATGCATACATGAAACTAAAGGTTACCAGGTTAAAGTCAAATTTCCGGTAGACGGGATCTTCTTCGTAGAATCGAAGGATATCATTCATCCAACCCATATTCCATTTATAGTCAAAGCCAAGTCCACCTTCTTCTTCAGGACCCGTGATCTTTTGACCAGCAGAACTTTCTTCTGCAATCATCATAACATCTGGGTGTTCGTTCTTGATAATCACATTCAAACGTCTGAGGAAATGAACCCCTTCATAGTTGAGGTTTCCCCCATCAATATTTGGTGTCCATGGACCACTATCATAATCGAGATAGAGCATATTGCTCACGGCATCAACCCGAATTCCATCTAAATGATAGGTGTCAATCCAAAACTTCAAACTAGAAATCAAGAATGACTGTACTTGATTCTTTCCTAAATCGAAGTTCAAAGCCCCCCAACCATAGTTATGGGCCCGATGTTCATCCTGGTATTCAAAGGTTGGTGTTCCATCATAATATGCCAAAGCATCATCATTAATGATGAAATGGCCAGGTACCCAATCCACGATCACTCCGATATTGTTGAGGTGACATTCTTCCACGAAATCTTGAAATTCTTCTGGGCTACCATAAGTCTGCTCGAGGGCAAAATAGCCCATGAGCTGATACCCCCAGCTCAATCCCAATGGATGGGCCATCACTGGCATAAATTCTACGTGGGTGTAGTTCATCTCCACCAAATAAGGGATGAGTTCTTCTTTTAGTTGTTTGAAAGTATAGGAACTATAATCATCATTTCGTTTCCAAGATCCTGCGTGAACCTCATAGATATTAACAGGTCGTTCCTTAAAACCAAATTTTTTACGGCGTGCTCTCCAAAGACCGTCTTTCCAGTTCTTTTCCGGAATGGTCTTAATGATAGACCCTGTATTGGGTCGTTTTTCCATCCATAACGCTAGAGGATCAATTTTTTGAACCTGATGACCATTATTTCGTGTCACCAAATATTTGTATATATCTCCCTCTTTTGCATCTGAACAGAAAACTTCCCAGACGCCTCCTTCATTACGAACCATTGGAATTTTCCGTGCTTCCCAATCAGTAAAGTCACCAATCAGATCGACCGCCTGGGCATTGGGAGCCCAAACACGGAAGACATACCCTTCTTGTTCTCCCCTTGTTTCCTTGTGAGCACCTAAATACTCTTGAAGCTGGAAATTATCCCCTCTTCCAAATGTCCATAAGTCTGTGCTTCTATCCATATACTCACCTCTTTTATTTTTTGAAAGCGTTTTCTAATTGTTTTTATTTTACTATAAAATCAATTAATTTTCAAGTTGATTCCAGGAAAATCATGTAAATTTATCAGGAAAAGTTCTTTCATTTTCTTTTCCGAACCTTTTACTGCATTCCTTCGCTTTCCTCCTAATCTTACTTACGATTATACTATATATACGAGGAAAATTAAACAAAAACCGAACATTTAAATCACTATTTTTATTACTAACTAGTTTATTACGAATAAAATGAACATTTTTATGTACAATGTAAAAAAAGACTAAGACAAATTTGTCTTAGTCTTGTTGAATTCTTAGTCTACGTTCACGTATTCTTTTGAAAGTTCAATAACTTCTTCCATTGTTGAACATTCAGTAAGAGCACGGTTAGCGTATTCTTGCATTTTAGCTGTGTCGAGTTTCTTCATCAAGCTACGTGTACGAAGGACAGATGTCGCTGACATAGAGAACTCATCCAAGCCCATTCCGACAAGAAGTGGAACGGCAGTTTGGTCACCGGCCATTTCACCACACATACCAGCCCATTTACCTTCAGCATGCGCCGCTTTGATCACATTGTTGATCAAACGAAGGATTGATGGGTTATATGGTTGGTAAAGATATGAAACTTGTTCGTTCATACGGTCAGCAGCCATTGTGTATTGGATCAAGTCGTTTGTACCGATTGAGAAGAAATCAACTTCTTTAGCAAATTGGTCCGCAAGCATTGCAGCAGCTGGGATTTCAATCATGATACCTACTTGGATATCATCTGCCACAGCAACACCTTCAGCAAGCAATTTAGCTTTTTCTTCTTCAAGAATACCTTTAGCCGTACGGAACTCTGTCAACAAAGCAACCATTGGGAACATGATCCGCAATTTACCGTGAACAGATGCACGAAGCAAGGCACGCAATTGTGTACGGAACATTTGGTTACCAGTTTCAGAGATAGAAATACGCAAAGCACGGTAACCCAAGAATGGGTTCATTTCTTTAGGAAGGTCGAAGTAAGGAAGTTCTTTATCCCCACCGATATCCATTGTACGAACAACCACAGGTTTACCATTCATACCTTCAAGAACTGCTTTGTAGGCTTCGTATTGGTCATCTTCAGTAGGGAAGTCTTGAGAATCCATGTACAAGAATTCTGTACGGTAAAGACCAACAGCTTCTGCACCATTATCGTTTACACCTTCAACGTCTTTAGGTGTACCGATGTTGGCAGCCAACTCGAAGTGCTTTCCATCAGCAGTCACTGTTTTCGCATCTTTAAGGAGAGCCCATTCAGCTTTTTGTTTAGCATAAGCTTCACCAGCTGCTTTGAACTCTGCAATTTGTTCTTCAGTAGGGTTGATCACTACTTCACCAGTGATCCCTGATACAGCCAAAACATCGCCATCTTTGACAAGTTCTGTGATGTTATTTGTACCAAGAACAGCTGCAATTTCAAGTGTACGAGCCATGATAGCTGAGTGACTTGTACGTCCACCGATATTCGTAACAAAAGCTTTTACATACTTTTTGTTCAACTGTGCTGTATCAGATGGAGTCAAGTCATGCGCAACCACGATTGCTTCTTCATTGATAGAAGCAGGGTTTGGCAATTTTTTACCAAGCAAGTTGGCAAGGACACGTTTGGTAACGTCACGAATATCTGCTGCACGTTCTTGCATGTAAGGATTGTCTTCCATTCCTTCAAAGATCGCAATGAACATGTCAGTGACTTCTTTCAAGCCAGCTTCTGCATTGATTTTTTCGTACGAATTGTTTCTTTTATCTGACCAATCATTTCAGGGTCAGCAAGAACCATCATATGCGCATCAAAAACTTGCGCTGCTTCTTCACCAAGGCTTGCTACTGCATTCTCCCGAATAAGAGAAAGCTCGTTTTGTGAAGCTTCAAGAGCTGCATCCAAACGAGCTTCTTCTGCACTTGTATCTTCGACTGAAACAGTCTCAAATGATAAGTCTGGTTGAATGAGCAAATATGCCTTAGCAACGGCAACACCGTCAGATGCTGCAATTCCTTTTAGCATTTTTGTCATATTTTTAAGCCAATCCTTCTTTAGTCATTGTTTCTGAGATAGCTGCGATAGCATCATCAGCGTCAGCACCTTCTGCAGAGATTACAACGTCTGCTCCTTGACCAACACCAAGGCTCAT
The DNA here is from genome assembly GCF_000448565.1 of Streptococcus sp. HSISM1. Lineage (GTDB taxonomy): Bacteria > Bacillota > Bacilli > Lactobacillales > Streptococcaceae > Streptococcus. The sequence goes on along the minus strand of NZ_CM002128.1, from coordinate 216,566 downwards.
AACACCCATGATTGATTTCAAGTTAACTGATTTACCTTTGTATTCAAGAGTAATATCTGAAGCAAATTTGCTAGCAGTTTGAACCAACAAAGTTGCTGGACGTGCGTGGATACCTGTTTCTGCCACGATGTGGAAATCTTTAGAAGCCATAGTTTGACTCTCCTTTTTAAAAATAGTTTTTGAGTTACCTTTTGATAACCCTTACAATTTGGTATTATATCATCTTTTGAAATTTTTTTCAAGATTTTTATCACTGACTTACAGAAAAAGACTGCGAAAAATCCCAATTTAGATACATTTTAAGAAGCACTTGAAGAACAGAGGAAATATCTTTTCAATTTTCTACTATATTATAAGTAACATTTTCCTCCGCTTTCAATGTAAAGAAGCTCTTGAACCACAGGATATTGATTCACCAAAAAATTATAACTAATTAAAGATGCTTTAAAGCCTATTCCTATCCCATTTCTTCGATTTTCACACTTTTCACTCACCACAATATATTGTGCTTTGAAAACTCCATTTCATCTCTTTGCACAATATTTAGTTTTATTTTGTTGACAAGTTGCTGGATTTTGTTTATACTGTTTACAGATTTATATTTCGATAGGAGAACGGAAAAGAAATGGTAACCATTTATTCAAAAAATAATTGTGTTCAATGCAAAATGACCAAGCGATTCCTCGATAGCAATCACGTGGAATACCGCGAAATTAACTTAGATGAACAGCCAGAATTTGTAGAGCATGTTAAGAACCTTGGTTTCAATGCTGCTCCAGTTATTCAAACACCGGATGAAGTATTTTCTGGTTTTCAACCAGCTAAGTTGAAGAAACTTTCTTAATTAACACAGTATTTTGCTTAAATAGGGTCTAGCGTTAGCAACCTAACACTAGACTTTTTACTTGGAAAGAGAGGACTTCTCCTCTTCATTTTTTTGAACTAGAAAAGGATTATTATGGGATTAAAATCTCTTGAAGATGTGACGTATTTTCGTCTTAACAATGAAATCAACCGTCCAGTAAACGGCCAAATCATGCTTCATAAGGATAAAGAAGCTTTGGATGCGTTCTTTAAAGAAAATGTTGTACCAAATACTAAACCCTTTGACTCGATTACAGACAAGATTCAGTACCTTCTCGAGCACAATTACATTGAGAGAGCTTTTATCGAGAAATACCGTCCTGAATTTTTAGAGGAATTGGCCCAATTTATCAAAGACCAAAACTTCCAATTCAAGTCCTTCATGGCGGCCTATAAATTCTATAACCAATACGCTTTGAAAACAAATGATGGAGAATACTACCTTGAAAGCATGGAAGACCGTGTCTTCTTCAATGCTCTCTATTTTGCAGATGGAAATGAAGCTATCGCACGAGACATCGCAAACGAAATTATCCACCAACGCTACCAACCAGCGACTCCTTCTTTCTTAAACGCTGGACGTGCCCGCCGTGGAGAATTGGTTTCGTGTTTCTTGATCCAGGTAACCGATGATATGAACGCGATCGGACGTTCCATCAACTCTGCCCTTCAACTTTCACGTATCGGTGGTGGGGTTGGGATTTCCCTCAGCAACCTTCGTGAAGCTGGAGCACCAATCAAAGGGTATGAAGGAGCCGCTTCTGGGGTCGTACCTGTTATGAAACTCTTTGAAGATAGCTTCTCTTACTCTAATCAATTGGGACAACGCCAAGGGGCTGGGGTTGTTTACCTCAATGTCTTTCACCCAGACATCATCGCCTTCCTTTCTACTAAGAAAGAAAATGCTGATGAAAAAGTTCGGGTGAAGACACTCTCACTTGGTGTCGTCGTACCAGACAAATTCTATGAATTGGCTCGTAAAAATGAAGAAATGTACCTCTTCAGCCCATACTCTGTGGAACGTGAATACGGGGTACCATTTAACTACATCGACATCACTGAAAAATACGATGAGTTGGTTGCGAATCCAAACATCCGCAAGACAAAAATTAAGGCACGTGATTTGGAAACTGAAATTTCTAAATTGCAACAAGAATCTGGCTACCCATATGTAGTCAACATCGATACTGCTAACCGGGCCAACCCAGTTGATGGGAAAATCATCATGAGTAACTTGTGTTCAGAGATCCTCCAAGTTCAAGAACCAAGCTTGATCAACGATGCCCAAGAATTTGTCCAAATGGGAACTGACGTCTCATGTAACCTTGGTTCAACCAACGTGGTTAACATGATGACTTCACCTGATTTTGGTCGTTCGATTCGTGCCATGGTTCGTGCTTTGACCTTTGTTACAGATAGCTCTCATATCGTGGCCGTTCCAACTATCGACCACGGAAATAAACTGGCGCATTCGTTCGGACTTGGAGCTATGGGACTTCACAGCTACCTTGCGCAACAATTGATTGAATACGGATCACCTGAATCTGTTGAGTTCACAAGTATCTACTTCATGCTCATGAACTACTGGACTCTCGTAGAATCAAATAACATTGCGCGCGAACGCGGTGTTACCTTCCACAACTTTGAAAAATCTGATTATGCCAACGGTACTTACTTTGATAAGTACACGACTGGAGAATTTGTACCAAAATCTGATCGCGTCAAAGAACTCTTTAAAGATATCTTTATCCCAAGTGCAGAGGATTGGGCAGAACTGCGTGCTAAAGTTCAAGCAGATGGTCTTTACCACCAAAACCGCCTAGCTGTCGCACCAAATGGATCTATCAGCTACATCAATGACGTATCTGCTTCTATCCACCCAATTACACAACGGATTGAAGAACGTCAAGAGAAGAAAATTGGTAAGATCTACTACCCTGCAGCAGGATTGTCAACAGAAACGATTCCTTACTACACTTCTGCCTACGACATGGATATGCGAAAAGTCATCGATGTCTATGCTGCGGCAACTGAGCATGTAGACCAAGGTCTTTCACTGACTCTATTTATGCGCAGCGATATTCCAAAAGGACTTTACGAATGGAAAACTGAAAACAAACAAACCACTCGTGACTTGTCTATCCTTCGGAACTACGCCTTTAACAAGGGAATCAAGTCTATCTACTACGTCCGTACCTTTACAGATGATGGTGGAGAAGTTGGCGCGAACCAATGTGAAAGCTGTGTCATCTAATCTGCTATCCTAGATAGCTATCAAAAGTCGGTTCGCCGACTTTTTGTGCGGTATTCTATCAATTTATGGTAGAATAGTAACGATTGAATGAATTGAAAAAGAAAGTGATGCAAATGGAAACATACTACAAAGCCATTAACTGGAATGCGATCGAAGATGTCATCGATAAATCGACCTGGGAAAAACTGACAGAGCAATTCTGGTTGGATACACGTATCCCTTTGTCAAACGACTTGGATGACTGGAGAAAGTTGTCGAATAAAGAAAAAGACCTAGTTGGTAAAGTCTTTGGGGGATTGACCCTTCTAGATACCATGCAATCTGAAACAGGTGTTCAGGCTCTTCGTGCAGATATTCGTACTCCCCACGAAGAAGCTGTCTTTAACAACATCCAATTTATGGAATCTGTCCATGCTAAGTCTTACTCTTCTATCTTTTCTACTTTGAATACCAAGTCAGAAATCGAAGAGATTTTCGAATGGACCAACACCAATCCTTTCCTTCAAAGGAAGGCAGAAATCATCAACGAAATCTATCTCAATGGGACCCCTCTTGAAAAGAAAGTTGCCAGCGTTTTCCTTGAAACCTTCCTCTTCTACTCTGGTTTCTTCACACCTCTCTACTATCTTGGAAACAACAAATTAGCCAACGTAGCTGAAATCATCAAGTTGATCATCCGGGACGAATCTGTTCACGGAACCTATATCGGCTACAAATTCCAACTTGGATTTAACGAATTACCAGAAGAAGAACAAGAAAAACTCAAAGAATGGATGTATGATCTGCTCTACACCCTCTATGAAAACGAAGAAGGCTACACAGAGAGCCTCTATGACGGTGTGGGATGGACAGAGGAAGTCAAGACCTTTCTTCGCTACAACGCCAATAAAGCCCTCATGAACTTGGGACAAGATCCGCTTTTCCCAGACTCAGCAGATGACGTTAACCCAATCGTCATGAACGGAATCTCAACCGGTACCTCTAACCACGACTTCTTCTCTCAAGTCGGAAATGGTTACCTTCTCGGTGAAGTAGAAGCCATGCAGGATGACGATTATAATTACGGTTTATAAGAAGAAAAACCTTTCCAGACGGAAAGGTTTTTTTGTTGCAATCTTTTCTAATTGTATCTGCTTCTTTTTTTGAAAAAAGAGGTTGAACAAACATCCAACCTCTCCTATTATTACAATTTACCTGCTACGGCATCCAACAATTCTTGGATCTTCGCTTGGTTGCTTCCTCCTGCCATGGCCATGTCTGGTTTACCACCACCACGTCCATCGACGATTGGAGCTAATTCTTTGATCACATTACCTGCATGCACTTCTTTTGTCTTGCTGGCTACAAGGACATTGACCTTGTCACCGATGGCTGCGACAAGAACAAGCACATCAGAGTAGTCTTTTTGTTTCCAGTTATCCGCAAAGGTACGAAGGGCACCTGCATCTGATACAGAAACTTGGCTGGCAATATAACGGTGTCCGTTTGCTTCTTGAACATGTTTGAAGACATCGCCTGCTGCCGCTGCTGCTGCTTTTTCCTTCAATTCTGCATTTTCTTTTTGCAATTGACGGAGTTGTTCTTGAAGACCTTCCACCTTATGAGGGACTTCCTTAAGTTGAGGTGCTTTCAATGTTGCTGCGACTGCTTTCAGTGCATCTTCTTGTTCACGGTAAGCTTCGAAGGCTTCCTTACCAGTCACTGCCAAGATACGACGAGTTCCTGATCCGATCCCTTCTTCTTTGACAATCTTGAAGAGTCCAATTTCAGAAGTATTGCCTACGTGGGTACCACCACAGAGCTCAACAGAGTAGTCCCCGATAGTGACTACGCGAACTTCCTTACCGTATTTCTCACCAAAGAGGGCCATGGCCCCCATTTCTTTAGCAGTATCGATATCTGTTTCAATCGTTTCGACTGCGATCGCTTCCCAAATCTTTTCATTGACTTGTTGTTCAATAGCTCGCAATTCTTCAGGAGTTACGGCTTGGAAGTGAGTGAAGTCAAAGCGAAGGAATTCTACTTCGTTAAGAGATCCTGCTTGGGTTGCATGGTTACCAAGGATATTGTGAAGAGCCGCATGGAGCAAGTGAGTTGCAGTGTGGTTCTTCATAACACGATGACGACGATTGGTATCGATCGCTAAGGTGTATTCTTGGTTCAAGGCAAGAGGAGCAAGAACTTCAACAGTATGAAGTGGTTGTCCATTTGGTGCTTTTTGAACATCTGTCACAGTCGCTACGACGTTTCCTTGAGCATCCAAGATTTGACCATGGTCCGCAACTTGTCCACCCATTTCAGCGTAGAATGGAGTTTCTGCAAAGATCAGTGATGCAGTCCCTTCTGATACAGCTTCTACTTCTGCATTATCCGCTACGATAGCCACCAACTTAGAAGGCAATTGACTAGCATTATAGTTAAAGACACTTTCAACTGTAATGTTTTGAAGGGTTTCATTTTGCATACCCATGGATCCGCCTTTAACAGCTGATGCACGCGCACGTTCTTGTTGTTCCTTCATGGCTGCTTCAAAACCTTCACGGTCGACTGTCATACCTGCTTCTTCTGCGATTTCTTCTGTCAATTCCACTGGGAATCCGTATGTATCATAGAGTTTGAAGACATCTTGACCAGCAATCACTGTTTGACCTTTGGCTTTCAAGTCTTCAACGATGGTTTGGGCAAAGTGTTGACCAGAGTTCAAGGTACGAGCAAATGATTCTTCTTCACTCTTGATGATTTTTTCAATAAAGTCTTGTTTTTCAAGTACTTCTGGGTAGTAGCTTTCCATGATCTTCCCAACAGTTGGAACCAATTTATACAAGAAGGTTCCTTCGATCCCCAATTTTTGACCATGCATGGAAGCACGACGGAGAAGACGACGAAGGACATAACCACGACCTTCATTTCCTGGAAGAGCACCATCCCCAATCGCAAATGAAAGGGAACGGATATGGTCAGCAATCACCTTGAAGCTCATATTGTCGCCATCTTGGTCATAGACCTTACCAGATAATTTCTCAACTTCGCGAATGATTGGCATAAAGAGGTCTGTTTCAAAGTTAGTTTTTGCTCCTTGAATCACCGCTACCAAACGCTCTAAACCAGCGCCCGTATCAATGTTCTTGTGTGGCAATTCCTTGTACTCGCTGCGTGGTACAGCTGGGTCAGCGTTAAATTGTGACAAAACAATGTTCCAGATTTCGATGTAACGGTCGTTTTCGATATCTTCTGCAAGCAGACGAAGACCGATGTTTTCTGGATCAAATTCTTCTCCACGGTCGAAGAAGATTTCTGTATCAGGTCCAGAAGGTCCCGCACCGATTTCCCAGAAGTTGTCTTCGATTGGGATCAAATGACTTGGATCTACTCCCACTTCAATCCAGCGGTTGTATGAATCCTTGTCATCTGGATAATAAGTCATGTAAAGTTTGTCTTTAGGGAAGTCAAACCATTCAGGACTTGTCAAGAGTTCATAAGCCCAGGTAATGGCTTCATCTCGGAAGTAATCTCCGATAGAGAAGTTCCCCAACATTTCAAACATGGTATGGTGACGAGCAGTCTTCCCTACGTTTTCGATATCGTTGGTACGGATGGCTTTTTGAGCATTGGTAATCCGTGGATTTTCAGGTTTGATGGTTCCATCGAAGTATTTCTTAAGAGTAGCAACCCCTGAGTTAATCCACAAAAGCGTTGGGTCGTTTACTGGAACCAAGCTAACAGATGGTTCTACAGAGTGACCTTTGCTTGCCCAGAAATCAAGCCACATTTGACGGACTTGTGCACTAGATAATTGTTTCATATTTTTCTCCTAATTTTTTAAGCTTAATTTGCGCCAGCTTCTAACATTTCGACATAATCGATGGCGACACAAAGTGAGATGACTAAATCAGCGTATTCATCCTCATACACCGATACTTGGTAGGTAGAGGTTAAATGAAAGAGTTCCTTGCTAATCTCAGCGACG
>NZ_CM002128.1:186925-208358 GCF_000448565.1 Streptococcus sp. HSISM1 | reverse complement strand
TATTCATCCTCATACACCGATACTTGGTAGGTAGAGGTTAAATGAAAGAGTTCCTTGCTAATCTCAGCGACGATTTGATCCCGATCATCGAATAATTTGAATTCTAGGTCCCAGATATTTCCTTGTACCCGAAGTCCCAAATCTTCGATATCGTATTTATCCCTGAAGAGCGTCAGCTTTTTATGGATAAAAAAGCGGTCCCCATCCTTCAACTCAACCACAAACTTAGGAAGAAGGCTGATTGTTTTTTTAGTAATGTGGCTCACTTCTTGTCCATTCTTATCGTAGATGGTAAAAGTCTTGGGAATCTTAAGAAAAGATCCCTCAACCTGGTACTCAACATTTCCCAACTCATCTTTGATATCGAACCGCTCGCCACCCAATCGAAATTTTTGTTTCACTTGATAGGTTCGCATCTTTTGATCTCCTTTAAAAAGCTCCAGACAACTGCCCATAAACAAAAGACAAGCCACCAAACGAAGGGCGAAAAACCGCGGTACCACCTTCATTCAATGAACTTGTCATTCTTCATTTTGTATGCAATTGTCTCAGCCGAGTAGCAAAATCATTTCCCTTCCATGGCTCGCACCCCCGCCACTTCTCTGATTCCGAGTAACAATGATTTATTCTCAACTATTTCATTATACAAGTTCCAAAAGGAACCGTCAACTATTTTTTAGATGATGAGCTGCTATCACTTGTTTGAACACCGATATTTTGCAAATATTGGTTGAAGGTTGATTTGAAGGCATCATCTTTGACCTTGATATTGGCATTGGTCATCGCTTTTGCAATAATGCTACGGATGTAGTTAGTATCTTGCTTACGACCGTCAACAATGATCTCTTTCAAACGTTTTTCGTATTTCTTCCAGTCAGAACCTTTTTCTGTCTTCTTATTCAATTTGACAATATAGTAGCTAGCAGAATAGTTTTGACCTGCTGAAACTGTGATCACATCTGAAATCCCATTTTCATCCAACTTAAAGGCAGCTTCTTTGACTTGAGATGGAACATCTGCTGTTCCTGAATCGAACTTGACTTCGCCACCTTTGTCTTTTGTAGCAGTATCTGTTGAATTGTCTTTGGCGATTTGGGCAAAGTCTGCACCTTCCGCTTTAGCTGCTTCCAACACTTCTTTTGCTTTATCTTCTGAATCCAACTTGATAATTTGTGCTGTTACTTCTGGTGTGTAAGATTCAAAAGCCGCCTTGTAGTCAGACTCTTTGATATCTTTCTTAGCTGCTTGGTTAACTGAATATTCCAACAACATATTGCTGCGGATTTGTTTCTTCGCTGTTTCTTCCGTCAAACCTTGTTGCGCCAAGTATGCATCGAATTGGTTGCCTAATTGTTTCTTTTGTTTAGCCAATTCTTTATCGACTTCTTTATCAGAAACTTTTGATCCATATTCTTTTTCAAAGACTTTATTGATGGTCATTTGGAAAAGAACTTGTTGAGCACCTTGGTTGGTTTTGATTTCATTATAGAAATCAGAAACTGTAATCGTGTCCCCTTTCATGGTCACGATATCTTTGTTTGTGCCATTGGCACACGCTGCTAGTGTTACGACTGATAGCAAGGTCACAGCACCCGCTACAAGTTTTTTCTTCATGAAAATTATTCTCCGTTCCTTTTTAAACTTCTTCTATTTTACCACAAATTAGAGAGAATACCTTAAATTTACCTAAAAAGAGCTAGGATCTGGCAAGGTTACCGTCTCTGCATTTTTCCGAATCATCAAAATACCATCTCCAAGTGGCACCAAACTAGCGGTCAAATCTGGATGGTTGAGAGTCGCGTTAAAGAGGTTCTGAAGCCCCCGGTAAATGGTTCGTTGCCCACGACGCACTTCCATGATTTCCTTAGCAACATCTCCTCCTTGGAAAATATCATCCAATACCACGACTCCCCCAACTTCTAAGAGTTCGAGAATTCGTGGTAAAAAGACGATGTACTTAGACTTAGCAGAATCCATGAAGACAAAGTCATAGGTCTCTGTCAAATCCTGCAAGACATCTACCGCATCTCCTTCAAGCAAGGTGATTTGTTTTCGCTGATCGTATTTAGCCAGATTTTCCTTGGCAAAGCCAATCATCTCTTCATTCCGATCAATAGTAGTAATTTGTGCATCGGGAGCATTTTCAGCCATTAAGAGCGCTGAAAACCCAATTGCTGTCCCAATTTCAAGGATTTTCTTTGGTTGCAAGGCTTGTAGGAGTAGTCTAAAGTAAGCTACCGTTTCATGCGGAATAATCGGAATATTTTCCTTGCGGGCGAATGCTTCTAACTCCTCCAAGGCACCTGCTACCGGTTTTTGACGCGTGCGCATAAAGTCAACGATCTCGTCTTTAACCACTGGCCGGCGCATGTTGTGGTTGGCATTTTTACTATAAGACTCTACCATCTTATGCGAGTCCTAATTTTTTTACTAGGGCTTCAAATTCATTCAACCGACGTTCAAAGACCGCAAAAGCTGCGTCCAAGTAGTCTTCTTTTTCCATATCCACACCTGCTTTACGGATGACGTTGAGTGGATAGTCAGAATTTCCAGCCTTCAAGTAGTCGATATATTTATCACGATCTTCTTGTGTTCCATGAACAATTTTTTCAGCTAAGGCTGAAGCTGCTGCAAAACCTGTTGAATATTGGAAGACATAGTAGTTATAGTAGAAGTGAGGAATCCGAGCCCATTCATATTGGATCTCAGGGTTGTCTTCTTTTGAAAGACCATAGTATTTTTCATTGAGCTCTGCATAAAGGTTGTTCAAGAACTCACTAGTCAAAACGGTACCTTCTTGGTCTGCTTTATGAATGGCATGCTCAAATTCAGCAAACTGCGTTTGACGGAAGACGGTTCCACGGAAGCCATCCAAGAAGTGATTCAAAATAGCAAAACGAGTTGCATCGTCTTCTACTTCTTCTAACAGACGTTCGGTCAGGATATTTTCATTGGTTGTAGAGGCGATTTCGGCAAGGAAGATGGAATAGTCCCCATAGACATAAGGCTGGGTTTCACGGGTATAGCTAGAATGCATACTGTGACCAGTTTCATGCACCAAGGTGAAGAGATTATCCAATGTATCTTGCCAGTTCAACAACATGAAGGCATTGGTATCATAAGAACCACCTGAATAGGCACCTGAGCGTTTTCCTTGGTTGACATGCACGTCGATCCACCGTTCGCTAAAGGCCCGTTTCACACGAGAAAGATAGTCCTCACCCAAAACAGCCAAGACTTCTTCTGCTTTAGCCAATGATTCTTCGTAGGTAAACTTGTAGTCTGTATCGGATAATGGCGTATACATATCGTACATCTTCAAGTCTGAGATTCCTAGAATTTTTGAACGCAATTGCACATAGCGTTGCAAGAGTGGCAAATGTTTGTTCACCGCTGCTACCAAGCTATCATAAACACTTTCTGGTACAAAGTTTTCAGAAAGGGCCGCTTCACGGGCAGATGAGAATTTGCGAACTTTGGCATTAAAGTTGTGAACTTTCACATTGGTTTGCAAGGTTTTAGCATAGGTATGTTGGTACTGTTCATAAACCTTGTAGAGACCTTCGTAAGCTTCTTTACGAACGGCACGATCTTTTGATTCTACCAAAGAAATATAGTTTCCATGGGTTAATTGAACTTCTTCACCCTTGTCATCATGTACAGTTGGGAAAACAATATCTGCATTGTCCAAGATTTCAAAGGTTTCACCACCAGCCGCAAAGATCTCACCAGCTCCTGCAAGTAATTCCTCTTCTTTTTGAGACAAGACATGTTCTTTTTTCTCTAGCAAACGATCAAAATAATGACCATATTGTTCCAAGGCTGGAACTTCACTCACAAAGGCCTTATACTGCTCATCCGTAATGGCCATGAATTCAGGCTCATAGAAGGCAAAGGTTTCACCTAACAAGCTATAAAGAGACATCCCTTTTGATTGGTACTCTTGGTATTTAGCCACTCGTGTGTCTTGGTCATTTTTCATATGAGCATAGACGTAGACCTTTTCTAAGCGACGGCTCAATTCCAAATATGCATTGGTTGTATCCAACAGTGTTTGCGCCGAATCCAACAAATGACCAGCATAGTGGCTTGCTGCTTTAATATCTGCAGCTAAGCTAGCTGCTTCTTCTTCCCAAGCTTGATCTGTCGCAAAAATTGTCGACAAATCCCATTGGTATTTTTCATCAATTTCATTACGTTGTTTTACCATTTCGATTAATCCTCCAATGGTACTATTTTAGCATAAAAATGAACATTTCGGGAGGATTTCTATCTTAGAAAGTTAGCTTTTCTGTTGAGCATAAAAACGTGGGGGATAGAGGATCTGAACAGGTTGGATCCCTTGCGACTGATAATAGGTCATAAACTGCTGGTAGTAATCTTCTACATCCTCTTCAATTTGAAGCAAGTTCTGTGAAAGGATCGGACGACAAAGAGGATAAAAGAAATCCAGCCCCAGTTCCATCAGATGGTTTCCCTGCAAATAGAGTTCTTCCTGAAGCTTCAGCCACTTTGGATGACGATAAAAGAGTTGCTGCTGTATATAGGTTAAAAATGTCCGATCGAGCTCGACTGCCATTTGCTGCATGGGTTGCGAAAGATAAGGGGTCCGTAAAACTTCCAGTAAAGACCTTTGACCAAAAGGGAAAATTTCTGTTTGATAATGCAATCGCCCTCGTAAATCCTCATGGATGAGGTATTGCAAGCGTAGCTCTTTCTTTGTCAGATCCAATTCCCAAAGATGGAACCCGCGATTCTGACTAAAATAAAGAAAACCAGCCTGTAGCTTTGTCAGTCTTTCCTTGAGCCACAACTTTTTACCAAGTAACCAATAGACCTGGTAACCATGGGATCGATAAGCATCGCTTCTCTCCTTCAAACGTTCTAAAGATAGGGAGCTACACTGCACTTCCAAAGCTAAGTTCTTGTCTACTACCAAAAGATCGGCAATTTGTTGAAAATCTGCTAAATAACTTTCTACTTCTGTATTAGACTCCTTAGAGGCCCAGTCATAAAGACTGGCTTTCAATTCCAGATGTTCAAAACTCTCCGCTTCGTGATGATAGGGACAATGCTGTAATTCTACATGAGCAAAATGAGCCCGCATTACCGTGCCATTTTTTAGACGCACTGGACTATGACATGCTAGACAATAGAAGGGCCCTTCTGTCACAGCTGGGATCTCTTCCATACAGTTCCACCGCTTTTGATTGTTATCCATGGCAATAAACATAGACCCACCTCCTCATCTATATCATTCGAAAAAAATTAAGAAAAAGGCTGGAAATTCCAACCTTTTCTTCTTTTTATTCTTCAGAATCTGAATCTGAATCATCACTGTCGTCATCTGCAACAGGAGATTTACTCAATTCTTTCTGCATATCTTTCATTTCTTTACGAGTACTTTCCAACTCTTCTCGAGCATCTTTCAAGCTTTCGATCAAAGCTTCACGCTTTTCTTTAGGAACGACTGTGCTATCTGAACCGATGCTTTCCAAGCCTTCATTAAAGATATCTTTTTGGTTTTCCAATTCTTGCTTCAAGGCGCTAACAGTTGCATCGTATTGTTCTTTTGCAGAACCTGTCACAGAAGTACCTGCTTCTTCAGTAATAGAAACAGATTGATCCATTAATTTTGCAAACAACTTTTTGAAGTCTCCAACTGTTTTAGCCTTGTTGATTTCAGCATCTGTTAAGAGGCTAGAAGATGACGTATCTTCTGAATCTGTTGAAGTATCCTTACTTTTTGAAGTGTTGGCAGATTTGCTCGTCACTTTAGTAGTTGATTGACTATTTGAAGTTTCCTTCTTTGTGTCTTGTTTGTTTGAACAAGCAGCTAGGGAAACAATCGTCAAAAGAGCAGCTGTCGATAAGATCATTTTTTTCATAAAATGGTCTCCTTTATATTTATTTTACCTCATTCTACCATCGAATACTTTGACTGTCAAATTAATCACTAGTTCTTAATATTAGCAAAAAAGTTGGACAAAACACTGTGAAATCAGTGTTTCTGTCCAACTCCTCGATGATTAGTCATACAATTGTAACAATTTCATTAGTCTACTTTGCCACCAAAAAGGCCGTGAGCCTTCCCTTGGGGCATTTTTAAGGCAAAGCTCAGCAAAAAGACGATCCCTACAACCCCTGCTAAAAAGAAACTCATGACCTGGTAACCACCTCTTTCAATACAGAGGGCTGCGAGAGGTTGTAAAAGAATGGTTCCTAAATAACGAGCTCCTTGGACAATAGCCATGGCAAGAACCAAGTCTTTGCCATTCACCTGTTGGGCAATAAACCGTAAGGAGACCATAATCAAAACCATCCCTGTTGTATGCTTGGCTAAGAGAGTTAGAAGCACTTTTAAGAAGACAGGACTTGGAAGAGCATAGACAGCATATTGAGCGAAAATAATTCCAATTGGAAGAGCGATCAAAACCCGTAAAGGCCAGTGGTCCATGAATCGATCAGAGAAAAAGATCAAGGGGGCTTCCACTACGACGGAGATAGCCACAACTGTTGAGGCAATATGAACTGGTAGACCACTATCCATGAGTAGCTCAGGAATATAGGTATGACCAATATTTCCAACACCTGAAGCCAAGCCAATCAAAATGATAAAGAAGAGGTAAGGTCCATTGTGAAGAAGGGGACGAATAGAAACTGGCTCTTTAACCTTTTCTTCTTTTTTCTCTCTTGTCTTCATCCGAACGGCACTTAGACAGAAAATGCTGAGTACAATGGTGATCAAAACCGTATAATAGACAGCTTGAGGGCTAAACTGATGATAGACCCAGCCGGCTATTTGGACACCGACCGAGTAGCCAATGGTTCCCCAAACGCGAATCTTCCCAAAAGCGTATGGACTTTGCGTCGCAAATACTTCCATCATGGGAGCTGTCCCATTCAAACAGACTAGAACAATCCCATAAAAAACGGTCAGCCAAAAGAGATTGGGAGCCCAAAGAAAACCGAAGACACCACCAATGATCACACTCAGACTGAGGGTCGTCATTTTTACGATTCCAAATCGCTCATTGATATAACCAAAGAAGGGTTGGGCTACCATAGATAAGAAAAAGGCAACCGATACCAAGGTCGACACTTGAGTTGCACTATAGTGCTTTCCCATCAAATAAACGGAAATAAGGGTCGTAAAGAGAGATGTGGACATAAAATAAAAACTATAGAGCAGCATATACGCTGCATAAGAATTTCGGAATTTTTTCATATGAATCCTTTCTAAAAATATCGGAATGAGACAATGACAAAACCCAACTGACAATCAGTTAGGTTTTATTTTACTCTTTATTATAGCGCTTTTGAGCCTCTTTTTTGCGTCTCTCACGACTTTGTTTTTCAATCGAGAGAATAATGACAAGAATGAGAATTGGAATCAAGATCAGGAAGTGATCCAGCGAAAGCCATTTACTGTGCTTAGCCGTTGTCTTTTTCCCACTTGCTGTTTCTTTGACAAGCTCTGGCTTGGCCCCTTCTTCTACCTTCATATCATCTCGGATACCTTCAGACAAGGTGTAGAGATCATTATCTACTGTCAGATAGCCATCTTTTACCGCAAGGGTCGGTTCTTTAGCACCTCTTTTGACCGTTGCATAGAAGGGTTTTTCAAGTGTATAGGTCTTGCCGTCAATCTTCTGGACACCTGCATCTAGCAATTTTTTATAGCCAAAATCTTTATAGGCTTTTTCGATCAAAGCATTGCCAAACGGGTGACGGTAATATTCCCCATCTTGGTCTGCCCAATCTCCTACGCCCATAATGACAGCAATTAAGCGCTGATTGCCCCGTTTGATGGTCGCGATATAGTTGAAAGCTCCACGAGGGCTTGAACCAGTTTTCAAACCATCCACACCTTTCAAGGCATACTTGGCTCCTGGCAATGAATAATTGTAGGTATCAAAGGTTTCCTCATATGGAGTCCCTTTTTTGACCGTGACTTGTGCTTGATTGGTATAGTTTAAAATATCTGGGTATTGATTGATAAAATGATAAACCAGAATCCCTAAATCACGCGCAGTTGTCTGGTTGGCCGCATCATTTGGATAATTGTTGACCTGATAGTAGCCTTGCAAAGTGGAGATGGCCGCCCCACTCGGGTTATTCCAGACCGTGTTGGTCATCCCTAATTCCTTAGCCTTGGCATTCATGCGCTCGATAAAGGCATCTGGATCATTGTTGGATATAAGATTGGCCAACATGAGGGTCGATACATTTGAGGATGGAACCACTGTCATGGTAATCAACTCAGGAATGGTGTAGTCTACCCCAGCAACAATATTATTGTTGGAGATCTCATAGATCTTTCCGATCGCTTGGTCTGAAGCGGTCGCCTTGATCACTGTATCCTTACTGATCTTGCCATTTGCCATATCTTCAAACAAGAGATAGAGCGTCATGAGCTTACTCATGCTGGCAGGATCTCTGACTTCATCGATATTGTCTTTCCAAAGAACATTGCCCGTATTTCCGTCAATAATAAGCGAAGAATGTGGACGGTTAATGGCTTGGACATTGTCATTTGGATACATCTTTTGCGCCATATCAACCAATTCATCCGCACTCGCTAGAATTGGCTGGCATAAGAGACTCAGAAGGAGGCAAATATGGATCAAATATTTTTTATCATAAACTTTTCCTTTATAACAGACTAATCAGCTGGAGGCTAAAATAAGCTTCTAGCCCTCATGCCCTTTCCTCTTGTCTCCCAGTAGATGAAAAGAGCTAATCCCAGCAGATAATTACTTGTATTGTACCATATTTTGAAGCAGAAAAAAACCTATCTGGCCCGAATAAATCGGCGATAGGTCCTGTTTTTTATCGACTTAACAAGCTCAAGGCTTCCTTATCCGCAATAATGGTCACATTTGGATGTCCTTGAAGGGCACTAGCTGGCACTTTTTCTGTCCTTTCACCCTCTACTGTACCTTTGATTGCTTGGGCTTTTGATTCCCCATAAGCAAACAAGACAATTGATTTCGCAGCTAAGATATTGGCAATCCCCATCGAAATGGCTTGGGTTGGTACATCTTCGATCTTATCAAAGAAACGAGAATTAGCTTCAATGGTAGAGGCATCCAACTGGACTAAGTGGGTCTGACTATCAAAGGATGTCCCTGGCTCATTAAAACCGATATGTCCATTGCGTCCGATACCCAAGATCTGAAGGTCCACTGGATGCTCTTCTAGTATTTTGTTATAACGGATCACTTCTTGATCGGCAGATTCTTCTACACCCGATGGGAGATAGCTTTCTTTGAATGGTTTGGCATCAAAGAGATTTTTCTCCATGAAATACCGATAAGATTGAGGATCATCTCCCGTCAACCCTACGTATTCATCTAAGTTCACACTGATTAGATTAGACAGATCCAAATCACTTTCACGAATTTGTTTATAAAACTCAAGGGGACTGCTTCCAGTCGCAAGACCTAAGGTTTGAGCACCTTCCTTTAAAGTTTCTTTCAATATATCAAAGGCAACTTTTCCACCCTCAATTTGGTCCTTTACTTCAATAATTTTCATTGGATAGACCTCCTATTTCTCTATGCTTTTATTATATGGTATAGACCAATTTTTGTCAAGTGAAACCGCTATCTTTTTCTGGCATTTTTTTCATTTTCAAGTCGATTCGTGATATAATGAAAGGTATGATTGTATCACTATTATTCATCATTTTTTTGATCGGACTCCTTGTCTTTCTCTTATCTTTCTTGATTCATCAAAGAAAGATTCTCAAGGTCCTGATCTTTTTGATGGGAATCAGCCTGATGCTCTTAGCGGTCGGGACTACCATCTATCTACTCACAAATTTATTATAAAAGGAGCGCAAATGAATACCAACGACTTTGACTTTGATTTGCCTGAAGAACTGATTGCCCAAACCCCTCTTGAAAAACGAGATGCCTCTAAACTCTTGATCCTCGATCGAAAAACAGGGCAATTCCAAGACCGTCATTTTGATGCAATTTTGGATGAATTGGAGCCAGGAGATGCTCTTGTCATGAACAATACGCGCGTTCTCCCTGCCCGTCTTCATGGAGTCAAACCAGAAACAGGTGGTCACGTCGAATTCCTTCTCCTTAAAAATACGCAAGATGACTGTTGGGAAGTCTTGGCAAAACCTGCAAAACGCTTAAAGGTAGGGGCTACAGTCATCTTCGGAGATGGTCGTTTGACCGCAACTGTCGAGGAAGAATTGGAACACGGAGGCCGCATCGTTCGCTTCCACTACCAAGGGATCTTTTTAGAAGTTTTGGAAAGCCTTGGTGAAATGCCACTTCCTCCCTATATTCACGAAAAGCTTGCTGACCGCGAGCGCTACCAAACCGTTTACGCCAAAGAAAATGGGTCTGCTGCAGCTCCAACGGCAGGTCTTCATTTCACCCAAGAATTGCTCCAAAAGATTGAAGCAAAAGGGGTTCACCTGGTCTATTTGACCCTTCATGTGGGCCTAGGAACCTTCCGTCCAGTATCTGTGGACAATCTTGAAGACCATGAGATGCACTCTGAATTCTACCAACTTTCCGAAGAAGCTGCTGCTACCCTTCGTCAGGTAAAAGCTGCAGGAAAACGCATCGTAGCTGTTGGAACGACTTCTATTCGAACCCTTGAAACGATTGGCAATAAATTTGATGGAGACATCCAAGCCGATTCAGGCTGGACCAATATTTTTATCAAACCAGGTTATGAATGGAAAGTCGTCGATGCCTTTTCTACCAACTTCCACCTTCCAAAATCAACTCTGGTCATGTTGGTTTCTGCCTTTGCCGGCCGTGAATTAACCCTCGAAGCCTACCACCATGCGATTCAAGAACGCTACCGGTTCTTTAGTTTTGGGGATGCTATGTTCATCAAGTAAAGGAGTCTCTCATGAATAAAATTGAAAGTCGCCACCGCTTGATCCGCTCGATCATTTCTGAGCGTAGGATTCATACCCAACAAGAACTTCAAGAAGCCTTAGAAGCAAATGGCGTTCTCGTTACCCAGTCCACCCTTTCACGGGATGTCAAATCCTTGAATCTAGTAAAAATTAACGAGGGGGATAGTTCCTACTATGCCATGAATACTATCGCTCCTTCCCGTTGGGAAAAGCGCCTGCGGATGTATATGGAAGATGCCTTAGTTATGTTACGGCCCGTTCAAAACCAGGTTGTTGTAAAAACTCTTCCAGGCCTTGCCCAATCCTTTGGTGCGATCTTAGATGCACTGGAACTGGATCAAATCGTAGCCACCATCTGTGGAGACGATGTCTGTTTAGTCATCTGCGAAGACAACCAAGGAGCTTTGGATTGCTTTGAAAAATTAAAAGAATTCACCCCACCCTTCTTCTTTAGTAAATAAAAAGAGAGTGGGACAGAAATCGGTAATTCGTTAGAATTCGATTTCGTCGTCCCACCTCCGCACAGTTGAGTAGGGCTGTAAAAGCTGATGAAATCAGCGTAGTAGAGCCCACTCAACCACTGCGTCTTGCTCGACAATCCAAAAATAATTGAGAGGCTAGGACTTTTGTCCCAGCCTCTTTTTTATATGGTGGCTAAGCGTTGAATGGCTTCTCGATAGATTTCCATCGCAGCGTAGAGATCGTCAATTTTTACTCGTTCATTGGCCTGGTGCTCGGTCTGTTCTGCACCTGGGAAAAGAGCGCCGAAAGCTACACAGTTTTCCATAGTCCGCGCAAATGTCGCACCACCTGAAGACATGGCTGGTGTCCTATCCCCGGTTTCTTCCTGGTAAACGGCCATCAAAGAGCTGACTAAAGGACTATCTAACGGTACATATAAAGGAGCCAAATAGTCAAATTCTTCATACACCAACTGATAGCTAGCCGCAATTTCTTGCAGACGAGCTACTAAATTCTCCTTATCTGCTAGGACTGGAATTCGAATATCAATTCCGATTTCCGATTGCTCTTGATCGATCACAAGAGTCGCAAGATTGAAGGAAAGATCCCCACTTGGTCCATCTGTAATTTTTCCAAATAGGGCTTCTCCAGTTGCATCCTCACCAACAGCATCTGCAATAAAGAGCAAGGCTGGGTGGGGTTGGATGAGGGACAGACTTTCCGCTAAACCGACAATGGCATTCACTCCTTCGGCTGCATCTTTCGAGTGCTTGGAAACACCCATAACCGTTACAGAATCTTCTGTTTGGCTATACTGAACCCCACTTTGATCCAAAACAGGAAGCAATTCTTCTAAACGATGACCTGCATAGGTCGCTTTATCTGGAACAACATTGAGGGCCTGACCAGCCTGTAAAGGAAGATCATCCCAACCTGGGCCATGCAATTTCACTTGTAACAAGCCTTTTTCAGCATAGGTTAGTGGGAAAGAAGAATCTGGCGCAAACCCAAGATCTGCTTGTTCTTCAATTTGATTGTAGCGGTTCATACAGCGCCACAAGGTTTCTTCATCCGTCCCAAAGATAAACCGGATTCGTTTGGTAAACTGAATGCCATCATCCAGCAAACTCTTAACTGCATAAAGGGCAGCGAGGGACGGACCCTTATCATCCTGCACACCACGACCTACTAGATAGTCACCGACAACAGTCGCTTCAAAGGGTGGCGTTTGCCAATCTTTCAGATCACCGGCTGGAACAACATCCAAGTGACAAAGAACGGCCAGGAGTTCTTCCCCCTGACCGATCTCTGCATATCCATAGTATCCTTCAGGATCTATATATGTTTGAAAACCTAATTCTCGAGCAAGCTCTAAGGTTTTTTCTAGGACATCTTGGATAGCTTGTCCAAACGGTGTTCCATTTTCCCCTTCATTTAATACAGAAGGGTAAGAAATGATGGTTTGAAGAGAGTTTAAAAACTGCTCTTTCACATCGTCCTTTATTCTATTTTTCATGAAACACCTCACTCACTTCTTATAGGAATGGAACGAAGGTTCCAAGAAGAAGGAGAATAATTGTTACTACAATGATAGCAACGACAAGTTTTGCCATGAATTTCCACCAAGTAGCAATGTTGATGCGTCCAAGAGCAAGAGCTCCCATTACAATACCAGAAGTTGGTGCGATCAAGTTCAAGACACCAGATGCTGATTGATAGGCAGTGATGATCAAGCTAGGACGTACATGTACGAATTCTCCAAGAGGAGCCATGATACCCATTGTCGCGCTGGCAAGACCAGATGATGATGGGATCAAGAATGACATTGGCAAATAGAAAATGTAAGTCAAGACGATGAAAACTTGAGATGAAAGTCCACTGAGTCCTTCTTTACCCCAGTTCAAGATAGTATCAGTGATCATACCGTTGTTCATGATGACTTGGATACCACGAGCGATTGCTACGATAAGGGCAACACTCAAGAGGTCAGCTGCACCATTCATAAAGGATGAAATAATTTTATCTTCTTTCAATCCGTAAACGATACCGATTAAAATACCCATAAAGGCAAAGAGCATTGCTCCTTCAGGGAAGTACCATGAACCGAGAGCTTGAGTTGAAGTACCAACAATCTTACCAACTACTGGAAGGCCTGTTAACCAAGTGTTAAAGTCACTGAAAATAGTAACATGGAGATCATTCCAAGGAATGAAACTCAAGACCATCAAGACAAAGGTCAAAACAAAGAGTACAAAGACTTGTTTTTGTTTCTTTGAAAGAGTTGAATTAACATTTTCATCATCTTCACCAACATTGAAGAATTTCATATCTTCTTCACGAGTTGCATAGGTGAGAGATTTGGTTGGGTCTTTTTGGATCTTATCTGCATACTTGTAAACAAACCAAGTGCTAAGACCAGTTAAGACAACCCAGAAAATCAAACGAAGGATGATACCTTCACCAAGACCAACACCTGCAGTTGAAGATGCGATACCTGTTGCAAATGGGTTCAAGGTAGATGCCAAACATCCAATCTGTGAACCGAGCAAGATAATGGCTACCCCAGTCAAACTATCAAATCCAACGGCCATCATAACTGGCACAAGGAGCGGATAGAAGGCCATGGTTTCTTCACCCATACCATACGTTGTACCACCAAGAGCAAACAAAGGCATAAGAACCAAAATCAACATTTTTTCGCGACCTTTGTATTTCTTCACGATGGAAGCAATACCAGTGTCTAGCATACCAGTTTCATTGACAACACCAAGGAAACCACCGACCATTAAGATGAAGAAGGCTACATCAATCGCCGCACTAGTTTCTTTAATCAACGAACCTTTTTCAGGTGTTGTTCCTAGCATGGCACGAATAGGAGCCATCAAGACATCCCAAATCCCTTGAGGATTTTGCGGTTGTGACTTATAAACACCATCCACAAAAGCTCCAGCTGGGATAATCCAAGTCAACACTGCCATAATAGCAATGATGATCAACAATACGGTATAAGATGAAGGCATCTTAAACCCTTTTTTAGCTTTTTCACTCATTTGTCTTCCTCCTAACGCAACAAAGTGTGAGTGAGATTTTACAAGAACATCTTGTAAAACGCTTACCTATAGATTTATTCTATCACAATAAGCTTTAAAATACTAGTTTTTTCCTAATCTTTCATTAGTCTTTTTGGATGATTGTTCCACTTTCAGACTCAATTAAAGCGCCAAGGTTTTCAAGTGACGTAATAACTGCTTTTCCTTCTGGACGACCATTGACGAAGGCAATGGCAGCTTCTACTTTAGGAAGCATGCTTCCTGGTGCAAATTGGTCTTGTTTGATATATTCTTCCAATTGAGCCACATTAACATGTTCCAATTTTGCTTGGTCTGGTTTGTTGTAGTTCACAAAGACATAATCGACACCAGTCAAAACGATGAAGAGGTCTGCTTCTACTAATTCAGCCAAACGTTGAGAGGCGAAGTCTTTATCGATGACAGCTTCAACACCAGATAGGCTACCATCTGCTTCTTTCACAACTGGGATACCGCCACCACCGGCTGCCACAACGACTTGACCGTCGTTCAACAAAGTACGGATGGTATTGATTTCTTTGATATCCACTGGTTTTGGTGAAGCAACGACTTTACGCCAGCCACGCCCAGCATCTTCTTTGAAAGTTGCTCCTGATTTTTCAGCTTCTGCTTTTGCTTCTTCTTCTGAGTAGAATGGACCGATTGGTTTGCTGAGGTTGATAAAAGCTGGGTCGTTCTTATCAACAACGACTTGTGTCACAACAGAAGCCACGTCTTTTTCGATTCCTTCTTCAAGAAGAGCATTTTGAAGAGCATTTTGAAGCCAGTAGCCAATGCTTCCTTCGGTCATAGCAACTAATGAATCAAGTGGGAAAGCAGGGTTCTTTTCAGAGTTTGCTGCCAAGTGTTGGAGCAAGAGGTTCCCTACTTGAGGACCATTTCCGTGAGTGATGATCAAGTCATCCCCGTTTTTGATTAATTTGACTAAGTGTTTTGCTGTTTCTACAAGTGCTTCTTGTTGAGCTTGAGCAGAAGGATCAGATGAGAGAATAGCATTTCCTCCCAAAGCAACGACGATTTTTCTTGACATAAGTTATCCCTTTCTATAAAAAATAGGGGCAGGACTAAAGCTAGCAGTCCAGCCCCTATAGCTGTTGGTATACGGTTATAAAGTCTTAAACTTTTGGAATGTACAAGTTACCAAGAGTTGCTGCCATAACCGCTTTGATTGTGTGCATACGGTTTTCAGCTTGGTCAAAGTGACGAGCATATTTGCTGCGGAACACTTCGTCAGTAACTTCCATTTCTTCTACGCCGAATTTTTCAGCAACATCTTTACCGTAAACAGTATTTGTATCGTGGAAGGCTGGTAAGCAGTGCAAGAAGATCAAGTCTTCGTTATCAGCTTTCTTAATCAAATCCATGTTTACTTGGTAAGGTTTCAAAAGGGCAACACGTTCTGCAAATTTGTCTTCTTCACCCATTGATACCCAAACGTCAGTGTAAAGTACGTCTGCACCTTTCACAGCTTCGTCAGCATCTTCAGTGATCAAGATATGAGCGCCACTTTCTTTTGCAAATCCTTCTGCCAATTCAACGATTTCTTTTTCTGGGAAGAGTTCTTTTGGTGAGAAGATGTGTACGTTCACACCAAGGATAGCACCTGTTACAAGAAGGCTGTTCGCAACGTTGTTACGTCCATCACCACAGTATACAAGTGTCAAACCTTCCAAACGTCCAAAGTTTTCTTGAACTGTCAAGTAGTCTGCAAGCATTTGAGTTGGGTGCCATTCGTCAGTCAAACCATTCCAAACTGGAACACCTGAGAATTCAGCCAATTCTTCAACCATACGTTGGCTGAAACCACGGAATTCAATACCGTCAAACATACGTCCAAGAACTTTAGCAGTATCTTCTGTAGATTCTTTTTTACCAAGTTGGATGTCGTTTGCACCTAGGTATTCTGGGTGAGCACCAAGGTCGATAGCTGCTGTTGTGAAGGCAGCACGAGTACGAGTTGAAGTTTTTTCAAACAAAAGCGCAATGTTTTTACCAGCAAGATAGTGGTGTTCAATGTTGCGTTTTTTAAGGTCTTTCAAGTGAGCTGAAAGTCCGATAAGGTATTCTAACTCTGCACGTGTAAAGTCTTTTTCTGCCAAGAAGCTACGTCCTTGGAATACTGAATCTGTCATTTCTAATTGTCTCCTATTTTCTTTCTAGTATTGATCAGTAAGAAGAAAGAGCTGATCCTCAAAGACCAGCTCCCGGTCTTCTACATTAGATTTCTTCACGTTCAAATGGCATTGACATACAACGAGGTCCACCACGACCGCGAACCAATTCACTTCCGCGGATCTTAATCAAACGAAGTCCGTATTCTTCTAATTTCTTGTTTGTAACTGTGTTACGGTCGTATACAACTACCACACCAGGTGCGATTGTAAGAGTATTTGAACCGTCGTTCCATTGTTCACGAGCAGCAGCAACCACATTGCCATCGCCACAAGGAATCAATGTAACTTTTTCAACACCAAGGTTTTCAGCAAGCAATTCAGCCAAATCACCTTTTTCTTCAACAATCTTCAATGCTTCATTTTCATATGTTACAGAGAAGACGCGAAGGTTGCCTTGGATTTCTGGGTGGATGGTGAATTTATCGTAGTCCACCATTGTGAATACTGTATCCAAGTGCATGAATTTACGGTTGTTCGCAAATTCGAAGGCCAATACTTTCTTGAAGCCAACGTTCTTCTTGAAGATGTTTACCAACAATTTTTCAATTGATGCAGCATCTGTACGTTGTGAGATACCAACTGCCAAGACATCTTTAGAAAGGACCAATTCGTCCCCACCTTCGATACGAGTATCTTCTTCACGGTTGTATACCAAATCTACATTACCACCATATACTGGGTGATATTTGAAGATGTATTTACCATACAAGGTTTCACGGTTACGTGTATCAGCATACATGTGGTTCAATGATACTGCATTCCCAATTGTAGCAAATGGGTCACGTGTGAAGTACAAGTTTGGCATTGGATCGATCGCAAATGGGTAGTCAGATTCAACAAGGTCAGTCAAGCCTTTGTCAGCTTCTGGAATTTCTGGAAGCTCAGCTTTTTGAAAACCAGCCATTGTTTTTTCAACCAATTCTTGGTTGTCTTCAATACCACGAAGGATTTCGCGAATAGCGTTTTTAGTTTGGCGTCCACGAATGTTTGCTTCATCAAGATATTCTTCGATGAATTGTTCGCGAATTTCTGGAGTAGTCAATGACTCAGCTGCCAATTTTTCAAGATAAAGTACTTCGATTCCTTCGTTACGAAGCGCTTGAGCAAAATTGTCGTGTTCTTTTTGTGCATCTTCCAAGAATGGAATATCATCAAAAAGAAGACGCTCTAGATAGTCAGGCATCAAGTTTTCCAACTCTTTACCTGGACGGTGCAACATTACTTTTTTCAGTTTTCCAATTTCTGAGAAAACATGAATTGGTTTAGTTGACATCTGTCATCCTCCTTTTTTCTTTGAGCTTGTTCACAAGCTTATTACAATTGTTATTATATTCTTTATTGGTACCGCTTTCACAAAGGATTCTACTTTTTGAATGCAAAGAATTTGGCGTTTTTTTGAATCTTTCCTATTTTTTAGTTAATATGAAGCGTTTTCTTTGCATATTTTGCCTTTTATATTATTTTTATGAATATATATTTTTTTGTAAAAATAAAAAAGATCAACAAATTAGTTGATCTCTTCAAAACTCTTTAAAAAGTAGGCTGTATCTAGAAAAGTTAGTTGTTTTCTCTCATACTGGATCTTATGAGAATCGATGAGTTTCTTTAAAACTTGATTGACAGTTTCTCGGGTTGTGGCTGCTAATTTGGCCATTTCCTTCATACTAATTGGAAATGGAAGCTGATTTCCTAGACTTTCATAATCCTTGCACAGAATGGCTAAGGATTGAATCACGCGCTCACTGGCACTAGCTGTCACGACATTACGCAAGCGCAACTCTTGAAATTCTAGGATGGAGGATAGCTTTCTCGTAATAAAGAGCAACTGCTCCTTGCTCTCTTGGGCATATAATTCATAGAGATTGACGGGGATCACGAAACAACGCAAATCCGTCACCGCACTAGCTGTATAATGGTAACGCTCATCCTGGAACATCCCACCATAAGGGAACAAAGCTCCCTTCTTTATATAATCCATATAGGAGAATTGGTCCGACGAATCAAATTGCTCAATACGGGCAAAGCCTTTTGCCAGAAGAAAAATGCGCTCCCGCTTATCTCCTGCATAAAATAAAATTTGTCCTTTAGGGATATCCCTGGCATGAATTTCAACAGCTAATTTATCAAATAGCTCCACTGGTAGCTCAGAAAAGGCTGGATGCGAGCGGAGCAACTGGTAATCTTCCTTTGTAATCATGTCTATACTTCCTCTTATTACTATTAGTAGTATAACATACTTTTTATAGAAAAGGGAAAGAAGTCTCTTTAGAACAGAAAAGTAATTCGAAACACCAAGTCATTTTCATGATACTTTGTTAAAAGAAAAGGTCTGAGCAAAACTCAGACCTTTTGTCGATTATTCATTCATATTGACACGATGCCATTCATTGATAACATAAGCCAATTGTCCCAATTGATAAAGACCAACGCCACTGATTTCAGAACTTTCTGGAGTCGTACCTCCAAGTCCTGCAGTGTAAATGGCAACCAAATAAGGAGTCGATTCACGGACAATCGCATCCACATTAAGTGCTTCAGCAACATATCCTGGTTTTTGTTGAATCACCAAATCTGGCAAGAATTTTTTATAGTACTCACCTGGGAAAGACTCCCCGATCAGTTCTAGTAAATCCGCATATTTTCTTGATGATTCCAAAGATATTCCAAGACATGGATGTAATAATCCGTTGTCGTTTTATTATCTTCGCTAAAGGTTTTAACCTCTGGTGAACGGGATTGACCATAACGACTGAATAACTTGCGCGCTTGCTCCATCCCCCCTAAACGATCTGCCAAAGCATAGGCTGGGGTATTTTCAGAGTAAACCAATGAATAGCGCTGCATATCAGGGATAGACATGGCTCCATCAAAGGCAGCAACGTAATTGTCATGCTCCCCTACATATTCATAGTAGGTGTTGGTAATGTCAAACCTATCTGTTAAATTCAGTTTGCCCTTTGCGACTTCATCCACCACCAACATGTTCAAGGGTAGCTTATAGGTACTACCTGCCGTCATTGGTTGAAGATCATTCATAGCAAATTGCTCTCCAGTAATGGCATTGCGATACGTGAAAGCAACTTGTGACGGATCAATTCCACTTTCCGCTAGGAAATCCTGAACAACCTCTACCAAGCCTTTATTAGCAT
The DNA here is from genome assembly GCF_000448565.1 of Streptococcus sp. HSISM1. Classification (GTDB taxonomy): domain Bacteria; phylum Bacillota; class Bacilli; order Lactobacillales; family Streptococcaceae; genus Streptococcus. Next base: position 188,587 of record NZ_CM002128.1, on the reverse strand, counting down.
AATCATAGACAAGGCCATAAGCACTCATCGTTTCCATGTCTGCATCTACTACTGCTTGCTTAGCTTCAGGAGATTTGACACGCGGTTTTTTCGTCTCAGGGGTAGACTTTTCGATATCTTGTTCTTTTGCTTCTTTTGTTTTCTTTGCTTTTTTTCAATTGCTGATGCTGTTGGTTGCGTAAGATGCAAGTAGCCCAGTGCGCTTGTTCCCACTAAGCACAATAAAATACTGACCGCAATCATGATCGAGCGTAGATTAAAATATTTTTTCATACGAGATTAATTATAAAAGATTCTACTGAAAATAACAAGAATTATCAGAAAGATAAAACGGTTTCTTTTTAAAAAGGTTTTTCTTTTCATCAAAGGCTTATTTCCGTTTAAAGGAGCCCATAATCAGCTTAGCGATCTCACGCGCAATCGTCCGGAATAAGGAACTCAAGAAGGAATCTTTTGCCTTTTCAAGACTAGATTTTCTTGGACGACCTGGACTACGTTTTTGAGCCGCCTTATCTGCTGCAGCCTCTTCCTTTTCTGCTTCTTTTTGCTCTTTTTCTTGCGCTTCCTTGCTTGCTTTAGCTGCTAATTTTTCATAGGCAGATTCCCGATCAATCGTCGTCGCATACTTTTGATGGAAAGGCGATGTCGTGATTAAGGCCAATTGTTCACTTTCATTTAAGAGTTCAAAACTCGATTGAGGAGAGAGAATATAAGCACGCTCAACAATACTAGGTTGCCCCTTCTCATTCAGGAAAGAAACCAAGGCTTCCCCTGTCCCTAATTCTGTGATCACTGTTTCTGTATCAAAGTCTGGATTCGGACGAAAACTTTGAGCAGCCACCTTGATGGCCTTCATTTCTTTTGGTGTATAAGCTCGAAGAGCATGTTGTACACGATTTCCAAGCTGTGCCAAAACAGATTCTGGTAGATCTTGAGGATTTTGGGTAATAAAGTAAATCCCTACACCCTTAGAACGAATCAGGCGCACGACTTGCTCGACCTTCTCAAGAAAGAGCTTGCTTGCATCCTTAAAGAGGAGATGGGCTTCATCAAAGAAGAAAACCAGTTTTGGCTTTTCGGGATCCCCAACCTCGGGAAGTGTTTCAAAGAGACGAGACAACATCCAAATTAAAAAGGTTGAATACAATTTTGGTGAATGAAAGAGCTTTGTAGCCGAAAGAATATTGATATACCCACGCCCTGATGCATCGAGTTGCATAAAGTCATTTAAATCAAGTGCAGGCTCTCCGAAAAACTGATTCGCTCCTTCTTCTTCAAGAACTAAGAGGCTTCTTTGGATCGCACCGACAGATTGTTTGGTGATATTACCATATTGGGCAGAATAGTCTGAGCTGTGTTCATAGACTTCCTTTAAAAGGCTTTGCAGGTCCTTCAAATCAATCAAGGGCCAATCTTTCTCTTGAGCCACTTTAAAGACAATTGCAAGAATTCCTGATTGAGTTTCATTCAAATCAAGTAGACGAGAAAGAAGCAATGACCCCATTCCTTCGACAGTCGCACGAACAGGATGACCAGCTTGGCCAAAGACATCCCACAATCGAACAGGGAAGGCTTGCGGCTCAAACGGATCTGTGAGACCAAGCAGTTGTAGCGTTCTTCCAGTTTTGGTGTCCATTGCCCTGCTTTGGCTAAGCCAGATAA
>NZ_CM002128.1:176683-185821 GCF_000448565.1 Streptococcus sp. HSISM1 | reverse complement strand
CGGATCTGTGAGACCAAGCAGTTTGTAGCGTTCTTCCAGTTTTGGTGTCCATTGCCCTGCTTTGGCTAAGCCAGATAAATCTCCCTTGATATCGGCTAGAAAGACCGGAATGCCTTCTTTGCTTAATTTTTCTGTTAGGACCTTGAGCGTAACCGTTTTTCCTGTTCCTGTTGCACCTGCAATCAAGCCATGACGATTCAACATCCGCAAATAGATAGGCGTCTCAACGGCTCCTTTGGTAATGGTAATACTAGTCATTTCATTTCTCCCTGAATGTTTCAGTTTTCATTTTAAGGTTTATCTTTTCCTTGCCTAGGCCCTTCAAACCAGGATTCAGACAAGTAAGACACACTCCTACTAGTGTATCATTTTCCTGCCTAAACGCAAGAAATTATACTCCGATTTTCCGGATGAAAATAAAAAATCTATAAGAGCCAATACTTGCTCTTATAGATTTCTTCATTTTATTATTTTGCTGCTACAAACAATTCATTCACTTTATTCCAGTTGATCACTGAGAAGAAAGCTTTGATGTAGTCAGGGCGTACGTTACGGTATTTCACGTAGTAGGCATGTTCCCAAACATCCAAACCAAGGATTGGTGTTTTACCTTCAGAGATTGGTGTATCTTGGTTTGCTGTTGAAGTCACTTCGAGTTTGCCTTCTTTGTTGACAACCAACCATGCCCAACCAGAACCAAAACGTGTTGTAGCTGCTGCTGTGAAGGCTGCTTTGAAGTCTTCAAATGAACCAAATGTAGCATCAATCGCTGCAGCAAGTTCTGCTGAAGGAGCTGTTTGTTCTGGAGTCATCAATTCCCAGAAAAGAGCGTGGTTCAAATGACCACCACCATTGTTGATCACAGCTTGGCGAATATCAGCTGGAATGGATTCAACATCAGCTAACAAGCTTTCAAGGTCTTCTCCAATTTCAGGATGTTTTTCAAGAGCTGCATTCACATTGTTTACATATGTTTGATGGTGTTTATCATGGTGCAAATGCATGGTTTCTTCATCGATATAAGGTTCCAATGCATCATAAGCATATGGTAATTCTGGTAAAATGATAGCCATTTTATGGTCCTCTTTTCTTTATTACTGACTTGATGATAACGCAAACAGCTAAATTATTCAACTAATCTGCTTGCGATTTCATTCATCGTTAGACGCTATTCGCTACTTTCAACAGGGCCAAATCAAATAAGTAGTCTTTTTCATATGTTCCACTTTTAATCGCATAATCCGTCTCGATGAAGGTCGTCATAGCCTGCTTCAAAAAAGACAGGGAAAGCCTGCGGCTATCCCGTAAGGCAAACTTCACCTGGTAAGGATTGACCTTGCGTCCTGACAACTCCGACAAGCTCGCTACAATTTGGCTTTCGGATTGGCCTTCTTCTGAGAAAATTTTAACTTGAGAAAACATTCGGAATTGCCCCAACAAAATAGCGATCAATTTTATTTCATCTTCTCCTTGTAAGCGAAGATCCTTAACCAAATTCCTAGCTTGATCGATTTGGCGTTTGAGAATCATCTGTGTCAGATCAAAAATATTATCTTGCAAGGACTTTGGAACAACCTCCTCGATATCTTCGAGGGTAATCTGACCATCTTCTTTATAAGCCCGCAATAGAGCGAGATTCTTCTGTAACTCTCCAAAATCATAGCCAGATTTTAAGAGTAGCTGGTCCAAGGAATCGCCCACAAAGTGTAAGCCCAATTCTTGGGCCTGACTTGCAAAATAACGCTTTAAATCTTGCTCTTTAGGAGTGGTCGCTTCAATGATTTGGGCATCCCGTTTTAGGAGTTTGACCAAGCGACGCTTACTATCTAATTTTCCTTCTGCAAATATCACCAAACGGGTCGATTCAGAAGGATTTTCCAGATAGTTTTCAAATTGCTTCAGATCTTCATCGGTTAAATTGCGTTTCTTGGCAGTGGTCAGATCCAATAAGTGATCCAAAATCACGATTTTTTCATCTGCAAAAAAGGAAGACTGACCAAATCCAGCTCGACCTCAGCATAAGAGGCTTCCTTCATATCAAAATAAGAATAATTCAAATCTGAAGGATCATAGCCTATTTTTTTTAAAATGTCTTTTTTTAACCATTCAAATTGACCTACATCCTCACCCGTCAAGACAAGAATAGGAGGCAGAGTTTGAACCGTCAGATGTTTAGTGTCGGTAATTGCTTGCATGAAACTCTCTTATCTTTTATCAGTTTAGTGGATTTCGTGTTCAGCAGCCATCTTTTGTTCCAATGGTGGTTTTTCATCAGACAAATCAGGTGCTGCTACAAAATTTGGAATTTGCTCAAAGGAGTTGCCTCCAAAGCTCCCCCCTGTCGCTGTGACCTGTGGTTCAGAAGCCACTCCCATAGGAGTTTCTACTGGTTGTGGGAAGGTGTTTTTCCCTGGAAGCATCATGAGAATCAAGAGAGAAATAACTGTAATCCCCCAAAGAAATAGGAAAATATCTAGCCCCGTCAACAAATAGAGCAGAACCGGACCAAGATTCAAAAAGATCCAAGACCAATGGATTCCCGCATCCCGCAAGCGACGTACACAAATGGCTTGACTGGGTACTAAAATAAGGAAGTAAAAGAATGCTAAGAAAGCGAGCGCCCATAAACCTGTCTTAGAATGAACAGTTGAAAAATTGAGCGTTTCTTTAGCATTTTGATGGGATAAAGAGGTCACGATGTAAAAAATCCAAAGAGGTAAAGAAATCAGGGAATTCCAGAAAAAAGCTAGCCAAAAATGGGCCCGACTGGTCTTACTTGAAAAATCTGCATACTGTATCCAAAATTGCTTAAATGCGTTCATACAATTCTACCTTTACATTGATTTCACTTTCTATAATAGCAATTTTCAGCATAGAAAGCAAACCTCTCCTCGTCTCTATCGGACTGTTTCTACCCTCCAATGGTTCCATCCAATCAAGCGAATCGCTCCCCTTTCATCGGTACGAAAATAAGAAATAGAGCGTTCCTCTAGACGATCGAGCAATTCTTTGTGAGGATGCTGGTAGCGATTTTTCTTTCCAACAGAGATCAAGGCCAACTGAGGATGTAACTGATCTAAAAACACATCACTAGAGGAACCTTTAGAACCGTGGTGGCCTACTTTCAAGACATCTACTTGTAATTGTGGATCGTTTTTCAATAGTTTTTTCTCTCCAGCTTCTTCCAAATCACCCGTGAACAAAAATCGTTTCTGATAGAACTGCCCATAGAGGACAATCGAATCATCATTTTTACCATCCCCCACTTCATCAGGGGATAAGACTTCTAGATGATGATCAAAAATAGGAAGTTGATCCCCTCTCTGGACTACTTTAATCGGACTATGAAGCTGTTTCAATTTCTCTCGAAATTGAGAATTAGTTAGACTACCTGGACTGACATACACTTTTTTAACTGGGATTTGTTTGGCAACCTCCACCATATCTCCCATATGGTCCTGGTCTGTATGAGTCAAGACTAAAGCATCGAGTTTTCCAACACCTCGACTCTTGAGATAGGGAATCAAGGTTTGATCCGCATTGGCAGATTGACTGCGCTCTTGCCACTTTTCTCCACTTTTAAAAGTGACGCGTCCTCCGACATCAATCAATATGGTTCTTCCTTTCCAATCGCGTAAAAAGATACTGTCTCCTTGACCGATATCCACCATGGTAATCTCATTTTCTAAAGGATGTTTGGTCCAACAAAAGATGAGTAGAATCATGCCTATTAACAGGAAACGACGTTTTTTTTGCTTTCGAAGATCATACAAGATCCCTAAAAGAAGGAAGAGAGCAATCAGAGCTGCTCCCGTCGGCTGACCAAATACCAAAGGTAGCGACGTGAGCTTTGAAATCCAACGAATACACTCCTCTATGAGAAGAAAGAAACTGTTAAAAATTGTAAGGGGCTTTAGAATCGATAAGATAAATAGCACCGTTAAACCTGGAAGAAGAACAAGGTCAAATAAGAAAGAAAAGAGGAAGGTTAAAGGGAGTGACCAGGGTTGAAAAACACTAAAGTAATAGGTCAAAAGGGGCAAAATCCCCAGGCTAATCCAGAAACTTTCCACTAGTAGCTTTTTAAGTCCGGAATAAGAACTGGTATCTACCAAGGTCAAAATAAAGGCATAGGCACAACTCAAGACCCCTCCAGCTGTCAGGAGAAACTTGGGCATGAGCAACATTAAGATCATCAAGGTCATCGCCATATTCTCCATCCCTCGGACCCCCTTTTGAGAGAGGATCTTCTGCAAGAGGCTACGAACCACTGAAACAGAAAAACCTGTCAAGCCAGCATAGACCAAAGAAATTGGAACCATCCAGATATCGACTGTCTCTTGCAAGATTCCTAGACGTAAGAGAGCTTTCCGGATCCCATTGATGAAAAAGCCAACCTGCATCCCAGATAAGGCGAATAAATGGATGATTCCTAAACTCGTGTAAAGCTGGTCCATCTCTTCAAAATCCGTATCTAAATAGCCAAAAAGAAGGCCGGTCATATACTGGTTCATCGGTTGCGGAAAGTGCTCCTTGCTCCAAACAATGGCTTGGCGCCTCCATTGAGATAGCCAGTCGAAAACATTCCAAGTCTGTATAGGAAGTGCGGATTGGATCGCTTCAATTTTTATTTGATAGTGAATCCCCTGTGTTTCCAAATAAGACCGATAGTCAAATCCTCTAAAATTTCGCTGCCCTTCTGGCTCTTCTATAGCACCTTTATACGTCAACTCCAACAAATGAGTTTGACTTTGCCACTGCTGTTTTTCTTTTTCTGATTTTAAAGTGTAGAAGACTTGGTAGGTCCTTCCCTGATTTTTAGCACGAAAAGACAGGGCGTCCCCATTGATCTTGATGCTATCTGGAATCAGACGTAAGTGGGATGGGGGCTGACTTTCTGCTTGTACTGGATGATCCTGTATTCGCTGAAAGACAAAGAAGGCCGCAAAACAAAGGGTTGCTAAAGCAAGCCCTAGCAAACTTGAGCGCTCCCCTTTATAGTGATGAACCGCTAAAACTCCCACTACTACTAGACCGCTGATCGAAAGCCAAGATGGTTGATAGATACTAAAATACAGCCATAGAAGCAAAAAGGCGAGATGGACAAGCGAAAAAGGAAGGTTTTTAATCCACCGTGAAAGCATCTCTTAGTTTCTCCAGTGTTTTCTCTCCGATTCCTGAAACATTTTTTAGATCATCCACTGATCGAAAAGGACCATTTGCTTCGCGATAGGCGATAATATCCTGGGCACGTTTCTGGCCAATGCCTGATACGGTTTGGAGCTCTGATTCGGTCGCTCGATTTAAATGGACCTTGCCTGTTTTTTCTGCTGGCGCTGACGAAGTTGCAGAACTTTCTGAACTTCCAAGTGCTGGAACATCCTCCCCTTCTTTAGCAACATAAATCACTGCTTCATCAGAGAGTTTTTGCGCCAAGTTGACCGATTGGCTATTGGCTTCCGCAGTCATTCCACCCGCCTTATGAATGGCATCGTGAACTCTGCTATCAGAGCGTAACTCATAGACACCTGGTTGTTTAACAGCCCCTTTGACATCGACCGTAATGATTTCGGGCGCATCAGACACTGAAGCAGCTGGCTTTTCTTCTCTTGAACTAGAAGCAGATATCTTTTCTTTGCTCGAAGTTGAACTAGAAGCCTGATAAAGATCCGGTATAGTGGATGCATTTGACTGAGGTCGATGGAAAAGGAAATATCCTCCAAGTAAGAGTCCGATAGCTGTAAGTGCTAAAAAGAGCTTATATTCTTTGATTTTTTCGATAATATCCTTCATAAGAAACCTCCTCTCACTTTTATTATTCGTAAAAATAAAAAAACTGAGAAAAACTCTCAGTTTTTTTACTTGTTTTTCCGATGTTTGTCTGGATCCCATACAAAGCTGGCTAGGTAACTAAAGAGCAAGGTCAAGATGGCCACGACTAAGACAAGGGGAATCAAAAGGATTTTTAACAAACGAATCAAGATAAACGGTTTTGTTGGAGTGTTGATCGCTTGTGCTTCCGCATCCAAGCGATCAAACTCCTCTTGGATACGGCGGGCAACTTCTGCCACTCCTTCGTCATTCATCTTTTTAATATCCGAAATATCAATAGGATGTCCGAAGTTCATATCAATACGTTCACCCGTTGCCAACCCTTTCAAGTCTCTTGGACCAGTATAAGTCACTGGCATGATACGGACCTTCGCCATTTTGGCAATGATAGCAACACCGCCTTTGACGTCTTGAGAATGACGGCTTCCACTTGGGAACATAATCAAGGAACGGTTGCTCTTTTTCAGTATATTGACAGGATACTTAATAGCTTCTGCTCCCGGATTTTCACGGTCGATCGGAAAAGCACCACACATGCGAATCCACCAGCCAAAAATACGATTGGTAAAGAGCTCTTTTTTTGCCATAAAGATAAATTGCTTTGGCTTGGTCGCGAAGGCCATATAGACCGGATCCCACCAAGTCCGGTGAGGGGATACCAAGATGTAGTTCTCTTCCCGATCTGGAATATTGTCCTTATGATGGTAATGGGCATTCCCATTTAAAACCCAAAGAATAAAGGCAACAAGGCCCCGTAAATAGGTGTAAAACATAGTTGTTCCTCAAATCCATTTCATTAATCTTTACAAGATATTCCATCCTGTAAAAGGTTCTTTCTTATTATACCGTATCCTGATTTTGACCGCAAACCTTTTTTAGATAAAAATTGACTCAGCGGACCGATTCTAGATAGTCTTTTTCTCAAAAAAATGATATCATATTGTCTATGGAAACGAATGATTTAAAGGGCTTGTCCCTCAGTGAAGTCCGTAAGAAAATGGATCGCGGACAAACCAATGATTTTACAACGAATACAAGTACCAGTACCTGGCAAATTATCAAGCGCAACGTCTTCACCTTGTTTAATACCTTAAACTTTGTGATTGCCGTGGCCTTGGCTGCTGTACAGGCTTGGAGCAATATGATCTTTTTCGCAGTCATTTGCTTCAATGCCATTACAGGAATCATGACCGAGATGCGCGCCAAGCGGATGATTGATAAACTCAACCTCATGAGTCGTGAGCTAGTGACTGTCATTCGAGATGGGGAAAAAGATGCGATTCCACCAGAAAAGCTTGTTCTAGGTGATTTAATGCTTCTATCTTCGGGTGAGCAGATCCCTAGTGATGCTGAAGTCATGTCCGGTATTGCAGAAGCTAATGAGGCTATGCTGACTGGTGAGAGTGATCTGGTCTTAAAAGAAGTTGGTGATGAACTGCTTTCTGGTAGTTATATTGCCAGTGGACAAGTCTATGCCCGTGTCAAGCGAGTTGGAGCAAACAACTATGCCAACAAACTGATGATGGAAGCTAAAACCTTGAAGCCTATCAATTCGCGTATTCTCTATAATTTAGCGAAAATCTCTAGCTTTACTGGGAAAATTATCATCCCATTTGGCCTTGCCCTCTTCTTTGAAGCATTGTTGATCAAGATGCTACCGATCAAGGATTCTGTCGTGAATTCTTCCACAGCTCTCTTGGGAATGTTGCCAAAAGGAATTGCCCTACTGACGGTTACGTCTCTTTTGACGGCGGTTATTAAGCTCGGTATGCGCAAGGTTCTTGTTCAAGAAATGTATTCAGTGGAAACCCTGGCGCGTGTGGATACCTTGTGTCTAGATAAGACCGGGACCATCACTCAAGGGAAGATGACAGTCGAAGCTCTCCATAGCTTATCCGAGCATTTTTCTGAGGAAACGATCCAGGTCATCCTCTCTGCTTACATGCAAAATAGTGAGGACACCAATCCTACTGCTCAAGCTATTCGCAAGGCTTATGGGGAGTTGGAACATGCTTATACTGCGGAAAACATTATTCCTTTCTCAAGTGATCGAAAATGGGGAGCTATGCATCTATCCAACCTCGGAACCGTCTTTCTCGGTGCTCCTGAAATGCTCCTTAAAGAAAATCCAGCTGCTGTCGTTGAAGCACAAGCTCGTGGATCGCGCGTGCTCGTATTGGCACATAGTTCAGAACTGATCAGCATGCAGGAATTGAAACTGCCTGAAAATCTTGAAGGGATTGCGGTTATTGAGATTACAGACCCCATTCGTGAAGGGGCTTCAGATACTCTTGAGTATTTGCGCTCTCAAGGAGTGGATCTAAAAATCATATCCGGTGACAACCCTGTGACGGTTTCTTATATCGCTCAACAAGCTGGCTTCAAAAACTACGAAAACTACATCGATTGTTCCAAAATTTCTGATGATCAATTAGTGGATCAAGCAGAGGAAACAGCCATCTTTGGACGCGTATCCCCTCACCAAAAGAAACTGCTCATCCAAACCTTGAAAGCAGCTGGTCGGACAACTGCTATGACAGGAGATGGGGTCAATGATATCCTTGCTCTTCGCGAAGCAGACTGCTCCATCGTGATGGCAGAGGGAGATCCAGCAACTCGTCAAATTGCCAATATTGTTCTTTTAAACTCTGACTTTAATGACGTTCCAGAAATTCTTTTTGAAGGCCGTCGTGTGGTGAATAACATTGGACGAATCGCTCCAATCTTCTTTATCAAAACGATCTATTCCTTCCTCTTGGCTATCATCTGTATTGCCAGTGCTCTCTTCTTTAACGTCAACTATTTGCTGATTTTCCCTTTCATTCCTATTCAAATCACCCTGATCGACCAATTCGTCGAAGGATTCCCACCATTTGTGTTGACCTTTGAACGCAATATCAAACCGGTTGAAAAACACTTCTTGAGACGTTCCCTTCTGTTAGCCTTACCAAGCGCCTTGATGGTCGTCTTTAGTGTCTTGTTTATTCGCCTTTGGGGAGCAAGCCATGGTTGGTCTGCAGCCGATATGTCTACTGTATCCTACTACTTACTTGGATCCATCGGTTTCCTATCCGTTATCCGTGCTTGCCTGCCACTAAATATCTGGCGGGCCCTCCTCATCCTCTTCTCTGTTGTAGGATTCTACGCATCTGCGGTCGTGTTGAAAAACTTGATCGAAATTTCCCTCCTTACAGCCACTACTTTCCCGGTTTATCTAGCATTGATGGCCGTCTTTACAGGAGTCTTTATCCTCACAACGATTCTCCAAAAATATGAATTTGATTAAAAAAAGTTGAGAGTTTTACT
>NZ_CM002128.1:156849-175502 GCF_000448565.1 Streptococcus sp. HSISM1 | reverse complement strand
ACTTTTTTTACGGTGCATCAAAAGCAACAATCGCAGGTTTTTCATTAAATGCAGCAAATGGTTTTATTTCCAGTTCTAATTTGCCATCCCCTTTTACACCAAAATGTTGTACAGCACCTTCCATTGATCGACCCGGTGAAATTGACCCCATTGTATTTGTATTAGGATAAGTCTCCATTTTATTTCCACCAACAAATAGATCAATGTCAACCCCAACTGCTAGATCACTATCTGATAGATTTTTCACATTATAGGTCACTTTTAATACTTTATCGGGATTTGTTTTATCAAAATCATTCCGTTCATCAGTCCATTCAACATTTGTAATAGTGTACTCAGCTTGTTTATCAAAAACAATCTTATCACCAATAGCATAGGTTGATTTCTTTTCACTACTCTTCTCCGTAGATGCCTTTTTCTCTGTTTTAGCTTCTTTTGAAGTATCATCAGACTTACTACTAGAATTTCCACAGGCTACTAGTATACTTGCTGAAAGCAATGTTACCCCCAAGCCAAACCATTTTTTCGTTTTGTTCATTTACAAAACCTCCCATTTTTTTAATATATAGTAACATATTTAAACAAGAAAAGAAAGCGTTTTTATAAAAATATATCATTTTAATATATTGAAAATTATCATCTTTTCCCAAGCTTCTTTTCATGCTATAATAGAGCCATGACAGATATCGAATTAAAAGACGGTGAGCGCGTCAATCAACTCTTTTCAAGTGATGTGAAAATCATACAAAATCGGGAAGTCTTTAGTTACTCCGTGGATAGCGTCCTCCTCTCACGCTTTCCAAAATTGCCCAAGCGGGGCTTGATCGTAGATCTCTGCGCTGGAAATGGGGCTGTGGGACTCTTTGCAAGCACTCGGACAGAGGCCCAGATCATTGGTGTTGAGATTCAGGAACGTTTGGCGGATATGGCTACCCGCTCCATTGCCCTCAATGGCTTGAACCAGCAAATGTCTATGATCACTGATGACCTCAAGCATTTGCCTCAACATATCAAGGGGAGTAAGGTGGATATCATCCTCTGCAATCCTCCTTATTTCAAGGTGGATGAGCATTCCAATCTCAATGAGAGTGAACACTACCTCTTAGCTCGGCATGAGATTACCACCAATTTAGATGAGATTTGCCATGTGGCTCAGCGGGTTCTCAAATCAAATGGTCGCTTAGCGATGGTCCATCGTCCAGATCGCTTTTTAGATATCATCGAAACCATGAAGCGTTACAATCTTGCACCCAAGCGGATCCAGTTTGTCTATCCCAAAGTGACCAAAGAGGCAAATATGTTATTGATTGAGGCAATCAAGGATGGCTCACTGGATGGTTTAAAAATTCTGCCTCCCCTCTTTATTCACAATGAAGACGGTAGCTATACAGACGAGATTCATGAGATCTACTATGGAAACTAAGGCTTACATGTATGTTCTAGAGTGTGCAGATGGCTCCCTCTACACTGGCTACACCACGGATGTCGAAAAACGCCTAAAGACGCACAATGCTGGAAAAGGCGCCAAATACACACGTGCTCGCCTCCCCGTTAAACTTCTTTACCAAGAATCCTATCCAGATAAACCCTCTGCTATGTCTGCCGAGGCTCTCTTTAAAAAGAAATCGCGTCAAGCTAAGCTAAACTATATCAAAAAAACCGTCGGACTCTATAGTCCAACGGTTTTTCATTTACAAAATGGTGATACGGTACTGGTGACTCCGTGTCTCTTGAGGAGCCAACTGGATCACACCTTTTTTATCTTCGAAGAAATCGCCCTCTTCTGCAGATGTGGAAATACCCGTCCAAGGCTCTAAAGCAATGAAAGGGCCCTTGTTATTGGTAGACCAAAGGACGAGATTCTCAAAATCTGCAAAATCAAATTCCAAACCTTTACCTGATTTTTTCGAGATAAGTTTCACAGATTTAGAGGCTAACTGATCTAAAATAATGGCATCTTTTTCAAATAGTTCATGTCGCAAAGGTAGGCTACGCTTATGATCAAAAAATGGCGTCCGCTGCAGGCGATCGACCAATCCAGTTTCTGTGAACAAGAGAGGGACGCTGCAGGTTTCTTCTTTTTCAAAAATCAACTCGTAGTCTTCATAGTCTTCATCTGCTAAAAGGGGACAATGAAAGGCTGGATGCCCTCCAATGAAATAAGGCATGACTTGATCAGACTCTAGATTTTGTACACGATACGTGATGGTGATTTCTTTCCCTTGTAGTTCATAAACGATTTCAACTCGAAAATAGTAGGGATAATTTTGCAGGCTCTCTTCGTTAGAGGTGATTTCAAAGACAAGACGATTGTCTGTTTGTTCTTTAAGTTCAAACTCTCTCTTCCTAATGAGACCGTGTCTTGGCAGCTGACCTGTCTTCACTCCATCTTTTAGATGATACTGTACTTGGCCATTACGAACGCTTCCGCAAATTGGAAACAAAACAGGCGCTTGTCCTGACCAATACTCTGGATCCCCTTGCCAGAGATATTCTATGCCTTCTTTACTACGAATGGAACTCAATTCCCCTCCAAAAGTCTTACATTGCACTTCTAGATTATTATTTTTTAATGCAATCACCATGGATGACACCTCTTTATAGTTATTATAGTCACTATATTCATTATAACCTTTTAGATAAGATTGTCAATTTTTATTTTTCTAGTTAAAAAAATTTAAAAAATAAGAAAAAATTCTTGACAAAGCTTAGAAATAATTGTAGACTTAATATGTTAACAGAAATATTCCGTTTTAGGAATTCATTCTTTCTGTTGTCTGACTTTTTTGGATGCTCCTTATCATGATACATTTTTCTAAAAGAGTCAGTTATCATTTAGGTCTCCTTATAAATATACAAGGGTTAACAGCTGGTTAACCCTTGTATTTTTTATTTTCATATAAAAAAACGGCCTATTGCTAGACCGTTCCTTCGGACTTATTTATCCCCTTTATTGCGGATGACAAATCCATTTTTCTTTTCATTGGAAGTACGATGAGGACGTTTGTTGCCTTTGCCCTCAAAATCTCGGCTATTTTTATTTGACTTGCGTTTGAAATCACGGCGTCTACCTTCACGGTCATCTCTGCGATTTCGGTCACGGCGTTGGTCTCCACGACGGCCATTCCCACGGCCGCCTTTGCCTTTCCCACCAAAGCCACCACCAGATGGTTTAAATGGCAATGGTTTTTCACGCGCAATTTCGACCTCTGGAAGACTGTCTGGATCTTGAACAGTCAAGCTCAAGATATACATAGCCAATTCTTCAGGAGTGAATTCTGTAGCCAATTTGCGAGCATCCTTACCAAACTTCTCAAAGTTAGACCGGATTTTTTCATCCTCAAAGTCTCGCTCAATTTTCTTCAGCGCTACTTGTTTTTTCGCTTGGAAGGCCTCTGCTGCTGTTGCAGGTTTCATTCCCTTCATCCGCTTTTTAGTCAAGTTCTCAATGATTTGCAAATAGCCCATTTCATTTGGCGAAACAAAGGTAATGGATTGCCCTGTTTTCCCAGCACGACCTGTCCGTCCGATCCGGTGAACATAGCTTTCTGGATCTTGTGGAATATCGTAGTTGTAGACATGGGTCACACCTGAAATGTCCAAACCACGTGCCGCAACGTCCGTTGCTACCAAGACATCCAAGTTCCCATTTTTAAAGTCACGAAGGACTCGGAGACGTTTGTTTTGATCCAAATCTCCGTGAATTCCTTCTGCACGGAAGCCACGAATCTTCAAGCCACGCGTCAATTCATCGACCCGACGTTTTGTCCGACCAAAGACGATGGCAAGTTCAGGCTGCTCGACATCCATCAATCGAGTCATGGTATCAAACTTTTCGCCTTCTTTGACACGAATATAGTATTGATCGACCAAATCAGTTGTCAATTCTTTGGCCGCAATCTTAACGTGTTCGGGTTCTTTCATAAACTGAACACCAATGCGTTTGATGGCTTCTGGCATCGTTGCTGAAAAGAGAAGAGTTTGACGTGTTTCTGGAACACGGCTAATGATAGCTTCGATATCTTCCAAAAAGCCCATGTTGAGCATTTCATCTGCTTCGTCCAAGATCAAGGTTTCAATATGATTAAGTTTCAAGGCCTTGCGCTTGATCAAATCTAGCAAACGGCCAGGTGTTCCCACAACGATATGAGCGCCTGACTTCAAGGCTTTGATTTGCTTTTCAATGCTTGATCCACCATAGACAGAGCGGACTTTGACACCCTTGCTGCGTCCAAAGCGGAAGAGTTCTTCCTGACTTTGAACCGCCAACTCACGCGTTGGGGCAATAACAAGAGCTTGGATCACAGTATTATCGACATCAATCTTCTCCAAAGTTGGAAGACCAAAAGCAGCCGTTTTACCGGTCCCTGTTTGCGCTTGGCCGATGACATCTTTTCCTTCAAGGGCCAAAGGAATAGTTTGTTCTTGGATGGGGCTTGCTTCTACAAAGCCAGCTTTTTCGATTTCTGCTAATAATTCAGCAGATAAGTTAAATTCATTGAATTTCAATTCTTTCTTCTTTCTAAAAAGTGGTGCGAAGCCACTTTATCAAACTTCTTTCAATGCGAATACGCACTGATTGCATAGGAAGTCATCTTCCCGGTTACCTGTCGCAAGACTCATCTAAAGAAAAACTAGTCCGTCTGTTTAAGACTACATTTTCTTTAGAGAAAAATGTTTTGCGTCCTAACGGATGTTGTTGACTAGAATCGTTTTTTCAAACAAATAGGCAACATGATCCTATTTGCGGGAGTCTTCTTTCGAACAGAAGCCTTCCATCTGTTCAGTCTCCCCACCATTTCTCTCATACAAGTTTGCAACTTATCTAGTATAACATAATGAAGAGGCAAATGATAGTCACAGGAGACTAATTTATTTTTTAGGAAAAAATCTTAGATAGCTTAAGATTATAAAAACGCCCCTAAATCTAGCCAGGACTGGTTTTCTTCTTGCGACCATTTCATATACTTCATCATTGGAGTATAAAAAATCGGAAAACTTTTATTTTTTGGTAACTCTTATCTTGCGTTTTTACAAATAAATATGTATAATACAGTTAGTATCTAAAATATTTCTGTATAAAGAAATAGGATCATTTTATCTGATTCAACGATTTATTCTAAGTTCTGATTTATTTAGAACCACTCAGTACTATTAAATCTACTCCTACTATTTCCAAGAAGATTTTGTACAGTCGATGAACTATTCACACTGCCCCTTCTTTGGAGAGGAGGGCAGGTGTCTAGATGGTTCCTATTTTTCAGATTATTCTAGATACGAAGAGGCTCGGATTTCTCCAAGCCTCTTTTTTTTATCTTTTTTTCACAATCCACCGCATGACCTTTGCCAAAATGAGCCATAATATAAAGCTACATAGGGATACATAGATCCAAGCATTGGGATCCTCTGTCATCGGAAGAGGGATATTCATTCCAAAGAAACCGGTGATAACGGCTAAGACCGCCAACAAGGCTTCAAAGATGGTTAGGGTTGTCAAGTTGTCATTCAAGTTGTTGTTTAGGATATTGTTGTATGATCCAGACAACTGCTGTAAGACATTGGAAATCAACTCGGTCATTGAAACCAACTGACGCGCTTCGATCATGGCATCATCAAACTGCTCTTTTTCAACATCATTCATCCTGCGATAAATGACATGTGCTTTGATATGTTCTAGCAACATCCGATTTTGCTTGGCTGCCGCGACCAGATACACCATACCGGTCTCAAGGTCAGACAGGGCATAAAGATTCTTTGTCGTCGTTGTCTTTCGAAGCAAACGGTTGAGTTCATCTTTGTGCTTATCTAAGCGATCAATAATCGGATAATAAGCATTACTGATCATTTCAAGACCTGCAAAAAGCAACTTATAGATCGACAACTCCCCATGGCTTTCCAAATAGCGAACCATTTGTTCAATGATATAGGCATTGTCCTGGTTACTGATGGTCACGAGTCGCGTATCTTGAACGATAAAGGTCATGGGGATGGTTTCGTAGTATTCCTTGTCCTTTTCTAAATCCAATACATTGTAGATAAAGGTGATCGTTCCGTTTTCTCGATTGTAATCCATATGGGCACGTTCGTTCTTATCCATCGCGTACTCAATGGTTTCTTTGTCAATATCGTATTTTTTATAAAGATATGAATTTTCAGCAATCAAATCCGAGTCGATATTGATCCATTTCCGATCTTGACCCAATTGTTTATCGATAAACATTCCGTCTCCTTTCTCAACTGTTCTCTATCAACATGATTTTTTATTTAAAGACCGCACTGGCTAATGCTTGCTGGATTTCAATGACACTGTTGTCACTCTTGAATTGTAAAACTTCTGAAGGTTCCACTGCTGAAGAGACCCAGATTTTTAATTCAGCATCCAAATCAAAATGACCGGAAGTTTCTACTGAAAATCGAGAGATGGAGCGATAAGGAAGGGATTTGTAGGAAGTTTTCTTTCCTGTTACTCCTTGCTTATCCACCAAGATCAAACGAAACTCTGTAAAGACGATTAAATCACGAATCAAGCTAAAAGCAAGTGTGACTTGCTCTCCCGGCACCAAGATATCTTCCAGATCTCTTTCTACTTTATCAACATTCTTTTGAGAGGCATTGCCCATCAAACCACTTAGTAATCCCATAGTTTCTCCTTTATAAGCGAAAACGGGTAGATTTTCGTCTTCTTATTCTATTGTCATGGATCGGTTTTGAAAACTTTCCTTATCCCATCTTTTCTTCCAACTCAACGTCTGGATACTTGTCCGCAAACCAGCGGAGGGCAAAGTCGTTTTCAAAGAGGAAGACTGGCTGGTCAAAGCGATCCTTCGCCAAGATATTTCGGCTTGAAGACATGCGCTCATCTAAGTCTTCTGGTTTGATCCAGCGAACGGTCTTTTTACCCATTGGGCTCATGACCACTTCTGCATTGTATTCATTTTCCATCCGGTGCTTAAAGACTTCAAACTGAAGTTGCCCGACGGCACCCAACATGTATTCACCTGTTTGGTAGTTGGTATAGAGCTGGATAGCTCCTTCTTGCACCAATTGCTCAATCCCTTTGTGGAAGGATTTTTGCTTCATAACGTTCTTGGCAGACACCTTCATGAAGATTTCAGGGGTAAAGGTTGGCAGTGGTTCAAATTCGAACTTATTTTTACCAACTGTCAGCGTATCTCCAACCTGATAAGTACCAGTATCGTAAACCCCGATGATGTCTCCTGCTACGGCATTGCTGACATTCTCACGGCTTTCGGCCATAAACTGGGTAACATTTGATAGCTTAGCGCCCTTACCAGTACGAGGCAGGTTGACACTCATGCCACGTTCAAATTCACCAGATACGATTCGCACAAAGGCAATCCGGTCACGGTGACGAGGGTCCATGTTGGCTTGGATTTTAAAGACAAAGCCTGAGAAATCCTTGTCGTAAGGATCCACCATTTCTCCATCGGTCTTCTTGTGGCCATGTGGTTCTGGAGCAAACTTGAGGAAAGTCTCCAAGAAAGTCTGTACCCCAAAGTTCGTCAAAGCGGATCCAAAGAAGACTGGTGTTAATTCACCCGCAAGGATGGCTTCTTCTGAGAATTCATTTCCAGCTTCTTGCAAAAGTTCGATATCGTCTTTCACCTGCTCGTAGAATGGATTGTTGGCAAAGAGCTTGTCGCCATCTTCTAGACTGGCAAAGCGTTCGTCTCCTTTGTAGAGTTCCAAGCGTTGATTATAAAGGTCGTAAAGCCCCTCAAAAGCTTTCCCCATCCCGATCGGCCAGTTCATCGGATAGCTAGCAATTCCCAAGACTTCTTCCAATTCTTGCAGGAGGTCCAGTGGCTCACGTCCATCACGGTCCAGCTTGTTCATAAAGGTGAAGACTGGAATGCCACGGTGTTTGACAACTTCAAATAATTTCTTGGTTTGGGCCTCGATACCCTTGGCAGAGTCTACGACCATAACCGCCGCATCCACCGCCATCAAGGTCCGGTAAGTATCTTCTGAGAAGTCCTCGTGCCCTGGGGTATCAAGGATATTAACGCGTTTTCCATCATAGTCAAACTGCATGACAGATGAGGTTACGGAAATCCCACGTTGTTTCTCAATGTCCATCCAGTCGGATTTAGCAAAGTTTCCTGTTTTCTTCCCTTTGACAGTACCGGCTTCCCGAATCTCTCCCCCAAAGTAGAGCAACTGCTCAGTAATCGTCGTTTTACCAGCATCCGGGTGGGAGATGATGGCAAAGGTACGGCGTTTTTTAATTTCTTCTTGTACGTTCATGTTCCTAATTCTTTCTCTTCTTATTTTTTGATAAATTTACAAATTCATCTCTACATCGGATCTCTCCTCAATTTCTCTATCTGTCCTATTATAGCGAAAATAGGCACTTTTTTCAACGATGATTCTTCTTTGAGAGCAAAAAGAAAGACTAAAATCCGTCGATTCTAGTCTTCTTATCATGACTGTTAGAAGGCTCCAAATCCTCCGCCACCGCCACCATCAGAAAAGCCACCGCCGTCAAAGCCGCCACTGCCATCTGAGGAGTTAGTAGAGAAGCTTGAAACGCTATATGAATCATCTGCATAACTCATCAAGGTAGAGCCGTCTAGGAAGGAATTTGAAGAGGTCGTTATCCAAACAACAGCATCCCAATCCTCATATGGCAAGGAAATCTGATGATTTTTGAGTACCTGACTCACTTTTTTAGCTTGACCATACATAGTTGCATAGACTAGGATACGATTCCATAGAACAACACTCTCCAGTTCCGCTTGGTTGAAATTTGGAATACTTTCGATCATATTTCGAAAGGCCATCCATTGGAATTGTGCATCCAAGTTTTCTAAGGATTGGAGATGTTCTTCGCGAATTTTCACAAGAATATAAAATGGAATGAAGAGAACGACCAACAATACAATCATCCAAAAATAGAAGGAAGATAGGTGTGAACCAAATCCAAAAGATAAGAAACACATGCTCACAAATAAGATCAGTAAGAGCCAAAAATGTAAGGCACAGCCTGTTTTTGAAAGAGCTTCTTCTTTCTCAGATAAGTCTCTAAAATAAGAAGGCAATCCTAATTTTACAATTTCCTTCTCTACACCTTTTGACAATTGCTGGGCATCCTTTTTTAACAGTGATTGAACGTCATTTCCGATCTTTCGAATACGGTCTCGTTGCGTGTCTGATTTAGCAGCTCGAAAGTCTTTTTTTAGGGCTACTTTATCAATTTTATACTTTGAGAATACCTCACGGATATTGATTTTAGATTCTTGATCAAAAATCATTTCAATAAACTTTAATTCAAAATCAGCCAAGCCTTCATAATGGAGACAGGTCAAGGTTTCCCCATTTTCATCCCTAGTCAACCGAAGATTTCCTCGATCAATAAGATCTAACACGGTTGCCTGGATGAGATGATTAAATGTTAGTTGCCCCTTCTCTCTAGACATCACCATCCGTTCAAAATCAAGTTGATACAGTGCCTTAGCTAGGACAAAAGGAGGTAAATTCTGTGGTGGTTCGTATAATCGTACTCCTTTTGAAATTCGACGAGTTCTGGTACTGATAAAATACCGGATCCATGGAATGAAAGCTAGGATAAATAAAAGAACCGATACAATTGGAACGACCTTGAGTAGAAGGGTCCGATAAAAGAATGTTTTTTGTTCAATGGATTTTTCTTTATTGAGAAATTTCTCTTTTCCATTTCCCTGGTTAATCTCATTTGCTTGGTCTCGACGCAGGACCTCTGTCATTGGCCAATAGGCATGCAGTTCGAGCTTGCCATTTTTTGGAAAATCCTTTGTCCAAATATGATAACCAGTTGCAGTCCGTTCGACTTGGGCTGGTGGATTAAAGTAACCAGTATGGGCATACAGTTTTCCCTGCTTGGCATTCAAGCCATCCACATAAAAATCTAATTTCGCGACTTTCTCATCTCCATCTGAAATAGGAAACCAATTCAGTTCTGCAATATCCTTGTAGAAAGTCAAGAGATGATCAATCTTCCATTTTACTTTGATCTTGACCGTCCCTCCGACGATACGGGCATTGTATATTTTTAATTGCCGACCATCTTCCAGGTCTGTCTCCTCTACACGAATCTCACGTTTTTCCCCATCCACATAGGCTTCCACCTCAGGATGACGATGAATTTTAAACCCTTTTGGAAGAGGATCTGCGCTTCCTAGAGTCACATATTGACCATGATAGCCTGTCTGAAACTGATAGGTAATCTCTTGTGTAAATGTTGCTTGGCTGTCTTCCTGCAATTGGAGGTGTCCTACATAGGATTCAATTGAATAGCGAACTTCATCATCTGCATGTGCGATCGTGATTGTACAAACTAAACTCCAAATGAGGGAAATCATTAGCAAGAAACGCTTCATATATTCTCCTTTAATATAAAACAGGGTTGAGACCGAGATGTCCCAACCTTCCTACTTGTTATTTTCTCACTTTCACCCGCTCACTTCTGCGACGGAAGAACTGATTAAAGAGTAATAAAGCAAGGGCTAATATACTGGATACAACCAGATAATTGAGCCACACCTTATCCCCTCTCATAATCGGAGGACGAGCCATCAAGCCGTAATTTCCTCCTGTCAATTGGTTGACTCCAACCATGAATAAATCTAAGGCAAAGGTATAGAGAACAATCTGACTATTTTTTAAGAGGTTTCGATCATACCATCTCAAAAGATAAATCAAGGAATTGATGAGGAGACAGTAATGTCCGAGGAGGAAAGAAAAACTCGTAATATGAGGGAAAGTGTAGGGATCAAAGACTGGATAGCCCAAAGCAAAGATAGCTCCACTCACTCCCATCAAGGCAAAGAACTGTTTACTTTTCCAGCGGTCTGGTAAAAACAAGACCGCAAACATGGCCAAGCGGCAATGATAAAATGGTAAGCTATTGGACCAAGGAATGTGGTAGGCAAAATACCAAAGATACAAGCAAATTAACTGGAAGCCCTGTAAGTATTGAAAACATTTGCGAAATTGCTCATTCTGATAATAGCGAAGTGACATCATAATCGCTGTCACAACGAACAAGACCATCACACTATACCATAGTGCTGAGATTGCTGGTGGTGCTGTTGATTCTGTAGTGAAAAAATGATGCATAAAATCTCCTTATTTAAACAGATTTAGGTATTCTTCTTTTCTTACTGTACTGAACTATCGTATTGATGAGGATCAGTGTCCCCGTCATGAGGACTGTCACGATTAAATAGTTGAGCACAAGGCCATGGTCACCTATGACAGGAGGACGACGCATAAAGCCGTAGTTTCCACCTGTTGCGAGATTCGCGAGCTGAATAATGGCATTGACCCCAAACGTCATCTGACAGATCTTCCAAACAGCCCCTTCTTCCACCTGGTAGGATTGAACCAGATAGATCAAGCAGTTGGCCAAGAGGGCCCAATGACCAAAGACATTGTTGATCGAGGATACATGAGGGAAGGGATAGGGATAAAAAACGGGATGAACCAAGGCCATAATAGAGCCAAAGACTCCGACTAAGGCAAAATATTGCTTGAAGCTTCCCTTGGGGGCCAAAAGGATAATCCACATGGCCATCCGGCTATGATAGAAGGGAAGACTCTCTGAAAAAGGCAAGCGAGCTGCTAAATACCAAGAGTTGATGATGAGCAACTGGATCAACTGTCCCCAATACCAAAAGGTTTGGTAGCTTTTGGAGTGAGCAAATCGAACGGACAGAACTCCCACCACTACCAAAGAAGTCGGCAATAAGAAATACCAGACCCCCAATTGAGGAGGGGATGTTGGTTGACAAGTGAAAAATAAGTCCCAAAGCGCCATGATTTCTTTCCCTCATCTACTCTTTTTTCTATTCCGAACGCGAAACGACAGTCTCTTCAACCATCTTATATTTGTAGCGCTGGTTGACCAAGCAAATACCAGCCACCATCACGATGCTGACCAAGAGGTAGTTCAAAAGAGCACCGTGGTCTCCAATGATTGGTGGACGTCGTAAGAAGCCGTAATCTCCTCTGGTCAAAAGATTAACCAAAAAGATGACTGCATTCATACCAAAGGTGATCTTAACAATCCGTAAGGTGTCCTGTTTTTCCGACTGATAAAAATCCTGTAGGTAAATCAAACTATTGGCAAACAAGGCCCAGTGACTAAAAATCAGGTTGAGTACAGTAATATGGGGGAATGGGAAGGGGTCAAAGGCCGGATAAACCAAAGCCGCAATGGATCCTAGAACACCCAACAAGGCAAAATATTGCTTGATATAGGTCCCTCTAGGAGCAAAAAGGATCGCAAGCATAGCCAAGCGACAATGATAAAAGGGTAAATTATCTGTCAAAGGCATGTGAGCGAGAATATACCAAGCATTAATAGTCAAGACTTGGATCAACTGCGCCCAATACCAAAAGCGTTGGTAGCTTTTAGACTGTGCATATTTGATGGAAAAGTAGCCAACCACCAACAAAGAAGCTGGCAGAATGAAATACCAGAGCCCAAACTCAGGCGGGGCTGATTTTTGGTTCGTAATCAATAAATCCCAAAATGTCATTTTTCTATTCCTTTAGTTTATAGTAGCCTATTTTTGTATAACTTCCTTCACATTTGCTAGGCTTTTTCTAATTCCTCTACCAATTTGGCTAAATGCATGGAATTGCTTCCCTTGATGAGGATTTGGTCCTGCTCTTTTAAGCTTTCCTTGACTTGTTTGACCATGTCCTCAAACTGGTCTTCCTCAGCTGTTTTTTTGAAATAATAGACATGTCCAAGTGGGAACATCTGACTCGCTAATTGAGCCAAGCCCGCAATGTCTTGCCCATAGAAAATAACGGTATCCAAGACATCCGGCGAGAGGCTGAGGATCATTTGGTTGTGCAGATCTACAGATTGCTCCCCTAGTTCTTTCATATCTGCAAGGACGGCTAATTTTCGGCCATTTGGATTCGCAGGAATAGTCGAGAAAGTTTCTAAAATCAAGCGCATAGCCGTCGGATTAGCATTGTAGACATCGGATAAAATATCTGCTCCGTTACTGGCCTTTTTCCATTCCGTGCGGTTACGCGTCAATTGCAAGGTAGCAAAACTATCACGAATCGCCGCTTCGCTCACTCCTTCTTGCAGGGCAACATAAGCTGCAATCATGGCATTGGTCGCATTGTATTTTCCTGTTACTGGTAGATCAATCGCTTCTTCTAAGAAATTAGCACGGAAAGTTAAGCTATCCTTTCGCTCTACCAACTCGGTAATAAAAATCTCCTCGTCTGGACCAAAGCGGACCACTTTTTGTTTTTCAGGGAGGTAGGCATTCACGATCGGATCAGCTGGAACCACCAGAAGGCCACCTTCTGGCATGCCATCCGCAATTTGGAGTTTTCCTTTTGCGATCTCACTTCGATCTTTGAAAAATTCCAAATGGGCTTCCCCAATTAAGGTGACAATAGCAGCCTTGGGATGCGCCAGTTCTGACAAAAGATGGATATCTCCTAGATGGTCTTGCCCCATTTCAAGGACCAGTTTGTCTGTCCCTTCTGGCATATGGAGAACTGTATAAGGAAGACCAATTTCGTTATTATAGTTTCCCTGTGTTTTATAGGTCAGGTAGGTAGTGGACAAAAGCTGTGCCAACATATCTTTTGTGGTTGTTTTACCATTTGACCCTGTCACCGCAAAAACATCCACTTTTGTCTTTTGAAGATAGGCTGCAGCCAGGGTTTGAAAAGCACTCAACACATCTTCCACCAAAATATAAGGGTGGCCTTCTACCACTTTCTCTGAAAAAGTGGCTACGGCTCCATTTTCAAAAGCAGTCTCAATAAAGTCATGACCATCACGCGCTCCCTTTAACGGAACAAAAAGGTCTCCAGGCCCAATCAAACGGCTGTCAAATTCAGGCTTGACGAGGGCCACATCTTCAAATTGGCTGATATCATTTTTTGCATGTACTAGATGAGCAACTTCATGTAATGTGAGATTCATATCCGACTCCTCAGTTCTCCGTAGCGTCGTCCCCAAAAGTCTAGACGCTCGTTTCAAATTCTTCTCATTATACCATATTCTAGACCACAAAAAAAGTGGCTGGGACAGAAGTCCTAGCCTCTTGATTGTTTTTGGATTGTCGAGCAAGACGCAGTGGTTGAGTGGGCTCTACTACGCTGATTTCATCAGCTTTTACAGCCCTACTCAACTGTGCGGAGGTGGGACGACGAAATCGAATTCTAACGAATTACCGATTTCTGTCCCACTCTCTCTTTTCTTACAACAAATGCGCTTCGTGTTTTTGGAAGACTTCTTTTCCGAGCTCTACTAACTTGGTGATCAAATCTGTATAGTTGAGACCCATATTGTCCCAAAGCAAGGGATACATAGACCATTGGGTAAAGCCTGGCATAGTATTGAGCTCATTTAAGAAGATCTCTCCTTTATCGGTATAGAAGAAATCACAACGAGCTAAGCCTAGACCACCGATCGCACGAAAGGCTTTTTCTGCGTTGGTTCGCATGATTTTCACAACCTCAGGGTCCAATTGAGCTGGAATAGCCATGGTAATTTTGTTATCGATGTATTTGGCATCATAATCATAGAAGGCAACATCTTTGACAACTTCACCTGGCAAGGTACTTTTCACATCATAGTTTCCAAGGAGCCCAACTTCGATCTCACGCGCATTGACCCCTTGTTCTACCAAGACACGGCTATCGTATTTGAAGGCCAATTCGAGAGCAGTCCGAAGTTCTGTTTGGTTTTCAGATTTTGAAATCCCTACGCTAGAACCCATATTGGATGGTTTAGTAAAGACTGGATAAGAGAGAGTCGCTTCAATTGCAGCAATTTTCTCATCTATATCATCGCCTTCTACTACAGCTACATATGGAACTTGTGGAATCCCTGCAGATTCTAAAACCCGCTTTGTGGTGATCTTGTCCATCGCGACACTAGAAGCCAGGATGCCACAGCCGACATAAGGCATTTTCAAGACTTCTAAGAAGCCTTGGATGGAACCATCTTCTCCCATCGGTCCATGAAGCACTGGAAAGACCACTGCTCCTTCCTTGTAAATCGCTGATGGTGCGACTTTTTTAGACCAGTCCACTGTATCGTTGGTCATCAATTTCTCATCATCTGCTGGTTTCTCTTCAAAAGCTTGCGTCTGGATGAAGTCTCCTGACTGCGTAATAAAGTAGGTTTGAACTGAAAATGCTTGGTAATCAATCGCGCGCATCACACTTTCTGCTGAAAGAACAGATACTTCACGTTCTGCACTACGTCCACCATATAACAGGATTAAGTCTTGTTTACTCATAGTTTCTCCCTAATTGTTCCCTTCATTTCTTACTTGATAGTATACCACAATGATAGCCCTTTCGAAAGAACTTCTCTTATAATTCTGTCCGATTTTCAATCGCACGAAGAAGGGTCACTTCGTCCGCATACTCGATATCGGCTCCAACTGCTAGACCCCGTGCCAAACGTGTCACTTTGATCCCGGCTGGTTTGAGGACGCGTGAGATATACATAGATGTCGCTTCTCCGTCTGCCGTCGCATTGGTCGCAACAATCACCTCAGTAACTGTTCCATCCATCAAGCGACTGAGCAAACTCTTGAGATTGATATCATCGGGTCCCACGCCATTCATGGGTGAGATCAAGCCATGCAAGACATGATAGCGACCGTGGTATTCCTGGATATTTTCCATAGCAGAGACATCCCGGCTATCTTCTACAACAAGAATGAGGGATGGATCCCGCGTTTCATCTCGACAAATCTCGCAGGTTTCTTCATCAGTCAAATTGCCACAAATACTGCAATACCCTAGCTCACGCTTGGCATTGAGTAAGTTCTTGGCAAATTCATTAACATCATCATCTGACATGCCAATGGTGTAAAAAGCAAGACGGGTCGCTGTTTTGATCCCAATTCCTGGCAACTTGGAATAGCTGTCAATTAATTTTGCAATAGGTGCTGGATAAAGCATAGTTTCCTTTCTAATTCATGGGGTGTTTCTGATTGTATAAGTTAATAATGTCACGCGTAATGGAATGACTAACCGTCGCCTGTAGATTGGTATTATGTGGAAAGACCACCGCTACCGCAATCTTTGGATTATTCGATGGGGCATACGCCACCACATTAGTATTAATGGCTTGTTTGCCTCCATCGACAGTGGTTTCAGCTGTACCAGTCTTTGCACTGATGGGCACACTGGCCCCACGACCAACGGTTTTTCCTGTCGTCAACCCACTCGTACCATTGGCCACTTGGTAAAACCCTTGCTTGATCAAAGCCATGTCCTCCGCTGAGATATGGACTTGATTGAGCTCCTTGGCTTCGATCGCTTTTTTCAACTGACCGAGGCCACCTTGATCATTATTGTCATAGATGCCTTCGACGACATGAGGACTCACCCGCTTCCCATCATTTGCAACGGTTGCCGCATACTGAGCCAATTGCATAGGGGTGTAGTTGTCAAACTGGCCAAAGGCGTTGGTCAAATAATTACCGACTGTATACTCTTTCGGGATAAAACCGGTCGATTCATTGGGAAGGTCAATCCCCGTTGACGTTCCAAGACCGTACTCTGCAAAAGTAGAACGCAGTTTTTTCATAGCAGGGTCCACTTGATCCACTTGTAAGGTCATATTTGGAGTGTAGGGTTGCCCCATCATCTTAAGGGCAATTTGGACCATATAGGTATTAGAAGAGTATTCCAAAGCTTCTACTGCATTGATGGAGCGACTACCGTATTGGGTAAACCAAGAGTTAATCGGTGTTGATCCTGCAAAAACAATGGGCTGATCGGTCAGTACCTGATTGCCGGAAATGGCACCATTTTCCCATCCTGAAGTCAAGGTTGCTCCTTTAACGACCGATCCTGGGACGAAAACATTGGTGACTGTTCCCAAAGCATCGGTTGATAAATCTTGACTACCAGCCTGGTGTTTGATCCCTGCCATGGCAAGGACTTTCCCTGTATCAGGCTCAAGGGCTACAGCATAGACACCTTCGGAGTAGGTCGCATTTCCAGCTTGCAACTCTGCGCTAAAGGCAGAGCGGAGAATATCTTCCACCCCTTTTTGGAAATCCAAGTCAATCGAGAGCTTGAGGTTTTCCCCCTTAGCTCCTTTTGAAATATCTACCACTTTATCCATGTTGCCATTTTTATCCAGGAGAATTTCTTTTTCACTGCGTTTTCCTTGAAGGACGTTTTCGTATTCCTTTTCGAGATAAGATGTTCCAACCCGGTCATTGAGGGCATAGCCTTTTTTGACATAGTCCTCGACTTCTTCTGCTGGAAGTCCTGCCTGCTCAGTCGAAACCGTTCCGATGATAGAAGCTAAAGGAGTATCCAAAACCTTGCGGTCCCAGCTGGTCGTGATCGCAATTCCAGGAAGGTCCTGACTGTCAGCCGCGATGGTCGCAATCTGCTCAGCTCCTAGTGCTTGCGTCGAAATAATCCCCGTCGCAAAATTCTCCACAGCATTCATCTGGCTATAAAGATAGATAATCTTTTTCTCATCATCCGTGTAACCGAGTTTTGAAGGGTCGATACTATCCACTGCCGCTTGATAAATCTTGGCTTCCGGCAGGCGGTTGCCATCGGTATCAAATTTCTTTTTCTCAGGCAGGTGTTCCACGACCTCTTGGTAGACTTTGGTATTGGCTAGATAGTAATCCACTTCTTGCCGTTCGGTTACTTGAGGATTTTCTACATCGACATACTGTAAGAGTTTCCCCGCTGTCTCTCGCATTTCTTGGGCCGTCATTTTACGATCACGTGTAAAAGTCAGGACCTGTTTTCCCACATTTTCTACCAAGGGCTTACCAGAAGCATCATAGATTTGCCCTCGCACACTCCCTTGTTTGACCGTCTTTTTCGTAGCTTTTGCCAATTTATCCGTATAGTAGGCTTGGTGAGTGATCTGCATATAGCCAAGTCGGGCAATCAGCACCAAAAAAGAAGGCAAATCAAACTAAACAGCAGGTAGAGTCTGCGTGTAATCGAATGATTCTCAAACTTCCGTATTTTCTTCTTCATGAAATTTTCTATCCTTCTTTTCTAATGAACACTTACCTTCCATTTTACTATTTTTCCCAGAGTATCTCAAGAAAAGGAAGAGGCCTTTCCTGGAATTTTATAAAGAAAAAAGATTGGACAGGCTCGTCCAATCTCTTCTTTTAATAGGTCACAACATTGATTTTTCCTTTGTCATACTCCGCAATGAAAATATCCAAAACATTATCATAGCCTTCTTTTTCCAATTCAGCCAACAACCACTCTTCACTTTTTCCAATTGTTTCCAAAATTTCAAGCTGAACCACTCCATCCGTAATGATCGGATATTTAGGATTTTCATCCCCCGCACGGACAATAATCAATTGACCATTTTGTTCAATAACGGCGCGCTTCACATCTTTTAATTGAAAAATCCCTTGTCCACGTAGTTTCAAAGCAACATCTGAAGCAAAAAGTCCTTTGGAACGACACGCTTCCGGATCCAGTTTCCCATTTTTAATGATGACAGTTGGTTTTCCATCAATCAAGTGCTTCATAAAACGAACATTGGTATTGAGCCATTTAAGAGCAAGATCAAAATAGTCCACATTAAGAGAATCACAATGTATTGAAGAATGGTAATGGAGCTATTGTAGATGACCCACAATAAT
>NZ_CM002128.1:129666-156078 GCF_000448565.1 Streptococcus sp. HSISM1 | reverse complement strand
AACAACCACTCTTCACTTTTTCCAATTGTTTCCAAAATTTCAAGCTGAACCACTCCATCCGTAATGATCGGATATTTAGGATTTTCATCCCCCGCACGGACAATAATCAATTGACCATTTTGTTCAATAACGGCGCGCTTCACATCTTTTAATTGAAAAATCCCTTGTCCACGTAGTTTCAAAGCAACATCTGAAGCAAAAAGTCCTTTGGAACGACACGCTTCCGGATCCAGTTTCCCATTTTTAATGATGACAGTTGGTTTTCCATCAATCAAGTGCTTCATAAAACGAACATTGGTATTGAGCCATTTTAAGAGCAAGATCAAAATAGTCCACATTAAGAGAATCACAATGTATTGAAGAATGGTAATGGAGCTATTGTAGATGACCCCACCAATAATGCCCCCAAGAACAAAGTTCTGTATCTGGTCTACTGCAGAATTTGGTGCTAAGTTTCCTTTCCCGGTCACATTGATGACAAATACCAAGGAAATCAAGCCCAAAGCTAATTTAATCAAGATGTTTAAAAAATTTACTATCATTTGTTCACCTCCACAAGTTCCACGTCTGTTTTATACAGATCCATCTTTTCTAATAGGTAGCTATCTGGGTCAGATCCTGCGATAGCTCGGTAATAAACCTCTCCAACCTTCAGGATCGCCCCATCTGTGGCTGCTGAAGTATTGACATAGACGTCTTCTTTTTTGACATCCAACTCCTTTGAGATGACCTCAATAAAATGCAGAGAACGTTGAAATTGGTCATTATTACTTTGGCCATTTTGGAAACTGCTGATGCAGATCAAGACCACTGCAACCAGAGTCAAAATCGAGATAATGGATAATTCACGGAATTTGCTATCGTGCTTATCCCGATAGGCTTTCACCGCAAAAAAACCAGTCAGTAGAATGAGCAAACCAGAGATCCCAATGGTCACCCAATTTTGCTGACTAATCTGACTCAATACATAGTCATAAGAGTAAAATTTCATAATGAACTCCCTTTCTCCAAATGAATTCAAGCTATTATAATGTATTTCAGGAGAGAATTCAAGGCATTCTAATCAGAAAATCATTAAATTTTTGTTATAATAAAATTATCCATCATGTCAAGAAAAGGAAACACAATGAAACTCATTTCATGGAATATCGACTCGCTTAATGCTGCATTAACTAGTGATTCAGCACGCGCTAAACTTTCTCAAGAAGTCCTCCAAACCTTGGTTGCTGAGGATGCGGATATCATTGCCATTCAAGAAACCAAGTTATCCGCCAAAGGACCTACCAAAAAACACCTTGAAATCCTTGAGGAACTCTTCCCTGGCTATGAAAACACCTGGCGCTCTTCTCAAGAACCGGCTCGTAAAGGCTACGCTGGAACCATGTTCCTCTATAAAAAAGAGCTCACACCCGTTGTGACTTTCCCAGAGATCGGAGCCCCTTCGACCATGGACTTGGAAGGTCGGATCATTACCTTGGAATTTGATAAATTTTTCATTACTCAGGTATACACACCTAACGCTGGTGATGGTCTCAAACGTTTAGAAGAACGTCAAGTATGGGATGTCAAATATGCTGAATATTTGGCTGAATTAGACAAGGAAAAACCTGTCCTTGCAACCGGTGACTACAACGTTGCCCACAAGGAAATCGACCTTGCTAACCCAGCCAGTAACCGCCGTTCGCCAGGATTCACAGACGAAGAACGCGAAGGATTTACAAATCTTTTGGCCAAAGGATTTACAGATACCTTCCGCCATGTCCATGGTGATGTCCCAGAACGCTACACTTGGTGGGCACAACGTAGCAAGACTTCAAAAATCAACAATACAGGCTGGAGAATCGACTATTGGTTAACCTCAAACCGCATTGCAGATAAGGTTACTAAATCAGACATGATTGACTCAGGCGCACGCCAAGACCACACACCGATTGTCTTGGAAATTGAATTATAAGGATTTTCTTTATGAACTACAATGCAGTAATTCCCGAGTTTATGGTTTCGAATATAGAACAGTCCCGTTCCTTCTACTGTGATTTGCTCGGTTTCACCATCGAATACGAGCGCCCAGAAGAAAAATTTCTCTTCCTGTCTCTTGAAGATTGCCAGCTCATGCTAGAGGAGGGGACAGTTGAAGAATTAGCTGAACTAACCTACCCATTTGGCCAAGGAATTAACATCTCCTTTGGTATAGAGGATGTCCCTAGGCTCTATCAGAAATTGTTAGAAGCCAACTATCCTATTCATCGCCCATTAATTAAAAGAAAATTTCGTGTTGACGACCATTATATCTATCCTCATGAATTTGCAATTCTGGATCCAGATGGCTATTTTTTAAGATTTAGTGAATAAGAAAATAGATCACTAGAGTAGAAAAAGAAACAAAAAAAGAAAGAGACTAATCACATTGATTAGTCTCTTTTAGTTTTTTAAGGATTATTTCCCCGGAGTATTCGGATCTAGGCCCCAAGATTGCTCGAGAACAGGTCTTAAGGATTTAATCATATCTTCTGAACCTTGGATTATGATTGTGTATACTTTATCTCCTTTTTGGAATACCCATACGTATAAAGTACTCCCATCTTTAACTGTTACTTTTATTAAGAAAGCGTCCCCACCGGCAAATATAGCTTTTACACCTTCTATACTAGTTCGATTTTTGTGTTTTCCGAATGAGCTATATAAACGGTTCGCAAGTAACTCTGCGTCAAAGGTTTCGTTGGGGCCAAGTTTAACAGTATCTTTAGTGTTTGAATCCATTATTAACGCATTGTTTTTGTCTGGTGATAAATATTCGAGCGCTTTGCTACTTCGAGTAGTGCGTACGACCCAATCTTTAGGGATATTGATATAACCAAATTTTTCATTTCCGATACGTTGAGTATCTGCAAGGGATATTTCTTTTGCCCCAGAAGAAGACCCAGGAGTTGTTGTTTGAGTTGTTGTCGTTGGTGCAGCCGTAGTTTCTGTTGCTTTCTTTTCTCCATTTCCGCATGCTGCTAGTATAAATGCAGATAGAAGCGTTACAGAGCTTAATATTATTTTGTTTTTCATCAGGATTGTTCTCCTTAAAGTGGTTGACTCACATGTATTATATCATTTTTTATAGTTTATTTAAATTAAAACAGGAAACGCTTTCACTAAAAAGCATAGGGTATAACAAAAGAAAATTTCGTGTTGGTGAACAGTATTTCTATCCTCATGAATTTGCAGTTTTAGATCCAGATGGCTATTTTTTAAGATTTAGTGAATAGAATGATCATCACCCGTCTATGAGCCATACCCAAAAATATATTTTTGTGAGTACAGTTCAATAGCGGGTGATTTATTTATCTTTCATCTTAAAGAATGAGACAGACTGACTTTCGAGACATAAAAAACCGGAGCCCTTACATGACGGCTCCGACTTTTTTATCTTCATTGATAGACCAATGATTGATTTTTTTATTTTTCTTCTCAATGTGATCTTTGAGATCTTCTTGAGCTTTTTTATTGGATTCTGCTTTTTTCTTCAACCATTCTTCTTTGGCCTTGTTAAAGTCTTTTGTGGTGACAACATCTTTGGACATTTCAAGGTATTTGTAGAAGGTTCCTGTTCCTTTTGTACCAACCCATGAAGCAGCACGGCTGTATGGTACGGTCCGTTGAAGCATTGGAGCACCACCATTTGAAACAGTTGGAAGCGTAATCGAGCTATCTGTCAACCATGCTTGCGCTGCTGCATATTTTTCATAGCGTTTTGCTTGATCCAACAATTCAGCATCGGCATCTTTCAACATGTTAGCGTATTGATCCAAACCAACTGTTGCAATGGCTGGATTGTTTGAACCTGCATCAATACCAAGATAGTAGAAGACAGAACCATTTACTGGGCTGATACTTTCGAGGTAAGTCGATGGGTCTTGGTAGTCAGGAGCCCAACCACCGCCTGAGATATCGTAATCTCTCGCAGCAGCAGTATCGCTGAAGTAGGTGATATTTTGGAAATCATCATCCGAAACCTTTTGAAGGTCTACAACGACATTGTCTGCACCAAGCGCTGACTCTACAGATTGTTTGAAGGAGCTAGCTTGTTGGACCATGCTGTTGTCCACTTGGCTGACAATGTAGTCCAAATGAATTGGGAATTGAACGCCTTGTTTTTGCAATTCAGCTTTGGCTTTCGCAAATGAAGCCTTGGCTTTTTCTGGGTTGTAAAGGCTAGTTTGACCATCGGCCAGGCTCACACCCTTCCATTGATCCCCATAGGTAACCAATTGTTTTTCAACGACTTTACCAAAATCTTCTCCATTGACTTGGACATAAGTTGGTGGCACCAAAGTGCTACGAAGGGTATTTTCAGCCGCATCAGATCCAGATACTTGTGCCGCATATGATTTGCGGTCAAAGCCAAAGTTCACCGCTTGACGGAAGTCCTTGTTCAGAATTGCTTTCTTGGTAGAAGCTTTTTGTTCATCCGTTGTTTTGGCAGTGTGGTCATACTTTTGACGGTCCAAGTTGAATCCAAGATAGTAGGATGTTCCCAATTGCAAACCGTAGACAATGTTGTCGCCAAAGTTTTTCTTGACACTCTTATACGTCGAACTGTTTGGCATAACAGATGCAAAGGAATATTGACCTTTTTCAAAGTTTTTAATGATAGAATCTGGGTTTGATCCATCGTTAAAGGTCAATTTGACATGATCGATATGAACATTTTTCGCATCGTAATAGTCTTTGTTCTTGACCAATTCAATCTCAGATTTCGAAGTCAAAGATTTCAAGTAATATGGACCATTGTATAAGATGCTGCTAGGTTTCAACGAACCAAAATCTTTTCCTTGAGATTTCAAGAAATCCGCATTAACTGGGAAAAGAACACCTGAGGTTGTTTTTGAGTTCCAGAAGCTTTCTGGACGAACCAAAGTATATTGGATGGTGTGGTCATCTAAGGCTTTGACTCCAACTGTGTTAAAGTCTTTGGTTTCCCCTTTTACGTAGGCATCCAAACCTTTGATCGAATTTTGAATCAAGAAGAGACCTTCTGATTTAGACTCAACCGCGTGTTTGATCCCTGTAACAAAGTCTTGAGCCGTTACAGCACCATATTCTTCTCCTTCACTCGTATACCATTTGGCATCCTTACGAAGTTTGTAAGTATAGGTTAATCCATCTTCAGAGACAGTCCAATCTTCTGCTAGACTTGGCACAAAGTTTCCGTATCGGTCGTTTTCAAGAAGACCATCTACAAGGTTACTTGTGACATCTGAAGTTGTTGTACGAGTTGCAGCGATGTAATCCAAGGTATTTGGATCTGCTGAATAGACGAATGAGTAGGTTGCTTGATTGCTACTACCACCGCCACATGCTGCTAAAAGAAAGGCACCTGCAACAGAAACTCCTGCAAGAGCTAACAGTTTTTTTGCTTTCATCACTATCTCCTTATGTTAGATTTTCTACCATTATACACTATTTCTTAAAAAAAACCAAATTTATTTTAAAAAAGTTCGTTTTTTCTGAATGAATATAATAAGATATAAAGAAAAAGCATCTTGAAATCGATCTCAAAGAAGCCGGATAGGGGAGTCTAGGCACCTACCACCAGATCCAACAAAGATATCACCTTTCAATCCTTTTAATAAATATACGTTTCATTACAAAAAAGAACCTCTGCTCTTTCGAGCAGAGGAACTGATTCCTAATCAAAATGATAGAGTTGTGGGTACTGGTCACATTCAGGATTTTTGGGATGGCAGATGGCCCGTCCAAAATAAATCATGGCTTGATGGGCAGCTAGCCATTCGCTCTTTGGCAGAACATCCATGACCCGCTTTTCAACTTCCAATGGCGTCGCTGATTTCTTGACGATATCATGGTGCTTACAAATCCGCTCCACATGGGTATCGACAGCAAAAGCTGGAATACCAAAACCTACACTCATGACAACATTTGCTGTCTTGCGCCCTACTCCTGCTAGACTTTCTAACTCTTCACGAGTCTGAGGCACTTGCCCATCAAAGTTGTCTAGCAATTGTTGGGCACATTTTTTGAGAAATTTGGCCTTATTTCGATAGAGGCCTAATTTAGAAATATGCTTGGCAATATCAGCTTCACTGGCTGCTACCATGGCTTGCGGGGTTGGAAAAGCCGCAAACAAACCTGGTGTCGCTTTGTTAACAGCCGCATCAGTCGTCTGAGCCGAGAGCATAACCGCTACTAACAATTCAAAATGATTACGAAAATCCAGACTTGGCTTGGCATCTGGAAAAAGGGCGATAATTTCTTCGATCACATGACGTGCCCGTTTCTTTGATAAAACCATATTCTCTCCTTTACATTACTAGTCTTTATTATAGCATGAAAGTTCCCTATTTCTGAAAGATTCGACTTCAAAAAAGGACTAGTCCGTAGACAAGTCCTTTTCTATTAGTCTATAAAATGAGTATGTTTGGTAACCCATTGAGTGACCTTGATATTTAACCAGAACACATAGATCCCAAATGTAATGATGGTAAAGAACCACCATTTGATCCAATTTCCAAATAACTGCATAGCCGTGCCGTCAAAGTACTGACGACGACCATCAATCACGGTATGCTTGACCTTCCAGTTATACATAATGCATACGCCCCAAGGAGCACAAATCCCAAAAGTAAATACTGTAATGAAGGTTGCTAATAAAACATGGCCAATATATGAAAATAGGCCTCCATCAAAATACGATTCACGATACATGTTCAATTTCCCTATATTTTTTTCTACACCAATCTCTTCAAGAAAGTAATCAGGGTTTGAGCAGAGCGTTCGCCAGCCTCTACGATAAATTCATCAAAAGAGATATTAGCTGCGTGATCTGCCGTATCACTCATAGCTCGAATGACCATGAAAGGACGTCCAGCTGCATGAGCGGCTTGGGCGATAGCTGCCCCTTCCATCTCTACTGCCAAGACTTCTGGGAAATGCTCT
Source organism: Streptococcus sp. HSISM1 (assembly GCF_000448565.1). GTDB lineage: Bacteria > Bacillota > Bacilli > Lactobacillales > Streptococcaceae > Streptococcus. The sequence goes on along the minus strand of NZ_CM002128.1, from coordinate 149,133 downwards.
CGAATTGCTGCGACTTTTTCTTCACTCGCGATAAAGCTATCTCCTGTTGTAATCAAGCCCACATGCGTGGTTGCAGCTTCTTCTTCCAGAACTTTTTTCATTTCTGATACAAAATAGCGACTGGATTCAAAGTAAAGCGGTTGGCCTGCCATTTGACCGTACTTGTAGCCAAAGGCTGTTACATCCACATCATGATAGGCCAATTTGTCGGCAAGAACGATATCTCCAACAGCCATCCCTGGGGCAACGGCACCTGCAGAACCCGTGTTGATAATGGCTTCCACCTTAAAATCATTGGCCAAGACTGCTACACTCATAGCAGACATGACTTTTCCGATGCCACTTTCAACCAAAACGACCTCATGGCGTCCAATCGATCCTGTATAGTAGACTTTTCCAAGACGCAGATGCTTTTCCCCATTTTCAAGGGCTTCAACCAAGATCTTCAACTCCTGGGGCATGGCTGCGATAATTCCAATTTTCATGTCATTTCTCTCCTTGTGACGACCTTATAGACGCCAAATAGCAATGATCAAGGCAATGAGGAGCACAATGATCCAGAACAAAATCTTATTGAGTTTGGATTGGACCACACTTTGTTTGCGCTCTTCAATACGACGACTCTTGGTCACTGTGGGCTCCACTTGGATCTGCACAGTATCCTGAGAATAACGCTCTTGCGGACGCTCCATACGACTCTCTCTCATAGGACGTTCATAGCCAAATCCCCTGTGGTCTGTCCGAATAATTTTCGTCTCTTCAGCATCGACCATTTTAGGACTCGAAATGTCCTCACCTCGCCTCGCTCGTTCAATCATTTCATCGGTTAATAAAGGTTTTCCCATCGGATCCTCCTCTATTTATTGATTAAGTCCCAGTATTGGATCGCCATGATGGTCTTGGCATCACAGATTTCACCAGCTTGGATCAAATCTTTGGCTTCCTTCAAGGTTACTTCTAATAACTCTAAGGTCTCATCCGCATCTTGTGGACGTGGATTTTCCACCTTTTTCAAGTTGGTTGCAAGATAGAGTTTGATCCGCTCGTTGCAAAATCCAATGGCAGAATAAAAATCATACAATAACTCTAGATCCGCTGTGTAGCCAATTTCTTCTTCCAATTCGCGTAGAGCAGCCGCTTGAGGATCCGCATTTTCACCCTTTTCCAACTTCCCTGCTGGGATCTCTACAGAAGTCCTCTCGATCGCCTTGCGGTACTGCTTGACCAAAATGGTCTTGCCCTCATCTGTGATCGGTAAAACCGCTACTGCTCCATTATGAAAAATTAAATCACGCTGCGCTTGACCTTTTCCAGCGGGTAGTTCTACTTGATCAGTCACCACTTGGAAAATCGGTCCCTGATAAATTTCCTTGCGCTCAATGGTTTTTTCTTCAAATTGCATGAGATTCTCCTATTTATTTTTAGGATGGTGTGGCAAGCGAAGAGCATACTCTTCTTTATTCACTTGACGGCCACGACCGATCGCAATCGCATCTGCTGGCACATCTTTGGTAATGGTGGATCCAGCCCCGACTAGGGAATTATCTCCGAGCTCGACGGGTGCAATGATGGTTGAATTTGAACCAACAAAGACATTGTTGCCAATTGTTGTTTTAAACTTGTGTTGGCCATCGTAATTCACCGTGATAGTTCCAGCACCAAAGTTGACGTTGCTGCCGACTTGGCAGTTGCCGATGTAGGTCAAATGACCCGCTTTGGTATTTTCGCCAATAGACGAACCTTTGACTTCAACAAAGTTTCCAATATGGACATCTTTGGCGAGGCTAGATCCTGGACGAATATGAGCGTATGGTCCTACCGTCACGCCATCAGCTACCGTGCTCTCTTCAATCATAGAGTTAGTGATGACAGCAGCTGCCCCAATTTCACTGTCCACAATATAGGTTCCATTGGTTAAGACTGTTTCAGCCCCAATTTTTGTGTGTCCTTTTAAGGTAACATTGGCTTCGATTTGCACTTCTGGTGCGATCTCAACATCGACATCGATATAGGCCGCATCCGGATTGACAAAGCTCACCCCATTGACCATGTGGGCTTGGTTAATGCGACGACGCATGATGCCTTCTGCTGTTGCAAGGGCAACGCGGTCGTTAACCCCGAGACTTTCATCAAAGTCTTTGAGCGTATAAGCCCCAACTTTTTCACCAGCTTCACGGAAAATACCGATGACATCCGTGATATAGTATTCACCTTGGGCATTGTTAGTGTTTATATTTTTCAAAGCTTCAAAGAGGCGTGCATTGTCAAAGACATAAGTTCCTGTATTGATTTCCTTGATTTGCTTTTCAAAATCTGTCGCATCTTTTTGCTCGACGATTCGAAGCACTTCCGCATTGTCATTGCGGACAATCCGACCATAGCCAAATGGATTAGCTGCTTCGGCTGTCAAAATGGTTGCCACATTTTTGTGGTTGATATGAAAGTCAATCAAGTGTTTGAGGCTTTCACCCGTAATCAAAGGAGTATCCCCTGCAATGACAAGAGTATGGCCTTCAAGACCTTCCAAGACTGGCTCTGCCATCATGACCGCATGACCAGTTCCTAATTGCTCTGTTTGCTTAACAAACTCTGTTTGTCCCGCTAAGACTTGCTCCACCAATTCCGCCTTGTGGCCCACAACCGTTACAGTCTTCTCAGGTGAGATGGCTCCAACACTACGGAAGACATGTTCCAACATAGAGATCCCAGCAACCTTGTGAAGAACCTTAGGCAAATCTGACTTCATACGGGTACCTTTCCCCGCTGCTAAAATAATGGCATAATTTGGCATAACATTTCTCTTTTCTGTACAATATCGCTTACATTATACCATTTTTTAGCCCTTTTGGAAAATAAGACCAAATCAAAAAACTCTCCAAAAAGGAGAGCGTGTTCTATAGTGGATAAACCTTGCGAAATTCTTCTAAAACCACCTTGCTGTCAGGTGTAAACGTCAGACCTGCTTCCTCCAGCCACTCCGTGAAAAACTCCTCATGAACCTGACGCCAATAGGCCAGAGATTTGTCTCCTTCACCTTCCTTGAAGGCATGGTCAGCAGACACTTGATGGAAGGGCTGAACAGAAACCTTGGTAATTTCGACAATGCAAACAGCCTGATTTTGACTGTCCAAAATGACATCAAAGGTCCCTTCTTGGGGAAGGGGTTCGTCCTCTAGTTCGTAGAGGTCGTAGGCTGAGGCTGTTGCTGTTTTTTCGCCTCTTAGAACCAAATCTGCCAAGAGATCTGCTTCTACTCCAAAAGCCCAGGCATCGATTTCATCTCCGATAGAGGGATTGATTTTCTTGTAGGCATTCCACATTTCTTGAGGTGTCATAGGTTCTCCTTTGTAATTTTTTACTTTCTTCTTTTATATGTTTAAGATGGTCTGGATGGTCAATTTCTAAATCAAAAATCTCTGGAATAGAGCTGTAATGGAGAATACATTCGATACCCATCTGATTCATTTTTTGTATGAAAGAAGTATTCAGATAGCCTGCTACAGCAAAATCAATCTTGTTCTTCCTTGCTTTATCCTGCATCTGTCTCAACATATCTAACATAATTGGACTTTCCATATCATGCCATTGACTGTTTCTCACAGTCGCAAAAATAAAAGAAGTTAAATCATTCATTCCAACTACAATCTTTGAAATGCCCGTTTCCAGTATCCTGTCCAAGTCGAAATAAGCTGATGGTAATTCAATCATCGTGCCGACTTTCCCAGTAAAACCATACTGACGCAATACTGTAATAGCTTGTTTTAATTGTTCAGCATCATTGACAAAAGGAAAATAACAGACAGATTGGGATTGGTTTGAAAAACTTCTGTAACAACATTTGTCTCAGCCTGAAATTCATCTGGACACGCCAACAAACGCCTGATACCTCTGTATCCAAATAAGGGGTGGCGTTCGTCAAAATACTCTTTAGTCCCGTCTAGAATATTTGCTTCTGCATTTGTTAACTCTGAAAAGCGATACCAGACTTCTTCATCTGAGTACAAATGACAAATAGTGTCTAGATAATCTTTCACAAATTGCTGACAATTTGGTAATAGTATGTTTTGGTTTAGTTCTCTCAACAAGTATTCCCCACGAATCAAGCCGACGTGGTGCAATAAATGGGGATAAACTTTTTCAACAATTTTTTCGCCACTAAGAGCTAGTTGATTTTGCATGTTCATTCACCTCGTCTTAAAAGATACAATATCAGATATCATTATACGACACTTTCCTCTAGTTCAAAAGCTTCATAAGGTTCAACTAACTCATATCCTAAAAATTCTGCTACTTTTTTGGAAGCCTCGTTATGAGCATCCCAAAGTGGAAACATATCTCTGTTTAAACTCTCTAGAATCATTGCAGCACCAAGCTTTTTGGCAAATCCATTTCCTTGTTCGTTTGGTCTAGTTGCAACTTCCACTTCAACTGCTTCACGGTAAACTAACCCTGAGGAAATCCCAGCAATCACTTCATTATTTTTAAGAATAACAAAGCCAAATCCACCTTTTAAAGCAAAATCCTGGTAGGACTCAAAATCCCCCTGTAAATCCTGTGACCATTCTTCCTCAGAAAGGCAGTTATAAATACGATTATCAATAGGTACAATATTGCAACCTTTCTCTAACTTACTAACTAGATCATTTAGAAATTCAACTTGAAAATTTGCCTTATCTTTAAAAGAATAGCGAGTAAAAGAAATTAACCCAACTTGCCGATGCAGAAAATCTTGCCACTTAGTGTCTTCTGAAATAATAATCTTATAATCTAAACCATATTGCCTAACAAAATCTTCCCAAAATCTGGAATCTAACTCCCCTGCTAGGTATAAAAAATTCCCAATATCATAAAAAATCGTTGTCATATCACTGTTTCGATAAACAGTCCCGATTTGAGATTTAAGACCATAGAGAACCATACATTTCTTCCATGTTTTAAATAGTTCCATTATCCCTCTATTTTACTTTCCAATTTCTATAACTTGTCCGTTCTAATTCTGGAAATCCTTCTAACTCTGCCTTCGCCTTCAATACTAATGGCGAGGCATTTTCTTCGGTAATTTCTTCCAAATTCAGCCAAATGACATTTGCTGAATCATTGCTTCCATCAAGAACCTCCTGAGGAAGGGATTTTTGAGAGCTCTCAAAATCGAGCACTACATCATAAAAGGCCATGACATGGTGTACAGCGAAGTCTTGCCCTTCTTCATGAACCAGCACATCATAAATCCTAGGATTTGAATAAGAGCTAAGCGTATAGCCTGTCTCTTCCAGAACTTCTCTCTTAAGGGTTTCTGTCAACCCCTCACCGAGTTCCTGACTACCACCCGGTAGATCAAAACGATGTTGATAAGGTCCTCTCGTTTTCTCAATGCAAAGCAATTTCCCATTCTCATAGCAAATGCCATAGACACCAAAGTGTTTTTTGATTTCCATCAATTCCTCCTACTTCAAACTCCAACCACCATCAATGGTCAGGATTTGTCCCTGCATGGCAGAGGCCTTTCCACTGGCCAAAAAGAGACTGACTTCTGCCACTTCTTCTGGCTCTATCCAGCGTTTAATAGGGGTCTCGCTAGCCACCCAGTCTGCTAGGCCTCCTGGTTCAAAGTCCGCAGCGGTCATAGCCGTTTTGACAGCACCTGGTGCGATACCAAAAATCTGAATCCCAGCTTCTGCATAATCCAGGGCCAGCTGTTTGGTAAAGCCTGCTAGAGCATGCTTGGAGGAAGTATAAGCGTGACCGCCACCTCCTGCTAGGCTAGAAGCAATGGAGCACATATTAATGATGATCCCTTGCTTCTTCTCCAACATTTGAGTCAGATAATGTCGTGTCAGCTCTACCGGAGTCACATAGTTGATCTCAAAAATCTCCTGAATCTCCTGAGCGCTTTGCTCAAGGAGCGGTTTATAATCGTCCAATACTCCCGCTGTATTGCACAAGACATCTACCTCAGGACACCAGTCGAAGATTGGTGTCAAATCCAAGATTAAGTCTCGCTGTAAGAAGTGAAAATCGCCTGGCAACTGAGGATCCGCTCCTTGGTCCACTCCATAAACCTGATAGCCCTTTTCTAAAAACAAACGAGCTTGCGACAGACCAATCCCGGAGCTCACGCCTGTAATCAAGACCCGTTTAGTCATGGACTTCCACCCAATCTGTCGCTAGAACATCACAGGGAGTTGGACTCCACATGGAAAAGCCTTCGCCTTCACCAGACACGTTAATGAGGAAATAAGGTGTCACTTCCAGAGCCACCCCATTTTGCTCGATGGTATCAAACAATTGGACATAGTTTTCTGCTCCACCCCATCCTGTTCGTACATATTTTTTCTTGGCCTTTAATCCTGGTAAAATCTCTTCAAATGTCATGGTGTTCTCCTTTGTTATCTATTTAACTTTCTCCCTTTATTATACCAAAAAAAGAGCTTTCCCTATACAAAAAGCCAGAGTTCTTCTACTCTAGCTTTCATCTTTTATTGATGTTCTTCTGAATGGCGATACCCATAGCCAAAATAAATTCCTATCCCAATCAAGAGAGCAACCCCAAAAGCCAGCCAGGTCGATAGAGAATACTGGGTCATAAAGGACAGACAGACCACAATCGATAGGATTGGCAAGACCGGAACCAAAGGCGTTTTAAATTCACCAGGTCCAGGAGCACCGTGTTCCTTGCGCAATTTCAAGAGAGCGAAGGCCAACATAACCAGGTAAGCCAAGGTACAGATATTTAAAAAGGAAGCGATACTAGCTAGCGGAAAAACTCCACCAGCAATGGCAGCCATTAATCCAGCGACCAGGGTCGCATTTTTTGGAATTCTGGTTTTAGGATTGAGCTGTTTCATAGCTTTTGGCAAAAGGCCATCTCGTGCCAAACTGTAAATCATCCGTGAGAGGGCAAAGGTCATCGAAATGCAGACGGTAATCAGGGTCAAAATAGCGACCAGCGATACATAATTTCCTGCCCAGCCGGCTCCGACCTGACGGAGGGCAAAAGCAACCGCATCATCTACATTTAAGTTCTTAAAAGGAACCATGCCGGTCAAAACCAAGGTAACCAAGATATAAAGAACCGTTGTGATCAAAAGACTAAGGACGATGCCGCGAGGAACGTTCTTTTGTGGTTCCTTGATTTCATCGACCGCCATTGAAATGGACTCAAAACCAAGAAAGGCAAAGAACATGAGCGAAGCGCCAGCCATAATCCCTGTTTGACCACCATAAATTTCGCCAAAGCCATAAGGGGCAAAGTTTCCCCAGTTGCCAGGATTTAGGTGAAAAATCCCGACAAGAATAAACAAGGCAAGAGCGGAGAACTTGAGTAAGACCAGCAAGGAATTGAAGCGTAAGACGGCTTTTGCATTCATAAGGACCAAGGCTGTGACGAGGACCATGACCAATATAGGTAAGAGATCCACATAAGTTCCCGCAGCTGGATCAAAAGTCCCATTTAAAGCCGTCGGCAGACGCCAGCCAAGATTGGCCAACAACCCCTTGAAATAAGCAGCCCAACCTGAGGCTACCCCTGATACGGCGGTCATGAATTCCATCACAGTCAACCAACCTGCAATCCATGCGGGAAACTCTCCAAAGATGGCATAGAGGTAACTATAGGCTCCACCAGTTGAAGGGATGCGAGAGGCAAACTCAGCAAAAAAGAGGGCAGATAAGCCAACGCAAAAAGCCGCAATCACAATCGAAATGATCAAGGCTGGACCAGCTAAATTCGCTGCTGCAGTTCCCGTAATCGTGAAGATTCCTGTCCCCACCATGGCACCGATTCCTAAAATAATCAAATCCCACAATCGTAAATGGCGATTTAGACCCGGGTGTACTTGCCCAAGTCCCTTTTTTCGAAACAAATTCATGTATATTCTCCCATCTAATGAGTTTATTCTATCATACTTGGATCAGAAAAGAGAGTGAGACAGAAATCGGTCATTCGTTAGAATTCGATTTCGTCGTCCCACCTCCGCACAGTTGAGTAGGGCATCTTTGGAACTTGAAAAGCGAACAAATACTTAGGAAACTTGCTTAGCAAGTCCTATCTACCACCTCAAAGCAGTGCTTTGAGCACTCAACCACTGCGTCTTGCTCGACAATCCAAAAACAATTGAGGACTATTGAGATGCTAGGACTTTTGTCCCAGCCCCCCTTTTCTTTCTATTTATCACTTTCCGTCTTATTCTTTTTCAAAGAACGAATCGTAAACCAATAATAAATAACCAGCCCAAAGATGATGATCACTGTGGGCAGAAGAACTGTCATACCAAGATTCTGAACTCCTTGTGCCAAGGTCCAGCGATGTAAGAATCCAACCACTAAAAAGGCGACGATAGGAAAGACGAAGGCTCTGCCAAGCTCTTCTTTCCATTGCCAAAGAATGAGTGCTCCACTAGCCCCTGTCATAAGGAGAGTATCCCATGGATTCGGCACTGTCAACCAAGCAAGGGCTGGTAAGAAACGGGCCCCCACGATCTCACTAGCGAAATAGACTCCTAAAACCAAAACAATTGCCACATGGATTGCTTTTTTCGACTTTTCTTCTGCAAAAATGAGGCGACGAAGGAGACAGAAGAGTAGCCCAATTGCTAGGAGTCCCAAAATGATGTCGGTTAAATAGACTAGAGGCTTGAGCACAAGGACCGCTTGTGAAGCAAAATCACTTAAGAGGCGATAGAAAATAACAATTCCCGAGATGATCGCCCCATATTTCAGAACAGACCGTGTCGATTCTTTGGGCATATTTTCGATGATTTGGTCTGCCATTTCCTTTGGATCGAGACCAAAATAGTCCTTTGCTGTCAATCCATCCGCTCCTGCTTGCGAAAAATCTAGCGCTAGATTATAGACCTGCTCTCTTAAGGCTTTCTCCTCATATAAGAAACCGGCGAAATTGAAATAATCCCAGAGATCTTGGAAATAAGCTTGGTCCTCCTGGCTAAAGGTTTGCATCAAGGCCTGCGTTTCTTCAAAATACATTGCTGATTTCATGCTTCTTCCTTCTTTCTTTGGAGACAAAATACAATAAGGGTCAGGACTAGTCCTATGAGAGGAAGTAGCCAGCCTATTAAATGAGCAGTTTCCTGATTCACAAGACGAATCCAACATCCAGTAACTAAGAAAGTCAAGCCCAGGACTAGTAAACTCGTCATCAGACGATCCTTGCTTCTAAAAGCCATGACCGTAAACCCAAGTAGGACTAAGACAGCAAGAACAATCCCCCAACCATCTGATAAGAAGAGACTCCCAATGTGGCCAAAATAGATCGAACATAGTCGTACAATGTTCAGAAACACCATCAGGCTGATCACACTGATAAACATAGCCCAAGACCACTTCATTTCACCATAGCTCTGTTTAGACCAAAGCCACGTGATAAACTGGCTGAACACCAAGAAATTGAGGAGAATGACAACATAGGTCAAGGGTTCGATTTTTAGTGGCGTCATCCAGGTAAAATCCATTAAATAACGCATGCCAACCAAGATCACTCCAAGTAGGAAGACGAGTCCCACATAAGATCCTAAAGAGCGTTTAGGCAAGTCTGAAAGAACTTGATCCACCATCGCCCGTGGATCCTTTCCAAAATAATCCACCGCCCGTATGCCTTCTTTTTCAGCAACTTTCAGATCGCAAACCATATTGTAGAGTTGTTCACCGAGCGCTTCATCATCATAAAAATAGGACTTGGTCCCAATATAGGCCACCATTTTTTTCACATAGGCTTGATCCTCTTTGTTTAGATGAATCAATTCATCTGACATTTTTTCTGTATAACTTTCTACCATTCTTCTCCCTCTTTCTTGATACGTTCTACTTTTGTGACTAGCTCCTGCCACTGGTCCCAAAATTCCCCTAAGCGCTCTCTTCCAGCATCACTGAGTGAAAAATACTTACGATCGGGACCATCTGGAGACGGCCTCATTTCCCCATGAATAACCCCTTGTTTTTCTAATTTTTGCAGGAGGGGATAAATGGTCCCAGCGACAATCTTATCAAATCCCATCTCTTTGAGACTTTGGATCAATTCATAGCCATAGATAGCCTTTTTGGAAATAATCTCAAGCACACAGCCCTCCAAGACTCCCTTTAGTAATTGGGACTCTTTCATCCTTCTCACCTCTTTCTTCACATTTTTCACTAGTTTGTTTTACATACTAGTTTGCTCACTATCAGTATACTCTTTCTTTACTAGTATGTAAAGCATAATAGTAATTTTTTTAAAAAATTTTTATTCCTTAAAAATCCCTTAAAATCAGGGGTTTTACTGTATACGGGTGTGTAAATATGCAAAAAAAGTTCAAAAAACACTTTATTTTGTAGATTGATTGGAGTATAATAATTTAAATTATTCAAAAGGAGACACGAATATGAAAAAATCGAAGCTTGCTCTTTTAGCAGGTGTCGCCGCGGCTTCAACGCTTTTCCTTGCTGCATGTGGCTCATCTTCTAATGCATCAAAAGGGACAACCTACAACTACGTGTATAGTTCTGACCCTGATACCTTGAACTATTTGACTTCAAACCGTGCAACTACAAGCGACATTACTACCAACTTGGTCGATGGTTTGTTTGAAAACGACCAATACGGTAACCTAGTGCCTGCTCTTGCTGAAGACTGGTCTGTTTCAAAAGACGGTCTGACTTATACTTACAAGCTTCGAAAAGATGCGAAGTGGTATGATTCAGAAGGAAATGAATACGCTGACGTTACTGCAAAAGATTTCGTGACATCTCTAAAATACGTAGCAGATAAAAAATCAGATGCTCTTTACTTGGTTCAAAACTCAGTCAAAGGCTTGGATGACTATGTAAACGGGAAAACCAAAGACTTCTCAACCGTTGGGGTAAAAGCTGTTGATGATCACACTCTTCAATACACTTTGAACCAACCAGAATCTTTCTGGAATTCTAAATTAACGACTGCTACTATGATGCCAGTTAATGCAAAATTCTTGGAATCAGCTGGGAAAGACTTTGGTAGCGTGAAACCAAATGGTATCCTCTACAATGGTCCATACATTTTGAAATCCTTCACTTCAAAATCACAAATCGAGTTGGATAAAAACCCTGATTACTACGACAAGAAAAATGTTCACATCGATACGGTTAAATTGACTTACTTCGATGGATCAGACCAAGACTATCTTGCTCGTAACTTCTCAGACGGTAACTTAACTTCTGCTCGTCTCTTCCCAACAAGCTCAACTTACAGCACAATTCAGAAGAAATTCAAGGATAACATCGTTTATTCTCAACAAGATTCTACTGTCTACTACGCTTACTTCAACGTCAACCGTCAAAACTACGGTCATACGAAGAAGACTTCTGACGAACAAAAGAACAGCACCAAGACAGCTCTTCAAAACAAAAACTTCCGTCAAGCCTTGAACTTCGCTTTGGATAGAACTTCATACAGTGCACAAGCTAATGGTAAAGAGGGAGCATCAAGAACTCTTCGTACACTTCTAGTTCCACCTACATTTGTGCAAGCCAACGGAAAAGACTTCGGTACACTCGTTGAAGAAAAACTTGCCGCAACAGGAGATGAGTGGAAAGGTGTGAGCTTTGCTGATGCTCAAGACAGCTTGCATAATGCGGACAAAGCCAAAGCAGAACTTGCAAAAGCTAAATCTGAATTGCAATCACAAGGTGTTCAATTCCCAATCCATATCGACTATGTTGTAGACCAATCTTCTAGCACTCTTGTCCAACAAGCAGACTCTATGAAGAGCTCTATTGAAACAGCTCTTGGTAAAGACAATGTCGTGATCGATGTTCAAAAATTGTCTACAGATGATGCAGACAACGCTACTTACTTTGCCCAATCACCAGATCAAAAAGACTTTGACATGGATATTACTGGTTGGGGACCTGACTTCCAAGACCCATCTACTTACTTGAATATCTTGAACCCAACAGATGGTTCAACCTTGACTGGTATGGGACTTGATCCTAAGAAAGACCAAGCGCTCATCGAGAAAATTGGTTTGAATCAATACAAAGAATTGCTAGATGCTGCCAATGCTGAAAAATTGGATACCAATGCACGTTATGAAAAATACGCTGATGCCCAAGCTTGGTTGACAGAAAACGCCATTGTTCTTCCAATCTACTCTAAGGGTGGAGTTCCATCTATCACCAAGGTAACACCATTCTCAGCAGCAAATTCTGCAATTGGTATTAAAGGTGAAACAACCTTCTTCAAATACCAAAAACTTCAAGATAAGACAGTTACAACTGCCGAACATGAAAAAGCTTATAAGAATTGGTTGAAAGAAAAAGAAGAATCAAACAAAAAAGCGCAAGAAGAACTTGCAAAACACGTGAAATAATCGCGATAAAAAACACCGAGGATATAATCCTCGGTGTTTTTGGTTAAGGAAAAACCTATCCTTGAAACTTTCCTTAGGTGAGTACGGACGTTAGGTGAAATTATCCAGTGGATAATTTCAGCAATCCAGGAAGTTCCATAACTTAGTTTTGAACCTAAAGTTTCAAAACTCCCGAATGCTAGAAATACTTTATTTCTAGCACTTTTCTCACGGCGGAAAGTTTCAGTATTTGTTTAAATAAGCTTTAAAACATACATTATTATAATTCTTTCCGCAACACTTAGCTTGTTCTATGAAAAAACAGTTTGTCTACTTATCGGCTTTTTCATTTCCCAATCTTTTATAGACTCGAACGCTATCTCACGACAATCTTTCGATAACTTCTAGAAGTCAGAAGAAAGACGAGAACATAAGAGATGAAAAAGACAGCGCAGACAGAAAGAGTCGTTTGAAGAACCAAGCCCGCATTGGTTGCTCCTAAGATAGCAACGATTTTTGCGATCATCTTGTAGGCTACTCCTAGGTAGAGGAAGGAGAAGAATAATGGAAGGAAAAAGACAGTGAGTATCTGTTTGCGAATCGTGGTGGACGTTTGCTTTTGGTCCAATCCTACTTGTTGCAAGATCACAAAATTTTCCCGGTCCTCATAGCCCTCTGAAATCTGTTTGTAGTAAATGACAAGAACTGTAGCTAATAGAAAGATCACCGATAGAAAAATCCCGATAAATAGAAGAGTCCCTGCTGTTTCACGCCAATCTTTCTCTATACTGTATCGATCAAATCCACCAAAATAAGTCGCACCATATTGACTGATTTTGTCTGTCGAATACAGCTCTTTGATCAAGCCAGAAATAAAATCTTGGTTATCTTTATTTTTAGCACTAATAGAGAATTCCAAATTTTTATCAACTTTTAGTCCCAGTTGGTTCAAGTCAGGGAGGACCAGGTACAAGCCCATTTGGTGTTGAAACAGGTCGGATTGAGGGAGTTTCCCTTGGATAAAATTGGAGTTTAGTTTTTCTTTAATCGTGAAGGTCTTCCCATTGATTTCTAATTGTGCGTCTAATCTTCCAGGATACTGATATCCATAGGCTAAGATTTCATTTTCCCCAAGCTCAACTTTTTGCCCGGTCAGTTGCTCATAAGTCGCCTGATCAAAAAAGTAGACTGTTCCTTCTGACTTCAACTCCTGACCACTTGATGGAGTGGACTGGTCATTCACCTCTACTCCTTCCATCAATCTTTCGAATTTCAGCCGACCAGTATGTTGTCTGTGCCACCTGATAATCTGATAGATGTGTTGCATCGGCTGTTTTCTTTATTTGAGCTTGAACATCCTCAATAACCGATTCTGTTTCAGCATCTGAAGGCATATGCCCCACACTAATCATATAATCAGAAGGGTAAACAGTATCTAGGTAATTCTGCCCTCCAATAAAGATATTGAGCGACCCGGTTAAGGTGACCAAGACCATGGTGGATAGAATACTAATCGTCGCAAGGCCCGCTGCATTTTTTCGCATCCGAGCTATTAAGTTAGAGACAGATATAAAATTCTCTGGCTTGTAATAATAGGATTTCCGACCTTTGAGAAATCTTAAGAAGGTAATGGATCCTGCGTTGAATAAGAGATAAGTCGCTAGAATGACCAAGATGACGGCAATAAAGAATCCTTGGACAGCCGCAACTGGCCGCTCAACGGTTAGCGCTATATAAAAAGCAATTCCTAAGAGCCCTAGTCCTAACAGAGTTTGAACCAGCAAGAAGCGTCCCTTCTTCTCCCCTGCCTTTTTCTGTTGCATGAGGTGGAGGGAACTGTAGCGCAAGAGGCGGAAAGAATTCAACAAGAGAATGAGGCCAAAAGCTAAGGCTAACCCAAGTAAAGTGTTAAGAACAGCCTCTATCTGGAAGGTTGATTGAATGACGACTGGTAGCCCCATACATTTTAGGAGTAAGGCAAAAATCAAGGGATCAAATAAGAGTCCCAAGCCCAGTCCCGCGCCAACTGTGAGGATATAGAAGATAAGCAATTCCCATAAGGTCATGACGAGGAGGTGCTTCTTCTCCATCCCCAGAACACTGTAGAGTCCCAGTTCTTTGGAACGATTTTTCATGACATAGCCATTGGCATAAGCCACTAAAATGATGACGACCAGCTGGACGACGAAACAACCAAAACCAAGAACAGTTCTCGCCGTTCGTCCTCCGTAAGAAGCCTCTAAGTGAGGGGTCGTTGCCAGGGCGATAAAGCTATAGAGGATCATGGTCGTTAAAATAACGGCTATAGCGAAAGGGTAATAGAGCTTACGATTTTGTTTGAGGTTGGAAAGAGCTAATTTACTTGTTAATTTAAACATCATGATCCTCCTTTCCCGCCATGACCGTCAAGGTATCTGAAATTTCTTGGAACATCTGACGCTCTGTCTTTTCTCCGCGGAAGATCTGGTTATAGAGAATCCCATCCTTGATAAAGAGCACGCGCTTGGCCCGAGCTGCCGCTGCGGTTGAGTGGGTTACCATGAGAATGGTTTGGCCCATGGTATTGATATCCTCAAAGACGTCGAGCAACGCAGCTGAAGACTTGGAATCCAACGCCCCTGTTGGCTCATCAGCAAGGAGGATTTCTGGTGAGGTGATGATGGCCCGCGCTACGGCTACCCGTTGTTTTTGACCTCCAGAGATTTCGTAGGGGTATTTTTCAAGCAGTTGGTGGATACCCAACTCCCGGCTGACGCTATCGACCTTAGTCATCATTTCCTTGACTGGTCTGCGAGAGAGGACGAGTGGCAAGAGGATATTGTCCTTGACAGACAAGGTGTCGAGCAGGTTGAAATCTTGAAAGACGAAGCCTAGTTTTTCCCGACGGAAGCTGGACGCATCCTTGTTCTTGATGGTGGAGGTATCGGTACCATTGAGGTAGACCCGTCCTTCCGTCGGCTGGTCCAGCATGGCCAAGATGTTGAGGAGGGTCGATTTCCCGGATCCTGATTCCCCCATGATAGCGACGTATTCGCCCTTTTCAACAGTGAAGTGAATATCTTTTAGGGCTTCAACCTGCGTTCCTTGAAAGCGGGTTTTGTAGATTTTTTTGATATGTTGAACGTCTAGTAGGGTCATGGTCCATTCCTTTCTAGCTCGAAAAAGCTTCAATCCTTTTTTACAAGTCTATTGTACTAAAACTGAAGCGCTTTCACCATAACATAACCTTACATTTGACCCTTTATTTCTTACATTTTTGTAAGAAAGCAAAAATAGGCTAGGATAAAAGTCCTAGCCTATTAATTGTTTTTGGATTGTCGAGCAAGACGCAGTGGTTGAGTGGGCTCTACTACGCTGATTTCATCAGCTTTTACAGCCCTACTCAACTGTGCGGAGGTGGGACGACGAAATCGAATTCTAACGAATAACCGATTTCTGTCCCACTCTCATTTTCATTTATGAATTATTCAGCTGATGAAGAGAGCAATGGCGCAATTGATTTATATGCACTTTCAAGAGCTTGTTTCATAGTGTCACGTCCAGATTTCAATTGTTGTACAAAAACAGTACGCCCTTGTTCAGGAACAACCGTATCATCTGAACCACCAGTTGAAAGTGCTGTATCAAATTGAGTTTTTGATTCGTCCAATGTCTTGAGAGCTGGTTCCACTTGTTGAGTATATTTAGATCTCAGTGATTCGGGAATTTGATCGCCAATATCTTGAGCATATTTTTTATAGTTATCCACTAATTTACTATAAAGAGTTTTCATATCACCAATTGTTTTGGCATTATCGATTTCATCATCAGTCAACAAGACAATTTCTGGAATTTTAACAGAAGAGGTTGCTGATTTAGATGATTTTGATGAACTGCTTGATTTGCTTTCTGAAGTAGATGATTTTTCTACTTTGCTAGAAGAAGCTTTTGCATCTTTGCTTGATGATTCTGAAGCAGTTTTACCAGAACAAGCTGCTAACGTTGCAACTGACAAGAGAGCCACACCGGCTGTAAGAAGTTTTTTCATATTTTTTCTCCTATAAATAAAGAATGAATATATTTTAAATGATTTTCCTTTAATTGTCAAACATTTTCTGTTTTCAAATACTTATGCACCGCTAATTATCACTAGTTTTTAACATATTTTATATCCTAAAAATCATTTCTTTTATTGTATTTTTATTCATTATTTGAATAAACAAAACCAGAAAAACAGTCTTTTTCTGGTTTATTCTTCTTTTTATTGATGAAGTAACTGTGTAAATTCTTCTTGAAGTTCCTTGTTGTCCGTTGGTTTTAGATACATCTTTCCTCCATTGGTCGTTGGAGAATGAAAGACAATGCCTTCTCCTGTATCTGTAATAGCAAAGAAATAACTATGCACATCTGGATACTTGTCCCAATTGCTATAGCGTTCCACGATGCGATATTTTGCATTTCCCTGACCGGTATCTGTATAAATGGCATCCATCTTACTATTTTCCCCTAGAGTATAGAGGTTGTCTGGTCCTACATCACCGCCAGCGATGCCTTTTTGATAGTTGGGTTGGCCCATCTTTTCGCCCCAGGTCTTCATAAATTCTGCCAATTTTGCTGATTTTTCAGCATTCCAAGGCGTTTTTTCCTGGCTTTGGCTATTTCCCGCTGATGGTGTGCTGTCAAAAGTTTGCCAATCGAAACTCTTGAGATCCAATTTTTCCTCATCCGATTTTCCAAAGAGGCTATTCAGATCTGACCCAGGTACTTGGACTTCTTCTTCCTGGACTTTGGTCGCGGCTTGAGGCGTCTTTTCTATTCGTGAGAGCACAGCTACCCCACGGCCAGTTCCTGACATCCAGCTGACTTCTAAGACTTCTCCTCCCTGATAGAGGGTCGTCGCATTGCGCGCTCCACCGTGTCCAGCGACGAAACCTTCAGCTAGCAGAGTCGGTTTTTGCTCCTTGAGGTAATAGACTCCTGTCACAAAGTAGCTTCCATCGGTCTGCTGATTGGCGATGATCATCTCATCTACCCCATCGTTATTTAAGTCCTTAAAGGCATAGCGAACAGCTTCTGGCTGATTGATCACGGTCTCGATCACCCAGCTATTGATCATCCGATCTTCTTTGGCTAATGCATCATTCAATTTGGAAATAGCATCCAAATCTTTTGAAGTGGCAAAAATCTTTTGGTAGTCTGAAAAAACAGACTGGTATAATTGTTTGTTATCTGTTTTTTTCGCTTGTTTCTTTGCTGAAGTCTGGCTTGTTGCAGCCTCTTTTTTGGGACTGGACTGACGTTAGTATCTTTGGTAACATCCTGTTAACATGACCATACTCGAAGCCACTATTCCTAACTGCACCCATTTTTTCTTTTCATCTTATTTCCTATAGTCTCCCTTATTTTCATACTAAACTTTATTATACTAAAAAAAGAGTGAGGAAGGAATCCCTTCTTCACACTTAGTTTATTTTATTCGGTTTGGCTCGACGATCCGTTTGACTTTCAATATGCTCTTTCACCAAGGCAACTACCTCATCATTGGTTGGAAGGTCCGAGTGCTGTGCATCTTCCCCCGTCACCGTAATCTCCGTATAGCTAGCTGCTTGGTTTTGGTAGATATACTTCCCAGCAGAAACACTGGCATCTGGGACCAACTCATCTGAATCATAGGTAATGGTCCCTGCAACTGAATACATATGAAGGGTTGTCGGGATGGCTTCTTTTCCCTTGATAAAATCGGCCAACATCTCAGATTTATTTTTGATATTGGTCTCCGTGAAATTGTAAGGAGTCCCGATGGTCATGAGGGTCTTGAGATCTATATCATAATCCCCCAGATAATTTTCAATAAAGGCTGTATAAATCAAGCCACCGTTGGAATGACCTAAACCCTTAAAATTATTAAAATTGTATTTTTCTTGAAGAGCTTCGAAGGCTTGATTAAAGAGTTTGGCTTGCTTTTTAATGTTGCTATAGCCATCTTTGTTGTTTTCAAAACCAACCACAATTACTGGTTCATTGTCCTTGGCATCAATACTACCACTATAGGTGATATGCCCATCATTCCAAACTTTGACCTTGAGCAGGCTGTGTTTGGTTCCTTGGCGACCTTGGTTGAGCTTGGTCACCAAGCCATCGAAGCGGTTCTCTGTTGCTGAGCTTCCCGGGATCATGATGATGGGAGACAATTTTGAATTATAAAATTTCTCGATTTTTGAAACATTGGTCCGAGTCCAGCTATAAGAAGGAATGGCTAAAGCAATCAAGAAAAGACTGACCAAAGTAAGGACGATCGCTGTTTTTTTAGATTGCTTCATCGCTTTCTCCTTTCACTTTTAAATCTTTTCGGATACGATTTCCCATGCGGACAAATGGTAGATAAAGGAGCACATCGACGGCAAAACAAAGTATACTGACGGCTAAAGCCCTCAGACTTCCTCCGGTTCCAATAAAAGCATAGAGAAGACTAGGTGTCCCATCTGGCACCGGATAGACAGCTGCTGGCATCAGCTTGAAGCACAAAGCTAGAGCTGCTATTCCCATATTCACCAAAGGGATCAATAAAAAGGGAATCACATATAGGAGGTTGAGAAGGACCGGTATCCCTACAATGAAAGACGCCCCGTTGTTAAAGAGACTTGGAAACAGACTGAGAAGGCTGACTTTCTTGTCCTTTTGACTTCGTGAAACCAATAAGATTGCAACCAAAAGCGCTAGGACAGCGCCGACACCAGCTACCAGACCAAAACTGCGGTACAAATTGGTCAAGGTATAGAGATGAGGAATGCCTGTCGTTGTATGATGCGTCACAGCGTAGGTGAGATTTTCCAAAGCAAAGTTATCATCCGCAATTGAGTTCAAGGCAAAGGCTTGACTATTACCAAACCAAGCAGATAGCCCACTAAATAGTCCCATGACAAAGGTGGACAAGAGATGATGACTGCTTACCGTTAGAGAAGCCAAGAACTGTCGGATAGTCTGAAAAATATTAAATTGGTTCCCAAGAACCAAAAGAAGATTGAGGCTGACCCCTAGAACTAAGGATAAGAAAATGGGACGCACCGTCTTGGGTTGATAGATGAAATCCTTGTCCACAATCTGGTCGTCACTGGCCTTGGATAGACGAAAGATCTGCCCGATTAGATAGCCTAAAAAAATCGCTAAGACG
>NZ_CM002128.1:108584-128725 GCF_000448565.1 Streptococcus sp. HSISM1 | reverse complement strand
ATGACAAAGGTGGACAAGAGATGATGACTGCTTACCGTTAGAGAAGCCAAGAACTGTCGGATAGTCTGAAAAATATTAAATTGGTTCCCAAGAACCAAAGAAGATTGAGGCTGACCCCTAGAACTAAGGATAAGAAAATGGGACGCACCGTCTTGGGTTGATAGATGAAATCCTTGTCCACAATCTGGTCGTCACTGGCCTTGGATAGACGAAAGATCTGCCCGATTAGATAGCCTAAAAAAATCGCTAAGACGATATTGGTCGTCGCAGGTAAGTTGATACGCGTCAGTTGCCCATCATTGAGTGGTCCCACCAACAATTCCTGGGACCCTACAATCAAGCTGACCAAAAGAGCAGTGACACCTGCTGTCCCTGTACTTCTACCGTAGTGCCCAGCTGTGTATTTTCCAGCGAAGTAGGTCGCTAACGGTCCAGCTAGACCTCCTAGAAAGTTGGAAATATTACCGAGAACCTGGCTGATGGCCTGATCCCATGGCAACCAGCTATCCATTGAAAAGAGCTGATGGATATAGCCACGATCGGAGAAGACCGATAAGGCGATCACCCGAATGATTCCTGAAAATAGAAAAAAAGGAAATAAGGAAACCAGGGTTTTCTGGGAAATTTGAATCAAACTTTTTTCTCGTAACCAGAAAAACTTCTGGACTAAATACTTGGTCATGGGGCCTCCTGTTCGAGTTGATTGACTTCTTCACGTTTACTGCTTTCTTCTTATTATATCATACTGGCGAACCTTTCCTTTCGTTTGGAGAAGCGTCGTCTTTTGAGAATACTTTTATAATTTTCAAAACTTTTCAAAAACTCTTTGACAGGGGTCTTCATTTCCTCTATACTATTTGTTAGCTAACAAAACGATGGATCAGGTTACCGTTGGTCGTGCTATGCTCCTAGCGATTGGAGCTGACGGAAAATCAGATCGTAACCATGATTTTTATACCATAGTCCATATCTTTAGGAAGATTTAGGAGGAATCAGACACCTATGTCACAAGATAAAATTTCAGCCAAGGTCCTGTTTGCAATCTTTGCGACGGGGATCCTTTCTTTTTGCGGGGTTGCTGGAGAAACTGCCATGAATATCACCTTCCCAATATTGATGAAGGAATTTGAAATCAATACCGCAACCGTTCAGTGGGTCACCACCATCTATCTTCTAGTAGTTGCCTGTGTGGTCCCCTTATCTGCCTACCTCAAGCGCTCTTTCAAAATGAAGTCCATCTTTTTAGTTGGAAATCTCCTATCTGTTTTAGGTGTTCTCATTGACTTCCTAGCTCCAAGTTTTGGCTTTGTGGTCTTGGGTCGATTGGTCCAAGGAATGGGGGTTGGTTTTGCCCTTCCTCTGATGTTTAATATCATTTTAGAGCAGGTCCCAAAACGCAAGATCGGTCTCATGATGGGAGTGGGGACCCTGATTACAGCTATCGCTCCCGCCATTGGTCCTACTGTCGGTGGTCTCTTGACAGCTAACTTCGGCTGGCGCTCCATCTTTTTGGTTCAATTCCCGATCCTTCTAGCTTCGCTAGTTGCAGGACTTCGCTCCATTGAGCAAATCAGTAAAGTCAAACGAGAAACCCTTGATATCATGAGCCTTCTCGCCATTATTGCATCATTTTTAGGCTTGATTCTAGGCATTCACGGTCTCTCTGACCATGCTTTCTTTAGTTTTTCTGTCCTTGGTTGGCTGGTGATTGGGTTCTTGGGACTCGTTCTCTTAGTCTGGCGGTCCAATCAGTTGGAGAATCCCATTATCAACCTTGCCATCTTAAAGAACCATCTCCTCACTGGCCATGTTCTTGCCTTTTTCACTTTCCAATTAGGTTCTCTGGCCATGAGTTTCCTCTTGCCCAATTATATCCAGTTGGTCAACCACTCTAACACCACACTTGCAGCTTTGATGCTGCTTCCAGGAGCCATCATCGGAGCTGGCTTTGCTCCCTTCTCTGGTCTCATTCTAGATAAACTAGGCGCCCGCAGACCAATTCTCCTTGGAGCTGTTTTGATCCTTCTGGCTCATTTCTTCTTCACACTCTTTGGCTTGAAGTTATCAAATGTCTTGATTCTTGTCTTTTACATGATCTTCATGACCGGTATGGGGCTTGCCTTTGGCAATATCATGACCAACGGACAAAAACAACTCTCTCTGGAAGAGCAACCTGATGCGAACGCGATTTTTAACACCTTGCAACAATTTGCAGGCGCTGTCGGAACAACCCTAGCTTCGCTGATCGTTGCCATGAGCCAAGCTAATCAAAAGATGGACTTCACCCAAGCCACTGCTAAAGGAAGCCGCAACGGTTTTATGGTCTTATTTGCCTTAGGCATCTTCCAACTCCTTCTCTTATTTTGGGTTGTGGGGAAAGAACAAGATACGAATTAATTTTTCTCATCAGAAAACAGCAATTTGCTGTTTTTTTGTTATCCTTTCCGCACTCGCGTTAGAATACCATCAGGATCCTCAAAGGTAAAATCACTTCTGCTAAATAAATCTTGCTAGAATAGGCGTATGACCTATTCTTTCTTTTTGCTTGCAATGCCAAAGATTATAACTTAAATTTCATTAAATTGTCGAACTTTTATCATTTGAGTTAAAATCCTTGCTTTCTTATTGTATTTTATTTATAATCATTCTAAATAAGATAAAGGAGACATTGTATGACTGAAATGAAACATGGAGTAGATGAATCATTTAACGACCGCTTGAATATCTTGAGAGCCGCTGTTCTCGGGGCCAATGATGGGATTATTTCTATTGCTGGGGTGGTGATTGGGGTAGCCAGTGCCACACCAAACATCTGGATCATTTTCCTATCTGGCTTATCGGCGATTCTGGCAGGTGCCTTTTCGATGGCGGGCGGTGAGTATGTCTCTGTTTCCACACAAAAAGACACGGAAGAAGCTGCTGTGAACCGCGAACAAGCCTTGTTGGATCGTGATCCAAAGTTAGCAAGAGACTCTCTCTACAATGCTTATCTTCAAAATGGAGAATGCGAAACTTCCGCAAAGATTTTGACAGAGCGGGCCTTTCTGAAACATCCCCTCAAAGCCCTGGTCGAAGAGAAATATGGTATCGAATACGAGGAGTTTACCAATCCTTGGCATGCTGCTGCATCTAGCTTCCTTGCTTTTTCTGTTGGTTCCCTTCCTCCAATGCTCTCTATCATTCTCTTTCCAACTGCTTATCGTATTCCGGTGACGGTCTTCGTTGTTGGACTATCCTTGATCTTCACTGGCTATACCAGTGCAAAACTGGGAAAAGCTCCAACCAAGCAAGCCATGCTTCGCAACCTCATCATTGGCCTTCTCACCATGGGTGTGACATACTTCTTCGGACAACTCTTTAGTATCTAAAAAGCTGAGACTTCTGTCTCAGCTTTTCTTATGCTTCTAATAAGGCTTGTGCTTGTTTTTCCAGCCCTGCGACCGCTTCATCTGTCAAGACCAATTCACCTGTTTCCCAAGCTTCTGGGTTAACGGTTGTTCCAGTAAACTCTCCAACCACTTGAGTCCGAACGAAAGGCAAGAGCGCTTGGTAAGCCGCAAACATTGGTTCGTGTCCGGCATTGGCTACTGAAGAAACCGTTACGATCTTGTCTTGGAGGGCAGATGGGCCACGAGTTTCTGATAGGTCAAGGGCACGGCTCAGCCAATCGATCAAGTTTTTCACTACGCCTGGAATGGCAAAGTTGTAGACTGGTGAGAAAATCCAGATGGCATCTACAGCAAGAACTGCATCACGCGCTGCCTGCACAGCAGGCAAGGTTGGTGTTTCCAAATCTTGGTTCATCATTGGAATGTCCTTGTAGTCCAAGTAAGTCACCGTTGCTTTTCCTTCCAGAAGGCTTTCTGCTTTCTTAGCCATTTGGTGGTTAAAAGATCCTTGACGAAGAGATCCGACGATAAATAAAATGTTTTTCATAGTTGTTTCCTCTTTCTGTTGTAAGATTTTTTGTTACAATAGCTATTATACACGATCATAATGTAATGTCAAGGATTACAACTCGGACATTTTAAACTTTTATTTCATTTCACCAAGGGAGGGCCAAGAGGAGTGAGAAAAAAAGTTAGACAAAAGTGTCCAACCTTCAATAAATCATAACCGTATAAATCTGTAGAGGATCAAGATCCATTAAAAACGAGCCCTAGACGATCTTTACAATCCATTTTAGAACTACTTTTTTCTCAGCAAGTCAATTCTCAATCCCAAAATTCTGTTCTCGCTACTACTCCTCGTTAGACGAATCCGTAGCCAACATTTTTTTGATGGATTCGCTGGATAAATCCGTCATTTCAGCAATCATCTCAATACTCATCCCCTTCAAAGATAGTTTTTGAATCAGAGACTGCTGACCAGCTTGAACTCCCAACTCCATGCCTTCTTGTCTGCCTTGTTCCAATCCCTGTTCGAGACCACGCTCGAGTCCTTGTTCGAGACCTTGTTCTAAACCTTGTTCTAAACCTTGTTCAAGACCTTGTTCGAGTCCCTGTTCGAGTCCCTGTTCAAGACCTTGTTTCAACCCTTTCTGAAAACCGGCTTCCAGTTGTTCTTTCCGAAAGGTATCCATGCTCATTTCCCAATTTTCTCTGATACGAATCCGTTCATCAATCATTTCTTTTCCTCCCTTGTCCAATTTGATGGGATCAGGAGCGATTCTGCCTGCTCGATCACTTGATCTGGTTGATGACTGAATGGGCGATTGCCAAAAAATTCAAGCCATTGTCTCCAGTGAGCATTCAACTCCGTATCTCTACTTTCATTATACTTATCCAACTCTAAAAAGGCAACCTTTAACATATTATGAGCTACTCCATCCTTTCGAGGGCTATAAAGAGGTGTCCCATCTACTGTATGGCGCATTTCATAGACATTGACAGGTGAATCTAAATGAGGAAAAATACTTCGCTCCAGGATAGCGATCCCATAGACCGGCTCCAGCTCCTGGTACATAGAATGGGTTGCCCCTTTCTTTCGCTTGCGTTGGACATTTTCTACCAGTTGATTGGCTAAATAATAGTGAAAACGATTCAAGAAATACTCTTGCTTCAAAACTTGAATCTCAATGATGACTTCAACCCCACTATCTAGTCTTGCTCTCACATCAACAGATGTTTCAAAAGGAAGATCTCCTAAAAACCCCTGCTCATGGATCTGGTCTCCTTCTAAAATCTCAACGGACTCTACTGGCAGATCCAAGACTTCGCGGATGAATTTCGCTGTCACATCCGGAAGGCTAAAAATCTTTTTCGCCATTAAATCCAAGGTGGGCGATACATACTCATGTCGTTTTTTCATAGCAACCTCCAATGATTTCGTGTAGGGGATCCCCTCACTTATACCATTCGAATAAATTGCAGAAAAAGAGGCTGGGACAAAAGTCCTAGCCTCTCAATTATTTTTGGATTATCGAGCAAGACGCAGTAGTTGAGTGGGCTCTACTACGCTGATTTCATCAGCTTTTACAGCCCTACTCAACTGTGCGGAGGTGGGACGACGAAATCGAATTCTAACGAATTACCGATTTCTGTCCCACTCTCTTTGCTTTTATGCATGCTCCAATCCTTTTCGCGTGTTTTCCTTGATAGTTTCAGCTGAATGGAGCAATTTTTCTTTTTCTTCTTCTGTCAAATGCAAGTCCAATCGTTCAAGAATTCCTTTTCGACCTACAATTGCTGGGTAGCCAAGATAGGTTCCATATTCTGGACGATAGTTAGACACTGGCATCTCCTCGTGGCTATCATTGATCACAGCTTCTGCCAAGCGTTGGGCTGCTGCTGCAATCCCAAAATTGGTATAGAATTTTCCAAAGAAGACTGTGTGGCCGCCACGCAAGGACTCGTAGTTGATGGCATCCAGCTCTTCTTGAGAGAAGAGATCGGTAATGGCGTGTCCTTTGACACGGACCTGACTCCAAGCGACAAATTGAGAATTTCCATGCTCACCGAGGTTGTAACCTGATACACTAGCAGGTGAAACCTGCAAACGATCAGCGACTGCACGCTTCATCCGAGCTGTATCCAGCAAGGTCCCTGTCCCAATCACCTGCTCTTTTGGAAGGCCGGTATATTGTTGATAGAGTTGAGTGACGGCATCGACCGGATTGGTCACTACCAATAAGACCCCACTAAAGCCAGAAGCCTTCAAATCACGCGCTACTTGCACCACTTGCTTGCTGGTAAAGGGAAGCTCCGCAAAACGGTCATCAGTGTTATTAGCCTGCAACTCGATATTTCCAAGAGTCGACACCACGACATCCGCGTCTTCTAAAGCTGCGTAATCATTGACCGTGATATGAACCGGATACCCCGTATTGGCAACCGTATCACAGAAATCCAAGGCATCTGCCTTGACCTTTTTCTCATTGGTATCAATCAAGACCAAGTGATCACAGGTGTGTTTCAAAATCATGCTGTGGGCCAAGGTCGCACCCACATGCCCCAAACCAATAATACCAATTTTTCTTGTCATCAGAATCCTCTTTTCTAGTATCGATCACACTGTTGGTGAGGATAGCTCTTTGTTGACTCTATTCTACCACAATTCTAGAAAGGCGGATTGAAAAAACGGGAAAATTTTCAAGTTTTTTCAAAAAGAAAAGAGGCAGCGCCTCTTTTAACGACTCAGGAAAGAAGAGTCTCAATCTCTTCAAGCGACAAACCTGTCATATCTGAGATAAACTCAGGTGTCATTCCTCGTGAGATCATTTCGCACACTAACTGTTTACGACCTTGTTCCAGACCTTCTTCTCGCGCTTCATCAATCGCCGTCTCCAGGGTCATATCATAATTTTCTTGAATGCGAATCCGCTCGTCTATCATGGTCTTTTCCTCCTTGGTCCAGCTAGATGAATCTAATAATGAATCTGCGTGGGCTACAGCCTGACTGGGAGCTTTTGTAAAGGGAAGATTCCCAAAAAACTCCAGCCACTGTCTGCCTGCATCTGTCAGGTTCTCATCTTTATTATACTTGTCTAGCTCTAAAAAGGCAACCTGCAGAAGATTTTGGTGCTTGCCATTTTTATAATAGGCCTTGAGTTGCTTGCCAGAGCGGCTATTGGTCAGCCAGTATTTGTTGATGGCAGCCTCTTCGTCTAGTAAGAGCGACTTCTCCAAAATCGCAATCCCATAGACGGGCTCCATCTGCTCGTACATCTTATGTGTCTGTCCTTGCTGGCGCAGTTTTTGCACATTCTCCACCAGCTGATTGGCCAAATAGTAATGGAACCGATTCAAGAAATACTGCTGCTTGCGAATCTGGATCTCGATGATCACCTCGGTTCCATCATGGAGCTTGGCTCTCACATCCACCGCAGTGGAGAACAAGTCATCCTCCTCATAGGCCATGCTGTGGGGCTGGCTTCCCTCCACAATCTGAGCGTCTGCTACATCCAGCTCTAAAATATCTCGAATAAATGCTGCCGTCACCTCTGGCAAACTAAAAATCTTCTTGGCCATGATGTCCAAGGTCGGCGATACATGCGCGTGTCTTTTCTGCATCCCTGCTCCTTTTCGATAAAAAATAGAGGGAAGATCCCTCTACTTCTATTATTCGAAAAAAATTTGGGAAATAGCGAATAAAGTACCCTTTACCTAATCCCTATCTTCTCACACCCTAGCCCTTAAACTCTTGGACAAATTTCTTGAGTTCGGCATCGGCTTCTGGTGTCGTTCCATGAAGCTGGCTGAACATGTCTAGAAGAGAAGCAGTCTGGGTCTCAATCGTTGCGTTGGTTTGGTTGATCTTAGCCACGATCTCTGTCAGTGGCTCCACTTCTTCTTCCTCAAAGGTATCCACATAGCGTGGGATATTGAGGTTGTAGTCATTCTCGACGATCTCCTCAAAGCTAGCCAGATGGGCAAACTTATCAATCTCCTCACGTGACTTGTAAGCTTCCAGGATCTTCTCGATATGGGCATCCGTCATGATGTTCTGGTTCTTGCCCTTGTCAAACTCCTTAGAAGCATCGATAAAGTAGACGTCCCGATTGGTGCGGTTCTTCTTGAGAATGATGACCGTCGTTGGGATGCTGGTATTAAAGAAGATATTGGCAGGAAGACCGATCACCGTATCAATGGCCCCTTCTTCCAGCAAGGCCTTGCGAATGGTTCCTTCAGCATTGCCACGGAAAAGAACTCCGTGAGGAAGGACGATGGCCATGACTCCCTTGTCCTGCTTGAGGTGGTAATAACCGTGCAAGAGAAAGGCAAAGTCAGCCTTGGACTGAGGGGCGAGCTTGCCAAATGGGGAGAAGCGAGGATCCTGGAGGAAGCCGGAGCTTGCAGACCACTTAGCTGAGTATGGAGGGTTCATGAGGACCCCATCAAAGTTGGTCGGCTCTTGTGTAGGCCAGTCTTCGTCCAGCGTATCGGCATTGTGCAAGAACTGGTTTTCCACCGGAACCCCGTGTAGAATCATGTTCATCCGAGCCAGGTTATAGGTAGAGGTATTGAGTTCCTGACCAAAGTACTGGACGGTTTGAGGCTGGTGAGAATACTTCTTGGCATTGAGCAAGAGGGATCCTGATCCCATGGTGGCATCGTAGATGGTAAAGCCCTGCTCGTCTTCACGCCCTAAAAAGGCAATCTGGGTCATGAGCTTTGCTACAGGCTGGGGCGTATAGAACTCACCAGCTTTCTTACCCGAGTCGGTCGCAAACTGACCAATCAAGTACTCATAAGCATCCCCAAGCATATCACCCGCATGACCTGCCACATCCAGCACTGCTAGCTCTTTCATGACTGCACCGACTACAGAATTTGCTTTTTGAGGTGATGCTCCTAGCTTTTTGGAGTAGAGATCAATGTCCTCAAAGAGGTTCTCATAGAGATCATCACATTGCTCGATGTCTCGGAAGCCTTGAGCTAGATCTTCCAGCTGGAAGGTCCCCTCATTGACCCGGTCCACCAAGGACGTAAAGGTCAAGTCAGGCTTAAGAAAATAATTGAGCTCATCGGTGATGACGGAGATCAAGTCCTCTTGAGAGTCTGGATCCTCATAGTAGGAACGGTAAAGTGCCAAGGCTTCATCCAGACTCTCTGTCTCCTCCTCCATGGTCTCCGCCACGAAGAAGAGCAACTTATCTGAGAGGTACTTGTAAAAGATCATCCCCAAAAGGTAAGACTTATAGTCATTGGCATCCATCTTAGAGCGGAGCACATCCGCTGAGTTCCACAGAGCTTGGTAGAGCGACTGGGAGGTTTGAGTTGTTTCCATAGTAATTCTTTCTGATTTCTTTTAAACCTTTTCTTGTTCCAGTGGGACGACGGCGAGGGTCTTGCCCAGACTGGCTAAGACTTTCAAGACCGTGGCCAATTGAGGACTGGTCTTTCCTGTCTCCATCCGAGCGATGACCGGTTGACTAACCCCACTGAGTTCTTCTAGTTTCTTTTGGCTAATGCCCTTTTCATGCCGAGCCTCGATCAGCTCTGTCATAATCGCGACCCGCAGATCACTTTCCAGGATTTCTTCCTTGGTGAAGAGCTCTGCTCTCACATCTTTCCAATTACTGCCGATGGCACTATTCTTCATCACTTAGCCCTCTTTCCTTCAATTCTTGCAACTCCCGCTTGGCTTTCTCGATCTCTCGTCTGGGTGTCTTTTGCGTCTTTTTGACAAAAGGATGCAGTAAGACAAAGCTCCCATCCAGCCAAGCCACGAATAAAATCCGATCCCGCAAGGGTCTCAACTCCCAGATCTCTGCATCCAGATGCTTGATGTAGGGTTGGCCAGCACGTGTTCCATGCTGACTCAAAAGCTCGATATAGTCGTTGAGCTTGTTGAGTTTGATCCGACTGTCCTTGTTATCGCGACGAGCTAGCTCCCTCATGTAGTCCAAGACCGGCTGATTCCCCTGTTTATCCTTATAAAAATAAATAGCGTGCACAAAGCAACCCCTTTTCGAATTTATTATAACTCTAAAGTTATTAAAAGTAAATACTTTTAAGTTATTAAACACTAAGGAGCACCCTTTGAACGAATCAAAAGGGCTCACTTATACTATTCGAAAAAGGATGTGCTTATGGATGCTGAAAAGGATCATTTTTGAAGGTTACATAAACATATCTTGTAAGAGTTTCTTTTCTATCAATATCTAGAAATTAATTTAAAAATCAAGTTTATTTACTATTAAGTAGAGTTACAAATTCATTAAAATATTTTGTTCTTAATAATATATATAGTTCAGAATCCAGGGCTATACGACTTAAAGCTTTTTCTTTGAACTTAGGAGTTATTTCCGTGTTACCTCTGTATTCAATTATTTCTTTTTTAAGTTACAAATCTTTAATATCCTTGAAAAATCGGATGAATCCAAACTTTCTTCAACAATAGATTTAATTTTATTAAACGTTGAATCTACATCAAATTCAGAGGTTAAGCTATCTAAAAATACATAAGCATCGTGTTCATTTGGTTCACTTTTTTCAATAAAATGACTTCCCATAAATTCATCAAGTCTCTTTTTCAAGGCTATACTTATTATTTTCTCTTTCTTTTCTTTACAAGATTTAATGATACTTTGTTGAAAATTTTCAAATTTTCGTTGTTTTTCTTTGTCATCATCAAAAGGTAAGCATGACTTCACAACCGCTTCATCAACAAGTATCATCTCTACTTCATTCAATGGAAGAACAAAAATCCCCTCTTCTTTGTTCGCTTGAATACTACTTTCATCCATCCAATCATTATCTATAATTCCGTATGCTGTATTACCATGTAAATATTGTAAATCATTATAAGCTTTTGTATGTTGAATAACCTGTTTATGTCCTTGAACTGGTTTCACAAAACAAAATTCACTAAATAATTTGGAATATATCTGATAGTCTAAGCTAGTTTTTGTTCCCTCACAAAATAGAATTGGCTTTCTTGTTCCAGATACTTCAGTTAATAAGGATAAAGGCATGTCTTGTATTTCTTCCAAAATCTCATAATCAAAATTATAAGGTGCCTCAAATTCCTTACACCAGACATAGGTTGCATTTGTTCTAGATTGAACAAAGTCCATATTATGTGAAGCAAAAATAAATTGACAATCAGGTCGCTCTGATATGAGCAAATCCCACAATTCATTATAAACAGCACCATTTAGAAATGTTTCTGGTTCATCAACGATAATATAGCTATTTTCTGGAGCTAGAAGGACATTACCAATATAAAACAATATACAACGTTCTCCATCACTAAGACCATTTATACTATATTTAGAGTTATTCTTTACAACATTTACAATTATTTTTATAGGATCGATTTCAAAACTAATTTCTGGTTTAATTTTATTCCAAATTTTTTCCAATTTTTGCCACAAAGAGAATGAAGAATCATTTTGTCCTCTGAATTTATAAGTGGCCACAACCATAATATCTTTTACTAATAGTGTTATTAAGTTAGTAAAAGTATTTGAAAAATTTTCTTGAATATTTAATGGATATAAATCAATAGTGTCATATTTAATATTTGTATTTTTTAAATCTCGTATATATTTCTCTTGTTCAATATTATTACGATCAGAAATATTAGACACAAAATATAATAGTTTCTGAGCAGGTAAAACATACATCTCATCTATACTATTCTTCCGTAATTCATTAATAAGACTTGATTTTCCTGCTCCATTAGCTCCTATTATAACAGTTGTGGAATCCACTTTCGAAATAAAAGAGAACAATTTAATTACTTTAAAATTCTCTAAAATTTGAGGAAGCATAGAATCATACAGATAAATATCACCACCAAAACAATTGTAGATGCTTTCTAATAAATTCTCACGTAATGTTTTGTACCTTACCGTTACATCATTAGACAAAACTTTTTCATTCAGCTCTTCATTTATAAAAGAAATAAGTGTAAGTAGATGATTATCTACTCGATTATATAAATCTTTTTCATAATCAGCTACCTGACGTAAGTTATCTTGAAACCTTTCCTTTTCAGATTCTAATTTTGCAATTAAATCTTTTTTTGAACTATACATAACTCCTCCTTAAATAAACATATCTTGTAAGAGTTTCTTTTTGAGTGTTTCGAGCTGTGAAATTTTTTCTTGGTGAGCAGTGATGAGGCTATCCAGGTTAGAGAAATAGGTACCGATGGCTTGTTGTTCTTCTACTGTCGGTACTGCAAGCTTATAAGTAATAAGGTTTTTATAGTACAACCGAACGCGTGTACCACCCAATTTTTGCATAGTTGAAAATCTTAGAAATAACCTAGAGTTATTCAAATGATAAAGTAGAAAATCGATATCAGAGCGATTATTACTAATAAAAACAGGATATTCTTTGGAAACCAAAACATCAGTTTCAAAATTATTCTTATTAAACTTAAAAATAGAATCATCTGACATATGACGATAAGTGACATAACCCATTGGAACTCTATGAAAATCAAGTGTCAAATCTATTCCAGTCCTCCCTCCTTCAAAATAATCATTCTGTAAATAAAGACCTTTTCTAGAAGAAGTTGCAATTGGAAAACCTGATGCACCTGATATTATCTCGTCATAACTTTCTATCAATGTTCCTAAGTTAACTACTTCCCACTCACCTTCAAATCCATCTAGACGAATCTCAGGAACCGGCTGTCCAGCTTTGGGAAACATCTTGGAGAGCATGGTCGCCTTAAGAGATTGGTAGTTAGCAAGATTGTCCTTGTAGCTAGCCAGGAGGTCGTCTAGGGTGCGGAAAAGATAGCCGATGGCGGATTGTTCGTCAAATGTAGGAAAATCCATCTTAAAATTTTTCATCTCTGAAGCTAAAATATGCTTAATAGTATTACCAGTTGAAATTAAATCAAGCTCTTTTCTCTTACCGTTAGATTGAAATTGATAATTTAAGAAATGCGGATCTACTTCTTCCTTGTAATCGGTAAAAACTATCAACGCATGCGCGGCAGTATTATTTAATTCTTCAGGAATGACAGCTGTGTGACCAACATGACCAGATTGTACCATTACAATATCATTCGTTTTCAACCACTTATCTCTTTGTTTTTCATAAAATTCATCATTAATAAAAATCTGTGAATTGTAATTAATTTGGCCATTTTTTACATTATTGGATTCTAGATAAAAATTTCCTCCCTCAACATAATAAGGAGTGGCCGTTCCTACAAAAGCGTTTCTAATGGTCCCGAAAATATTTTTTAATTTATCATCTTTCCATAATTCTTTAAAATTTAGAAACCTAATTTGTGGAACATTACTTTGTTTTTTCATATACCTTCATTTTCCTATATTCTTCTAATATACTTTTAACAACTTTAGTTACTGCTATATCCTGTCTTACAATCAGTTCAGACTCTTCTGATAATCCACTTCCGTAATTGATTACAATATTTTGTATTTCATTTTCAATACTCGAAATGAAATCTTCATGATTATTAATTAAAAATTCAACATCTGACTTTTCTTCACTACTATTAAAAACAGGTATCAGAAACAAATGAGTATCTAATGCTAGATTACTATGATTCATTAGCCTTTTTAATAAAAACATCAATTTAATTTCAATTGAGTTTTCAAGGTAATAATAAAAATGTTTTGTCACTGACGTTGTATTATCTTTACTTAATTTGATATAACCATCTCTAGGACTGATCACCATTCCTCTTGTTTCATCAACATAGTGAGCAGTATATTCCATTAAAATAGTTTGATGATATTTTACTCTTAGAATTTGCCATGAACTTCTACAATTTATTTGAACATAGGCGTAGTCAGGTGAGGCTAAATCATCACTTTCAGGGTCTCTAGATAATTCTATAATATACTCAGGAAATTTCTCATAGTACCAAGAACGAGTTTCATAATCCCCCTTCATCTCAATCCAATGATCGTGGTCAGTTATATAATTAATAACACGTTCCTTAGGGAAAGGTGTCAACCCAAATCTATATTCGAATAGCTTTTCAATATCACTTATTTCTGCCTGACTATCAATTGCAGTATTCTTAGAACCTTTTCGAACATAAATTCGATTTTCTCTAACTTTACTATATTTTTTTGTTATGTAGAATGGAACCCTATTTGATCTTTTTATAATTAAAACATCTAAATCTCCATTATTAATAGTTCGAAATTCAACTGTCGGAATCATATCTCCAGCCCAAGTTAAATTTTGTAAAAAATCCTGATAATTTTCTTGTGTCCACTTATTAGAAAATTGCTTAACTCCTGTTATTTTAACAGGTTTATCTTGAATCCCCATGATAATGTAGGCATCACGATTACTTAAATTATTTGCCATACAAATAATATCATGGAGAAGATCGTTCTTCTTTTTATTTTTTCTTCTTTACTTTGGCCTTCGAAGAAATATGGTTTTTCTTTAAAATCCCAATATTCCCCTTCCACTCCAAGATAAAATAATTCCCTTACGATTTCATCTAATTGATAATTTGTTAACAATTATAATTACTCCCTATAAACTGTAATTCCTTTTTTGAAAATCCTGATTTATAGCGTTCCCTATACTTTAGATAACAAGAATTTTCGAGCACATATTCTTCACTGAAATTTGGAATAAATACATGAAAACTATTTTCAAAATTTTCCTTGTCAAAAAATAAAATCCTGTTTCCTACCGGCATCTTGTCATCTATATCTAAAAAGATTGCTTCAACTTCATAATAGCAACACTCAAAAATTCCTTTGCTAGTATAGTTTTCGATAATTCCACAGACAATCTTTTCAAAATATGACTGCCCATTATTAAAATTATCATTGCAATTTGCTCGACTAAATTGTTGATATATATTGTCAATATTATTTTTATCAAAGAAATGAATTGTACCATCCTTTATTGAACTACTCTCAAAAAGAAATTTTTTAAATTGTTTCCCAAAAAGGTGACCTCTATGGACAACATTGTTATGAGGGATACCATCATTTGTATTATAGTAATCTGATATATCTTCTTTTAACAAAACCCGCCTTGGAAGTTTTACTTTCCATCCGACATATCTAATCTCTCTCTGAAAACTACCTTTATCTCTACGATAGTAATTTAGTGTTAATTTTTTATTAATATCAATAGGCTGAAAACCCTCAGGATTGTTTAGAAATTCAATTTTATCAATTAGACGAGGGATTTTAGGTGTTAATTCATAGTAGTTTCCATTAGACCATATGCACCCTAAAATCTCTGAAAACTGTCGCAAAGAAATTAATTCATTTTTATCTCTCATCCCAAGTCTTTTAAGAACTTCCGTTTCTCTCATTATGACTCTCTTCTACCTCCCCACTCTCAGTGGTTCAATCACCTCTTCGATCAGTTGGGTATAGGCTTCTTTGATTTGTTTTTTGTAGCTGAGTGGGTTGAGGGCGTCTGCTACTTCTGCCTTGTAGTCTTTGTAGCGTTGGCTCTTGGTCAGTTGGCTTTCGCCGGCTTGTTTTTTGGCGCCTTTGCGGTAGTGTTGGATATAGTAGCGTAGCTCGTCGGCTCCGATATACCAGTGTTTGGCAAAGCTTACGATATGGCTATCGATGATGGATTCGATCATCTGGTCCAAGACTCCGGTGATAGATTGTCCTCGGTAGCGTTCGGGCTCTTCTTGGACTTGGATCCAGAGGTTTTGGATGATCTCTGCTAGGCTTGGATTGGTCCGATTCAGGCTCTCGATATAGCTATCCACGGTTGCGATATCCTTGTCACTCAGGGTCTGCTCGTCATTCTCCTCCTGCTGGATCATGCTCTGGATCAGCATCAGGATATAGGCATAGTTGATCTCATCGACTTGGACAGACTCCAGCTCATAGTGGATGTCCAGTTCATCTTGGCTGTCCACTTCTGGATCCCTGCTCTTGATCTCCGCCAGGATATTTTGATAGAGGCCTAGATAAGTTTCAAGCTGACTATCGCTAAGGCCAGTTTCGCGGTAGATCTCTTCCTTATCATACTCCGAGTAGACGCGAATCGAGGCTTGATACTTGTCAAAGACCTGATAGGCTTTGGCGACCTTACGGAGCTGGGCTGTTGGGGCTTGCTCGAGGGCGACTCCTTCTTCTTCGAAGTCTGTGACTTGGCCTTTAAACTCTGCCCAGGCTTTTAAGAAGTTGCGCTTCTCTTCTTCCCAGCTTGGTGCTAGAACCTCATTTTCTCCTCCATTGGAATAGAGCTTGAGGGCATTGTCGACGGCTTCCTTAAAGGCTTGAGGACGCTGGAAGGTGATGATATGGCCGAAGTGCTTCTTGTCATCATAGATCCGATTGGTCCGGCTAAAGGCCTGGATCAAGTCCTGTGGGCGCATGGGCTTGCGATCGATAAAGAGTGTAGAAAGACAAGGTGCATCAAAACCGGTCAAGAGACGGTCGACCACGATGACCAAGTCCAACTGCTCATTGCGGTAGAGGTATTTGTCCTGCTTTCTGGCCAGGCGATTGTTGACATCAGTGTTAAAGCCTCGCAGATCCGCTAGGCTAAAATGTGTGCCAAACTCTTGGTTGTAGTCCTCCATGACCTGCTTCATGTGGTCTTGGTAGCCGATGGATTCCTCCTCATTTTCAGACACCGAGTAAGTGATGGTGAATTTTGGAAAATCTGGTAGGTATTGTTTGACCCGCTCGGAAACTTTGACCCGTTCCTTGCCAGCGAGAATGCTCTTGAGCAGATTATAATAAGCCTGTGCTCGTGGGATGGACTTGACCGTCAAGATAGCCTCATAGCTCTTTCCGACCCCTTTAGGGATATTAAGCTGTTGCTGGCTCTTATTGAGGATGGCATCTAGAACCTCTAGCATGTGCTCCTTGTCCTCATAAGCCTGGTCTGGGATCTCTTCTTCTAGGAGATCTGAGATGATGGTATTGCGGTAGTCGACCTTAAAGCCCAGAACCGCTCCATCATGGATGGCTTCCTTGACGGTGTATTCATGCAGGCGATCGCCATACTGTTGGTGGGTGGTCTGAGCCAGATCTCCCACTTGTTTACGTTTATTTTCCTTAAAGATCGGAGTTCCTGTAAAGCCGTACCAGAGAGAGTTCTTGAAGTAGGCCTTGATTTCTTTTTGTGTCTGTGGGGTGACCGCCCGGTGGCACTCATCCACGACAAAGGCCACGCGCAGCTCCTTGATCTTCCCAGCATCTCGCTGGTATTTCCCTTCTTCGAACTTACGCATCATGGTCGTGATTTTCTGGATGGTCGTGACTACCACGCGCTTGTTATTGCTCCCTAGTCGCTTGACCAGCTCATGGGTATTGTCCGTCTCGTCGATGTCGATGACATCATTGGCCGCATAAGAGAGGAAGGACGAGGTCGTCTGCTGGTCCAGGTCTCTGCGGTCGACGACAAAGATGGTCTTTTGAATGGCTGGGATCTGCAAAAGATTGCGCGCTACCTTGTAAGAGGTCAGGGTCTTGCCTGAACCGGTCGTATGCCAGATATAGCCCGACTCTTGACAGCGGGAGGCTTCCTGCACTGCCTCGATGGCATGGATCTGGTAGGGACGCAGGAGGATGAGGGCTTTCTTGCTATCGTCGATGACCGAGTACTGCATGACCATCTGGTGGGCCCGGGGGATGGAGAGGACCTCATGAGCAAAGCTATTGAGATCGATCATGGGTTGGTTGTCCTTGTCCACCCACTTGGTCAAGAATTGCTTGTTTAGCTTGCTTTCACGGGCTGCAGCGATATAGCGTGTGTCGACTTTATTGGTCACGACAAACATCTGCAAGCTTGAGTAAATACCCCGAAACTTGCCTTCACGGTCGTACTTTTTGATCTGATGAAAGGCATCTAGAAAGGCCACTCGTGGACTCTTAAGTTCGATATGGATGAGGGGAAGGCCATTGATCAGAAGGGTCGTATCGAGCCGTCGATCTTGGTCTAGCGGATAGGCCTTATCACGTTCGACTTGATTGACCACTTCATAGCTCGACTTACCAGCTGCGATATTGTCCCGCCAGATGACCGCTAAACGGATAGTCCCTAGACTAGCATCTTCTCGTTGAACTTCTACCTTTGCGATCCCATTTTCACCAGCTAGCCACTTGGCCGCTTCATAGTAGCTGACAAAGTTGAGCTGGTTCTTGATCTGGCGCTTTTCTTGCTCGGTCAAGGGATGGTCCGCCAACAAGGCGACATTATTTTGCGCGAGCTTGTCAAAGAAATTGTCCCATAACTGGTCTTCATTCTTGAGATCCTCGCGGTAGGTCCACTGACTCTCTCCTGATGTCAACTGCTGGATCAACTGTCTTTCAATCTCAAGTTCTGGAGTTGCTACTGCCTTCATCCGTCTATCCTTTTCCTGTGCATAATCTCCTATTATTATAGCATGTTTGGGAAAGAAATTAACGCTTTCAAAGCATTTTGTTGGTTTTTCGCGTAAAAAAACGAACCTGGTCTGGTCCGTTTTTCTTAGTCTAGTTGGATCCCTTTTTCTGCTAGATTCTCCAGGCATTCATGGAGGTAAGTATCCTGGTGCTCAGGATAGATGGGAGTATTCAAGGCTTCCTCTTCCAGTTCTGAATAAGCTGGGCAGGTCTTGCCTCGGTAGGTCGACTCCCACCACTCTGGGCTGACCTTATAGCCACGAGCGGTCATCTCCTCCATGATCAGGCGGTGATAGGCATAGAGACGATAAGGTGAGTAGTCAAAGACATAGTTGACCGTCGCGTGCTTCTTGCCCCAGCCATTGCCTCGAAGGGCGCAGCATTCCCGGTGTTGGCCCAGGAGCTGGGGACGTGGGAGTTTGGGAATCAAGTCTTGGTGCCAGAGTCTCATCTATTGACCTCCTAGTAGCGTCGAGTCTTGTAAGTAGCGATTCGGGTAGCGCTCCAATAGCGTTTGGATGCCCTTGATGAGATCCTCTTGGCTAGCTTGCCCATGCTGGTATTTCTCAAGTAGCAACATAAAGTCGGCCTTTTCCTCTACGGTCGCCTGCTTTTTGAAATAGCCCCAGATATGCTGGAAAGCATTGGAGACCTGGCCACGATTTTCTGGCAGGGCTAGCGCATGCTGGATCAGGTCCTCGACGTGGCTAACCTCCACTTGGTCTTGCTTGAGGTATTCCCGGATTTCCTTGTAGAGATTACTGGAACGACTCAGCACCAGGTATTTATTTTTCGCCCATAGGACTTGACAGTGATGTTTTTGATCCACTCTTGTCTCCTTTTGATCTTCTCTATGAATAGTCCTCCCATTATACCATGGAAATGAGTCATTCCATCAAAAAAAGGCTGGGACAAAAGTCCTAGCCTCTCAATTGTTTTTGGATTGTCGAGCAAGACGCAGTGGTTGAGTGGGCTCTACTACGCTGATTTCATCAGCTTTTACAGCCCTACTCAACTGTGCGGAGGTGGGACGACGAAATCGAATTCTAACGAATTACCGATTTCTGTCCCACTCTCTTTCATTAATTACAAGGCTGTGATGGCTGTGATCAAACCAAAGATAATCCCTGGTGCATTAGCTGCAGCAAGTGGGATATCGCGTTCTTTTTTGAAGAGTCCATAATAGACCCAAAGACTACAGTTGATAGCTGCCACTAAAGGTTGAATAAAGTTTCCTTTGTGACCAGCGAGGTTATCCATGATTTGTGGGAAGTAAGAGACATACATCATGACAGACATAAAGGTCGCAACCCAACCAAGGATTTTCATTTGTTTTTCATTCATTTTGAAACTACCATTTCCTTTTCTTTTTTAAAGTATGCACTATTCTACCTTTTGTCCTTTACAAATTCAAGTCTTTTTTTCAAATGTTACCGAACTGTAAAGTGTCACAATCTTGTGATTTTGCAGGAAGATGGATTTCTTTTCGAGAGAGTCTTCTCTCTCGTTGCTATTTTTTGACACATTGTCTAATTTTGTGCGAATGTAATCATTTTCATCTTGCATAGCATGCAAATTAATTGCATTTTCTTCCTACTTATGCTATTTTGATACACAGAGGTAAAATTTTATGAATAAACAAAAAATCAACCAAATCGTTGGCTCGATCGGTGCCTTTATTGGGATTATCGTTTTCATTGCCTACATCCCACAAATTATTGCTAATTTACAGGGAAATAAGGCCCAACCTTTCCAACCCTTGTCAGCTGCTATTTCTTGCTTGATCTGGGTCATTTATGGTTGGACAAAGGAACCTAAAAAAGACTGGATTTTGATCATTCCAAATTCAGCAGGTGTCATCCTAGGG
>NZ_CM002128.1:95400-107765 GCF_000448565.1 Streptococcus sp. HSISM1 | reverse complement strand
TGCTATTTTTTGACACATTGTCTAATTTTGTGCGAATGTAATCATTTTCATCTTGCATAGCATGCAAATTAATTGCATTTTCTTCCTACTTATGCTATTTTGATACACAGAGGTAAAATTTTATGAATAAACAAAAAATCAACCAAATCGTTGGCTCGATCGGTGCCTTTATTGGGATTATCGTTTTCATTGCCTACATCCCACAAATTATTGCTAATTTACAGGGAAATAAGGCCCAACCTTTCCAACCCTTGTCAGCTGCTATTTCTTGCTTGATCTGGGTCATTTATGGTTGGACAAAGGAACCTAAAAAAGACTGGATTTTGATCATTCCAAATTCAGCAGGTGTCATCCTAGGGGGATTGACTTTCCTTACATCACTTTAATCGAAAGCGAACAAAGACTGAACTCTACTGGTTCAGTCTTTTTTGTGTATCCCTTTGAAAAACAAAAACAATCGCTGTCGGTTTTCGTACAAAAAAGCCCGCTATAAGCGAGCTTCTCTTTTCTTAAATCTGCACAATCTTACGATAGCTCCGAGAGGTGATCCAAAAGACGATTAGGTAGGTGATGAGAAAGACACCACAGACACTGAGGGTCACGATCAGGACTTGGCCACTATTGATGACACCAAGCACTTTAAGAATCAGGCGGATCATATGGTAGGCAAAGGCCAGGTGGACAAAGGCAAAGATGAGAGGAAGGAAGAAGACGGTCCGTACTTGACGGTTGATGGTCCGTTTGACCTCATCTTCATCAAGCCCTACCTTTTGGAGGATGACGAAGCGGTCACGGTCTTCATAGCCTTCTGAGATTTGCTTGTAGTAGATAACGATGACGGTTCCGACCATAAAGATCAATGACAAGAAAATACCGATAAAGAAGATGCCGCCAAAGAGGCTATTCAACTCTGCCACATCATTGGCACGGTTCCCCCCATAGACAAATGTTCCTTGGGCCTGTTGGCTACTCAATTCATCGATCATCTTGTCATAGCTGGCTGCCAGCTTGAGTTGCTGGTCTTCGTCAACATTGACATTGAAGCCACCATAGATATTGGTATTGATGGCAAGATCCGGAAACTGAGCGACAAAGGCTGAAAGATCTGGCACGACCAGGTAATTGAAATCCTCCGTCAGCATATTAAACTGATTTGGAACATGATCGGTGATAAAATCCTTGCTCACTTCTTCCTTGACTTGGAAGTCTTGCCCATTGATGGTGAACTGCTTTTGCCCTATCAGAGCCTTGTTATGAGCAAAGAGGATGACTTGGTTGCCAGTCAGATCAACGTGTTCTCCTGTCATTTGTTCATAACTAGCTGCATCAAAGACCAGAAAGACGGTTTTAGGAGTGACGCTGCGTTCATCAGCTGGATAGACGGTGAAATCCGTGCCCTTTTGTGATTTGACCCCAAAGTTGGCATAGGTCATCAGATCGCGATTTTTGATCTCAAGATGATGCTCAGAAGCAAATTCATCAAATTTCTGATTAATCTGCTCCAGGTCTACCCCTTTTCCTTGGACTGAGAAATCATGAGGAGCCATGATCTTCTTGATCGTTTCACCACCGATATAGATGTTGGTCGCAGCAGAAATGGTTACCAATACCATGGTCGAGAGGATGGCAATGGTCGCAAGCCCCACTGCATTTTTCTTCATACGATAGATGAGATTAGAGACCGAGATCATGTTGTTGGGTTGGTAATAATAGTTCTTCTTTTTCTTAAGCAGATGCAAGAAGACGGTGATCCCAGCATTAAAGAGCAGGTAGGTCCCGATCATGACCAAGATAACGGCTAAAAAGAAGGTCACAAGCGCAATGATAGGGTCTTTGACAGACACAGCTAGGTAGTAGCCAAAACCGAGAGAGGCTAAGCCAAGGATGGTTTGGGGCCACAAGAAGCGGGCTTTCTTTTCACCACTAGCCTTCTCACGCGTCAACTGCAGGGCATTCAAACGGAGAATGCGCCAAGCATTGAGAAGAACCAAAAGGCCAAAGATGAGACCAAAGGTGACAAAGACCAGGACGACAATCCCAGGTTGGAAGGTAGATACCAGCTGGACCTTCATCTTCATGAGTTTCAAGAGGAAGGCAAAGATCAGCTTGTCAAAGAGAGCTCCGATCAAGACTCCGGCTGAGATGGTTAGAAAGCCAAAAAGCAAGAGTTCCTTGAAAATCATGCTGATGAGATGGCGTTTCTCAAGGCCCAGCATGCTGTAGATGCCCAGCTCCTTGGAGCGGTTTTTCATGACGAAGCTATTGGCATAAAGCACGATGATGGCCCCCGCGACATTGACCACGAAGAATCCCAAGCTGAGGGTGAACACTATAGAAGAGCCCCCTCGAAGCTCGGAAATGCGAGGATTAAAGGTCAGGGAGTCAAAGAGATAGGCGATGGTCACTGCGAGAATGACCGCAATAGCAAAGGGATAATAGAGCTTGCGGTTCTTGATCAGATTAGAGCAAGCTAATTTAGTGGTTAATCGTAACATCTACTCCACCTCACTTGCCATGACCGTCAAGGTATCCGAGATTTCTTGGAACATCTGACGCTCTGTCTTTTCCCCGCGGAAGATCTGGTTGTAGAGAATTCCGTCTTTGATAAAGAGCACGCGCTTGGCCCGAGCAGCCGCTGCAGTTGAGTGGGTCACCATGAGGATGGTTTGGCCCATGCTATTAATATCTTCAAAGACATCTAGCAAAGCAGCCGAAGACTTAGAATCCAGCGCCCCTGTTGGCTCATCAGCAAGAAGGATTTCTGGAGATGTGATGATGGCCCGTGCTACAGCCACCCGTTGTTTTTGCCCACCAGAAATTTCGTAAGGATATTTCTCTAGAAGTTGGTGAATGCCCAACTCTCGACTCACGCTATCTACCTTGCTCATCATTTCCTTGACCGGTCTGCGTGAGAGGACGAGAGGGAGAAGGATATTGTCCTTGACGGACAAGGTATCGAGCAAATTAAAGTCTTGAAAGACAAACCCCAGTTTTTCCCGACGAAAGCTCGAGGCATCCTTGTTCTTGATAGTTGAAGTATCGGTACCGTTGAGGTAGACCCGCCCTTCAGTCGGCTGGTCCAGCATGGCTAGGATATTGAGAAGGGTCGATTTCCCGGATCCTGATTCTCCCATGATGGCGACGTATTCGCCTTTTTCCACGGTGAAGTGAATGTCTTTCAAGGCTTCGACCTGCGTTCCTTGGAAGCGGGTTTTGTAGATTTTTTTGATATGTTGAACATCTAGTAATGACATACTTTTCTCCTTTTACTAGTAGATCAAGAAAAATTCTTGGGTTTGTTGCAGGACTTGGAGACCAAATTCCGTCTTTTCCAGATCGGGTTGGTTGCAGGGTTTCTCAGTCTTTTTGAGTTGTTTCATCCATTTCAAGAGTTTCATTTTCTTGACCTCCTTCATTTGATGAGACTATTGTATAAAAAATAAAAGGCGGCTACCATAACCTAACCTTTCATTTTGACCTTTATTTCTTACATTTTTGTAAGATGGGGAAATCTTAATCCATGACCAACTTCTTTTCTTCAAAGCGAATGGCAACGGTCGTGCCTTGGCCGACCTCTGAATGGAGGGTAATCTTGTGGCCCAATTGCTCTGCGATTTTCTTAGATAGATAGAGCCCCAGCCCTGAGGATTGCTGGGTCAGGTGGCCATTATAGCCGGAGAAGCCCCGCTCAAAGACGCGAAGGACATCGCTATTTTTGATCCCAATCCCGCTATCTTTTATATAGAGAGTCTGGTCTTTAAAATAGATTTCAATTC
Source organism: Streptococcus sp. HSISM1 (assembly GCF_000448565.1). Classification (GTDB taxonomy): domain Bacteria; phylum Bacillota; class Bacilli; order Lactobacillales; family Streptococcaceae; genus Streptococcus. Next base: position 103,989 of record NZ_CM002128.1, on the reverse strand, counting down.
CACCAGTGCTGGTGTACTTGAGGCTATTGGACAAGAGCTGCTCGATGATGACCAGGAGCCATTTGCGGTCGGTGATGACCTCCTCTTCCAAATCATGTAGGTTCACTGTCAAGTTCTTTTGGATAAAAAAGAGGGCATATTTGCGGACCACTTCTTTGACCAAGTCCTCTAGCGACACGCGCTTTAAGACCAGATCGTCATGAAAACTCTCCAATCGCAGGTACTGCAGAACCAGATTGGCATAGGAGTCAATCTTGAAAAGTTCTTGCTCCATCTGCTGCTTGACAATAGGTGTCTCGACATCTTGGACCAAGAGCTGGCTAGCTGCAATGGGCGTCTTAATCTGGTGAACCCAGAGGGTGTAGTAATCCATCAGGTCATTGAACTTGGCCTGGGCTGTTTTGCCTTCCTCCAGGCGAGCCTGCTGTTCTTCAGTGTATTTTTCATAAAGGAGATGTTCTAGTGGCGAGGCAACTTCTATTTCCTCATATAGCGCTGCTTTGCGATAGTCCTGAAAGGTCATGGCACAATCCCAGATCAAGACACAGAGGGCAAAAAAGCCTAACACCAGGGTCGCATAGAGGAAAATCGTCCCCGTCTCTGGAAAGAGATAGGCAAAGACCAAATCGACGATCAAAAAGATGACCAATAGATAGAGTAGGCGCCTGCGGGATACCACATATTGCCAGAAGATCGTTCCAAATTTATTCATGGGTCAACCCGTAACCGATGCCTTTCTTGGTTTCGATGAAGTTTGACAAGCCAGCCTCTTCTAATTTCTTGCGAAGGCGGGCCACATTGACAGACAAGGTATTGTCATCAATAAAGAAGTCGCTATTCCAGAGCTCCTTCATCATATCATCACGCGCCACGATACTGCCTGCATGCTCAAACAGGACACGCAGGATCTGAAATTCATTCTTGGTCAGCTTGATGACTTCCCCTTCATACACCAAGTCCGTGGACTTGAGATTGAGGATGGCTCCCCGGTGCTCCAGCAGATTTTGATCTGTCCCAAATTCGTAGGAACGGCGCAAGAGTCCTTGAACCTTGGCAAGGAGGACATTTTGGTCAAAGGGCTTAGTGACAAAGTCGTCTCCACCCATATTGATGGCCATAACAATATCCATGGCTTGATCCCGTGAAGAAAGAAACATGATCGGAACCTTTGAAACCTTACGAATCTCCTGGCACCAGTGGTAACCATTGTAGAGAGGCAGGCCAATATCCATGAGGATCAAGTGGGGGTCACTTTCGACAAAGATCCCGAGGACATCCATAAAGTCCTCTACTGCGACCACTTCATAGCCCCATTGTTCCAATAATTGTTTGACTTGTTGGCGGATAATTTCATCGTCTTCTACTAAGAGAATTTTATGCATGGCTTTCTTTCCTTCTTTTTTTCTTCTTCCTATTATAACAGATTAAACAGCAGAGAAAAAGGCTGTTTCAGAGGGAAAGAAGAGCTGGCCTCTACTTTCTTGATAGGAGGCGCTTTTTCTACATCCATTTTTGTGCTATACTGAAAGAAATAAGACACGGGAGGCACAGATGTCGACGATTTTTGATTACCTAAAAGAAGTGACGGACGATTCCATTTATGACCGCCCCTTCAAGGAGCTGGATGTCCTCGCTTTGACAGAGCTGACCTATCTGCCTTTTGGACACATTGTGCCTCAAGGAGATACAACAGGGATCCAAGTGCGCCTGTCTGATGCGATGGAACTGATCGACCGGACAACCGATTTCATCGTGAGTAACCAGCACCTCCAATTAGTCGATGAATTAGCTAGTTCAAAGCGCTTTAAGAACATCAAACTCCTTAACTACGTCGATGAGTACGATCTCGATGTGCAAAAACAGTTTGCGGCCATGACCTATCGGCTCACCATGGATGTCTATTTGGTCGTTTTCAGAGGGACGGATGACACCTTGATCGGCTGGAAGGAAGACTTCCACATGACCTATATGGACCATGTCCCAGCCCAGAAGCGCGCTGCCAGCTACCTGCAAAACGTCATGAAGGAATTTCCGAAAGGACGTTTCTTAGTAGCCGGTCACTCCAAAGGGGGAAATCTTGCAACCTATGCCTGCTCGTATCTACCTGATTCCTTATTTGAACGGGTCGACACGATCTACAGCTACGATGCTCCTGGCCTCAACAAGGCCATTATCGAAACCGAAGGCTACCAGCGCACGTCCCCATACATTCGTCGCTTTGTCCCTCAGGGATCCATCGTTGGCATGATGTTGGAAGTGCCAGAACCGACGACCATTGTCAAAAGTCACGCCTTGGGTGGCTTTGCCCAGCACGATGCTTTTACTTGGGAAATCAAGGACGACAGCTTTGTGACCGTTTCTGAAACCAGTCCAGATAGCCAGCAGACCGATCTGACCTTGAAGCAATGGGTTCGCGAGACCTCGGCAGACGAGCGCAAGAAGTTTTTTGATACCTTTTTTGGCATTTTTCTCGATGCCGGTATCACTTCCATCAATGACCTAACCGATCTCAAGCAGCTAGCCAAGGCCAAAGAAATCCTTCAAAATGCCCAGGATTTGGATCCAACCGAGCGAGAAATGCTGGAACGTCTCGCTAAACAACTCATCGACACCCGGGTCCAAGCATGGAAAAAATGGCAAACAGTTCCTCGTATCCTGGTTCAAATGGCTACATTTTTCAAGCGGAAACAAGCAGTCGAGCTTTCCTCCCCACTGCTCCTGGAGCACAAGGAGTGAGGCTCAACAACTGAAAAAAGAGACCACTTCTTCTATTCACTAAAATGCAAAAAGAGGCTGGGACAAAAGTCCTAGCCTCTCAATTATTTTTGGATTGTCGAGCAAGACGCAGTGGTTGAGTGGGTCTACTACGCTGATTTCATCAACTTATACAGCCCTACTCAACTGTGCGGAGGTGGGACGACGAAATCGAATTCTAACGAATTACCGATTTCTGTCCCACTCTCTTTTCTATTTTCTATTAGTTCTGAGGAGATGGAGCATCTGGCGTGCTTTCTTCTGTTACAGCTGCGCGTGCAGGCTCTGTTTCTGTCTCAGTTGTGGCAGGCTTGCTTCCTTCTGAAGCTGCTGCTTCTTTTTCCACCGGAGTTTCTGTAGCGACAGGCGTTTCAACTGTGGAAGCTGGTTTGCCCTCTTCGCTTGCAGATGGCGCAGCTGCCAACTCTGCCTGGAAGGCTTGGATAGCCTGTAGTAAGGCTGCTTTATCACTCTTTGGATTAGACAATTGGTCAAAGAGAGCCTCTAAGCGATCAAATACAGCATCACTAGCTCCCTTGTCCACCAATTGTTGGTGTAGGGCCATCAATTGGTTATAGAGCTGTTGATAAAGAGCGACATCCCCAATTTGAGGCTCTTCGGTTTGCTTTTGTTTTTGCTTTTCAATGCTATCACTGATTTCGCGTAGAAGTGCTTCCCCACTTGTAATAGCCTTGTCTGGATCAGATTCTTTTCCAAGTTTAGCCAAGCCTGCTTCAAAAGCCGTTCGTTTGCCTTGGTCTTCGACTTGTGGCAAGAGCGACTGGATTTGCTCTAAGAGAGCCGTCAAAATCTTGTTTTGTTGACGGGCTTCTGTTGCCTTATCCAATTCTCCATACAAGCCTTTGAGGAAATCATAAACCGCTACGTTGTAGGATGGAGTTTGACTTCCTTTTTGATCCAAAACTGTTTTTTCAATAGGATAGGTTTGGCCTTTATCTTGGGAGAAGAGCTGGTCAATAGCTTGCTTGGTTTGGTAGAGCTCCATAAAGTGAGACTTGGAATCCCAAGCTTCTTCAAAGGCTTGAGCTCGGTAGAGCTTCAAGGCTAGATCTGCTGCCTTAGTGCGGAGTTCTGGTGTCAAGCGCGCATCGCTCAAGCTTTGGTAGAAATACTTGAGGTAATCGACCGATGTCACACCTGTCCGATCTTGCATCTCCTGAACAGCTTCTAATAGCTTCCCTTCCTGCTCTAGACGCTTGCTGTCCTTGGCAGTATAGGCTTCCTGCAATTGAGAGACCAACTCTTCCTTCTTCAATTGGAAGGCTTCTGTGTCTAGCAAGCGCACTTGTTCCAGCAATTCTTGGTAACGACGATCCAAGGCTGTCTCTTCTTTTGGTTTGACCGCTTGGGTCGCATGAATGTACTGCGCATCAACCTGTTTGAGACTGGCTAGATAGCCCTCTGTTGAGTTACTTGGGAAGCTCTTGACATTTTCCAAGAAGTGACCCAAGATCAGCTCAATCCGTCTTTGTTGCAATGGATCAGAAGCATAGAGGCTGCGGCTTTCTGCTAAGAGCTGGTTGACCTTGTCCTCTACGACTTTCTTGTCCAAGTCTCCTTTTTTGTAAGGAGATTGGATGGTTGGAAGACGGTGGGCTAAGTAGTCTGCTAGTCCTGCTGAACGTACCTTGATATAGTGGTTGTGATCGCCATGCGGGATAACAAACTGACCATTTTCAATCTGGAGGCTATATGGAGAAATCCCTGAACGAAGCGCTGTTGCATAGAGTTCATTGATAAAGTCTAGTTCAGGATTGCCAGTTTCAAGTGGGATGCGGACATGTTCCTTCCGAACGGCATAAGGATGGATGTGGGTCGGATCGTATTCTTGGTCTGGATTGTTAAAGACAAAGAAACCATTGGAAATCTTAATGGCCTCGCGAGGGACACCGTAGGTCTTGCTGATGTACTGGATCTTTTCCTCATCTGAGGCATCACGAGAATAGGTCGCAACATCATCTGTCAGGGGCTGACCCTTGTCCTCTTCTTTCTTACCAGCTAGAGTTGCCTCTGCTGCTGCAATCTCTTGAGGAGAAAGGTCCTTTTTATAGAAATAATGGGCATGGTTGCCATGAGCGACCATGTAACCGTCCTCGTCCTTGCTGATGACCTTGTCTGCGTGGAAACCATGATCGTGCTCCTCTTCGTGATCATGACTATTTCCATGCTCATGATCAGGATCAACTGGTTTTGTGCTTGGATTTGAAGGCAAGCTTGGACTTTCTTCTGTTGAACTACCAGTTCCTTGAGCACGAAGCAATTGGAATTGCCGCGCCAACTCACGCTCTAAAGGAGATAGGGAGCTGTATGGAATAAAGTGGAAATGATCCCCATGAGGGTAGACAATCCCTTGATCGGTCCACTTGGTAATCTTACTTGGATCAAAGACAGAACCATCAGACTCCACATGACGAGAAGTTAGAGGGGCTTTCTGCAATTCTTCGATCAGATTGCTCAGGCTTGGACTCGGTTTAGAGGTAGCCGGTTTAGACGTCGTTGGGGTTGTCTGTGTATTGGTTGGACCGGCTGATGGCTGGTTGCTCGCTTGCTTCCCAAGGCTTGGAGAGGCTTGATCTGGAGTTCCTTGCCCTTGTTCTGTGCTTGCTCCAGCTAGGCGTGAGTTCCCAGCCTGATGGCCGGCTTGACCGCTTAATAACGAAAGTGCTGCTGCTAACTCACCAGCAGATAAGGCACTCTTTGGAATATAATGGAAATGGCCGCCATGGGGCACAATAAAGCCGTCCCCTGTATCTGAAATGACATCTCCAGGGCTAAAGACATAGCCATCATCTGTACGGTAGCCACCACCTGTATGGTTCTTAGCCGTCAGCATCTCAAGAGTCTTTCCTTCTTTTAGCGCTTGACTCGGTTGACGGAAGTCACGGGTCTTGCCTGTCTTGTGCGAGGAGCTCGCTTGCACCGATCCCGTCTCCCCTTCTTCTTTGGTGCCTCCCTTTTGCTGTTGGGCGATCTCTTCGATCGAGCGCACATTTACTGTATGTTGGGCATCCTTTAAGTAGAGATAGTATTTCCCAGCGCGTTTGATAATATAGCCATCCTTAACCTTGCTCACGATATCTGCTTCTTGCAGCTGGTAAGTTGGATCCCGCAAAATCAACTCTTCACTAAAGATGGCATCAAATGGGACCTTGCCGCTGTAGTAATGAAAATGATCCCCATGAGAAGTGACAAAGCCTTCATCTGTAATCTTGATGACAATCTGCTCTGCCTGGGTCTTTTCCTTGGCATTGACCGCTTCGATGCTGTCTTCCTTTTTGCTGGAGGCAGACGATGACGATTTCTTGTCCGCTTGCAAATACTGAATCTGATTCTTTTTCTCTTCCTTGACTTGTGGCTGCTGACTGAGCGCATAGGCACAGAGTCCTAGCCCCAAGGTCGCTACCAATCCAATCGTTTCCTTTTTCTTCATTCTTGATTTACTCCTCTAATTCCTTGGCTAAAGTCGCCATATTTTCTTCTAAATTTTCTAATAGATCCTTATCATTTTTCGGATCAGCTTCCAGTGGATCCAAGACCTTGACACGCGCCCCTGTTGCCTTGGCAATACTATCTGCCACTTTTGACGACGTGTGCTTTTCCACAAAGATCGTTTTCACCTTGTAGTCTTTGACAAACTGCTGGATCTCGGCCAATTGCCGAGCTGTCGGTTCTTGCTCTGGGGAAATCCCTGCAATCCCTAACTGCTTGAGGCCAAAGCGTTTGGCCAGATAAGAAAAGGCCGTATGCTGGGTCACAAAAGTCTTTTGCTTGGCCTTGTCAAAGAGAGGCTGGTAGTGGGCTACCAGTTCCTCACAGCGCTTTTCAAGCTTTTGAGCATTGGCCTGATAGAGTTCCTTGTTCTTTGGATCGATCTCTCCCAAGCGTTTGGCGATGATCTTTCCTTCCTCTGCGATTTTTACAGGATCCAACCAAGTATGTGGATCATACAAGTGCTTGGCTTCTTTTCCCTGACCAGCTTCGACATCCTCTAATCCAGCCACCTTATCAAGGGTCATTCCTTGGCTACCTTCGATCACTCGCAACTTGGAACCTTGAAGATTGGGATCTAAGCGACCAGCCCAAGATTCCAGGGTCTGAGAATGATAGACAAAAACATCCGCATCATAGATCTGGGCCACTTCTTTGGTGGAGGGTTCATAATCATGGATCCCTGCACCGGACTGAACCATCCAGATGTCATTTTGATCGCCAGAGATTTCCTTGACCAGGGCATAGATAGGATAAAAACTCGTGACAATTTTAAGACCTTTTTTAGAAGGGGGCTTGCCCGCATTTCCTTGACTTCCACAAGCTGTCAGTAGAAAGAAACCGAGAAACAAGAGTCCCAGAACCTTCATTTTTCTCCTTATCATCCTTCACCTCTTTTTCATTTTTATTAACCAGTTCATTAATCGGTTAATTAACCAGTTAATAATACTGCGAATCATTTGCTTTGTCAAGCCTTTTTTACATTTTTTTCCTTTTAATGCTAGGAACTAGCATTATGCAAATAGATAGCTGCCTTTTAGACAGTAAAAAAGTTTGAGACAAAGCTGTCTCAAACTTTTTATTGACGGTAGAAATATTGATCAGCCGGGTAGTTGCCTGCAGATTGAGTGACCACTAGACGTGGCTTGCTGGTATCAGACTGGTCTCCATCCGGATTTTGGAAACCGATTTTCAGAAGTCCAATCGCAGCACCGGTCTCACCCATCTTCATCTCAACATAAGGGATCTTGCTCTTCTTATCCGAGTCCGCAACAGCCTTGAGGCTACCTTGGCCCTTGACTTTTCCGTCTGCTTGGATGACGATTTCAGCTCCCTTGCCATTGCGCCAGGTTCCAACTAAGCTTGAGAAGTCTCCTCCGTTAATGGCCGCAATATCCAAGTCTTTCTCTTTTTTCGGTTGCGGATAAGCTTTCCACCACTCTAAATGGTAATCACGGTAGGCCACGTCACCAAAGAGAATCCGACGTTCTTGGGAAGCTACTCCATCCGGACCTGTCACACCCGCTGGGATTAAGTACAAGGTTTGCTCTTGCCCTTGGATCGCAGTCCCATTTGCCCCAGTGAAATAAACTTCATAATAGCCTTTTCGCTTCTTGGGCTCTTTTTCTTTATTGAACAAGTAACTTGCCCGAGTGCCTCCACTCCAGAAAGTCCAGCCGGTCTCCCCATTTACAATACTAGGAAAGGCGTTGGTCCTATTTTGGTAATATTCTTCTGGAGTATAACCATAAAGTTTAAAACCGGAATCGGCGATTTCCTTTTCATAGGTATCATTGGAATAAGCACCTTCAAACGGTGAGAGATTGCCATCAAGGACGACATCATTTGGATCTGTCGATTTGAAAAAATCCTCTCGATTGGCAAAGACCATCTCGTGGTCGGGATTTTTATCAGACATGGTGACCGTGATCAAAGGCTTCTTATCTGTTTTGTATTTGAAGACACGAACAGTGACTGTAAAGTCTGTATTGCCATCGGACTTTTTCATCTTGCCTGTCGAAACCTTGTTAGACCCTTCGACCTTCCAATCCGTACTAAATTCAGCGGATACCTTGCCGTCAGCCGTTTGGTAATCAATCTTCCAGGCCTTGCCCTTTTTCTCGATTTTGGCTTCATCCCGTTCATTAGAGACATAGTCACCACTCAAGTCAATGGCTTTTTCCTTTGGCTTAGTGACCTTCTTGCTAGTCTGGTTAAATTCCTTTTGATGGTCTGGTTGGATGTTGGAGCTAGAGTAGAGATAGACTCCACCGATCAGAACAACTGCTCCGACCAGCCCCAAAATCGGCCCTAGGTATTTTTTCT
>NZ_CM002128.1:92952-94428 GCF_000448565.1 Streptococcus sp. HSISM1 | reverse complement strand
AATCTTCCAGGCCTTGCCCTTTTTCTCGATTTTGGCTTCATCCCGTTCATTAGAGACATAGTCACCACTCAAGTCAATGGCTTTTTCCTTTGGCTTAGTGACCTTCTTGCTAGTCTGGTTAAATTCCTTTTGATGGTCTGGTTGGATGTTGGAGCTAGAGTAGAGATAGACTCCACCGATCAGAACAACTGCTCCGACCAGCCCCAAAATCGGCCCTAGGTATTTTTCTTCCACTTAAGATTCATTTTACTACCTCCATGGAATAAGATCTTTACACTAGTATACCCTAAATCGAAAGTATAGTAAAATTCCCCTCTATGTAGTGGTTTCCTCGGCTTAAACCGACTAGTTTTAGCAGAGAATACCTGTTTTTCAAAAACAATATTTTGTTTATCGTTATTTTTTTATCGTTTTTCGATACTTTTTTATTGACTAATTTTTTATAAGGAGTATACTATAAGTGAAAAATAAATAAACTTCAAGGAGGCTTGCGATGAAAAACTCAAAAACCTTAAAAAATGTCATTGAAGTCTTAACGGCTTTCATTTACTTCTGTGGCTTTATGACCGTGGCTGCATTGGTCGTCCATCTGCTTTCCCGCATGGGCCTTTTCAAAGATCTCATTCAATCAGGTCGCTTGTCCTTTGATGCGAATGGCATCCAGCTCTTCCCCAAACATCCGCAACCTCTCTGGCAGTTGCTCTTCCCACTAGCCTCAAGCGCTATCTATATTTACCTTCTCATCACCATTCGCAGCTTCCTCCAAAATCTCTACCAAGAAAAGATCTTTTCTCACTCCAACATTGATCTTTGCAACCGAGCTTGGAAGATTCTCTTGGTCTTGTCCTTTATGTCTGGCACACTTGAAACCAGTGGAAATGCTTATCTCCTTCCCTTCACTTTCAAATTCACCTTTAACACAGGGCTTCTCCTTGCCGTTCCAATCGTCTGGGTCTCTGGCAAGATTTTAGAGAGAGGTATTGAGATTGCTGAAGAAAATGAGCTAACCATTTAAGGAGGTTGCCATGATTATCGTCAATCTAGATGTCATGCTAGCCAAGCGAAAGATGAAATCCAACGAGCTAGCCGACAAAATCGGCATCACCACAGCCAACCTCTCCATCCTCAAAACCGGCAAGGCCAAAGCCATCCGCTTCACCACCCTTGAAGCCATCTGCAAAGAACTCGACTGCCAGCCAGGAGATATCTTGGAATACCGGCCGGATGAATAGGGACTATATTCGGAGACTTTCCTTAGGTGAGGACGGACGGTAGCGAATCCCTTTGGGATTCCATACCTTAGATTTGAGCCCACTGTCTCAAATCTTCCGAGAGTCTGAAACAAAAATGTTTCAGACTCTTTTCTCACTGCGGAAGTCTCCGTTAACACCCATTACTAATAGGACTCATCTACCATCCTTGTAAAACTCAATGATGGGAACTATATCGACACAAGAAAAGCACTCCCGCGGGAGT
>NZ_CM002128.1:85251-92037 GCF_000448565.1 Streptococcus sp. HSISM1 | reverse complement strand
CACCCTTGAAGCCATCTGCAAGAACTCGACTGCCAGCCAGGAGATATCTTGGAATACCGGCCGGATGAATAGGGACTATATTCGGAGACTTTCCTTAGGTGAGGACGGACGGTAGCGAATCCCTTTGGGATTCCATACCTTAGATTTGAGCCCACTGTCTCAAATCTTCCGAGAGTCTGAAACAAAAATGTTTCAGACTCTTTTCTCACTGCGGAAGTCTCCGTTAACACCCATTACTAATAGGACTCATCTACCATCCTTGTAAAACTCAATGATGGGAACTATATCGACACAAGAAAAGCACTCCCGCGGGAGTGCTTATTTATCTATGTTTAGCCGATGATGCTTCCATTTGGTACAGATGGATCAACGGTTAGGACTGTTAATTGATCTCCATGTTCTGCGGAAAGAATCATGCCTTGGCTGACATATTTCTTCATCATCTTACGTGGTTTGAGGTTGGCCACGATTTGGAGTTTCTTGCCGACCAATTCTTGTTCGTTTGGATAGAATTGAGCGATACCTGAGAGGATTTGACGATCTTCACCGTCACCAGCGTCAAGACGGAAGCGAAGCAGTTTGTCTGATCCTTCGACGCGTTCCACTTCTTTGACTTCTGCTACACGGATTTCAACCTTGTCAAAGTCTTCAAATTTGATCTCATCTTTTTCAGATTTGAGTTCCACTTCTTCTGGAATCCATTCTTTTTCTTGTGGCTTGCCTGCAGTCATTTGAGATTGGATGTAGGCAATTTCTTCTTCCATGTCGAGACGTGGGAAGATTGGAGTTCCTTTAGCAACCACTGTGACATTTTCAGGGAAGCCTGCTAGGGTCAAGTTTTCAAGATCGAAGTCCAAGCCCAAGCCAAGTTGTTCCATGATGGCATTTGAAGTGTTCATCATGAATGGTTGGATCAAATGAGCCACGACACGAAGACTAGCTGCCAAGTGAGCCATGACCGCTGCCAATTGTTCCTTGTCCCCATCTTCTTTAGCGAGGACCCAAGGAGCTGTCTCATCGATGTACTTGTTGGTCCGAGAGATGATGTTCCATACGGCTTCCAAAGCGCGTGGGTAATCAACCGCGTTCATTTGCTTGTGGTATTCAGCGATGTTTTCTTCAACTACCTTAGCCAAATCGGCATCAAATACTGTGACATTTTCGACATAAGCTGGAACTTGACCACCAAAGTATTTATTGATCATGGCTACCGTCCGGTTGAGGAGGTTTCCAAGGTCATTGGCCAATTCATAGTTGATGCGAGCCACGTAGTCTTCTGGTGTGAAGGTCCCATCTGAACCAACTGGCAAACTGCGCATGAGGTAGTAACGAAGTGGATCCAAGCCAAAGCGTTCCACCAACATTTCTGGGTAGATGACATTTCCTTTAGACTTAGACATCTTACCGTCTTTCATGACAAACCAACCATGGGCAATCAAACGTTCTGGCAATTTGATATCCAACATCATGAGAAGGATCGGCCAGTAGATCGAGTGGAAACGAAGGATGTCTTTTCCAACCATGTGGAAGACGGTTCCGTTCCAGAATTTGTCAAAGTTTTCATGATCTTCTTGACCATAACCAAGAGCTGTCACGTAGTTGAGAAGGGCATCAATCCATACATAGACCACGTGTTTTGGATTAGATGGAACTGGAACTCCCCAAGTAAAGGTTGTCCGAGATACCGCCAAATCTTCCAAACCTGGCTCGATGAAGTTTTTCAACATTTCATTGAGACGGCCGTCTGGCGTGATGAAATCAGGTTGGGATTTGAAAAATTCAACCAAACGGTCTTGGTATTTGCTGAGGCGAAGGAAGTAAGATTCTTCGGAGACCCATTCTACTTCGTGGCCTGATGGGGCTACCCCACCGATGACCTTGCCATTCTCATCACGGAATACTTCAGCCAATTGGCTTTCTGTAAAGAACTCTTCATCAGAGACTGAATACCAGCCAGAGTACTCACCCAGGTAGATGTCGTCTTGCGCAAGCAAGCGTTCAAAGACCTGAGCCACCACTTTTTCATGGTAATCGTCTGTCGTACGGATGAATTTATCGTATGAGATATCGAGTAATTGCCAGAGTTCTTTCACTCCAACGGCCATCCCATCTACATAAGCTTGCGGCGTAATCCCAGCTTCTTCTGCTTTTTGCTGGATCTTTTGACCGTGCTCATCAAGACCAGTCAGGTAGAAAACATCATAGTTCATCATACGTTTGTAACGTGCCAAGACGTCACAGGCGATTGTTGTATAAGCTGAACCAATATGCAATTTACCAGATGGGTAATAGATAGGGGTTGTGATGTAGAATGATTTTGTCATTTTCTTTTCCTTTCAGGGCTAATGGAACCCAATTTAGTAACACTCTATTATAACATTTTTAGGAGTCCCTGAAAACCCAAGACAAGCTAGGATCTAAGGAAGACAAGCAAAAAAGCTGACCGAAGTCAGCTTTTTTTATGGATAACAAATTATGTTATCTTACTTACCAAGATAATATTCTTTTACAACGTTCAATTTTTCGTCAAATTCGAATACCAATGGTGGGAAGTTAGGGATTTCCACATCCATGATTTCGTCGTCTGACAATTGTTTGATGTGTTTTACAAGGGCACGGATTGAGTTACCATGTGCTCCTACGAATACGTTTTTACCGTCTTTAAGAGCTGGAGCGATTTTATCTTCCCAGAATGGAAGGGCACGTTCCAAAGTAACTTTCAAGTTTTCAGCATCTGGAATCACTGAATCGTCAAGTGAAGCGTAACGACGGTCAGTGTGTGCTGAGTGTTCATCATCACGGTCCATTGCAGGAGGCAATACATCGTAAGAACGACGCCAGATGTGAACTTGTTCATCACCAAATTGTTCAGCAGCTTCTGCTTTGTTTTTACCAGTCAAACCACCGTAGTGACGTTCGTTCAAGCGCCATGATTTTTCAACTGGAACCCACAATTGGTCAGAAGCTTCAAGAGCCAAGTTAGTAGTTTTGATCGCACGTTTCAATACTGAAGTATAAGCTTGGTCAAATTCGATACCAGCTTCTTTGATCAATTTACCAGCGTCGATCGCTTGTTGTGTACCTTTTTCAGACAAATCAACATCAGCCCAACCAGTGAAAAGGTTAGCTTTGTTCCATTCAGACTCACCGTGGCGAGCAAAAACCAATTTTACCATTAGATGGATCTCCTTTTTATTCTCCGAGGTTTCCCCCCGTTTATCTATTCTATTCTACTAGATTTTCAGTGAAAAATCTAGTGGCGACCATAGAAAAGTGCAATTTCTCACAAAAAAGAGCCTGACGGCTCTGGTTTGAAAAATGAGGAATGTTGATTCTTACGTTGAAATAGGTTTATTCTGCCGATTGCTCCTTCTCTTCTGCTCTTTCATCATCTGAAGGATGATTTCGTCTATAAACAATCCCGCTGACATTCCACCACTCTCTGAGGATAAAAATCCAATAGATGGCTTGACATAAGTAAAATCCCCATTCCAACCGAAGGAGGTCTATTTGAACAGTCATAGAAAACATGGTGAAGATTAAGATAATGCTACAGGCTACAAAAATTAACAGTGATTGAAGGTGAGCTAACAAAGGATAGCCTATTTTATTTAGGAGATATTTTACAAAAATAGCAAGTACTGGTAATACGAAAAGAATCACTAGTGAAATGGTGAAATAGGAATTAAGAAGGCCTTCAAACTCTTTGGCATTGTAGAGAGAATGTTCACCTAGGAAAATCGTAAACTGTGTCGAATCATTTTCCCCTATTTTTTGATATGTATAAAACGGTGACATCAATAGGGTTAAAACATAGGCCGTAAATAAGCCAAGCTGATGCAATAACTGATGATTAAATTTTATTTTTCCTTTTACCATGCCTACTTTCACCCCCTAACCTTTCCATTCCGAATTTCAACAGTCTCAGATACTTGTTTCCCATCATCGAACAGGCCATACCACCCATCTGGTAGAGACTTCATTGCCAAGTAATCCTTCAAAACTGATTTAAAATCATTCCCTGATTCTTTAAATCGACTTATATTTTCAGGGGAGATAATTTTAACATAGATGTCTCCTGATTCGATAAAACTACTATACGAGACATCATACCATCCCCCTAGAATTTTTAACTTAGAATTAGGAATGCCATTCTCATATTGCTCCATCAAACTGAAATAATTGTTACCTCGTTTCTTAACGGGGGATAAGCTTATTTCAATCCAAGAGCCGCTAAAAGCACTATACTCGTTAATTTTTTATCTAATTCTGCTTCAAGCTCGGTTCGCTCAGTACTGAATTCAAATCCCTTCTCTATAATAGGCAAATAGGCTCTATTAAAATCATCATAGATATTTTCTATTCCTAGGTTTTCAGCTAAATCAATCTTATTATAATATGGCATCACCAAGTGTTTAAATCTGACTGATTTTTTCAAAGGAATGGAAATCTTTTTCCCTTCAATCGTTTCAGAATAGATAAAATTCACATCCGGACCGGCATTGGGACGAGTCCAAGAGAAACCTGTAATCTGAATATCTCCCCGGAAACTTCTACTATCATAGAAACCTTTTAGGTTAGCGTCTAAATTTCTATAAAAATAGAATCCTAGAAACAGTAGGAAGCAGATAACCACTAGAAAGGCTTTTGACCGATCACTAATCGTCGTCTGGCCCTTCTTGAAATGTTTTTTCAAATTCACGTTCCAACTCTTCTTCAACTCTTTCCTCCTTTATAATCTTTTTAAATTCTTCAGCATTCCGAACGATTTCTTTCTGCCCACTCTTTGTATAAGGAGCGCTAATAGACCAACTGAAATGATCTGCATCAGGAAACAAACTCTTGATGACAGTTTTTTCCTCCTCCATAGTGAGGTTTTGTTTTAAAATCAAGAGATGGCGATATTTTTTTAGTAGGGTTAAGAGTTTACTATCCTTCACCTTCACACCATTGCGATCTAATCTCTCCGTAGAACTTGAGGAAGTTTCTACTTTTTCATCTTCATCATCATATTCATAATCTATCCAACATCCTCCTACATCTATTTTATTTCTATCAAGACTGTATTTTTTTGTCTCAAATTTGGGTGCAGGCAATATTTGATAAAATCCACTGTAACCATAATCAACAATCATTTTTGGATCTGTCTCTGCGATTTCTCCCTTGTTCAGATTCACAAATAGGAGATCATTTTTTGTAACATTGAAAGCTACATACTCATCTTTTCCATCTGTAAACATGCTACTTCGCATGTTTCCTTCAATCGAGTCGTAACCCATTTTTTGAACGAGTTTTAAAACATCAATGGTATGACCTTCTCCTTTCTCTTGACCCAATTCATAATATCGAATTCTAAAATATTCATTTGCGTCTTTTTTCTTATCTTCGCCACTGATTAGTTTAGAATCTTGAAGGGCTATATATTGGGATCCGATAGTATAATATGGGGCATTATTTTTATCTTCTTTCTTAAAACTATAAGCCAATATTGGAATTCCGGTGGCCTCTTCACTAATGATTCGATTTTCCAATAACCGTTGTCCTCGACCAACATAATCATAATTTCTATCACTCACAACATGTACTGCTTCTTTTAGGTAAAGGAAGCTCCAAATACCGCCAACCATTAGAACGGTCACGGCAACTAGGGAAAGAATATGCCATATTTTCCAAGAAAAATTCTCCAGCTTCTTCATCTCGTTCTCCTTTTGTTTGATCGTGAAAGTATATTATATCATGATTTTCCCTATTTTTCTCTCGCTATCCTAGTGCGGCTTTACCATACAAAAAAGAGCCTAACGGCTCTGGTTTCGCTAACATTAATTTTTTTGACAGTCTGGGCAAATGCCATAGACCGTCATCTGGGTCTTGGTGATCTGGTAGCCACTTTGACTGGCTGCTTCTTCGCGAAGATCTGGGACTTCAATGTCCACATCAGCGATACGGCCACATTTTTCACATACCACATTCAAATGGTCATGCCCCATGAAATCAAAATAGGTCGTGGTATCATTGCGAACCTTGATCTCAGAGACAACCCCCTCATCAATTAAAACCTTGATATTGTTGTAGACAGTTGCTAGACTCATGCTTGGAAACTGAGGCAATAAATCGCGATAGATCTTCTCAGCGCTTGGATGTTCATGACTCGCCACTAAATAGGAAAGAACTGCTCTGCGGGTATCGGTAATCCGAATGCCCTTGGCACGCAAATTTTGCAAGACTTCTTCCACGCGCTCTTCTTCATGACGATGCAATGCGTTCACTATGATTCCCCCTTTCCAATATGATTTAATCGATTCGTTACCCTTATTATATCATGTTTCAAAATAAATCACTATTTAGAATGCTTTTAATCATGACCACCCGTCAAACGGGTGGTTTGTACCAGGGCTATAAGCCCAGATAACTAGCCAGCGCCTAAAGACGCTGGCTTTCACTTTGTTCAAGCCTTATTGCATTTGACTCGTCACAGACCTCTCAAAGAGGTATACGTACTACTTGCCACTATCCCTAAAGGGATCTTCATATTCTTTTACACTCAACTTATCTAAAGCAATATCTTTTCGCTCTTGTTCCTGAATGTATTTCTTTATTGTGGCTTCGTTGAGGCCAACTGTACTTACATAATATCCCTCTGCCCAAAAATGTCGATTTCCAAACTTATATTTCAGATTGGCGTGTTTATCGAACATCATTAGAGCGCTTTTACCTTTTAAATATCCCATGAAACTTGCAACACTAATTCTAGGTGGAATACTTACCAACATATGAACATGATCTGGC
>NZ_CM002128.1:31367-84004 GCF_000448565.1 Streptococcus sp. HSISM1 | reverse complement strand
CGATATTGATTATAGATCACTTTTCGTCTATACTTAGGGGGTGAACACAATGTGATATTTACACATCCATTTTGTGTGTGATAAACTATGTGCTTTTTGAGCCATATTTTTCTCCTTTCGCTTTACAATTGGCTTGAACACCTTAATTGTATCGCGTTTGGAGTTTTTTTGGTATAACCTTTGATGCGCACCCGCATAGCGGGTGGTTTTTTTGTCTCGCACCTAACGGAGCGAGACGGACTGAAAGTCACATAATTAAAAAAATGTCCAGTGGACATTTTTTTCATGAGCCTGAAAATGGAAGAGCGAGTTTATGTCCAGTGGACATTGATTCACGAGCCTGAAAACGGAAAAGCGAGGTTATGTCCAGGGGACATTGATTCACGAGCCTGAAATAGATTCATCTACTCTCAGCAGATCCAACTGGTCATCCAGCGCACGGTTCCTAGGATCATTTTGACCACGAGGATCATAAAGCAAAATTCCACAACGAACCACAGCCCTTTCAGTAGATACAAAATAGGTCGGATAAACAACAAGGCAAAGAGTCCTAAAATGAATCGCATGGTCTTTTCTCTCTTTCTTTTTTCCTATTATACCCTTATCCTATAGAGCTGTCCAACAAAAAAACCACCCTAGAAATCTAGGATGGATTTTCAAAATGCAATTATTTAACTGCTTCTTTAAGAGCTTTACCAGCTTTGAATGCTGGAACTTTAGAAGCTGCGATTTTGATTTCTTTACCAGTTTGTGGGTTGCGACCTTTACGAGCTGCACGTTCACGAACTTCGAAGTTACCGAAACCGATCAATTGAACTTTTTCACCTTTTGAAAGGTATTCTGAAACTGCTGCGAATACAGCATCAACAGCTGCTGCTGAATCTTTTTTAGTCAATTCTGTAGCTTCTGCCACTTTTGCGATCAAATCTTGTTTGTTAGCCATTTAACAAATCCTCCAAATTTTTTTAGGCTTTACGCCTTAACAGTACTATAATATCTAAAAAAAGCCTTTAGGTCAAGTACTAAACCTGTTTTTTCAAACATTTATTCAGCTTATTCGTAGCGCACCAAAACTGCAAATGCATTCTCACCTGTATGGGTTTGAATAATCGATCCAGTTTCGAGAACTGGGATAGCATTTTCAACGAACGATTGCAACTGAGCCTTCATTTCATTGGCCCACTCTGGTGTCCCTGCGTAAGAAATCCCGATCTCAGCCACCTTACTATGGGAAAGATTCTCTACCAATTCATCCAACCATTTCTTAAAGGTCTTGTTTCCACGTCCTTTGACGATTGGTTCCAACTGATGGTCCTTCATTTGCATCACCACACGGATGTTAAGAAGCGAGCTCAAAAGTCCGGTGACACGGCCAATCCGACCACCTTTAACTAGATTTTCCAAGGTAGATACGCCGATATACAACTCTGTCTTTTCTTTGACTTCTTCAATACGACCTAAAACGGTGTCTAGATCTGCTCCTTCTTTAGCCAACTTAGCTGCCTCAACCACTTGAAACTTCATGGCTTGGTCTGTAAAGCCACTATCAATCACAGTTACTTCTGCCCCTGATAAGGTTGCTCCTTGACGAGCCGCCTCTACGGTTCCTGACAAGGCATGAGACATATGAATTGAAACGATATGAGCTCCGTCTGCTGCTAACTTTTCATACACCTCCGCAAAGACTCCAACGGGTGGTTGGCTGGTCTTTGGAAGATTTTTGCTAGACTGCATTAAGCGCAAGAAGTCCCCTTCGCCCAACTCACTGTCGGAATAAAGGACTCCATCCACCATAACAGAAAGTGGCACAATGGTAATGCCATATTCTTCAACCACTTCAGGCTCAATTGTAATAGATGAGTCTGTAACTATTTTAATATTTGCCATATATTTCTATACTCTTCCTAAGAATGTTCTGCTTTCATTATATCAAAAAACACGGGGTTTTGCAGTGAAAGATATCCATTCCTGCCTCCTCAGTCGTCTGCAGCAGAAAAACCTGTATTATGAAGGACATGGTCATGGACAATGCCTTGATCATCCAAGAGCAATCCATGGAGGACTCCACCAAAGACAGCGCCCCCATCGACACCCATCTTCTGATCTGAAATCCAAAGATTTTCGGTGCCGACTGGCTCATTGAGCAGTCCATAGACTGGTGTATGTCCAAAGACGATCCATTTGCCTGTATGATTCTCCGCTTCATGGAATGGTTTTCGGATCCAGACCTTTTGGTAATCACTGGTTTCTCGCCAATTTTCAAGGGTTAGATCCACACCAGCGTGGACAAAATAATAGGTCTCTGTCTCGTAGTCAAAAGGCAAACTACGGATGAAGGCCACCAAGTCAGGAACGGCATTTTCTACTGCTTGCGCATCTGCAATGCCATCTACAGGAGCATCGAGCGGCCGGCCTAACAGAGAGTTGATGGTCGTATCGCCACCATTTCTTCGGTAGTGGTCATAACGCTCTTCTGGATTGTCCAACCAGGCTAAAAACATGTACTCGTGATTTCCGGAAAGGCAAACAGCTCCGTGATGGTCTACGTAGTCCTTTACGATTTCAATTGATCGTTTGCTGTTTTCGCCTCGATCTATCAAATCCCCTAAAAAGACTAATTGAGCTTTTCCATCCCACTCTGTCATGAGCTCTTCTAGCATTTGTGCTTTTCCGTGAATATCTCCGACTACAAAGTATGTTGACATTGTTTCAAACCTTCTTTCTCTTAACGCTTGAGAAGTTGCTCTGCTTGTTGACGGGCAGCTTCCGTTAGATCCTCTCCTGCCAGCATCTTGGCAATTTCTTCGATTCGTTCTTCTCTATTGAGCAAACGCACTGTGGATACGGTTGAGTGTTCATCACTGATTTTCTCAATATAGAATTGATAATCTGCTGCAGCGATGACTTGAGGCAGGTGAGAAATAGCAAGCACTTGGCCATTTTGACCAATCTTATGAATTTTCGCTGCAATGGCTTGAGCCACGCGCCCAGAGACTCCTGTATCCACCTCGTCAAAGACGATACTGGTTTTTCCTTCTTTTCGAGAAAAAGCCGACTTAATGGCCAACATCAAGCGTGACAATTCTCCGCCGGATGCTACCTTGACAAGAGGTTTAAAGTCCTCACCTGGGTTGGTCGAAATGTAAAATTCGACAGCTTCATTTCCCTCACGATTAAACTTAGCCTTGCTAAAACGTACTTGAAAACGCGCCTTGTCCATGTAGAGGTCTGCCAATTCTTGCTGGATTTCATTTTCCAAAGCTTGGGCTAGAGTATGCCGCTGATCACTCAAATCTTGAGCCAAGGTGACCAAGCTCTTTTCTAGACGTTTGAGTTCTTTTTCCAAATCCTCAGACGAGAGGTCACTTCCGGTGAGGAGGCTATATTCTTTGGTGATTTGCGCCAGGTATTCTAAGACGTCCTTGACTTGGCCACCATACTTGCGCGTGATGGAGTGGATCAAATCCAAACGCGATTCCACCTGCATGAGGCGATTGCCATCAAACTCCAGACCATCGACCACATCTTCTAAGCGCTTGGTAATATCCTCAAGGGCATAGAAGGTTTCCGATAACTGGCTTGAGAGCTCTTTGTAGGTCGGATCATATTCTTCAATGCTTTCCAGATCATTCATGGCTGAGCGAACATTGGAGAGGCTCGAAAACTCTTCTGCATCCAGCATGGTATAGGCATTGGTTAGGGTATCAGCAATCATCTTGTGATTGAGCAGGCGTTGGCGTTCTTGCTCCAGATGCAGGTCCTCATCTACTTCCAAGGCAGCTGCCTCAATCTCTGCAATTTGAAACTCCAACATCTCGATACGGGCCTTGTTTTCCTGCTGGTTGCGCTGGAGTTCCACCACTTGTTTGCGCAGGCGTTTGTAATCTTCAAAGGTCTGACGATAAGCATCTTTGGTTTGGAAAAAGGCTGCATCCCCAAATTCATCCAACATAGCGATATGCAATTGGGGCCGCATGAGTTCTTCCTGATCATGCTGGCCATGGATGTCCACCAGATGTTGACCGACTGCCTTTAAGACAGACAAATTCACCATCTGACCATTGATCCGGCTGACACTTCGTCCATTTTGCAAGATCTCTCGGCGAATGATCAATTCATCGGTCCACTCTAGTCCTTGCTCTTCAAAGAGAGCCGTCAGATGGCGATTGCTCTCAACGGTAAAGAGACCTTCGATTTCCGCTTTTGGGGCTCCATGTCGGATGACATCAGTCGTTGCGCGGCTTCCCAGCATCATGTTCATAGCATCGATAATGATGGATTTCCCTGCACCTGTTTCCCCTGTCAGTACCGTCATTCCCTTTTCAAAATTTAAGGAAATCTCTTCGATAATGGCAAAGTTCTTAATCGAAATTTCTAATAGCATAGCCTCTTACCACCCAAAGATTGATTTGAGGATATTCTCTGCTTCTGGAGCTGAATAGGCGATCAGTAAGATCGTATCATCATCTGCAACAATACTAAAGATATGCTCCTTATAAATCTCCCGCAAGCGCCGTTTAACTAAAGGAGCTGTCCCTGGAACCATGGTGAAATTGACATATTCTCCCATGCGACGATGAGACAAAATATTGCTTTCGATCATCCCGATCCCTTGGTGGTGCTTACGTGGCAATTCATAGACATAGGTCATGTCTTTCAGAGGGCGTTTTACGATGCCCAATTCTTTGATATCCCGTGATACTGTCGCTTGGGTTGCTGAGATGCCTTCTTCTTTCAAATGTTCGACGATCTCTTCTTGCGTCCCCACTTCATGATCGCGAATGAAGCGGCGAATTTTTTCTAATCTAATATTCTTACTCTTCATGTTTAAATTCCTTGTGTGCCAGCTCCACAACAGCCTCCAGCTGCTCTGTAGTCGGCTTTGTTTTCTCTTCTTTTTTTCTAGATACATCAAAAATTCGATGTTGCCATGGCCTCCTTGGATAGGGGAATAATCTACTCCCATTACCGCAAAGCCATGTGTCCCTGCAAAAGCAGCGACCTTTTCAAGAACGGCTAAATGAATCTTAGGATCCTTAATGATCCCATTTTTCCCGATCTGTTCGCGTCCTGCCTCAAACTGAGGTTTGACCAAAGCCACGACTTGTCCATTATCTGCCAAAATCCGGTGAAGGGCTGGCAGAATCAAGTCCAAGGAAATAAAGCTGACATCGATACTCGCAAAGCTCGGTGTCGCTTCAAAATCATCTGGCTCGGCATAGCGGAAATTGAACTGCTCCATCGAGACCACCCGAGGATCATTGCGCAATTTCCAGGCCAACTGATTGGTCCCGACATCCACCGAAAAGACCTGGCTGGCTCCATTTTGCAGCATGACATCTGTAAAGCCACCTGTAGAAGCTCCGATATCAATCGCAATTTTCCCCTCTACAGATAAACCAAATTGGTTCAGGGCTTTTTCTAATTTAAGACCGCCCCGGCTGACATATTTGAGCTTTTCGCCCTTTAATTTCAACTCGGTTGCTTCATCAATTTTTTCACCCGGTTTATCGAAGCGCTCACCATTGATAACGGCAACGACAAGACCTGCCATCACCCCTCTTTTGGCTTGTTCGCGGGTATCAAATAGGCCTTGTTTATAGGCTAATACATCCACTCTTTCCTTAGCCATCTATTCGTAATCCTTCTATTAATTTCTTGATCGCTCGCGGATCAAAGTCACAAGCACTTGTAATCTGATCCAACAAGTCCTCGCAAGCGTCTAATTCGCTTGTCAGCAAAGCTTTTGATTCTTCCAATCCCAACAAGGCTGGATAGGTCGATTTTTCAGCTACTAAGTCCTTTTGAGGAGTCTTCCCCAAAGCTTCAAAATCAGCGACCAAATCCAAAATATCATCTCGCACTTGAAAAGCCAGGCCTAATTTTTTCCCGATTTTTTCTAAGAGCTGAGCAATGTCTGCTTGCAACTCTAACATCAAACCGGCTGCGATGAAAGGATAGGCAAGGAGGCGTCCTGTCTTATTGGCATGGATGGTCTGCAATTCTGCTAGCGTGAGCTGTTTGTGCTCCCCTTCCATATCAAGGACTTGGCCAGCTACCATTCCACGACTACCGGAAGCATCTGACAATTCAAGAATCAAAGAGACCTTGACCGCACCAGGAAGGGCACTCGCAGCTATCATCCCAAAGGGATCGAGAAAAAGCGCATCCCCTGCTAAAATCGCCAGGTCTTCTCCGAATTTCTTATGATTGGTCAATTGCCCCCGACGGTAATCATCATTGTCCATGGCAGGCAGATCATCGTGAATAAGGCTTCCTGTGTGGATCATCTCCAAAGCCCCTGCCACTTGAAAATGAGCCTCTGTCAATTCCTGTCCAAAGGCCTCTAACAATTCTAGAAGTAGCAAGGGGCGCAAGCGTTTTCCACCTGCCTGGATGGAATAAAGGACCGACTCCACTAAATGGGGGGCAACGGATTTTTCCTCATAAAAAGAGCGAACTGCTTGCTCTACTCTATTTCGTTTTTCTTCTTGTCTCATGCTAGATCCGCTTCAGTACCATCTGCTTGCATGACCTTGACCAAGGTTTTCTCTGCTTGATCCAAGGTATCTTGCAATTCTTTTGACAATTTCATTCCTTTTTGGAATTCTGTAATAGCTTCTTCAAGAGCCACATCCCCACTCTCCAATTTTTGGACGATGGCTTCCAAATCTGCTAAATTTTCTTCAAATTTCTTTTCTTTCGACATGTTTTACCTCTACTTCTAACTGACCATCTCTCATGATGAGTGACAGCGGGTCCCCTTCTGTTACTTTCGCAACCGAATCTAGAACCTGATCTCCTTCCTTAACCATGGCATAACCACGCGCAATAATCCGACTGGTATCGAGCATCAAGAGGGCTTCTGATAAGCTTTGCACCTTGATTTTTTGCTCTTTTAAAACTTGTTCCATTCGGTTGGTTAAGATTCTCTTATCTTGGAGCAGGCGATCTTGGTAGCGCTCAATACGATGCAAAGGCGACATGGCTTCTAAGCGATGACGCAGACCTTGCAACTGATTAGCCCCTTGTCCATAAGCATCGCGTATCCCTTGTTTCAATCGCAATTGCAACTGGTCAATCTTTTGTAGGTAGCCATCATAGAGTCTTTCAGGCTGTCTAAAAATAACCGATTGACTTAATTTGGCCAAACGTTCACGATTATAGGCCAAGCGATTGGACATGGCTGTTGCCATGCGATTTTCCTGCTTTTGTAAATGGGACAAGAGATCCAATTTCGTTACTGGAGTGGCCAATTCAGCAGCGGCTGTCGGAGTAGCGGCTCGTCGGTCTGCTACAAAATCGGCCAGAGTCGTATCTGTCTCATGTCCAACACTGGAGATAATCGGAATCCGCGATTCAAAAATGGCTCGCACCACTGCTTCTTCATTAAAGGCCCAGAGGTCTTCAATCGAACCACCCCCACGACCGATAATCAAGACATCCAAATCATCCCGTTGGTTAGCCCTTTGAATATTAGCAACCACCTCGCTAGATGCACCTTCACCCTGAACCTTGGTCGGGTAGAGCACAATCTCAACACCAGGGAAGCGTCGGCCCACCGTTGTGATAATATCACGAATCACGGCCCCACTTTGACTGGTGATGACCCCGATCTTTCTTGGAAATTGTGGCAGAGCTTGCTTCCACCGGTCCTGAAAGAGCCCTTCTTCGGTCAACTTTTTCTTGAGTTGCTCAAATTGGATGGCCAAGGCCCCTACCCCATCTGGCTCAGCCTTTTCAATGACAATGGAATAACTCCCACTTGGCTCATAGAGCTGAATGCGACCGATGACGTTGATCTTCATGCCTTCTTCTAGCTCAAAACCAAAGCTTCGATAAACCCCAGCCCAGACCGTCGCCTGAATAACCGCTTTTTCATCTTTTAATGAAAAATATTGGTGGTTGGGACGTTTTCGGAAATTGGAGACCTGCCCTGTCAGATAAACCCTTTCCAAATAGGGATCCTTATCAAATTTTAATTTCAAATATTTGGTCAAACTTGATACGGATAAATAGTTGGACATAGGAACTCCTTTCTGCAGAATATGATCAAGTTTAATTATACCAAAAAACACCAAAAAAGGCTGGCAGACAAAGCGAAATCATGAATTTCCTTTCTCTACAAGCCTCATTTTATTCAAGACACTTTCTATTTGTCTGTTTGAAACCAACTTCCTTATTTTTCACACCTCTCTAACCGTTCAATAAAGGAGCTAAGAAGTGCTTGGGGCTCTCCTTCATTTGGATGGGCATAGCTAATATAGAAGACTGTTTTTTCCTCTTCAACCAGCGGAATTTTGACAAGATTTGGATATTCTGGAAAGAGAGTCAGATCGGTCATGAGACCAATTCCTAAATTTTCTTCGATGAAACTCAAGACCAAGTTGGAATCGGTCAAGACAACAGTAGACTGGGCCAAATCATCAAAGCGAGCATTCAAGCGTTTAAAAGCCGTCATGTGCACATGATGCTCATCTAACAGAATGAAGGTCTCCTCTAACACCTCTTTAAAAGAAATTTCCTTGCGATCTGCTAGTGGATGATCCTTTGAAACAATCACAAAAAATTCTTTTTTATACAGGAGCTGACTGGTCAAATGCGCGTGCGAAATGGGCTCTAAGCTTCCCAGTAAACTAAAATCTAAATCTCCACGCACCAACAATCGCATCAAATCCCTGGAACCTAATTGCACCAATTGCGATTGACGAAAAATCTCAAGTTCTTCATCATGCGTCCCAAATTTTTTCATGATATCGCTAGTGATCAAAGGCGGTAGTCCAATACGCAACAGATTCTTTTTACTTCGTTCAACAGCTTTTTCTGTCTTTTCGATTTCGATTAAAACCTCTCGCGCGTGATTGGCTAAAACCTTCCCTGGCTGAGTTAGGTGCAAGACACGATTAGAAGACGATTTTTCCACCAACTGGCAAGCATAGTGCTCCTCTAAACGCTTGATGGCATAGGTCACAGTCGGTTGACTCACTTGAAATAATGCGCCACATCAGTATAAGACTTTAATTTCGACAGTTGATAAAAATATTCCAAGTCTCGGATATTCATCTCTATCCCTCTATTTCTACAATTTCCATTTCCTTCATTCTAACACAAAACTCTTACTTATAAAATTTTTTATAAGGACAAGGGAAGTTGACTATAAGAATTACAGAAGACTATAATGGCTTGCGTGAGAAAAAATCTTACAGATAAATTATTTATGAGGAGTATTTCGCAATGAAATCACATGAAATTTTAAACAATCCTTTCTTAAATAAAGGAACTGCCTTCACAATGGAAGAACGTAAAGAACTTGGCCTGATCGGTCTTCTTCCTCCATATGTTCAAACCATCGAAGAACAAGCTGAACAAGCTTATCAACATTTCTTGCGCAAACCATCAGACCTTGAAAAACGTCTTTTCTTGATGGAAATTTTCAATACAAACCGTACTCTTTTCTACTACCTCTTTAACCAACACATCGTTGAGTTCAACCCAATCGTCTATGATCCAGTGATCGCAGACACCATTGAACAATATTCTGAACTCTTTGTAGACCCACAATATGCCGCTTACCTTGATATTAACCATCCAGAAAATATCGAAGAAACGTTGAAAAATGCGGCTGGCGATCGCGATATCCGCTTGATCGTTGTAACTGATGCAGAAGGAATTCTTGGTATCGGTGACTGGGGTATCCAAGGGGTTGACATCTCTGTCGGAAAATTGATGGTCTACACTGCAGCAGCCGGAATTGATCCAGCTTGCGTTATGCCTCTTGTCATCGATGCTGGTACCAACCGTGAAGAATTGTTGAACAATCCAATGTATCTTGGGAACCGTCATGAACGTGTTCGTGGTGAAAAATACGATGCCTTTATCGATCAATTCGTTCAAACAGCTGGAAAACTTTTCCCTAAATTGTACCTTCACTGGGAAGACTTCGGTCGTTCAAATGCGGCTGATATCTTGAACCGTTACAAGAAAGAAATCCCAACTTTCAACGATGATATTCAAGGAACTGGGATCGTTGTCTTGGGCGGTATCTTTGGAGCGATGGATATCACTGGTGAAAAATTGACAGACCAAGTTTACCTTTGCTATGGTGGTGGTTCTGCTGGTGCTGGTATTGCAGACCGTGTTCACGCTGAAATGGTTGCTGAAGGGCTTTCTCCAGAAGAAGCTTACAAACGTTTCTTCATGATCGATAAACAAGGTCTTTTGTTTGACGATATGGAAGATTTGACGCCAGCTCAAAAACCATTTGCTAAAAAACGCGCTGACTTCGAAGGTAAAGGCGATATGACCAGTCTTCTTGAAGTGATCAAAACAGTAAAACCAACGATCTTGGTCGGAACTTCTACAAACCCAGGTGCCTTCACTAAAGAAGTGGTTGAAGCCATGTGTGAAAACACTGAACGCCCGGTTATCTTCCCAATTTCTAACCCAACCAAGAAATTGGAAGCAACAGCCCAACAAGTCATCGAATGGTCAGACGGTAAAGCCTTTGTCGCTACCGGTGTCCCTTCAGGAACCATCAGCTACAAAGGTGTTGATTATGAAATCGGTCAAGCCAACAACGCTTTGATCTACCCAGGTCTTGGTCTTGGTATGTTGGCCTCTGAAGCCAAATTGTTGACAGACGAAATGATCGGGGCAGCAGCTCACTCATTGTCAGGTATTGTCAATCCAGGTCAACCAGGTGCGCCAGTCCTTCCACCATTCCAATATGTAGCTGACGTATCTATCAAGGTAGCAGAAGCTGTTGCCAAGAAAGCTCAAGAACAAGGGCTTGCACAAGCTAAAGAAACAGATATGGCCAAAGCTGTACGTGACCTTAAATGGTATCCTAAATACTAATAAGGAGCTGACTGAACAACCATGAAAAAATTGAATGAAATCAACATTTCCGGTGTCAGTCTTCCTCTGTATGCATTTATCGTCATCGTTCTTGCGGTGACGATTGCTATGGGGAAACTCCCACTCAATATGCTTGGACTAACCCTCCTTTTGGTCGTCATGGGGCATCTTCTCTACTTTATCGGTGATAAACTTCCAATCATGAATTCTTACCTAGGTGGGGGATCTGTCTTCACCTTACTAGGAGCTACTCTTCTAGCGACCTACCATGTTATTCCAGCAAACATTATCACAGCCACCAAGGGCTTTTTGGGAGATTCCTTTGGCTTTCTGGATTTTTATATCGCAGCCTTGATTTGTGGGGCTATTCTAGGGATGAATCGCAATCTTTTGGTAAAAGCTTCCGCTCGCTTTATTCCTGTTTCCTTGGTCACCATGGTCGTTGGTGCTCTCTCTGTTGGGATCGTTGGAAGCCTTTTGGGACAAGGATTTGGACATTCGATTCTCTATGTTTCCTTCCCACAAATGGTCGGAGGAATGGGAGCTGGAATCCTGCCTCTTTCAAAGATCTATGCTGCCAATCTCCACGGAAGCCAAGCAGCCATCTTCTCTCAATTGGCACCCGCTACCACACTTGGTAATATCCTTGCCATCATTGGTGCTGTTTTGATCGTCAAAGTCTTTGCAGATAGTCCTTACAATGGTCACGGTGTCTTGATTCCGGTCAATAAAGATGAATTGAAGAAAGAAAAACTCACCCTTGATCCGACCCAATCGGGAGTTGGAATGATGTTTGCCTTTAGTATTTTTCTTCTCGGGGTCATCTGCAATGCCTTTGTTCCAAAAATCCACAGTTATGCCTTCATGATTATCATCGTCTTTATCCTGAAAGCTTTCAATGCCGTCCCAAAACCTTTGGAAAAACTGTGTGGTCATGTTCAACCAAGTCATTATGACCAACCTCACCCATGCAGTCCTAGCTGGGATCGGTCTTTCCTTGATTGATCTTTCAACTCTAGCTAAGGCGATGACCTGGCAATTCATTCTCCTAAGCTTGACCTCTGTGGTAGCTATGGGGCTTGCTTCTGCTTTGATCGGAAAACTGGTTGGATTGTATCCAGTCGAGACTGCTATCGGATCTGGTATGATCAATAACTCGATGGGAGGAACCGGAAATATCGCTGTTCTCTCCGCATCCGATCGCATGGAAATGATCGCCTTCGCCCAAATGGCCAACCGACTGAGCGGGGCTATCATCCTCATTCTCGGAGGGCTCCTCGCTTCTGTCCTCTCTTAAAGAATAAAAAGACAAGTCACAAGACTTGTCTTTTTATTCTTTAGGAGGCTATTGATTTCCTATTTTTGATAGGTTTTTACGACCCAATTGACCCCTTCATCTGCTGTGAGAGTATAGACGGGATTCTCAGTCGTTTCATAAAAAGTCATCGAGAGAGTTTTGCCATCCACGAATACTTCAATTGAGTTGGTATCGCGAATGATCGAAAAATGATGATCTTTTTCAGCATCCAACTGAATCCGTCTCGATTGAAATGCTGGATTTTCTTTTCCAGAAATGGGGTGCCCAAATTGGTCTCGACTTAAGCTAAAGCGTTTTTGAGAGGCGTCGTAAACCAATTGCAAGACACTATCAGGATCAGTTTCATCGCCATAACCAAGGATAAAGGAGCGACCCGGTTTGGCATCTAGTTCAAACAAGGTTTGTTTCCCTTTCGCTGGGATCGTGATCTGATTGCCCTTAACAATGGTTTCTGAGGCATGCTCTACAAGAAAGTGTTCGTTCACTGACTCAGGTATCTCCTGAACCAATCGTCCGTCTTTCAAGGACAATTTTCTTGGAAGAGTCATACTACCTGCCCACCCATGAGCTAAATCATGACTGGGGATAGACCGGTGCCACATTTGCATCCAGGCAACCATGTATCGTTCGCCCTTTGGTCCTTGACAAGTTTGAGGGGCATAGAAATCCAAACCACCATCCATTTCATCATAGGAATCGACATGAAAGCGCCCCGTTTCCCAATTCATGTCACCGATAAAGGCAACTGTCGAATTTAAGTTCCAGTATTTTTCTTGCTGCCTTTCCATTTCAATGGGAGACAGGATCAAGACCCATTTGTCATCTAAAGGGAAGAAATCAGGACACTCCCACATAATCCCTTGCCCTTTTTCACCTTCTAGAAGGACTGATGTAAAGGTCCAATCTACTAGATTACTTGAGGCAAATAGGAGAATTTGACCCCTGTCGTCTGGTGTCCTAGAAGCAACGACAGCGTAATAGCTTCCTTGATATTCAAATACTTTAGGATCACGAAAATCTGCAATATCTGCGATCCCCTCAATATGTTGAGCATGGATCACAGGATTAGTAGGCAACTTTTCAAAGGTAATGCCATCTGTCGAAACCGCAAGACACTGAGTCTCCTCGCGCTTTTCCTCATCGTCTACATGACCCGTATACAGCAAATAGAGCTTGTCATCTTTCACAATAGCACTACCCGAGAAGCAGCCATCCTTATCATAGCTTTCACTTGGTGCTAAAGCTACTGGCAGATCTTCCCAATGGAGAAGATCTTTTGATTTGGCATGCCCCCAATGCATGGGACCCCAAACACTATCATAGGGATAGAATTGGTAAAACAAATGGTATTCCCCACGGAAATAAACAAAACCATTTGGATCGTTCATCCAGCCGATTGGAGGTAGCAAATGAAATGCTCCTCTATATAGCTGGTTAACCTTCTCCCTGTTTTCATCGATATACTGATTTGCTTTTCGAATGCTTTCCTTCATCTTTTTTTCCTATTTTCTATTTTCAGTGCTGATAACCTGATCTTTGTCACTCCACTTCTTCATCCATTTGGGGATTTCTTGGCTGATGGTTGTCGGCAGAACCACATAGGCCTCCTTGCTCAAGTCTTTAGCAATGGCTGAATGGAGATAGGTCGCAACCGCCACGCGCTCATAGAGACTGACCTGTGGAAATTGACCCGCAAACCCTGCGATCATCCCTGCCAAGGTATCCCCCATGCCCCCTGTTGCCTGATAGGGACCACCAACATCTAGCTGATAGCCCTCTTCTTGCCCACTTGTCCAAATGCGGGTGTGGGGGCCTTTTTCTACAATGACAGTTCCTTTAGGAAAACTTTGAACCGCTTCTCGGCTTCTATCTTCAGTCTGGCTTGCTAGATCAAGCCCTGACAGTTTTTCCCATTCTTTTTGATGAGGGGTAAAGACCAACTGAGCCTCTGGCAGGTCAAACTGAGAGGCTGCAAAAAGACTAATAGCTCCTCCATCTAAGATCAAGACCTGCTGGCTAGAGACTTGTTCAAAAATCATGTGCAAGATTGCTTGGTTTTCTCTTGCTTCCTTTAAGCCTGGACCGACTAGAATCACACCGGCTTTTTGAATTTGCTCACAAAGGAGTTCGTGATCTGCCAAATCAAAGCCCATGGCTTCAGGAAGATGGCTATGAAGAGCCGTCAGATTATCAGGATTTGTTGCGACAGTAACCAGCCCCGAACCACTATGAACCGCAGCAAGCGCCGCCATAATAATAGCTCCCCCATAGGGGTAAGTCCCCCCAATCAAGAGCAGGCGACCAAAATCGCCCTTATAAGAATTCGCCTCTCGCCTTGCAATGACACGCTGGATCTCTTCTTTCTGAACTGTTCTCATACCTTCCTCATTTCTAGCGAAAAAGGAGAAGCCACGACTCCCCCTCCATCTTTTATTTTCCTCTGAATTCTGCAAAGACTTGCAAGATCTTAGCAGCCACAGCTTGTGGTTGATTTTGTTTGGCTACCAATTGATCATCCGCATAAGGCTGAAGGGCTGGAAAATCACCAATTTGAACTGCATAAAGAGCTTTTTCAAAGAGCTCGATATCATTTTGATCATTGCCAAAAGCCACGAAATTCTCTCCGCAGAGTTCTTCTACTGTTATCGCTTTATGCGTGTCTGCTGGATTGAGATAGATGCATTTTTCATGCGCATGATAGCGGATATGGGCCTTATCTGTCTTTTCGATCCGCTCGATAATCTCATCCACGAGCTCCTCATGGCCACCCATATAGATCACGACCTTAATCGGATCTGTCAGCTCCTCTAATGAACGATATTGGGCTTTCTTGAGGGGATCTACATTAGCAACAAAAGGAATCTTTTCCAAAATCTGTCCGCTATAATCAAAGGTATCATCCACAAAAAATGGTAGATTGTAATGGCGGCAAAAGCCAAGGACTTCCCGATACACATCCTTGTCCAATTGTTCCTCATATACCAATTGCCCCTGACGATAGGCCAATCCACCATTTAAACCAATCACGAGTTGCTGACTCAATGGATCCCCTAAAAGACCCAAGCAGTCCCGGTAAGAACGTGCAGAAGCAAAGGCAACTTCATGGCCAAATTCTTCTGCTCTCAATAAGACCTGTTTGATTTCATCATCGATTGTGACACCATCGAATGACAGGGTTCCATCTAAATCAAATACAAACTTCATCTTGTTCACACTTTCATTTTTTAAGGCACGAACAGCTGCTTCGTAGGTCTGCTCCATCAGCATGGTGACGGTCATAGGACCAACCCCTCCTGGTACCGGGGTAATATGACTGGCCAAAGGTGCAACAGAGTCAAAATCGACATCCCCACACAATTTGCCATTCTCATCGCGATTCATTCCGACGTCAATAACGACGGCGCCTTCTTTCACGAAGTCTGCTGTTACAAATTTCGCACGACCGATCGCAACAACCAAGATATCTGCTCTTCTAGCAATTTTAGGCAGATGATGGGTCCGGGAATGGGTCAAGGTTACTGTCGCATTTTTAGCAAGGAGCAACTGCGCCATTGGTTTTCCAACAATATTGGAACGACCAATTACGACTGCTCGCTTCCCTTCTAGATCAATCCCGTACTCTTTGAACATCTCCATGATCCCAGCGGGAGTTGAAGGCACCATGAGGGGATTTCCAGCCCACAAACGTCCCATATTCAATGGATGAAAGCCATCCACATCTTTTGTCGGATCAATGGCTAAAAGGACTGCATCCGCATCGATATGCTTAGGCAGTGGCAACTGCACTAAAATCCCATGCCAAAGGGGATCTTGATTGTAGTGTTCGATCACTTCTAATAATTCAGCTTGGCTGATGCTTTCAGGAAGTCGTCTCACTTCACTCCGAAAGCCTGCCGCAATAGCAGAACGCTCTTTATTTCTTACATAGATTTTGCTAGCTGGATTATCTCCTACCACGATGACAACGAGGCCAGGCACAACTCCTGTCTCTTCTTTTAATCGTGCTGTTTTCTTCGCAATCTCACCCTGTAATTTTGTAGCGAGCGCCTTCCCATCAATGATTGTCGTCATGTCAATTCTCTTTCTAGTCAAGTAATGAAAATAGTCCTCTCTATTATAGCAGATTTCAACTCTCAAACCTAACTGTTCCTAATTAGAATTTCTTATAGACGAAAACTATAGCCAGATGGACAAAAAATGAGCTTGAGACCACCCCAAACTCATCCACACAGCTGCTTAGTAAAGCAATTCATAAATTTCCATTGCAATTAAATCAATGCTATCAAATGTATAGGTTTCACGCGCTTCAACATCACGAAGTGTAAAGGTTGAACCTTCTTCTTCATTGTGGTTGTAGGCTACTTCAGCGACAACAACACCGTCACGTTCAAAATTACGTTTCAAGTTTCCACCGTCTTTTGTCATCGTCTCCAAACGGTTAATAATCCGTACTAAATGTGATTCCATTTTATTTCTCCTCTTTACTTTCTACTCTCCTATTTTATCATAAAAGAGAAAGCTCTTCCAATAAAAATTCACATTTTTCCATTGATTTACTCTCTTCTTCACTCCTTAGCGACATTCCGTAGCAAATTCTTGCAAACTTCTAGAATACTGATATAATGAAACTATAAATCTTTGACTATTTTTGACCTTTTGAAAATAGGCTCGTCTCTTGATGGAAAACCATCAAAAACCTACTGTGAGGTATGTATATGCTTTGTCAAAATTGTAAAATAAATGAATCAACCATCCATTTATATACAAATGTAAATGGACGTCAGCAGCAAGTAGACCTCTGTCAAAATTGCTATAAAATTATGAAAACAGACCCAAATAACAGCTTCTTGAAGGGCATGACCCAACGGAGCCAACTCACTGGAGATCCTTTTGAAGATTTCTTCAATAACCTTGGAAACTTCCAAAGTCCGCAAGAACCTCAAACCCCTCCAACTCAATCCGGAGGCAGTTATGGAGGTGGCGGCTACGGCCAAAACAATAACCGTGGTGGTGGTCAAGACCCTCGTCAAGCACGCCCTCAAAAGCCAAAAGGGCTGTTAGAAGAGTTCGGCATCAATGTCACAGAAATTGCCCGCAAAGGGGATATTGACCCTGTCATTGGCCGTGACGAAGAGATTATCCGTGTCATCGAAATTCTCAACCGTCGAACCAAGAACAATCCGGTTCTGATCGGAGAACCTGGTGTCGGAAAGACTGCCGTTGTGGAAGGCCTGGCTCAAAAAATCGTTGATGGCGACGTTCCACATAAATTGCAAGGAAAAGAAGTCATCCGCCTAGACGTCGTGAGCCTCGTTCAGGGCACAGGCATCCGTGGTCAATTCGAAGAACGCATGCAAAAATTAATGGATGAAATTCGTCAACGCGAAGATGTTATTCTGTTCATCGACGAAATCCATGAAATTGTTGGCGCAGGATCAGCTGGTGAGGGCAATATGGACGCTGGAAATATCCTCAAACCAGCCTTAGCGCGAGGAGAACTCCAATTAGTCGGGGCTACTACCCTCAATGAATACCGTATCATTGAAAAAGATGCGGCCTTGGAACGTCGGATGCAGCCCGTTAAGGTCGATGAACCAACGGTTGAAGAAACCATCACCATCCTCAAGGGCATCCAGAAAAAATACGAAGACTACCACCACGTCCACTATACAGACGGGGCCATCGAAGCGGCAGCTATTCTGTCAAACCGCTACATCCAAGATCGCTTCCTGCCAGACAAGGCCATTGATTTGTTGGATGAAGCGGGGTCTAAGATGAACCTGACCCTAAACTTTGTGGATCCAAAAGTGATCGACCAGCGCTTGATTGAAGCGGAAAACCTCAAAGCTCAAGCAACCCGCGAAGAAGACTTTGAAAAAGCAGCCTACTTCCGTGACCAAATCGCGAAATACAAGGAAATGCAAGGTCAACATGTCACTGATCAGGAGACCCCTGTCATCAGTGAAAAAACTATTGAACACATCGTTGAACAAAAGACCAATATTCCTGTTGGTGATTTGAAAGAAAAAGAACAATCTCAATTGATCAATCTGGCTTCTGATTTGAAAACCCATGTGATCGGTCAAGATGATGCAGTGGATAAAATTGCGAAAGCCATTCGACGCAATCGTGTTGGCCTAGGATCACCTAACCGTCCGATCGGAAGCTTCCTCTTTGTCGGACCTACCGGTGTCGGAAAGACCGAATTGTCTAAACAATTGGCGATCGAGCTCTTTGGCTCTGCAGACAATATGATCCGCTTTGATATGAGCGAATACATGGAAAAACATAGCGTAGCGAAACTAGTCGGAGCTCCTCCGGGCTATGTTGGCTACGATGAAGCTGGACAACTAACGGAAAAGGTTCGTCGCAATCCATACTCCCTCGTGTTGTTGGATGAAGTGGAAAAAGCCCATCCAGATGTCATGCACATGTTCTTGCAAGTTTTAGATGATGGCCGTTTGACAGATGGTCAAGGCCGTACCGTCAGCTTTAAAGATACCATTATCATCATGACCTCTAATGCTGGAACCGGCAAAGCTGAGGCCAATGTTGGTTTTGGAGCTGCTCGCGAAGGTCGAACCAACTCTGTACTGGGAGAACTCGGTAACTTCTTTAGCCCTGAATTCATGAACCGCTTTGATGGCATCATTGAATTCCAACCTCTATCAAAAGAAAACCTTCTCCAAATCGTTACCCTCATGCTGGATGAAGTCAATCAACGTCTCGCACAAAATGAGATTCATCTGGATGTGACAGAGAAGGTCAAAGAAAAATTGGTCGATCTGGGATACGATCCAAAAATGGGGGCCCGCCCACTCCGTCGTACCATCCAAGACCATATCGAAGATGCCATTACCGATTATTACCTGGAACATCCAAGTGAGAAACAACTCAAAGCAGTCATGACCAGCAATGGGAATATTAGTATCAAAGCTGTTCACAAGACGGCTGAAAAGAAGTCAGAAGCATAATCAGTAAATGTACATTCAGAGAGTGGGACAGAAATCGGTAATTCGTTAGAATTCGATTTCGTCGTCCCACCTCCGCACAGTTGAGTAGGGCTGTAAAAGCTGATGAAATCAGCGTAGTAGAGCCCACTCAACCACTGCGTCTTGCTCGACAATCCAAAAATAATTGAGAGGCTAGGACTTTTGTCCCATCCTCTTTCTTTTTTCCCTCCAGATTTTTGCTAAAAAATATGATATAATGATGAAAAAATAAGAAAAGAGAAAACCATGACCATTCCAAGTTTTGGTGAAAAAAACAAGATGTGACCTACGTCAATCGCTATGGTGTCTACGCCGTTATTCCCAATAAGGACAAGGATCAGATCATCCTCGTTCAAGCTCCTAATGGAGCCTGGTTCTTGCCCGGCGGAGAAATCGAGGCGGGTGAAGATCACTTGCAAGCTCTGAAACGGGAACTAATCGAAGAATTAGGCTTTACCGCTATTTTAGGGCAATACTATGGCCAAGCAGACGAGTATTTTTATTCTAGCCACCGGGATACCTACTACTACAATCCTGCCTATATTTATGAAGTGGTAGACTACACAGAAACTCAAAAACCACTGGAAGATTTTAACAATCTCTCTTGGTTCCCAGTAGAGGAAGCGATTGAAAAACTGAAACGAGGCAGCCATAAATGGGGCATTGAACAGTGGAAAATTGCCCATAAAAACTAAAGGACTTCTTTCACAAAATAAAAAAAAGTGCTATAATAAATGAAGATAGAGGTCAGGAGGAACTCATATGAAGCTCATTAATACCACCAATAGTCATGCTGCACTGGTCAAGAGCCAACTTGCCAGCACTGACGCCTTGCTTGTCGAGGTTTATTCCGCGGGCAATACTGATGTTGTTTTTACACAAGCCCCAACCCACTATGAATTATTGATCAGTAACAAACACCGTGCTATTCGTGAAACTGAAGTAGAATTAATTCGTGAGTTCTTTTTAAAACGTAAGATTGATCTTCAAAACATTGACCAATCCGCTATTAAAACCCTCTACTCCGATAAACTAATTGAAATTTCCTTTCCAATTACTAAGTAAGGCCAATTTGCCTTACTTTTTTTTGGTATCTTTTTCCAAAAAAAATCCTTTCACCTCGATTATGAGATGAAAGGATTCTTTATTTCTGAAAGATCATTTTTACATGAGGGGAAGAAGCCAAGATAAAGGGCTCGCTCACCGTTTGAAAACCTAATTTTTCATACAAGCCGACCACCTGTTCTTGAGCCTCAATTTCAATGGTCCGTCCAGGAAATCTCTGTTCACACAGGTCCAAAATTTGCTCTACCATAGCCTTTCCCAGTCCTTGACCACGACTGCCTTTGGCAACAGCCACTCGGCCAAAATGAATCGTCAGCCCCGTTGCGAATATGCGAGCATAGGCATCCACACGTCCTTCCCTATTTTGATGAAAAAGATGGATAGATCGATAATCAACATCATCGAGATCATTGTAGATCCTAGTTTGTTCCACGACAAAGGTCTCTAATCGCAGCTGAACGATCTCGTAAAACTCTTTCAGTTCTAGTTCCTTAAATTCTTTCTGGTACCACATAACTTCCTCTTTATTGAAAAGTCGCAAGGAGACTCTCTCCCTGCGATTTTTCACTTCTTATTATTTTGCTTC
Source organism: Streptococcus sp. HSISM1 (assembly GCF_000448565.1). Taxonomy (GTDB): domain Bacteria; phylum Bacillota; class Bacilli; order Lactobacillales; family Streptococcaceae; genus Streptococcus. The sequence continues at coordinate 63,186 of NZ_CM002128.1, read as the reverse complement.
AAATCCTTCTGCGACTGCGTCCGCAAAGTTCTCTTCGACAATGCTTGCACAGTGATCACAGATGGTTGCGTGGTAGTGGCGTTCTGCAGTTGATGGATCGATACGACGGCAACGGTCACAAACTTCACCAGCTGCACGTTCAACAGTGAAGGCAACATCTTCGAAGGCCACTGCACCTTCTGGAGCTGGGCCTTCTGCGATAGTCAATTCAGAAACAATCAAGAGTTGAGCGACATTGCTATCAACAGCTCCAAGAAGTGTTTTTACCACTTCATTTGGATAAACTGTCAAGTGAGCTTCTAGTGATTTACCAATCACTTTTTCATTACGTGCTTCTTCCAAGGCTTTTTGAGCTTGACCACGGAAGTCCATGAAGGCTGACCAAGTATCCAAGATTTCTTCTTGGTTGGCAAACGTTTCTGCTTCTGGTAATTCTGATAATTGAACAAAATCCTCTGCTTCAAACTCAAGGTATGACCAGATTTCTTCAGCAGTGTGAGGAAGAATTGGCGTCAAGAGTTTAGTGATCTTCACAAGGATGTCATAGAAGACTGTTTGCATCTGACGGCGTTCGAGGGATTTAGCTCCTTCGATGTAAACAACATCCTTGGCAAAATCCAGGTAGAAGGCAGACAAATCAACGTTAATAAAGTTCACTAGCGCCTTGTAGATCGTCAAGAATTCGAAGTTTTCATAAGCGTCACGGATGGTCTTAACAAGCTGGTTAAAGCGAATGGTCATGTACTTGTCCACTGAACGAAGCTCGTCATAAGCAACTGCATCCTCAGCCGGGTTCAAATCAGAAGTGTTGGCAATCAAGAAACGAAGGGTATTCCTGATCTTACGATAAGTTTCAGAGACTTGGCTCAAGATATCCATTGAGATACGCACATCGTTGCTTGAGTCTACACTGGTTACCCAGAGACGCAAGATTTCCGCACCAAATTGTTTTTCAACATCGCTTGGAGCAATGGTATTCCCAAGAGATTTCGACATCTTCTCACCTTTACCATCCAAGGCGAAACCTTGGGACAAGATTTGTTTATAAGGCGCTACACCATGGTTCGCCACAGATGTGATGAGTGAGGAGTTGAACCACCCACGGTATTGGTCTGAACCTTCCAGGTAAAGATCTGCTGGGTATTTGAGTTCTGGACGGTTAACCACAACCCCATTCCATGATGAACCTGAGTCGAACCAGACGTCCATGATATCTGTTTCTTTTTTGAACTCACCATTTGGTGAACCTGGATGGGTAAATCCTTCTGGCAAGAGGTCTTTGGCATCACGTTCCCACCAAACGATTGATCCGTGTTCTTCAAAGAGTTGCGCTACATGTTCGATGGTTTCAGCTGTCATGATTGGTGTGCCATCTTCAGCGTAGAAGATTGGAAGTGGAACTCCCCATGCACGTTGACGAGAGATCACCCAGTCACCACGGTCACGAATCATGTTGTAAAGACGGACTTTCCCCCATTCTGAGTGGAATTTTACTTTTTCAATTTCATCCAAGATTTCTTGGCGGAATTTTGATACAGAAGCAAACCATTGTGGCACGGCACGCCAGATGATTGGTTTTTTCGTACGCCAGTCAAATGGGTAGGAGTGAGAGATTTCTTCTTGAGCAAGGAGCAAATCGCCAAGTTTCTCAATAACAGTTGGTACAACCTTGTCGTAGAACTGACCTGCAAAATCAGGACCAGCATTCTCCATCATAATACCGCGTTCGTTTACCGTAACGGCTACTTCGAGCCCATTTGCAATCCCTACATTGTAGTCATCCTCACCAAAACCAGGAGCCGTATGGACAATACCAGTACCTGAATCAAGGGTTACATGCTCACCAAGGATCACCAATTCATCCACTTCAGGATCCCATGGGTGTTCTGTAACGATGTGGTTCAATTCTTTCCCTTGGTAAGTAGCAAGGACTTCAACATTTTCCCAACCGAATTTTTCAGAAAGGCTTGGCAAGAGCTCAGATGCTACGACATACTTACGATCAGATCCAGCAGGTTTCACTACGACATAATCAAACTCTGCACCAACAGTCAAACCGCGAGAAGCTGTAACAGTAAATGGAGTTGTTGTCCAGACAACGATGTAAGTGTCTGTATCTAGAATACCTTTGCCATCTTTAACCTTATTAGCATAGTAAAGAGACGTTGATACCAAATCATGGTATTCAATCTCTGCTTCAGCAAGAGCTGATTCAGAAGACCAAGACCAGTAAACTGGCTTAGCCCCACGGTAGATATAGCCTTTATTGGCCATTTCACCAAAGACGCGGATTTGTGCTGCTTCATAGTCAGGTGTCAAGGTTACATAAGGGTGATCCCAATCACCTGAAACACCTAAGCGTTTAAAGTCTTCGCGTTGTTTATCTACTTGAGAAAGAGCGTATTCACGGCAGAGTTTCAAATACTCAACCAAGTCCATTTCTTTACGTTTCACACCTTGTTTAGCCAAGACTTGCTCAATTGGCAAACCATGGGTATCCCAACCTGGGATATAAGGGGCGTAAAACCCTGACATAGACTTAGAACGAACAATGATATCTTTTGAGATCTTGTTCATGGCATGCCCTACGTGAATATTTCCGTTGGCATAGGGAGGGCCATCATGTAGTGTAAAATGCGGTTTCCCTTCATTCAACTCTTGACGGCGTTGATACAATTTTGCATCTTCCCATTCTTTTTGCCAAACTGGTTCCTTCGTTGGAAGCCCAGCCCGCATTGGAAAAGCTGTTTTTCCAAGATTCAATGTTTCTTTGAGTTTCATTGTGTCTCCTTATTGATTTAAAAGCTATAAAAAAACACGAGCATCCTAAAAAGGACGATTGCTCGTGGTACCACCTTTGTTCGAGAAGTCGCAAGCGACCTTCTCCTCTCATCCCGTAACGAGGGAAACGTCCGTTCTTACTCAAGGGTTCAGAACGAATACTGTAAAAGGATCATCCATTAAGAGGGAGTGCAGATCTTCCACCATCATCTGCTCGCTAGATCTATCATTAATGGACCTGTTTTTACAAAATTATAAAATATTGACAGATTCACGATTTGCATCATCTTCTGGTTGAACAGTTTCTTCAACCTCAACGACTTCCTCATTTTCATGACGAGCGTGCTCTGCTTCTTCTAAAGCTGATTGAACTTTTTCATTCAAACCTTCAAACGCTTGTGTTGCACCCAATTCTAAATTCGCAGCTTCGATGCGTTTTTGCAATTCTTCGATTTCAGCTGGAGAGAATTGACGAGTCAAATCAATGTTATCATCTTCTGCATGATGATGGTGAACTGATTCACCCAAAGCTTTCTCCACAATTTCACGGAAAGCTTCATCACTTGTTTGAATGTACATAGCTGTTGGACGAAGAATTTCATCCCATTCAGGTGTATCGATAATGCTCAATTGGCTTTCGATGGTTGATTTCAAACGTTGATGGAAGACGCGTGTCTTGTTCTTCAATTCCTCTGTTTCAACAGCAACCTTCTTGGCATTATCCGTTGCATGACGAAGAATTTCATTTGCTTTTTGTTTTGCTTCATCTACTAAATGTTGTGCATCTTGTTCAGCTTGACGAACAATATTTTCAGAACGTTCGTTAGCTGCTTGTTTGACACGTTCAGCAGTATCCTGTGCAATCAAAACAGATTGACTCAATGAATCTTTCATTTCATCAAAGTAGTTTAAGCGTTCTTCAAGAGCTTGAATTTTTGCTTCTTGATCATGATTTAAACGAACAAGATCTTCATAATCGCGAACAACGATATCTAGAAATTCTTCTACTTCGTTCGCATCATACCCTCTAAATTTAACGCCAAAAGTTTTATCTTTAATTTCTAAAGCAGTAAGAGCCATAACTCCTCCTCATTTTTTACTTAAGAGTACTTCAACAGTTACTTTATATTTTCCACTCTTTGAAATACCATTTTCAGAAACAATTTTAAGACGCCCAAAGCGTCGGACACTGACTAAATCATTCAGACCTACAGCATAGCTAACATTGGAAGTAGTCGCATAGTTAACTTTCACTAGACCAGAACTAATCAACTGACTAGCTTGTGAGCGCGAAAGCTTGAAGGTCCCAGCAATCACCTTGTCTAACCGAAAACTTGACACGAGAATATCTCGCTGCTGGCTTTCTTCCTCTACGATCATTTGTTCAGATAGAGGAACTTCCCTCAGCTTAACAGGTACCCGAGAAATTTTCTGGATGTGATCCATGAAATAGTGAACAAAACGCTGTTCAACAAATACTTGGATCTTTCCATCACTCGTCAGAATATCTCCAAAGGACTTGCGCTCCACACCTAATTGGTGAACAATGGTCCCCAGAACCTGGGAATGGGTCAAGTGATGAAATTTGGAAGCATAGACCATCTCTATTAAGGCCAGATCAAAGTCACTTGGATCCAATTGGTAACAATCCGGAGCAACAATAACCTTAGCATACTCCATTTTCTGCTCATCACTGGAAGCAAAGACCTGTAATTGGTAGCTTGCCGCGACATTTCGTAAAATAGTGACCTGGTGAGGGTTTAAAAAACCCGTCACCTCAACAGAATAGCGTTCCACCACTCTTTCAGACAATTCAATACAACGATCAATGAATTCGTGATCTTCGCGATTGAAATGTTGGTAAATCTCTGTCTGTCCCATCGTATTCTATCCAATCAAAAGTAGGAACAAGCGGGCTAATAACTGATTCATCAAGTTCAAGACCAAAAGTGCTACTAGAACTGTAAAATCCAAGCCCCCAAACTGCAATGGTAACTTTCTAAAAAGGCTCAAAAATGGTTCAACTAGGCGGTGAACCATTTGTCCAAGAGTACTCTGAGGTGCCCCAGGGAACCAAGATAGTAAGGCATAGATGACAAGAATGATGGAATAGATTTGAATGATATTTGATAAGTATTGAAAGATAATCATCTTAACGATTACGTTTCATATCATAGTCAAATTCTGTCACTTCCACATCATTTGGAAGGCGGATATCTTCAATGTTAACGACAACATTAATTGGAGTCAACAAGTACATGGTACTTGCAACACGACGAAGATTTCCTGCTAAAACATAACGAGCCCCATCCAAATAATCTAAACAACGACGTGCTTGTACTTCTGTCATATATTGGAAGTCAATCAAGATACTCTCATTAGATAGTAATAGATCAACAATTTCAGTCGCTTCCTCGTATTTGCGGGGATAGCGTACATCAATGGTAATCTTTTCATCTGTATTCGCACGATTAGCAGCCAATTCACGTTGACGTTCATGCAAGCGAGTAATATTTTCAGATGTATTTTTCGTTGTTGAAACAGGTTCCTTCACTGCCACTGTAGACACTGGAGTCGTAACAGGTGCGACAGGAGTCGGTTTTGGTTTTACTGATTCTCTTTGACTAATCTGTGGACGTGGAGAAGTCACTTGAGGAGTCGGCTGTGGCTGAGGAACTGGTTGAGTTTCCGCCCCAGCTGCTTTTGCCTCGCGAACTTCTACTTCTTCACCGTCTTCTGTGAAGTAGTCAATAAAGTTGTTAAATTTATCTTTTAATGACATAGTTCTTTCCTATTTAAAAAATGATGTCCCAATTCTAACATAAGTCGCTCCGTTCGCAATGGCTACTTCAAAGTCACGACTCATACCCATACTTAGTTCTGAAAAAGGCATATTTTTTAATTGTTTCTTTTCTAGTTGTTTCTGAAGTTGGTGAGTTTTTGAAAAAATATCCTGCAACTCTTCTTGACTAGCCTCAAAAGGAGCCATCGTCATTAAACCAACAATTTCAATTTTGTCCAGCTGTGTGATTTCCGCTAAAACATCATCCAGTTCATCGGGTGCAAATCCATGCTTACTTTCTTCACCAGAAATGTTCACTTGGAGGAAACACTTGATTGGGTGTTCTGCTCGCTTTTGAATTTCTTGAGCCAGCTTCACCGAATCCAAGGCATGAAAGTAATCGACAAGATTGATCACGTCTTTTACTTTCCGCCGTTGGAGGCTCCCAATCAAGTGCCAAGTGAGGTCATACTCTTTTAGAGCTTGATACTTTTCTAGGAATTTATCGACACGATTTTCACCGATATGTTGGATACCTGTTTTCACCAGTGCTTCTGTTGTGGCAACATCCACATACTTGGTGACAGCTATCACATTTACTTGATCTTGACGGTTAGCTTTGTTTCTTGCTGTTTCTACTTGTTGCCGAACAAGATCAGCATTCTCTACCAGATTCATGATTAACGATTCCGGAAGAATGGTGGTGTTTCCAATTCATCATCATCTGAAGATGAATCTACGTAACGATCAACTTGATGTGTTGATGTTGGTTCAGTTTGGCGAACGATATTCTCACGACGAATATCCCAATCACCAAAGGCTGAGCCACGGTTTGGTTCTACCGCTGGACGACTTGGAGTTGTTGGCAATTCAACATCTTGTTTCAAATCAAATTCACGGTCAAATGGTGCAGCTTGTGGGCGTTGTTCACGTGGTCCTGTTTTATAAGGACGTTGTGAGGAAGCAATTCCGCTAACACGTTCTACCTTGTCTTGACGGACACCAGTTGCAACAACCGTCACGCGGATCTCATCTTTAAGAGATTCATCAATAGATGTACCCAACCAGATGTTTACTCCGTGACCTGCAGCTTGGTTCACAATTTCTGAAGCTTCTTCAGCTTCGATCAAAGTCATATCCAAACCACCTGTTACGTTGACGATCACGTCTTCTGCACCATCAATTGTAGTTTCAAGAAGTGGAGAGTAAATAGCTTTACGAGCCGCTTCGATAACGCGTTCTTCACCGCTACCAACACCAATACCCATGAGGGCATTCCCTTTGTTTTCCATAACAGTCTTCACGTCGGCAAAGTCAAGGTTGATCAATCCAGGACTTGTGATCAAGTCGGTGATCCCTTGAACACCTTGACGAAGAACGTTATCTGCTTCACTCAAAGCTTCAAGAAGCGGTGTCTTCTTGTCTACAATTTCAAGCAAGTTGTTATTAGAAATAATCAACAATGTATCTACATGTTCGCGAAGTTCGTTGATCCCTTCAATAGCGAAGTTGCCACGTTTTGAACCTTCAAACCCGAATGGACGAGTTACAACTGCTACTGTCAAAGCACCTACAGCTTTGGCAATACGAGCGATGACTGGTGCAGCACCTGTACCAGATCCTCCACCCATCCCTGCAGTGATGAAGACCATGTCTGCACCTTGCAAAGCTTCTGTTAACACTTCTTCGCTTTCTTCAGCTGCCTTACGACCAACTTCAGGTTGACCTCCAGCACCCAATCCACGAGTCAATTTTGGACCCAATTGGATAACTGTTTCAGCTTTTGCACTTGAAAGTGCTTGAACATCTGTATTAGCTGCGATGAATTCTACACCGGCAACGCCTTCGTCAATCATACGATTGATGGCGTTACCGCCACCGCCACCGACACCGATTACTTTAATTACTGCACCTTGTGCCGCTGCTGTGTCAAATGAAAATGTCATAAATACTTACACTCCTTAATCAAACATATTACCGATCAAATTTTTCATTCGGTCTGTGAATGTAGTTTTTGGTTCTTGTTTGCTATCATTGCTTGCTGCTGGAATTTCTTGAGCATCTACTGGAGATTCAATCTTCTCAGCATTGTATGCAGGTACTACCGGTTGTGCTGGAGCAGCAGGTTGTGGTTGTACTTGTGGTTGCACTGGACGATCAAATTGAATCGGTTGTTGACGCAAGACTTCGTCTCCATGAACCGCAGCTTGAGCAATAATATCCACATCTGTCAAATTGCCTGCATATTCAGACAAGCTAATCACATGGGCAAAAGCTGGATTGCGAATTCCAATTTGATTTGGAACAAACAATTTCACATTTACACCAAAGACTTCTTGAGCCAATTCTTCAACACCAGGAAGGATCGCACCTCCACCGATAATCACAATACCACCAGGAAGATCCAACAAATGTCTTCTCTCAAGGTCTTGTTTGATTTGCTCAAAGATGTGTTTGATACGTGCTGAAATGATTTCAGCTAAGTACTTCTCAGTCACTTCAACTGGCTCTACTTCACCGATGACTTCTACATGGAATACTTCGTTTCCAGCAGATGGTACATAGGCTTCACCATAGTTGAACTTCAAGCCTTCCGCCAATTTTTGAGAAGTTTTCAATACTTTAGAAATATCTTTGGTAACATAATCGCCACCTTCTTGATAGATATTTGTAAATTGAAGTTCTTGGCTACGAACAGATGCTACCGTTGTTTGGCCACCACCCATATCGATCACTGTAGCTCCGAATTCACGTTCGCCTTCATTCAAGACTGTTTTGATCATCGCAAGCGGTGAAATGATGATGTTTTCAACTTGTAAGCCTGCACGTTCAACGGTTTTACGCAAATTGTGCAAGATTGTACGAGGTCCTGTATAAAGAAGGCCACGCATTTCAAGTCGGATCCCCATCATTCCGCGTGGATCGCGGATTCCTTGGAAACCATCAACTGTGAATTCCTCAGGAATGAAGGTGATTACTTCACGATCCGGTGTCATACTTTTTGTGAGTGCAGATTTGACAACATTTTCAACATCTGCATCTGTGATTTCTTTTGAATCACTTGTGACTGGAATCATTCCTTGAGTTGCTTCGATTTGTAGTAAATTTGCAGGCAACCCAACATTGACTAGATTGATTGAAATCCCTGCTTTTTCTTCAGCTTGGCTGATTGCATTTTTAATTGCATTTGAAGCAGCTTCGATATCTACTATAATTCCATCTTTGACGCCAGCACTTTTTGCATTGCTGACTCCAATTACATTCATTTCTCCATTGACATGTTCTGCCACCAATACTTTTATTGAACTAGTACCGATATCTAAACCTGTAAAAAAGCCGTCTCTAGCCATTACACCAGTCCTCTCTCTTTATTTGTTTTCACTTTACATCTATTTATAGCCCTTTTAGTTGGAACTATCCAAACTTCATTATATCACAAAGAAGCCTAAAATGGACATTTTTTCTTCAATTATTTGAGATAATTTATGGGCTTTACTCATTCCCAGAAGAATTCTCCCCTTCTGGATTCTGTTCTTGATTCTGTTCTTGGCTTGCTTCCTCAGAATGTTCATTCTGATTTTCTGTACTTTCAGCCTTTTCTTTCTCAGCTTGCTCTTTGGCATCTGCGATGGATTGTTCACTATAACTGAAGACTCCAGCCTCCATATCGATAGTCGAATCATCGTCTAATTTCTTACTGATCGCCTTATAGTAAGGAAGCTTGCGGGTAATTTGGGAAACAGGCACCAAGATTTTATTATCGTTTTTCATGGTGATGGTCACCAGATCCTTGGTGACCTTGCTCGGTGTCAGATCAACCGAAACAATTTTATCCGTAATGGAAGAAGAAATAGACTTCATTTCTTGGACAAATTGTCTAACTAATTCTCGATCTGAGAATTTTAAACTAATATAGGAGGACGGCAATTCCGAAGCTGGAGTTACTGTCTCAACGACTTCTCCATTTTCCAATACTGGATAGTGGTCTTCTCCGGTCACATAATAGGCAACCACTTTGTGTTCCACGATATTGACTTTAAAGGTCACCGGGAATTGATAATGCATGTGAACCTCTTTGATCCATGGACTAGCCGTTTTCATATTTTGTTCATAGACCGATTTATGAAGGAAAGTCGTCAGAGTATAATCTTCTTCTTTGATGCGACTTTTTTCATACAAGAGTTGCTGGTCAACCGCCTTGTTCCCTGAAAATTCAATCACTTTCTGTGTGGACAAGGGACTTAAAAAATAGATGGAGAGAAGGGCGACAAGCGAGCTGATTCCGATAACCGGAAGGGCACGATAGATATGGCGTTTTGCCACTGTCGGTTCCTTCTTTGGCTTTTTCGTCTTTAAGCCTTTAAAGAATGAAGGCTTTTTCTCTTGTTTCTCTGAAGGATCTAGCTCCTCTTTAGCCGGATCAACTTCTTCTCCTTCTGAACTTTCTCCATCCGCATCTGGATCCTCTTCGGCCTCAGATTCATCTTCCTCTTCAGACTCTTCTATTTCTTCAGATTCTTCCTCTGAGACGGAAGCTGTCTCTTTTTCTGAAAGGTCTTCGTCTTCTTGTGCTTCTTCGCTTTCAGTTTCCTCTGTTTCAGCTTCTTCCGCTTTTTCAAGCGCTTTTTTTCTAAATATTCTTTGTTTCTTTTTTGCCAGGCTGACAATTCTGTAATTTTGTCATCCGTTGGCGTTTTTTATTGTCGTCCGTCATCTTTTCCCTTACTGATATCTTTTTGAAGCAGGCCATAAAAATCGTCTAGTGAAAGGAGTTCTGTCGATTTTTCCATTGCTTGGTGGTAGACTTGGCTTTGCTTCAACATTTCTTGAATGGTTTCATTAAAGGTTTCGAGGGTCAATTGATCTTCCTGCAATTGCTCTGCATAACCTTTATCCACAAAATATTGGGCATTTTCAATCTGATCGCCACGGCTAGCTTCTTTTCCTAGCGGTACGATCAGGTGGAGTTTGTTCATGGCCAAGAGTTCAAACAAGGTATTGGCCCCACCTCTAGTCACCACTAAATCAGCCTTCTGGAGCATTGGCAAATACTGATCGGTTACATAATCCACTCGATACAAACCACCCTCAGCCTGATTCAATGTTGAATCGCCCGTCAAATTGATGATATTGTAGTGCTGCAAGAGCTCTGCTTGATGCTCTGTCACAAATTCATTAAAGACACGCGCACCAGCAGATCCTCCGACAAAGAGAAGGGTCGGCAAGTCTTTTTGAAATCCTTGTGTTTTTTCTTCTAATTCTTCAGAAGTTGTCGGAATATGATCTGTGACCTTGGTTACCGCACCGATATGCTCACTCTTTGTCAAACCATGTGCTTGCTCAAAAGTCGTGTACATCTTGGTAGCAAATTTATAAGCAATTTTATTGGCCAATCCCATCGAAAGATCGGACTCATGGATATAGACAGGAACACGCGTGAGTCTAGCCGCAATCACTGGTGGCACCGAGACAAATCCCCCTTTTGAGAAGAGAACTTGTGGGCGCACACGAAGCAGGATTGCAATGGACTGGAGCGTTCCCCAAGCCACCTTGAACACATCCATCATATTTTGGAAAGAGAAATAGCGACGCAATTTCCCCGTTGCAATCGAATGGAATCGTACGTCTAAGCCAGACTTTTTGATCTCTTGGTATTCGATTCCTTTTTTATCCCCAATATAATGGACTTCCCATCCATCTTCGATAAATTTTGGAATCAAGAGGAGATTAAGGGTCACATGTCCCACGGTTCCCCCACCAGTAAACATTATTTTTTCATCTTATTTCAACCCTTTTACTGTAGCAAGAAATTCATCCCCACGCACTTCAAAATTCGGATACATATCCCAGCTGGCATTAGCAGGACTTAGTAGGACAACATCTCCGGGGCTAGCCAAGTCGAAGGCTTTCTTTGTAGCATCCGCTACATCTGCCGCATCGACATAAGGGACGCCAGCTTTATCTGCTGCGCGTTTCACTCGAGGAGCTGATTCCCCAAGAATCACCATTTCCTTTAAGCCAGTAATGTGAGGCACCAATTCATCAAATTCATTGCCACGATCGAGCCCCCCTGCAATCAAGATCACCTTGCTGTTATCAAAACCAGAAAGGGCTTTTTGTGTTGCTAAAATATTAGTCGATTTACTATCATTATAGAATTTGACACCTTGAATTTCGTCCACATATTGAAGACGGTGTTTCACACCTCCAAAGGCCGATAAGGTTTCTTTAATGACCTCATTCTCCACACCCCGGACTTTTGCAACAGCAATCGTTGCCAAGGCATTTTCTACATTGTGGCTTCCTGGAACACCCAGTTCATCCGCACGCATGACAGCTTCTCCCCTAAACTTGAGAAGTCCATCTTCCAAATAAGCACCGTCCACTTTTTCGATTGTAGAAAATGGAAGGACCCTTGCCTTGGTTTTTGTAGCCAGTTCCTTAGCCAGGTCTTGGTTGAAGTTTAATACAATGACATCTTTTTCTGTCATATTCTTTTGAAGATTCCATTTGGCAGCTACATAATTTTCAAAAGAACCATGGTAGTCGATATGGGTTGGCATGAGGTTGGTAATCACTGCAATCTCTGGATGGAAGGCTTCAATGCCCATCAATTGGAAAGAAGACAATTCCATGACCAGAACTTCTTTTTCTGTCGCTGTTTGTGCGACTTGGCTGGCTGGAAAACCAATATTCCCAGACAATAGGCCGCCTTGACCAGCAGCCGTCAAAACTTCCCCGATCATGGTTGTCGTCGTCGTTTTTCCGTTTGATCCTGTAATCCCAATAATTGGCGCATCCGAAATCAGATAGGCCAATTCCACTTCAGTAAGGACTGGAATACCCTTTTCAAGTGCTTTTTCGACCATCGGATTCGTATAAGGGATTCCAGGATTTTTGACCATAACCGCAAAGTCTTCATCCAACAACTCCAGAGGGTGGCCTCCTGTCACAACTTTAATCCCTTCTTCCAGTAAACTTTGTGCTGCTGGATTTTCTTCAAAAGGTTTGCCATCATTGACGGTCACAATCGCTCCTAAGCGATCCAACAAACGGGCAGCTGACTCGCCCGACTTGGCCAAACCTAATACAAGAACCTTTTTATTTTCAAATTGTTTCACAAATTTCATGATTTCTTCGCTCCATTTTTATCACTCTCTATTTTACCTTTTTTTAGCAAAATTAAAAAGCCCAAAGGGCTTTAAAAATCACGTCACCGTTTATTTTTCTGTTTGGTCGTCATTTTGGAAATATCTACCAAAGCCAGGTAGCCAACAAAGGCTAGAAAGGCACCGACAAAAAACTCGGACGGTAGTTGGAATATCTGAAAAATGGCGAGACAAGCAAGTACGATAAAAGAGACGATCAAGACCACCATTGTGACACTGTTTAAGGTACCACGAATACTCTTTGGGGTCATAAAAAGGTAAAAAAGGAGAATCAAAATCCCTAAGATAAAATAGACCATTTTGTTTCTCCTTTCTTTTCGTATTATTCAGCAGCTGCTGATTTTTTCTTTTTATTTGCTTTTTCGCGTTCTGCTTTGTTCAAGATTTGTTTCCGCAAGCGGATAGATTCAGGTGTTACTTCCATGTACTCATCGTCGTTCAAGAACTCAAGAGATTCTTCCAAGGTCAAGATACGAGGAGTCTTGATAACCGCTGTTTGGTCCTTAGTAGCGGAACGAACGTTGGTCATTTGTTTGGCTTTCGTAATGTTTACGGTCAAGTCGTTCTCACGAGAGTTTTCCCCGATGATCATTCCTTCGTAAACTTCTGTACCTGGATTGACAAAGATCGTACCACGTTCTTCGATAGACATGATAGAGTAAGTGGTTGCTTTTCCGTTATCGATTGAAACAAGAGCACCACGGTGACGTCCACCGATTTCTCCTGGAATCACTGGCAAGTATTGGTCAAAGGTGTGGTTCATGATTCCGTAACCACGTGTCATTGACAAGAACTCTGTTGAGTATCCAATCAAACCACGCGCTGGAACAAGGAAGACCAAACGAGTTTGACCGTTACCAGTTGAGATCATATCCAACATTTCACCTTTACGTTCAGAAAGGCTTTGGATAACAGATCCTTGGTATTCTTCTGGTGTATCGATTTGAACGCGCTCAAATGGTTCACATTTGACACCATCAATTTCCTTGATAATAACTTCTGGACGAGATACTTGCAATTCGTATCCTTCACGACGCATGGTTTCGATCAAGATAGACAAGTGCAATTCCCCACGACCTGAAACTGTCCATTTATCAGGTGAATCAGTTGGGTCAACACGAAGAGAGACGTCTGTTTGCAATTCCGCTTGCAAACGTTCTTCGACTTTACGAGAGGTTACCCATTTTCCTTCGCGACCAGCAAATGGTGAGTTGTTAACCAAGAAGGTCATTTGAAGGGTTGGTTCATCGATGTGAAGGATTGGAAGAGCTTCAACTGCGTCTGTCGGTGTGATGGTTTCTCCAACGAAGATATCTTCCATACCAGAAATAGCGATCAAGTCTCCAGCTTTGGCTTCTTGAATTTCACGACGTTCCAAACCAAAGAAACCAAAGAGTTTGGTAACACGGAAGTTCTTAGTCGTTCCATCCAATTTAGAAAGGGTTACTTGGTCCCCAACTTTTACAGTACCACGGAAGACACGTCCGATACCGATACGTCCAACGAAGTCGTTGTAATCAAGCAGGGATACTTGGAATTGAAGAGGCTCATCTGAGTTATCAACTGGAGCTGGGATGTGATCAATGATGGTATCAAAGATCGGTGCCATTGTGTGCTCTTGATCAGCTGGATCATCTGAAAGTGAAGAGGTTCCGTTGATCGCTGATGCATAAACAACTGGGAATTCCAATTGGTCATCATCCGCACCCAATTCGATGAAGAGTTCAAGAACTTCGTCTACAACTTCTTCTGGACGAGCAGATGGTTTATCGATTTTGTTAACTACAACGATCGGAACAAGGTCTTGTTCCAAGGCTTTTTTCAATACGAAACGCGTCTGAGGCATGGTTCCTTCGTAAGCATCTACGACCAATACAACCCCATCAACCATTTTCATGATCCGTTCCACTTCTCCACCGAAGTCCGCGTGTCCTGGTGTGTCCATGATATTGATTCGAGTTCCGTTATAAGCAACGGCTGTATTTTTAGCAAGGATTGTGATCCCACGTTCTTTTTCAAGGTCGTTTGAGTCCATTGCACGTTCTTGCAATTCTTTACGTTCATCCAAGGTGTGCGATTGTTTCAACAATTCGTCTACCAAGGTTGTTTTACCATGGTCAACGTGGGCAATGATCGCAACGTTACGAATATCTTCTCTTAATTTTGTCATGATTTCCTCTATAAAATTTTAAATAATATTTCTAACTGAACAATTATACCACAGTCCTATCTAAAAAACACAGTTCAGCTAGTTGTAAATGTTTTCATCTTCATTTCTTTTCTCCGACTCGATTTCCTTTTCTTTTCATGCTACACTGATGATAAGAATTTCAGAAAAAGAGGCTCCCATGAGATTAGATCAATTGATGGCAGACCATCAGTACGCTCGTAAAGACATCAAACAACTTTTGGCCCGAAGGCAAATCTTGGTCGATCACCTACCAGCTCAAAAGCTATCCCAAAATATCGACCCTGGACTCCAACAGATTCAAATCGGGGAACGAATCATTCAAGAACCGCGTCACCACTACTACATGCTCCATAAACCAATCGGGGCCGTGACCGCCAAAAGAGACGCCCACCATCCAACGGTGATCGAGCTAGTGGATCCTCAGCAAGAGTACCCAGACCTCTATCCTCTTGGTCGCCTCGATCGCGACACCAGTGGTTTGCTCCTCCTCACAGATAATGGCCCCTTAGGCTTTCAACTGCTCCATCCCCAATACCATGTGGAGAAGGTCTATGAGGTAGAAGTCAATGGCCCGCTTTATGCAGCCCACATCGAGCAATTTCAGAATGGGATTTCATTCACAGACGGTCCTATCTGCAAGCCTGCCTCCTTGACCATTCTAGAAAGCCACCCCAGCTACAGCAAGGCCCAGGTCCGAATCTCAGAAGGAAAATACCACCAAGTGAAAAAGATGTTTTTGGCCGTTGGAGTCAAAGTAATGACCTTAAAACGCTTGTCTTTTGGCCCCTTCACCTTGGATCCTCAGTTAGCCCCTGGAGAAAGCCGGCCTTTGAATGAGGTAGAGCTCACTTGGGTCAAAGATTTCCTTGAAAAAACGAGATAAAAAAGCTCTAACCACACATTTGCTGCAGTTAGAGCTCTTTTTGTTAAGCGTCTTTTTTCACTTTCCCATTCCAAGAATCAAGACCATAAGACAAGACATAAATGTCTGTATAACCTTTTTTCTTGAGAAAGAGAGCCGCATTGGTTACTCGAGAACTACGGCTATTCTCATAGAGCAAAATTGGTTTGTCTTTGCGCAAGGCTGCAAGACTCAATTTCAACTGAGTTGAAGGAATGTTGCGTGCTCCTAAAATATGCTTGGCATGAAACTCAGCCGGCTCTCGCAAGTCAATCAACTGCCCTTTACGAATCAGCTCTTCAAAAGTAGCATTGTCCACAAATTTAGCAGCTTTACGGATGCGGAAATAATTAAACGCCATCCATCCAAACGCTCCTAAAATAACCAACCAAACAATGATATTTCCCATCACTCTACCTCACTCTTTTTCAAAAATTCTAATTCTTGCTTGTGTTCTCTTCTTAAAACGGTATCGGCTTCTAAATAATCGAGCCGCTCCATCAGGCCTGCATCATAAAGACGTTGAAGCTCAATTTTCATCAATTCGATGTCATAGAGGCGCTTCCCTACGTAAATGATGATTCCAAAACGTTTTAAAAATTGTTGAACATCATACAGGTTATTCATGTTCATTATTGTATCAAATTTAGAAAGGCTTTACAAGATTTTCAAGCAAATGATGAAATTTTCCGATTGCTTTACGAATAAATAAGTATGATCAACTTTTATTTTTTTACCATCGGTACTTGCATCGCCTCTTTTTTGGGACTAGTTGTCGATCGTTTTCCAAACCAATCCATTCTCGCTCCTCGCAGTCATTGTGATCAATGCCAGCACGTCCTTGGAGTTTGGGATCTCATCCCCATTATCTCGCAACTACTCCATCGTTTTCGCTGTCGCTATTGTCATCAGACCTACCCATTTTGGTACTGCCTTTTTGAGGTCTGGAGTGGCCTGCTCTTTTTAGCCTACGCCAATGGTTTCTTTTCTCTGCCTCAACTTCTAACACTACTGGGAGCTGCCGTTTTAGCCATCTATGACCTTCGCTTTATGGAATACCCTTTATTCATCTGGTGCTGTCTCCATGCCCTGGTCCTCTTTTTATCCGGTAGTAATCTCCTCATGCTGATCTTCTTACTCCTTGCAATCGGAGCTCACTTTTTCTTTATCGGAATGGGAGCAGGAGATTTTCTCTTACTAGCTACCTTTTCGCTGACCTTTTCTTCTACCCAGATCCTCATTCTCATTCAGATCGCATCCATCTTAGGCATTCTCGTCTTTGCTCTCAAAAAAGAAAGAGACCGGATTCCCTTTGTTCCCTGTCTCTTTCTCAGTTATCACGCTTTACTGCTTTATACGATGTTTTGCAGATAAATTCTTTTTATTTTGCAGCCTTCGCTTCTAGATAATCGGCGATGGCAGCCACATCCTTGTCCCCACGTCCGGAAACATTGATGATGATGATCTTGTCTTTATCCAATTGCGGAGCACGTTTGACTGCTTCTGCAATCGCGTGTGAGCTTTCAATAGCTGGGAGGATCCCTTCTGTCTTACTGAGAAGAAGAAGAGCTTCTACTGCTTCATCATCTGTTGCTGCTACGTATTCGACACGACCAGAATCTTTAAAGAAAGCATGCTCTGGACCAACCCCTGGGTAGTCCAAACCAGCAGAGATCGAGTACACTGGCGCTACTTTTCCATCTTCGCCAAAGACTGCATAGGTCTTCATACCATCAACCACTCCGATAGTCCCTTTGGTCATAGTCGCTGCGTGCTGATCGGTATCCAAGCCATGACCAGCTGCTTCTACCCCAATCAAGCCGACTTCCTCTTCTGCGACATATTCAGAAAAGGCACCGATGGCATTAGAGCCACCACCGACACAGGCAATCACATAATCCGGCAAACGACCTTCTTTTTCCAAGATTTGACGTTTAGATTCTTCACTGATCACCTTTTGGAATTCATGCACAATGGTTGGGTAAGGGTGAGGGCCAACAGCAGAACCCAAAACGTAAAAGGCATCCAGATCCGCCATCCATGCTCCAAACGCAGCATCAACGGCGTCTTTCAAGGTCTTAGTCCCGGTTTCAACCGCATGAACGGTTGCCCCCATCATTTCCATGCGGAAGACATTCAAGCGTTGGCGTTCCACGTCTTCTGCCCCCATGTAGACATCACAGGCCATACCGAACTTAGCTGCCGCAGCTGCTGTAGCTACACCGTGTTGACCGGCTCCTGTTTCAGCAATCACGCGCGTTTTGCCCATGCGTTTGGCCAAGAGGATTTGCCCCAAGACGTTATTCAATTTATGCGAACCTAGGTGATTCAAGTCTTCGCGCTTCAAATAAATTTTTGCTCCACCTAAATGCTCTGTTAAACTTTCCGCAAAGTAGAGTGGTGTTTCGCGTCCAGAATAGTCTTTCAAATAATGTTTGTATTCTGCAATAAATTCTGGGTCATTTTTATACTGTTCAAAAGTTTCCTCTAATTGATTGAGCAAGTTTTGAATGGGTTCTGGTACGAAAGATCCACCAAATTGTCCGAAATAGCCTTTTGTTTCTGTCATGATTGTGTCCTCTTTTCTATATCTTCAATCCTGTTTATGATCTTTTTCTCTCGCAGGCCCTTTGAGCTGCAGTCTCACTGGGTTCCTTTGAGATACAAAAAACCTCACACAGAAAAATCTGTGTGAGGACGATTCGATACCGCGGTGCCACCTCAATTGTAGGATGCTATTTTTTCTCCTACATCTCTGACCTGTCTAACAACAGGGTGCACGATAAGGTGTGCTCACCGAATTTTTATTGTTTCAAATTCATCATCATAAACGCATCAGCCCATTTCAAGATTCACCACTGCTTGTTCGCAATCACCACAAGCTCCCTGGAAGTGAGAAAAATCTCTACTTTTCTGATGTCTTGAAGCTATTATATCTCCCGCTTCTGACTTTGTCAACAAAATTTTAAAAAGTGGTTAAAATGTTCGGGTTTTACATTTCTCCATTTTTTGCTAGCAATCGTGCTCTGCAATACTGAAAGCCTAAATAAGCTAGATAAGCCCCTAAGGTATTGGTCCACAAATCATCTAGCTCAAAGACACGATTGGCATCAAAAAAGAGATCTAACAGAACTTGGCTGCATTCAATCCACAAGCTCATCGCAAAGCCGAAGCACAAGACCCGTTTTCGACTCCTCAACCAGGGCCATAGCCAGAGGAGTTGAAAGACTAGCGGGCTTAACAAAAAGATATTGGCTATATTTTGGAGAATGACCTTAATGAGTTGGAGGACACTGGTGATCTGACCAAGATTCATCACCGAATTAAGAGGAACCAGCAGGACGACGATGCGACCGAAATGTTGAATACCCGGTGTTTCCATACCCGGCTCTGGCTGTTGGGGCAAAAAACACATTAGACACAAAAGGATAAAATAGAAGAAGCTGCCACTCCGTAACAGCCTTCTTCCTCTTTTTGTTAGTTCTGTATGATCGATCAGCCCTTGTTTAAGGTTGCGCATGTTCAACAATCGCTTTCTCCCGATCCCGTTTCATGGTATTTGAACGCAATTGGCCACAGGCTGCATCAATATCTGTACCGTGCTCTTGACGCACTACACAGTTAACACCTTGTTTTTTCAAGGTATCATAGAAGGCCATGACCCGTTCTTTTGGACTCCGGCTATATTGGTCATGCTCGCTGACAGGATTGTAAGGAATCAAGTTAACATAAGACAATTTCTTGATATTCTTGAGCAATTCTGCCAACTCTAAGGCTTGCTCGACTCCATCATTGACTTCATTCAACATGATGTACTCAAAGGTCACCCGACGGTTCGTAGTCTCAATATAGTATTCAATCGCCGCAAACAATTTTTCAATTGGAAAGGCCCGGTTGATCTTCATGATGCTAGAGCGCAAGTCATTGTTTGGAGCATGAAGAGACACTGCCAAATTGACCTGCACACCTTCATTTGCAAAGTCACGAATTTTATGAGCCAAACCAGAAGTTGACACGGTAATATGTCGAGCACCGATTGCTAATCCCTTGTCATCGTTGACCGTCCGGATAAATTTCAAGACATTGTTATAGTTGTCAAATGGTTCTCCGATCCCCATGACAACGATATGGCTGACCCGTTCATCTTGGCCACGTTCGTCAAAGTATTTTTGGACCAACATGATTTGAGACACGATTTCCCCATTGTTCAAATCGCGTTGTTTTTTAATCAAACCAGAAGCACAGAAGGTACAACCGATATTGCATCCTACCTGAGTCGTTACACAGACAGATAAACCATAGTGCTGACGCATCAAGACGGTTTCAATCAACATGCCGTCTGGCAATTCAAAAAGATACTTAACCGTTCCATCTGCTGACTCTTGCACGATCCGTTGCTTGAGTGGGTTGACGACGAATTGATCATTTAACTTCGCAATCAAGTCCTTAGAAAGGTTGGTCATTTCTTCGAAGGACTGGACGCGTTTGCGATAGAGCCATTCCCAGATTTGTGCTGCACGGAACTTCTTTTCGCCGTTTTCTTCCGCCCAATCAATCATATCCTGGCGTGTTAAACTATAAATGGATGGTTTCATTCTTTCTTACTCCTCTTTTTGTCGAATCACAAAATGACGTTTGTTGTTCGTCTTCGTTGTTTTTTTCGTTTCAGTAGACGGTCTTGTTCTTTTCGAGTTATTCGTTGACTGTCCCTTGTCGCGTTCTCGTTTTTGGAAACGATCTTTTTGTTTGCGATTGCGCGAACGCTTCTTCGGTTCTCTTTCTTCTGATTGAGCTTTTTTGACCGGTGATTTCTTATCAAAAGAAGCACGATGAGGTTCCTTATTTTCAAGGACAAAATAAGCACAACCATAGCTACAATATTCTAACAAATAATCGTCTAAGCGACTTAGTTTATCCATCGTTGCAACATCTCGCTCTTCCTTATAGAAGCCACGCAAGCGCAACTGCTCATTGCTCCAATCGCCAACAATGTAATCAAACTTGGTTAAAATCTCAGAAAATCGCTGACCAAAAACGGTCGCATCAAATGCTTCCTTCTCATTTTTCAAGAGCTCAAAGGAGAGGTTTTCTGAAAGGATCTGGTCTCCTACCTGACGAAACACAGGTCCAGGAAATTTATTGTAATTATATAATTCAGGGTCAATCTCTTTTCGCATAGTGTTCCTTCATCAAAATCTATTTACTGTAACACTTTATTCTATCATAAATTTGATGACTTGCGTCAGATTTGACTAGAAAAGAGTCGAAATTCAACATTGAGAGCTTCCAAAAGGAAAAAGAGACAAAGAAGGCAATCTTTGTCTCTATACATGTTCATCAGATGATGAAAGGGGCAAAAAAAGAGTAATTTTCGTATAGCTATTGGCCTTAGAATCAATCTCCATATGATAGGCTTCGCCAAATTGAAGATGCAATCGTTGGTCCACATTTTTCAAGCCAACACCTCCTAAACGAAGAAGGGTTTGGTCTGTTGATTCTGATCGGTCAAACCCTCGTCCATTGTCAAAAATCGATACGCAGGCGTAGTCTCCACTGACTTCAGTTGTCACTCGAATGAGACCTGGCCGATCGATCTCTTTAATGCCGTGGTAAATCGCATTTTCCACTAAGGGTTGAAGCACTAATTTAGGAATCTGATAGTCGCCCAACCGTTCATCTTCTAGAATTTCATAGTTGAGCTTTTCTCCATAACGTTGCTTCTGAATGAAAAGATACTGGCGGACATGGTCGATTTCATCTCTCAGTAGGATTTGCTCCTGGCCTTGGTTAAGAGCCAGTCGAAAATATTGAGCCAGAGACTTAGTGATGTCGACCACGCGCCGACTATCATTAAACTCCGCCATCCAGACAATCGTATCCAAGGTATTGTAGAGGAAATGCGGATTAATCTGAGCTGAAAGTGCCCGCAACTCGTACCGCCGTGCGTTCTGCTCCTCTTCCTTAACCTGTTGCATGAGATTATCGATTTGGTCCAACATGGCATTAAACGCTTGAGCGAGGGCCACCAATTCTGGAGATCCTTTGGCTACAGCTCTTACGTGAGCATCTCCTGCTCCAATCCTCAAAATGATGGTCTGAAGGTCTCGTAAAGGTTTGATCCACAAACGCAGAACAAAGCCGATCCCTATTAAACACATGATCAAAGCTAGTAATCCTAGACCAATGAAAGAGTACAGGAGCTGCGACTGCAGCATCTGAAGTCCTTCAAGTGAAGCCACTCCAATCAAGGTCCAATCGCTATCTGGAATCGGAACCTGATAGATAAAATTCTGTCCTCCTTTAGCATAGCCATCTTTCACAGCAATATAGGGCTGCATAGCCTGCATTTCTTGACTGGAAGAATAGACCGCTTTTTTGGGATGGTAGACAAACTCATGCTTTTGATTAATGATAAAACTAAAGCCTTGTTTCCCTAGTTGAAGGTGATCCAAGTAAGCCTGAAGGCTATCGTAGCCAATATCCAAGCGTACTACTCCGAGATTTTGACCAGTCTGATCGACCACTTCTTGGGTAATAGAAACCACCCATTTTTCTTTTTCCGAGGTTAAGGATTCCTTTCGAGCTGGCGTCAAAACTGGCATGGCTCTTTCCTTAATCGCCTCTTGATACCAGCTTTCATTCATCATATCTGAGGAGGTCTGCATGCTGATTTTTGTATCTGTCGCTACCAGACGTCCATCCTTGGTCACCAAGACCGCTGAGACCAAGTCCGGATCTGTTTCAATCATCGTTCGCATCAGGTGTTGAACCGTTTCTTGATCCGCACTCCTATCTTGGGCAAATTGGCGAACAGCCTGTTCTTTGCTAAGCACCGTCGTCGTCTGCTTTAATTTTTTTAGATAGGAGGTAATAAACTGACTGCTTTGATCGATACTATTTCTTGTCGTCCGCTCCGTTAGCTGGCGGATCGTCCCTGAACTCGTTTGATAATAGAGGCCACCAATAAGACCAAAAAGTAGGAGAATGAATAGAAAAAAGTAGAGGACCAGCTGGATCAGCAAGGGATATCGTTTCATTCATGCTCTCCTTTTTTGTACTGCCTTGGTGTCACCCCAACAACCTGCTTAAAGCGTTGAGAAAAATAGTTCATATCTTCAAAACCAACCTGATCGGCGATCTCATAAATCTTTAGATCTGTCGTGAGAAGCAAGAGTTGAGCCTTCTTCATTCGCTCCTGGATGAGGTAGTCTTGGAAGGGGAGTCCCAATTTTTCTTGATCAATACGCTTAGATAAGAGGCACTGAAACCAAGTTGATAGGCCAGATCCTTTAGAGTTAACTGAGAGTCTGCTAAACGAGCATGAATGGCTTCTTCCAAGTCTGTCGAATAACCATGACTGACCAAATCTTCTACTTGCGCCTTCTTTCGCTCTTGATCGAGCTTTCCTTTCACCTTGGCTAACATCTCTTCAATATCATCTTTTGAAAAAGGCTTCAGCAAATAATCATCTGCACCTAACCTGATGGCTTTTCTCGCAAACTCAAAGTCATCATAACCTGTCAAAAAAATGATATGGCAAGACGGAGATTGCTCTTTGACGAGATGGGCCAAATCCAACCCATTCATTTGTGGCATATTGATATCGGTTAGAAGGATATCAGCTGGTTGATCTTGAAACTTCTCCCAGGCCTCACGTCCATTTTTAGCCTGGTTGATGATGGTCATTTCAAACTGTTCATAATCCACTAAGGAAGTCAGACCCTGCCGGATAAGCTCTTCATCTTCCACAATCATGATCGCATACATGTCTTTCACCTACTTGTCTTTGCTATACTTATTATAGCAAATTATGGTTCCAAATGTCTCAGACGTAGTCCAATAAATAACCGTAGCCCTTTTCTTTCATTTCTGCTTTGGGAATGAAGGTAATAGACAAACTATTGATGCAATAGCGAAGGCCGCCTTTTTCCTTGGGACCATCGGTAAAAACATGGCCCAGATGAGAATTTCCTACACGGCTCCGAACTTCTGTCCGAGTCATATTGAAACTCTTATCCTCCTTATAGATGGCCACATCAGGACTAATAGGTCGACTGAAACTTGGCCAACCACAACCAGAATCAAATTTATCCTTAGAGGAAAAGAGTGGCTCACCGGTCACGACATCTACATAAATACCGGCATCAAACTGATCCCAGTAACGATTGGAGAAGGCCCGTTCGGTATCATTTTTTTGTGTCACCGCATACTCTTCAGGAGATAACTTCTTTTTGATCTCCTCATCGCTTGGCTTGGAGTAGCGACTAGCATCAATAACAGGATAAGAAGCCTGATTGACATCGATATGGCAGTACCCATTCGGATGTTTCTTTAGATAATCCTGGTGGTAGTCCTCAGCCTTGATGAAATTGGTCAGTGGCTCTTTTTCCACTGCTAACGGTTTGTCGTATTTTTTGCTTCTTCTTCAAAGACTTGATTAATGGTTGGAAGGTCTTCTTGAGAGACATAATAGACACCTGTTCGGTATTGTGTCCCTTGATCATTTCCTTGTCGATTCTTCGACGTTGGGTCGATAATCCGGAAATAATACAGGAGCAATTCTTTCAGAGATACCTTCTTGACATTGTAGGTGATGTGAACTGTTTCAGCATGGCCTGTTTGAGGGACCAATTCATACTTGGTCGTTTCTCCCTTTCCATTAGCGTAGCCTGATACAGCATCGATCACACCTGGAACACGGGAGAAATATTCCTCTACGCCCCAGAAGCAACCACCAGCCAAATAAATTTCACGCTGATCCTTTGGATCAACCTTTTCCTTTGTTTCCTTTTTGGCTACTGGAGTCTGACTCATCGATGCTTTTTTAATCATCTCAGTGCTTGTTTCTGATTGATCCATTCCGTTTGCTCCCTTACTAAAGAAAAAGAAACCAATAGATAATAAGCCAATGAGAAGGATAGCAAACACTTTCCACTTTGTTTCCATTGTCTATCTCCTTACTGCATGTTCTCTAGGGTCTTGAGGATATCCTCTTTATTCATATAGCCAATATGACTCTTTGCTAAAGTCCCATCACTATTGATAAAGAGCGCCGATGGATATGAACGAATCCCATACTCTTTTAGCAGTTCCCCTTTACTATCTAGCAAGACCGGGAAATCCTTGTAATCCAAAGACTGGTACCAGTTTTTGAAATCTGCTTCCGGTTTTTCACCATTAAAGGTTGGAGCTACAACGGATAAGACCACATAATCCTTACCCTCCTCTGCCTTTGCTAAATCATTTGTGTCGCCTAATGTTGAAAGACAGATTGAGCACCAGGAAGCCCAAAATTTGAGGTAAACTTTCTTTCCCTTATAATCGGATAAGCGGTAGGTCTTACCATCCACTCCTTGCAAACTAAACTCCTTCACTTTCTTGCCAGATGGTTGCCTAGCCCCAGCTTTGGCTGTTTGTTGGCTCATGTCCTTATTGGAAGCAGCCATTCCTTGACTCGAACAAGCCCCCAAAAGTCCAGTACACAAGAATCCTGCAGCTACTAAAGCTAATTTCTTCATCATTATTACCTCTTTAAATAAGGAGAAAGTCATCCTCAGATGACCTCTCCCTTCTTTCATTAGTTGTCTGATTTCATATCAGATGATCCACTCTTTTCGTCTTTCATTTCTGAATCGCTGGATTTCATCTCATCCTTTTTCATATCGTCCTTCATTTCAGAACTGCTGTCAGACATCATAGATGAATCTTTCATGTCTTCTTTTTTCATTTTATCATCGGACATGGATGAATCCTTCATGTCATCCTTCTTCATATCGTCCTTCTTCATCATACTACTATCGTCCGTTTTTTTCATGTCTGAATCTGATTTCTGTCCAGAACAAGCTGCTAAAGTGACGATGCTAAGTGTAGCAATAGAAAGTGCAAGAATTTTTTTCATGATTTTTCTCCTTTAATCATTCAAGATTAGTGAAACAGGGATGCGAGGCTATTAAGATTTCCTAGCATCAGCAAGATGCCCATCAAGATGATGAGGGCACCACCAATTTTTTTCAAGGTTCCCATATGGGGCTTGAGTTTAGCAAAATGTTGTAGAACCCAGCTAGAAGCCAAGGCCAAAAGCAAGAAAGGCAGAGCCAAACCTAATGTATAGATCAGCATCAGGAGAGCGCCTTGTAAAGCACCATTTCCTCCAGAAGCGGCAATGGCTAGAACCGAACTCAGAACTGGTCCGACACAAGGGGTCCAACCAAAACTGAAGGTGACCCCTATCAGAAAAGCATTGAAGAATTCATTGCGCTCCCGATTCTTTTTGAGTTGGAGGGTCTTTTGTTTTTGGAGTTGTCTCAGATTGATCACTTCCATTTGGTGAATCCCTAATAGGATCACAATCCCTCCTAGCAGATAGCGAAACCATGGAGCATACAATACCTGGCCAAGGGCCCCTGCACCGTATCCTAGAATCAGGAAAACAGTTGATAGACCTGCGATAAAACAAAGAGTCTTCACCAAGCCATACCAAGAAATATCTCTTCCAAAAATTCGAACTGTCTTCACACGTTCAGAATCCAATAGAATCCCTACATAGACTGGCATCAGTGGCAAAATACATGGGGAGAAAAAGGATAGAACTCCCGCTAAGAATACTGAAATGGAAAACAAACTGGTTTGAATCATTTCACTACCTCCCTTTCTTTCTGATACCAGTATAAAGAAAAAATCCCTCTAAAAATAGAGAGATTGATAAGCAAAAACTTGAATTTGATTAGAAGGTGAATCTTCCTATCTGCCAACTCTACCTCGTACTTTCAAGTACGAGACTGATCTAACAAGATACTTCTAATTCTTCTTCAAATAATCAATAGCGTCTTGAAGGGTTTTGACGGGGACAATTTTCATCTTCGAATGAATTTGTTTCGCTGCTTCTTTCGCTGTTTCATAGTTTGATTTGGCCTTGGGATTGGCTTTCTTTTCTTCTTTGGAAACAGGATTATTAGGGGCAAAGAAAATTTCTGCTCCTTCTTTATCGGCTGCGACGACTTTCTTGTCAATCCCACCGATGTCGCCAACCGTTCCATCTTGGTTAATGGTTCCTGTCCCTGCAATATGGCGTCCCTGACGAAGATCTGGATCAGCCACTTGGGTGTAGATAGCTAGGCTAAACATCATGCCGGCACTTGGTCCACCAATCCCTTGAGTCGCAAACTGGACAGGAACATCTCCTTTGGCTTCAGTCCGGTCGATCAGGCTAATCCCGATTCCGTTTTTCCCGTTAGACAATTTGATGATCTTTCCGTCTGCGGTCTTGGTTTGTCCATCCTCAATATAGGTCACTGAAACAGGGTCGCCAATTTTTTGAGAACCGACATAGTCAATCAATTCTTTGGAACTCTTAAAGGTCTTGCCATTCACACCGGTGACGGTATCCGCAATGTTCAAGATTCCCTTAAAAGTCGAGTCATCTGCTACCTGCATAACATAAACACCAAGAAAGTCCATCTGGGTTTCTTTTCCAGCTGTCTTTAACCCTTGGTAGATGGCCATATTTTGCGAGGTTTCCATATAGAATTGGTTAATCCGTGTAAATTCTTGGCTCGAACTACCACCTGTCATATCCTTGGCAGAGTAGATATCTGTAAAAGGTGTCGCCCAAGCATAGATCAAATCAGCCGGGGTCGCTTCTTTCACTGCCACGGTTACAAAGTCATAAGACCCTGACTTGGTATCCATTTTTCCATCCACTGTCATGACCGATCGAATATCTTCTGCCGTACCCGGCATCTCAATATAATAGGGAAGGCGAATCACAAAAGCAGCTAGCAAGAGGAGCAAGAAAAGAACGCCTGCAATCGGCCATCGGTATTCTTTCAACCGTCCTTTTTCTTTTTAGTGGTCAAGCTTGGTTTATTCGCTTGTGTCATCTTTGATTTCCTCCATTACACTCTTTGGGACATAAGGTGAGATATCCTGCTGAAAAGCCAGCAACTCTCGAATACGCGTTGAACTAATGGCCTGGTAAGGAGGCTGGGCATAGAGATAAACCGTCTCCAATTCAGGCGCCAACTGGTGATTAAAATAATCCATATTGGCTTCGTATACCAGATCCTGTGCATTGCGCAAGCCCCGGATCAAGGTGATGACCCCAAGATTGCGCGCCACTGTCACAGCCAACTCTTGAGTTGACGTCACAATTTCAACATTTTCCAAATGAGCCAAGGCCCCTTTCACCATGCGCACGCGCTGCTCAATAGAAAAGAGTCCGACTTTTTCCGGATTATAAAAAATTCCGACATAGACACGGTCAAACAAGCGACTAGCTCGCTCGATCAATTGCACATGCCCAATGGTAATCGGATCAAACGATCCTGTAAACAATCCACTTCTATCTGACATATACTGTTACCTTACTAATTCCATAGATTTTTTCTTTCCAGATTCCCACTTGTCCGATTTCCTCAGGAAGTTCTACGTGTTTATCGGTTTCGCACACAATCATGATGTCCTCTGACAAGAGATGGCGCTCGCACAAGGTTTCGATATCGCGAACAATCTCTTCCTTGGCATAAGGAGGATCTAAGAACACCAAATCAAAGGTGCCCGTTAAAAGCCCCAAGGCTTGTTTGGCCTCCATTTTTAGCAGTTGAAACCGTTCCTTTTCCTTGGTCATGGCAATATTGGCTGCTACAATCTCCTGCGCTCTACGATCTCGTTCTACTAGAACGGCCTCTGACATGCCTCGAGAAACGGCTTCGATAGAGAGCCCACCGCTTCCTGCATAGAGATCCAGCACTCTTCCACCGTCAAAGTAAGGACCAATCATATTGAACATAGCCCCTCTGACCTTATCAGAAGTCGGCCTGGTTGTTTTTCCTTCAAGTGTTTTGAGGGGGCGTCCCCCATAGGTTCCAGATACTATTTTCATAGGGACCATTATACCAAAAAAATCAGAAAATTGCGATTTGATATGGTCAAGCGACAACTAAGAGAGGCTGGGACAAAAGTCCTAGCCTCTCAATTATTTTTGGATTGTCGAGCAAGACGCAGTGGTTGAGTGGGCTCTACTACGCTGATTTCATCAGCTTTTACAGCCCTACTCAACTGTGCGGAGGTGGGACGACGAAATCGAATTCTAACGAATTACCGATTTCTGTCCCACTCTCTTTCTTTCCTTATAGGATATTTTCATATTCATCACGGACAGATTGAGGCCAGACACTTGTTTGGACTTCACCGATATGTTTCTTACGAAGCAAGAACATAGCCAAACGAGATTGCCCAATCCCTCCACCAATCGTGAGTGGGAAGAGACCATTTAACAAAGCCTTGTGCCACTCTAATTGGAGACGATCCTCGTCCCCTGTAATCGCAACTTGACGGCGAAGCGTATCTTCATCGACACGGATCCCCATTGAAGACAGCTCAAAGGCTGAACCTAGAACGTCATTCCAGACGAGGATATCACCATTCAAGCCCTTGTAGCCATTTTCAGACTCTGTTGTCCAGTCATCGTAGTCAGGTGCACGTCCATCGTGTGGTTTGCCATCTGCAAGCTCTCCACCAATCCCGATCAAGAAAACGGCTCCGAATTCTTTGGCAATGGCATTTTCACGCTCTTTTGGAGTTAAATCTGGATAGCGTTCCACCAATTCTTCTGTGTGAACGAAGGTAATTTGTTTTGGAAGAACTGACTCAATATCATAGCGCGCTTCTACTGCTAGTTCTGTTAAACGAATCGCCTTGTAGATTTTTTCAACCGTTTCTTTGAGGTAGGCGATATTGCGTTGACCATTTGGGATGACTTTTTCCCAGTCCCATTGGTCTACATAAACAGAGTGGATAGCGTCTAGCGAATCTTCATCTGGACGAAGAGCCTTCATATGGACAAAGAGACCTTCTCCTTCGCCAAAACCAAAACGTGCCAAAGTATGGCGTTTCCATTTTGCGAGTGAATGCACGACTTCATAAGTCTCATCAGGAATTTGAAGGACCTTGACAGATACCGGATGTTCAATCCCAGAAAGGTTATCCTGCATCCCGTCTCCGACCTTGCTCAAAATTGGTCCTTGGACTTCAATGATGTCCAATTTATCTTTTAAATATTGTGTAAACGTCGTTTTAACAAACGAAATTTCTTTTTGTTGATGTATAAAACTTTTTTTCATATAATTCCTCGTTGTTAGAAGTTGTAAAACTGATTATACTCCTTTTTCATTCAAAATCCAAGCCTTTTCATTCGTTTTCAACTGAATTTTTCTCTTGCAAAAAGGATTCATTTTTGATAAACTATATGTAACTTTTAAAACGTTACATAGGAGAAGCGACATGTTTGATGCAAAAAAACTAAAAGAAAGACGCCTGGAAAAAGGCTTGACCCAAGCAGATGTCTACGAGGATCTCAAGATTTCTCGTAAGACTTACTCCAGTTGGGAGAATGGTTTGGCGGAGCCACACGAAAAAAATCTCAGGAGGTTGGCCAAGCGCCTCTCCGTTAAAGAGGACTACTTTATTAACAAAGACTCCGCACTCTACACCTACCCTTTATTAACCCCACCTCATCAAAAGAAAGTCGACCAGTTGGCCAGCCAGTTATTGGAACAGCAGCAAAAAGTTGTTTCCTTGACAGCTTATAAGGTTCTTTCGATTGAGCTAGCAGCTGGTTTGGGTCACACCTTTTATGACAACGAAACCGACTATGAAACTGTCTATTTTGACCAAGAGATCCAGCATGACTTTGCTTCTTGGGTATCCGGAAATTCGATGGAACCTCTCTACCCCAATGGCTCTGTTGCCCTCATGAAGCAAACTGGATTTGACTACGATGGGGCGGTCTACGCCCTCATCTGGAACGGAAAGACCTATATCAAGAAAGTCTATCGGGAAGCGGAAGGTTTGCGCTTAGAATCTATCAACCCTGACTACGATGATTTATTTGCTCCCTATGAAGACGAGCCCAAAATCGTCGGCATTGTGGTCGGGCATTTTCTCCCACTCGAGGTTTAAATATGCTATTTGATTATTCACGTGAGCCTCATTCTGATATTGCTTTTGTGGATATGAAAAGTTTTTATGCTAGCTGTGAATGTGTCCGTCTGGGGCTCAACCCCTTGACGACTTCCCTTTGCGTCATGAGTCGAAGCGACAATTCTGCTGGCCTGATTTTGGCGAGCTCTCCCGTTTTCAAACAAGTCTTCGGCAAGAAAAATGTCAGCCGTAGCTACGACCTACCTTTTGACCTCAAAACCAGAAAATTTAATAGCTACGCCGCCAAAAAACAAGGATTGCCCACAGATCCAGCCTTTATTGCATCCATTGAATCCTGGGCCAAGAGAACCCTGATTGTGCCTCCACGGATGAATGCTTACATTCAGGTCAATATGGAAATTCAGAAGGTCTTTCAGGAATTTGCGGCACCAGATGATATTTTCCCTTACTCGATTGACGAAGGCTTTATCGATCTGACCTCTTCCTTAAATTATTTTATTCCAGATCCCTCCCTCTCTCGAAAGGAAAAACTGGATCTCCTTTCTGCCAGGATCCAAAAAAGGATCTGGCAGGAAACTGGCATCTACTCTACCATCGGCCTCAGCAATGCCAATCCCCTTCTTGCCAAGCTAGCCTTGGACAATGAAGCCAAGCATTGCCGAAATATGCGCTCCAATTGGTCTTATGAAGATGTAGAAAGTAAGGTCTGGAAACTGCCCCAGCTCACTGATTTTTGGGGCATTGGACGTCGTACTGAAAAACGATTGCAAAAGATCGGGATCACGTCGATTGCTGAACTGGCCCAGGCTCACCCCGATCTCTTAAAGAAAGAATTCGGAGTCATGGGCCTTCAACTGTGGTTCCATGCTCATGGCATTGATGAAAGCAATGTCCACAAGCCTTATCGTCCGAAATCACGAGGCATTGGCAACTCTCAAATCTTGCCCTATGACTACCATCTACAAACCGACATTGAACTGGTATTTCGGGAGATGGCTGAACAGGTGGCTATTCGCTTGCGACGGAAAAAAAGAGACCCAGCTGGTCTCCATTCA
>NZ_CM002128.1:14726-30303 GCF_000448565.1 Streptococcus sp. HSISM1 | reverse complement strand
CGTCCGAAATCACGAGGCATTGGCAACTCTCAAATCTTGCCCTATGACTACCATCTACAAACCGACATTGAACTGGTATTTCGGGAGATGGCTGAACAGGTGGCTATTCGCTTGCGACGGAAAAAAGAAGACCCAGCTGGTCTCCATTCATGCCTCCTACTCCAAAATCGAGGGGCTTCCGTCCATTCACTGCCAGCAAAAGATTGAGCCTACCCAATCCACCAAGGTTTTATCCGATACGGTTCTGCGGCTCTTTCGCTCCAAGTACGAAGGAGGAGCCATTCGGCAGATTGGTGTTTTTTATGGAGAACTTGTCGAGGAGTCTCTTCAACTCTTTTCTCTTTTTGATGATCCAGTAGCCTTGGAAAAAGAGGAGAAACTCCAGCAGACCATTGACCGCATTCGGGACCAATTTGGCTTCACCTCTCTTCAGAAAGGCTCCTCATTACTAGAAAACTCACGCGCCATTGCACGCAGTAAACTAACAGGCGGACATTCTGCAGGAGGCTTAGATGGATTAACATGATCGACCGTTCTTATCTTCCTTATCAATCCGCCCGCGAATTTCAAGATCGTGGCATGGCTAAATGGGCCGGCTTCTTTTATCCGAGCACACAACTGCCCTGCATACAAAAGAAATTGACCGCAGTCAGCTCACAATTCTTCCACTTGCTGAACAGATCCAGCTCCTGGAGCAGGCCTTTCAACAACAAACGACGATCTCTATCACGATTCTAGAGGACAACCATTTTTCGACTCACACAGGTTCGATTCACACCTTATCTACTTCTGAGCTTCTTCTCAAAAGCGATGGCCACTACCACCGTCTCCTCGTAGACTCTATCATTTTTATTGAATCTGAGGAAACACACTATGAAACCTATTCAGACTAAACACGAATTACAATTTGATTATTTTTCGGAGAATTACCACCAATTTGAGATGGACTTTTACAAGTGGGCCGCTACTTCTACGCCGCTCGTCTTTTTAGAAGACGATATTCTCCACTCTATGGCAGCAGGCCAGCGAAACTACTTTCGTCTTCACCACACCAAAAGTCGGGATCATCGAGACCATTATTTCTATTTTAAAGTTTCCACACTCTCCCAATCACCCCTGACCCGTATTTACGCTTATACAGGACATCACTTACAAAAGATAGATCCTCATCAGACAGAGAAAAAGGATAGCTTGATCTGAGAAGCTATCCTTTTTCTTAATTTATGGGATTCACTACAGTCCTTACGAGTGATTAGAATCCATCTACGTTTGTGTAGATTTTTTGTACGTCCTCGTCGTCTTCAAGAACGCTGTAAAGTTTTTCAAATGTTTCCAAATCTTCACCTGACAACTCAACTTCTGATTGAGGAATCATTTCCAATTCTGTTACTTGGAATTCTTCGACACCTGATTCACGCAAAGCAACGATCGCTTTGTGAAGATCAGTTGGTGCAGTGTAAACAGTGATTGTTCCTTCTTCTGCTTCTACATCGTCTACATCCACATCTGCTTCAAGCAAAAGCTCAAAGATCGCATCGGCATCATCACCAGCAAAGACGATGACACCTTTGTTGTCAAAGAGGTAAGATACAGAACCTGAAGCTCCCATGTTCCCACCGTTTTTACCAAAAGCAGCACGGACATTGGCAGCTGTACGGTTAACGTTTGACGTCAAAGTATCAACGATCAACATCGAACCATTTGGTCCAAATCCTTCGTAACGTCCTTCTGTAAAGGTTTCGTCAGTGTTTCCTTTTGCCTTATCGATCGCTTTATCAATTACGTGTTTTGGCACTTGCGCTTGTTTCGCACGGTCAATAACGAATCTCAAAGCAGTATTTAGTTCTGGATCTGGTTCACCCTTTTTAGCAGCTACATAGATCTCCACACCAAATTTAGCATACACTTTTGAGTTGGCACCATCTTTGGCAGTTTTTTTGGCAACAATATTGGCCCATTTACGTCCCATGAGGATTCTCCTTAAATTTTTTCAAATTATTTTCAATCTTTTATATTATATCACAAATCACAAGACTTGGAAGAGTTTTTTGCGTATCCTTCCAATTGTAGTTGCTCGACTATTCACCCTTTATTGATCTTCCACCCTCACTGGCACCCGCCCCCAGATCTGTTCTGGCAATTGGGGATTGCCTAGCTGATACACCTGATCCGCTTGTTGGGTCAAACTGTCCCAAGGTTCCTTACCGATTCGAGTCACAATTTCTACTGATTTTTTCAAGCCTTTGAGGTGAGTTTGTCCCTTTGCGGAAAATCCTAAGACATGAATGGCATCGGGAAGAGCTTGGTCCATCGCCCCTACCAAGATGTAGGTCAAGATGCGGCGCACTCGTGCCTTGGTATAGCGCTTGGTTGCGACTTTCTCCACCAATTCTTCCACAGAGCTAGCGCTTCGAACTGCATCTTTTAGCCGATTGGCCAGTTCTTCATTAACTTGAAAAATCTGTGTCAGATCTGTATGGGTTAGGATTTGATAACGGAGCAGTTGGTCATAATTCTCCCAAGATACCTGCGGAGCCGACTGAAAGAGTTGGCTATTGGGCATGAATTTAGCGACAAAGTCCTGATCTTCCTTGTGTAGGCGTAGACTAGTCGCAGAAGCATAGGCCGCCTCTTTTTCCTCTGAATGGTAGCCTGCACCTTGCCGTTGGATAGCCTTGAGCGCAATCCCCTTCCCAGCACAGGCCTTGGCATAAGCCAAGCCCAGGATATGATTGGGAGTATCTCCTGTGAACTCCACTCCAGCAAAGGTTTCCCACATTTTTTGGGTCTTTTGTGGATAGGATAAATCGTCAGGAAGGCTTCGCAAGAAAGCTTCCATTTCCGCCTCATTCTCCGAATAAACAGTCGCAATCGCTTGGTAATCTATGACTTCTTCTGTCCCAAAACTCAATTGGTCGATTCCTAGACGGGACAAGATTTCTACCGCTCCCTTGGCAAAATGATCAGCCGACTGAACAGCCACGAGAAAGGGGAGCTCGACCACCAGATCCGCTCCATTTTCCAGAGCCATCTGCGCACGTATCCACTTGTCTACAATGGCAGGCTCGCCACGTTGAACAAAATTCCCAGACATAGCGACGATTTTCACCCCTTCTGCCTGTTCCAGCAAGTACTTGTGACCATTGTGAAAGGGATTAAATTCTGCAATAATACCTGTAACTGTCATGCTGTCCTACTTCTGTGCTACAAAAAACCAACGTTTGCTGGTCTTTGTTGGCTCTTTGTCTTCAAAGTCTGCATACAATTTGAAAGATTTAAAGCCAGCCTGCTCCAATAAGATGTCATAGGTTAAAACTTCATAAGTGCGTTCCTCATGAACTTCATCGTGCCGACTAAAGCTGCCATCCTCTTCTTGGACAAAGAAGGTTAACTCATGGACGATCGAGTGAGGTGCCGCATCCTCATAGGTATCCCAGAGCATAGCAAAGTCTTCTGCATTTTCGTGGTAGGAATAGCCTGGGAAAACCTCATCCGTCTGATAGGTTGAATGGACATCAAAGATAAAGACTCCGTCCTCATTGAGGGCATTATACACTTCTTTAAAGACATCTCCTACTTCTACCTCGTCTTGCATATAACAGATAGAATCCGAGTAGCAGGTCACGAAATCATAAGTGCCTGCTTGCGAGAGATCCAACATATTCCCCTCGATAAAATCAATCTTCTGCTTGGCTGAAGCAGCTCTTTTTTCAGCAATTTTCAGCATGTCAGCACTCAGGTCTAATCCTGTCACATCAAACCCAGCTTGGGAAAAGCGAACAGATTGAATCCCTGTCCCACAAGCCAATTCCAATAATTTTTTCCGATCCTTGCTTTTAGGGAGATGCCGGAGAGAAAAATCCGTCCACAAATCATACAGACTATCATCCATGACCGCATCGTAGACCGCCGCAAACGTTTCATAAGTCGCCATATTCATGATACCAAGTCCGTCCGTAATCCGATAGAAAATTAGGAGCACGACGATGGAGCTAAACTCCAAGGAGTGCTATCTATTTTCCGAGGAGTACAGGACGGGTTCAAATCCTTTCTAAGATACAAAGAGCGTTAGCAAAGAGAAAATAGGAAACTTTCTGCCGTATCGTCAGATACAAAGGGAATTCCTCTTTTTCTCACAGCTTTTAGCTCGTGTTCAATTAAGAAAATAACCAAACACGAGGCCCCATCCTTTCTTTCCATAGAATTTCAATTTAACCAACAAAACTCAGTTGCTACCAACTGAGTTTACCTGCTTATGCTAAGGCTGCTGAAAGATCGACAGCACTTGCTTCGTGCCATAGCTTTTCTAGGTTATAGTGAGTACGCATTTCTTCTGAGAAGACATGGACCACCACACTACCTAAGTCAAGAAGGACCCAACCTCCAGCTGAATCACCTTCGACGTGGCTGGCATTGCCACCAGCTTCAACGACCTTCTCGCGAATATTTTCAGCAATAGCTTCCAACTGACGGCTGTTCATAGAGCTTGCGATGACAAAGTAGTCTGTCACGCTGGTCAAGCTTTGAACATCCAAAGCGACAATGTCTTCTGCACGCTTTTCATCTGCTGCTTTGACAACTAGTTCAAGTAGTTCTTTTTCTTTCATGTAATCCTCTTTCCTTAAAAAATTGATTTGTAATCTAAGACATCCGCAAAACGTTCTGCCCAAATATTTTCATAAAATTCATTAAGCGTTTCTGCCGGAATATCCTCTCCATCAAAGGTTGTGACAGCTCCTTCTGGAATGACCAGCTTGTAGCCGTATTCAAACCCCACTTTGACGGATGTATCGACACAATATTCTGTCTGCATACCACACAGGACTAGTTGCTCAATCCCTTGTTGATCCAAGTATTCTTTTAATCCTGTCTCCTTAAACATGCTATTGTATCGCTTCTGAAATACCTTTTCATTCTCCTGTCTTTTCAACAGGGGCGATAATTGCCAATCTTCCGACGTTAAAGCCTCTGGCGTTTCAATATGCTGTATATAGATGATTTCAATCTGCTGTTTTCTAGCCTGATCTTGTAAATAAGCGATCTTCTCTACGAGCTTTTCTGTCTCAAAACCTGTTTCCACTAAGATATTTTGTACATCAATAATGATAAAAGCTGTTTTCACTCACTGCTCCTCTTTCAAATACTTCACAAAGGCGTTATAGGTTTCAAGGGTTTGGGGATAAATGGGCAATCCTTGGTGGGCCAGGTGTTCGACTGTGCGAGCCGTCTCATAGGCCACAGCACGATCCAAAGAAACTTGAGCGATATCACGTGCTTGCTCTACCCCTGGAAAGGCCCGGTTGTGTTCAATATAATCTGCCACATAGACAATCTTGTCTAAGGTTGACATCTGTCCACTCCCCACGGTGTGAATCTCAATACTGCGAAGAATGGCTGGATCTGTCAGTCCGAGGTCTTCTTGAATCTTGTAAATCCCGACCATCCCATGCCAGACATTGTTACCCCAGTTTTTTAATGCTGGATCCAGCTCATAGCGATCGATCAAGTCCAGAAATTCCTGATCTGATAATTTCTTGGCGTAGTCATGTAACAAACCTGCTAGTCCAGCCTGCTCTTCATCTGCTCCATAGCGTTTGGCCAAGTCACGCGCAGCCTTCTCAACCCCTAAACAGTGGGTTAGCCGCTTTTCTGGCAGGATTTGACGCATTTTTTCAAGCAAGACCTCACGAGAAAAGCCTAGATAGTTTTCATAGGTCATTGATACAATCCTTCTTTCTTGATGTAGTCCAAGACTGGTTTTGGCAACATAAAATTTGGCGTCCGGCCTTTGGCTACAAAATCACGCACCATACTAGAGGAGATGTCCATGAGAGGAACATCCACCCAGATCACCGGATAAGAAGTTCCTGCCTTATAGCGTGGTCGCTGTACCCCGACAAATTGTACAATCTCCACCAATTCATCGATGCGGTGCCATTTTGGTAAATAATCTACCATATCTGCACCAATAATGAAGTAATAATCTGTGTCTGGATCCCGTTCATTGAGCAAGAGCATGGTGTCGTAGGTATAGGAAATTCCTTTACGTTCGAGCTCGATCGTCTCGATCTCCAGACCTTCAATGCCTTCAATGGCTAATTCCAGCATCTCAAGGCGATGGTGCTCTGCAATCGTCCCCTTGGCATCGACATGCGGTGGCTCATACTCAGGCATCAAGAGCACCTTATCTAACCCTAATTGTTGGCGCACTTGATCCGCAACGACCAAATGGGCATTGTGGACCGGATTGAAATTTCCACCCAAAATACCAACTTGTTTGCGTTTCTTGTCTTTGATCTCTGGCTCTAACTCTACCTTGGTAAAGGGAGTCAATAGTTCAATTGCCATAGGTTTGCTCTCCTCGATGTCTTAAATTTCTTTTACCTTCGCTGAAATTTTACGATTTTCTTTTTTGCTCGATTGTTTAAATAAGATGAGAATCCGACCAATCTTTTGGACCGTTTCCACACCGATTTCCTCTTCCAAGATTTCTGCTACTTCATGGATATTCTCATCCGTATTTTGAAGAAGGGTCACCTTGATCAGTTCACGCGCATCTAGCGCTTGGCGCACACTGGTTTTGATTTGGTCATTGAGCCCGTTTTTCCCGATTTGGATAATGGGTTTGAGGCTGTGGGCTTGGCTGTTGAGGAAAGCCCGTTGTTTAGATGTTAATGTCATATTTTTTTCATTGTTTCTTTTTTGATACTTTTCTGATGTGGTGGCGGTCGTCAGCGACCTCCTAACGGAGTTCCATGACTTAAATTTGAGCCTAAAGTCTCAAATTTTCCGCGCCTAAGTAGTAAAATATCTACTTAGGCTTTCACCACAGCGAAAAGTATCCTTTCTAGGCTCGTTGCACTCGCCCAGTCTACAAAGAAACTATTTCCTTTCAAATTTTTAAATAATAGCTTTGCGGGTAACGACGGCAACGCCTTCTGGTGCCCAGACGGCTACTTTGGCTTCACCATTGACGCGGATCCAACCGAGTCCTGAGATAACGAGGTCAGTCTTGTCCTTGATGGTAAACTCATGGGAAATCAAAGGCGGGAATTCTTCTTTTTCCTTGCTGTTAGGAGGGGTTAGTAAGCCACCGACATGCTTGTCATAAAAAGCGGTCGCGCCTTCTAGCTTGGTTCGGTGAAGCTTGAGTTCGTTGTCAAAGAAGGCAGTGAACCCTTGCTTTTCTCCCTTGATAAAGTCAAAACGTCCTAGACCACCCAAGAAAAGGGTTTGCTCTGGATTGAGCTGGTAAGTCTTGGGTTTGATTTCCTTTTTAGGGCTGACATACTTGAGGTTTTTCGCCGTCAAGTAATGAGCCATCTGGTGGCGATGGATAATCCCTGGCGTATCGTAGATGTAGGATCCATCGTCCAATGGAATTTCGATCTTATCCAGTGTCGTCCCTGGGAAGCGAGAGGTCGTGATGATATCCTTATCCCCAGTGATTTCTTGGATAATTGCATTGATGAGGGTCGATTTCCCTACGTTGGTCACACCCACCACATAGACGTCACGGCCTTTGCGGTACTGCTCAATCTTTTCCATCAAGTCCTTGATCGCGCTCTTGTTTTGGGCAGAGGTGAGGACCACATCAACAGGACGCATGCCTTCTTCGTGGGCTCGCTCCATCAACCAGTGGGTCACCTTGCTATCCTTGACAGACTTGGGCAAGATGTCTTTTTTGTTTCCGACCAAGAGGACATCATTTCCTGTTACAAAGCGAGGTAAGCCAGGAATGACGGAGCCATTAAAGTCAAAAATATCGACTACATTGACCACGAGTGCATCACTATCTCCTACCTCGTGTAGCAATTTCAGGAAATCATCATCTGTCAGATGCACATCTGTAATTTCATTGTAGTGACGAAGACGGAAACAGCGTTGGCAATAGACTTCGCCTGTTTCCAATCCCTTTTCAAGAGCTGATTGGGGAGTATAGCCTAGCCCCTCTTTGTTTTCTGTCTGAATGGGGGCTCCACAGCCAATACAGAATAATTCTTCCATACTTAAATTCCTTTTTTATATACAATCGGACCATATTTTTCGGCCATTTGCTTCATGACACGGCGTTCACGCGCCCGGTTGATCTGCGTCTTGATGGAGTCATGCTCGACCAAAGGCTTGACCAAAATCGAACGAATACCCGCCCGATGGGCTGCCCGAATGTCGGTCATCAATTGATCCCCTACCATGACCACTTCATTTTTTTCATAGTGGAAACGTTTGAGAGCCCGATCAATCCCAAAAGTAAAGGGCTTGAGCGACCAAGCTTCATAGTCAATATCAAATTTCTCAACCGCACGCTTGACCCGTTTCGGACTATTATTAGACACCACGATAACCCGGATCCCCCCATCACGAAGGTCATGCAACCACTGGCGCATCTCAGGAGTTCCATCCGGATTATTCCAAGCAATCAGGGTATTATCCAAATCCACAAGGACCGCCTTAAACCCCTGTTTTTTCAAGTCTGCAACGGTGAGATCATAGGCTGCTTCCACCGCAAAATCTGGTTTGTAA
Organism: Streptococcus sp. HSISM1; assembly: GCF_000448565.1. GTDB lineage: Bacteria > Bacillota > Bacilli > Lactobacillales > Streptococcaceae > Streptococcus. The sequence continues at coordinate 21,780 of NZ_CM002128.1, read as the reverse complement.
TTTTCGATTGACACGTTTTTCTCCATTTTTTATACTCCTTTCATTGTAGCATAAAAAGGCCCATTTTGCACCCGCTTCACGACTAAAACAGCGACAGACTCCAATCAGGTCGCTTTCACTACTCAAAAAATAGACAAAATCCTTACAAAGTTCCAAAAACATGGTATAGTAGAAGAAAAAGAACTCGGAATTTTTTATGAAACAAACAAGCTTAAAAGAGGTCTCTCCTCTTCTCCAGCGCATCATCAATTGGTCATCCATCATTGGGGCACTCGCAACCCTTGCATTCTGCATCTGGGCCTACTTTTCTGGCATCCTTCAATCCAAGGAAACCTTGTCAGCTTTTATTTTGCAAGCCGGAATCTTTGGACCACCTCTCTTTATCTTTCTTCAGATCCTTCAAACAGTGGTCCCTATTATTCCTGGCGCCCTGACATCTGTCGCTGGTGTCTTTATCTATGGCCACATCATCGGGACCATCTACAACTACATCGGAATTGTCATTGGCTGTGCCATTATCTTCCATCTCGCTAGAATGTACGGGCCTAAGTTCGTCCAATCCATGGTCAGTCAGAAGACCTACGACAAGTACATTGGCTGGCTCAATGAAGGCAAGCGGTTCGATCGCTTCTTTATCTTCATGATGATCTGGCCAGTTAGTCCTGCCGACTTCATCTGTATGCTGGCAGGTCTGACCAATATGACCTTCAAACGCTACATGACCATCATCATCCTCTGCAAACCCATCACCCTCGTCATCTACACCTATGGCCTGACCTATATCATCGATTATTTCTGGAAAATGGTCTAAAGCATAACACCACCCCTAAGACTAGGTGGTGGTGTTTTTGTAGTCCTATGAATAGTTTATTACTCTCTATTTCGCAACCCAACCAATCGCATCTGCAGGAGGATTGTCTACATCAATCCAGATGAAGTCAATGCCAATTTCACCGTTTTTGAATTTAGGTTTATTCATTGGTTGCCTATTTAAAATAGCGAATATAGATTAAAATAACTTTACTGAGTCGCCGTTGATCGTCCAACTATAAAATTACTATCAAATAAATATGAACATAATATTAACACTATATGCATGTCTGAAATAGGTTTATTTTTAAAATTGTACTTTTTACCTAGTTTCATAATTTTTCAAATACAATATTTCTTTTCGAAGATCATCTAGTTGCTCAAAAATTTTTTCAAGAATCGGAACGACAATACTATTTCCAGCCAATTTATTCAATTTACTCACAGTTAAAAACATCGTTCCTTTTCTAATTTCAAAATTATTAGACATCAATAAATCAAACTGTTCTTCTTTAAATCCCATTAACATAAAACACTCCCTAGGAGTTAAGTTTCTATAATAAGTATTCCATTCTACTAAATAATTGTTTTCATCATATTTTATAATACCGGAATTGGGATTTCTATCTTGCTTTGTAGTCACCGTTTTGGCATTTGGCTCTATGATTTCAGTTCCAATTGCAAGCACAATATTTTCATTGTAAATTTTTTTCTTGATTCAGTAAACTTAGGAGTACTCTCAATTGCTTCTTGTTTATATTTATTTACAGAATAATCCAATCTTAAAAAATCACGTAAATTTCTACACTTATCAATTTTATATGTTTGTAACTCATTCTTACTTAAGTATTCCGTTATAATTTCATTCTCTTTAGAATTTTCGGATAAGATACTAACCATAAACGTTCTTTCTCTTGATTGTGGAACTCCAAAATTTCTAGCATCTAAAGTGTAGACCTTATTTATATACCCAATATTGCATAGAAACTCTTGCCACTCATTAAAATTATCAATATGCCTTTTTGATAAAATATTACTAACATTCTCCATTAGTAGAAATCGCGGTAGTTTCTTTTGAGATGCAACATATTCTTTCAAAATTCTTTCGATTTCCCATAATAACGTTGAACGATTTTCAGCATCTCTATCTATACCACTTGTATTATTATGCCAATATCCACTAACAGATAGATCCTGGCAAGGAAAAGAATAGGTCAAAATATCTGCGTCTGGTAAGTCTTGAGCATGTATTTCCGATATATCAACTAAATTGTTATTTCTTTTTATAGAAATATATATGGCTTTTAATTGAGCTATAGTCATTGATTTCAAAGCCTTTAAAGTTATAGGATTTTTACCATTACTAGATAAGTTATATTTTGAAAGAATATTTATTAACGATTCTTTCGTATGGTGTCTTAAGCTTTTTATATCTTGTTTGCCATTATGCAATATATCATATGCATACATTGCATTAATATCCCATTCAGCAATCGCAACTACTTTATGTTCAATTCCTAAATTCTTTAAAGCTTGCGTTTGGCTTCCTATACCACTGAATGTCTCAATCATTTTTAACAAAATTCACAAACCTCCTATAAATTTTACTATATTTTTGATTTAAAAAGAGATGATATACTCTGTTTCATTGATCCTCTCAAATAGTAAATTCAAAGTACCTAAACCAAGTAATCTCTGTTCTAACATATCCAAACTACATTGGAATTTTTCCATTAATATTTCTTCTAATTTTCGATTTTCGAATTGCAACTTTCCATTGAATTTACCATAGACAAAACATTGCAATTCAATATTCTCATAGAATAAGCTAATTCTCTTATTGATTGGAAACTTCGTACGTACTCTAAAGCTACTTGGAAAACGAATAATTGTTTTACCATCTTTATTATAAATTTTACAGTTAAGTGTATCTGTAACAAGGGGGACTTGAAACTTACTTAAAAAGACAGAATTACGACGAAATGATAGAGTATAAGGTTTACAGATACGACTGTACCGAACTTGATTTTCATCAGTTATTAAAATATCATCTGTTCCGATATAATCTTCATCACAATCTAAGAGTAATCCAACTGCCTTAGGATCACTTACTTCTATTGATCTATTAAATTGATCCAAAAATAATGAATCACACACTGAATCTACTAGTGTCATTAGCTCATTCTGCTCAAACATCCCAGAGAAAGAAAAGTTTGCTGAACCAACATATGTCTCTTTATGATTAAAATATTCAATTTCAAATAGTTTCATATGAGTATATTTTCCAGCAACTTGATAGTACAAATTAAAACTACTTTCTTTAGAAAGTTTTAAGTATATATCATGATCATTCTTTTTAATCCCTTGTTGTGCCATACCTATATAGACATCTACAGGTATATTAGGAAATTCTTTAACAAAAAACTTTAAAAAATTCCTGAAGAATATCCTGTTAAAATACGTATTCGTTTAATTTGATTAACGTTCTTCAAAAAAATATGTTCAAAGATATTATTTAAAATTAGCAAAACTATTGAACCTTTCTAAAAAGATATCCGACATATTCCGTAATACCACCTGGAATAAGTTCAGGGTATGTTACTGGTAAGAGTGCTGTATTTAACTTAAGAACCTTTCGAAACAAAAATCTACTAGGATCATTGATTGTAGAATATTGAAACATAATTTCTCTATATAAGGAAACGTAGTAACCAACACCTGGTCGTTCAACTAATTGCTGAATCGTATCTGTCGTATTATTTTTTAATATCTCATATGTTCTTTTCGAACTGCCATTCCAAGATAAGTGTATGTACCACCATATATTTTTTAGCCAAATTCTTCTAGAAGTTATATATCTTGTTTCATTCATTCCCCATCGGCTATGAACTATGTCTGGAATAACTCTAATTGATAAAAATCTCCAAACGTCATCATCTGAGGCTACTCTATTACAAAAATTATTATTTGTCCCTAGTATTTCATATAATTTAATTGCAAATAATAAATCAAAATTATACCCCAACTTTTCAGCAGCATCTAAATGATACTCATCAAAAATGTCATCTCGGGCTTGTATTAAGAGATTCCTAATATGTTTAAATTCTGAACTCAAATTAGTTGTAATAGCAATTGGATTTATGTTATTTAATGAATTATATTCGACAGTAGCTTTAGCAATATCATAATTAATTTGTTCCCAATGCATCATTCATTACTCCTCTGATAAAATTTGTTCTAAGGCTAGTTTTAACGAGTTTGAAATACGCACACTATCATTAGTATCAACTTCAAAAACAGAAATCCAGTAATTAACAATTGAAAGAATAGTTCCATCAGCTGAATCCGAGACAATCTCATCATCTTCAGTCTCTTTTATGACCTTGTCGATAATGAGAGACATGGCTTGAGAAACAATTTCTAACATAAGTCCTTTACTAAGAGCCGTCTTGCGTTCTTTCAATTGCTTAAATAGACTATGGGATCTGTTGAGTAACAAATTTATATTGTCAGTAGAAAATAAATCTTCAGCGGGATTGAAATTGTTAATTTTTAATTTCCATAGTGGACCATTCTTTTCTTCAAATTCTCCAATAGGGAACATAGAACCCGCGCCATCGATAATCAAGATGAGTTCTGAAATATTCTTTTGAGAAACTCGCATACCTTGTAAATCTGCATGTGTAGGATAAGTCTCATTTAATTCTTTAACATAAAAAAATGTTTCTAGATGTACTTTTCCTCTTAATTTCCCTTTTGGAAATGAATAAACTAAATCAAATGACAGAGATATGTCATTTTTACAAACTTCAGCCATTGCAATAGTTTCCTGAAACATTGAAGTTCTAGAATGAACATGCACCCCAATTCCAAGCTTGTTTTTCTCCAAAGTAACTCCGTCGGGCCCGAATAAGTATGAAGGATTCTCAATTTTTATTGTTTGCTTAATCGTTAAGTTGTCATAATCTGCTGTCCAACTGCTATCAAGGTCAGACATTATTTGAATGGTATTTGGCTCAACAGAGTTAAGAATTTCTTTTTTTTCTACATCAGTATCATAATTTAGAAAATAATCACTGATATTAAGGCCAATTTTTTCTTCTAACTCTTCATCAATTTGTTTAAATAAGTTAAAAGTATTCATATTATTTCTCCCTTTTACTGAGTGATAATTATCGTCGGTCTATACTGATTTGAATTTTTAAGGACAATAATTTCTAGCTCGGTCCTAATATCTTGATCAACAAGCGGAAGTATAACTTCTCCTTGATTTGTAAAATCATTTAAATTTTTAAAATAAGAATTATTCAAATCTTTAACTGATATAATACTAAATGGATATGGAATATCCTCAAAGTCATCATGCCATTTATTATAATCGATATGACCGTCTTGAGTTTCAAGGAGAAGCTTGATCTTTGCTTTATGATTTCTAGGCACCCTAACCTTAACTTTCAAAATCACTTTCATTCCATCGACAATATTAACAGAATTGATGGATAAACTACATTTGAGTCCGGCATTCCTACTTTGTCGATTTCCGCTATTAATATCTAAACTTGAATTTTTACCATATCCTGTTGGAGGGAGAAGAAATTTTCCTAACACTTTTGATAGTCTACTTGTCTCAGTTCTTGTTTCTGAAAATTCATTTTCTTCAAAATCAGTAAGAATAGAATTACGAATTCCATTTTTTAATCTCTTAATAAGAGTAAACCCATTTTCATCAAGCCAATTAGCATGGTCAGCATTTTCTATACTTCGTAAATAAGACTCTAAAGTAGGAAAGTTGGGATAAAATCTAGGAGAAAGTTTTTCTTTAGAGACTGGAACAAAAATTGAAATTAACGTATGTCTATCTTCAAGAATTTTGGAACTAGGTAACCAAGAATTATCTGAGTCGTATTCTACAATCATTCCAGGTTGTCTACAATACGAAAAAATCTTAGTTTCAGTTGAAGCTTCTGTCGACGGACTTTTGCCTATATATGCTAAAGGAGAAGGACAATTATTTGGAGGACCCATTTCCAAGGCTTCTTCAGAAGCTTCTATATAAGCTATGAAACCTAGAGGTTTGCTATTATCTTCGCAAGCTTTTCTACTAAGTTTAATGGGATGGACAACAACTTTATCAGTTACAGAATATCCTAATAATGCTGAATTATATAACTTTTGAAAAATATTAAATATAGCTTCAGATTCGACAGTTATAATTTCTTCATTAACTGAACACACGAGCATATTGGACTTAAAATGACTTTTATAAGTTATATTCATTAATCTAGGAAAATACCATCTTAAAACAGACATTTTTATTGATGATTTCAAATCACTCATCCAATAATGTAACGAGCCGTAATCTTGCATATTATAAATTTCTTCTCTAAGATAAGGTATAAGAATTGTAGTTCCCGTCTCATTGGTTTGATAAGGTTTAAGATTAAATAGATTTAAAATCTCCTTTATTTTATCCGGATCTGTAATAGGAAGAATCTGATTATTAACCCCCTCGTCACCCCACCAAGCAATTCCTCTGTTTGACTTCGGTAGTAATCTTTCTTCCGATTTATTATTTTCTATTAAAGAACCTATTAATCTTTCTTCGTAAGAATTTGCTGTTTTTATTCTGGTATAATAAATAACTATTCCATTTCCTATTCTAAAAAAACTAGTCTTTCCTAATCCCCAACTTCCTCCTGCACCCTCTTTCTCCTGATTCTTACCTATTCCAAAAACCAGTTTGTGAAAGTTAGAATTTACTAAATCATCATGATAGTCTCCTGATATAGCTCCCGTCAATCCAAAAGTATTTTTATCAGATATCGCTAAAAATTTTGTTCTATTGCAGTAGTTTGATAAAAGTTCATCAGATACTCCTTCAAGATGCCTAGCTAAATTATCCGCATCAAAATCTCCAAAATGAAAATCAACTCTTGTATTTCCTACACCGTCAATTCCAGCATCTAAACTGTTCTGAATTGATTCGCGCACTATTAAATCAAGCAATGGTATGGATTTGTTTTGAAGTGATCGCAATATTGAGGCACCATCCTGAGCCATGCTTTGAGGATCATCTGTAGCAATTTTTATTTTCAATATTTTGTCTCCCTTAATCATCAATAGATTTAATCAACGGCATCAATTGCGTTGTAATATTTTTTGTTGAAACATCAATAAAACTTGGTATCAAAATATTTATCCCAATTATATCATGACTGAAGTTTAGTTTTCTCTTCGTTTGGAT
>NZ_CM002128.1:0-13815 GCF_000448565.1 Streptococcus sp. HSISM1 | reverse complement strand
ATTGATTCGCGCACTATTAAATCAAGCAATGGTATGGATTTGTTTTGAAGTGATCGCAATATTGAGGCACCATCCTGAGCCATGCTTTGAGGATCATCTGTAGCAATTTTTATTTTCAATATTTTGTCTCCCTTAATCATCAATAGATTTAATCAACGGCATCAATTGCGTTGTAATATTTTTTGTTGAAACATCAATAAAACTTGGTATCAAAATATTTATCCCAATTATATCATGACTGAAGTTTAGTTTCTCTCTTCGTTTGGATAGTTTATTTGCTGGTTCACTATCCTTATCAATTCTATAAATTACTAGTAAAGGAGTTTTCTCAAATCCTTTAGAAATTCTCAAATCGCGAATATCATCCATTTTCACAACTTTCTTCTCTTTAGGATTAAGTTCATCAATATCAGCAATCAAATCATCAGGTTGACGCAATACACCAATTGAAACAATCTCTCCTTTGCTACCGGGAACTAATTTCGTCCGTGTCACTCCCTTAGGATTATAACCATGAATATTCCAATCGCTATCAACATCTGCCAATTCAATTTTACCTTTGCTTGATAATACAATATTCCAGTCATTAATTGTATGATTATTTTCTTTCAACCATTCAATTAGATTATTTATTGTTGCCATCCGTTTATCTTCGGAAATAACCTGATATTCTTGTAAAAAATTTTCAACTTGGACTGAGTCAATATCTTTCCAAACTAGTTTAGAATCTGAAGCTGTAGACTTTTGAGGTGTTCCAAGTGAATTTAGAAATGTTTCAGTTAAACGGAAGTTATGAGCTAATTGTTCCATATCGTCTTTAAAAAAACAGTTTGAGAATTAAAGCCAGAAAAATTAAATTCAGCTGAAATAGCAGATTGCATTTTATTAACTGAAGTAATCCTGACTAACTGATAGTCTGGAGAATTTTTTATTTTTGGAGCAACTTCTATTGGAGTAAGATTTCTTTTAGAGTACTCTACTAAATTCGACCTCAATTCATAGTCTAGTTGAGATAGGAATTGAAACCGTTCATACGCGTCGTACTCCATCCATACTCTAGGGAATATTTCATACCCTTTTCTATAGCCAAACCACCGTCCCATTTGCATTAAAGTATCTGCTTGATTAGTTTTTCTTAAAAAGAACGTAGATACTAATCCTTCGATAGTTAATCCTCTAGATAGAGTATTTCCTCCTATCACAATGAAAGTAGGAGCTAGTTTAGTAGCATTTATAGAATTTGGATAAACTAATCTAATCATTTCATCAGCAGATGTCATTTTGCTATTATCAATTGCAATATGAAAACCTTCGTGATATTTAGGAACGCCTTCATCGGTTAATTGAACATGACTTAGATACTCATCATCATCCAAACGGAAAATTCTCTCAATCTGTTCTCTGATGTCTTTCCACTCAGGATAAGACGGTACATCTCCTGGGCAACTATAATTATTCATATTCTCTAAAAATTTCTCTTTACTAAAGTCTATTTTTTCATTATTATAGAGATTCTTTAGATTTTTGAAAAATATACTAGGATTCTTTCGAACTTTTCTAATATAGTAGGTAACTACATTAGCAATCGATTCATGCTCACTAACTTTAAAAGAGGTGTGTATTAGCATGCTAATCGGTTTTCTATATCCTAGATGACGCATTGCACCGGTTGAAATGATAAACCAATTAATAGCTAATTCTAAAGATTTTGGTATTTGAATCTCTTCGCCTTTTCCTAGTCTTCTAATGATTTGAACATCATCGTCACTAATTTCTCTAACTATATCAATTTTTTGCACTTGTTCCGGTTCTGATGTTCCAAACATTTCTTCAGGACCAATGTAGTCACTTGATTGAGGCAATACAACAATAAAATCTTTTGGATAGAGCGAATTTCCAGCAGTTTCATTTAATATATTTGCATATGGAGTTGCTGTATAAGCAATATAGTTCATTGCTTTTACATTATCTTTGTTAACCAATTTTCTAATTAGTTTGTTTATTGTTGTTGGATCTTGTTCTTCGATATTATTAGTATTAATACTTGCTTGGTCAGCTTCATCATCAATCACTAAAATCTTTAATTGTCTAGACTTGTTTTCATCTGAGTAAAGCCAACGTATTAGATTTTCAAGGCGACTTTTATTTTTTAGACATACGGTTAAATACCTATCTCTAGCATTTTCTTCCAATGAAAATGTTGATATTTTATGATCAGCGATGTTGTTTTTTAAGTTTGGTCTATCTACTAATCTCCAATTCAAATTTCTTGTATCTTTAACGTCATTATACAAGCGATTTGCAGTCTGGTTCCTCAAGTTCTCAATAGTTCCAGATAAGACAATAAAGAAATTATATCCCAAATCTGCAGCCATAGAAATAACCCCGGACATATTTGCAGTTTTTCCAGACTGTACATTTCCTAGAACCAAACCTTTCGAAATTCCACTGTTCTCTTTCGAATTGCTTAAGTAGCTAAGTATTTCTACAGTAGATTTTTTAAGAGTCTCGATACTATTCAAATTCCATCCTTGCTTTTTCAGTCTAGATTCATAATTTTTCCAACTAGAACCTCTATTTGTAGGTATTCTTATTTCAGATCGATTTCTCCCTAATTTAACAATATCTATATCTTCATATAGCTTAAAAAACTCTTCTACTAATTCTTTCCATGCTTCTTGGGGGCAATCCCCTTCTTTTAAAAAATCTTTATAACGTTCAATAGGGAGATCTAAAATATCATTTTTTGAATATTCTTTGTTTTTATTATTGATCAACAATTCAATATACGATTGAACGTCTGTGTAATCTTCAAGCTTGTACATAATATTGTCCTACCTTTATAACAAAATATTATTTTTCTTCATAGTTCTAAACTATAATTCCACCTAATTATAATTAATAATATATGATTTTCACTTATTTATTATTGTGCAATAATATCTTTCAATATAGTGAAAGTTTCTCTTCACCATTATACCAAAAAAACACGGCATTCCGCCGTGTTTCTGTGTTTATTTAACGAGTTTCTTCATCTCATCAATACGTGCTACAGTCGCGTCGTATTTAGCTTGATAGTCGGCTTGTTTGTCGCGTTCTTTTTGGACGACTTCTGGTTTGGCATTGGCTACGAAGCGTTCGTTAGAGAGCTTCTTACCGACCATATCCAGTTCTTTTTGCCATTTGGCTAATTCTTTTTCAAGACGAGCCAATTCTTCTTCAACATTAAGAAGGTCAGCAAGTGGCAAGTAGATTTCTGCGCCTGTGATGATGCTTGACATAACCAAGTCAGGCACTTCGACATCTGCTGCAATTTCCAAGTGTTCTGGGTTTGTGAAACGTTTGATGTAGTTGACATTATCATTAAAGAAAGCATCAAGCTTGCTGTCGCTTGTCTTGATCAAGATAGTGATTGGCTTACTTGGCGCTACGTTCACTTCTGCACGTGAGTTACGAACGGAGCGAATCACATCTTTAAGAGCTTCTACACTAGCTGCTGCTTCCTCGTTTTCAAACTCTGGACGAACCACTGGGTATTCCGCCGTCACGATTGTTCCTTCAGAGATTTGGCCGTAGATTTCTTCAGTTACGAATGGCATAATTGGGTGAAGGAGACGCAAGATTTGGTCCAAAGTGTAAAGAAGAACAGAGCGTGTGATAACTTTTTCGTCTTCGTTATCGCTGTATAGCACTTCCTTAGTCAACTCAACATACCAGTCCGCAAACTCATCCCAGATGAAGTTGTAGAGGATGTGACCAGCCACACCGAATTCAAACTTATCAAAGTTTTCAGTGACTTTTCCAATAGTTTCGTTGAGGTTGTGGAGAATCCAACGGTCTGTCACGTTACCTGATTGACCAGCAGCGACTTTAGCCACATTTTCACGCGCCACCTCCAAGGTCAAACCTTCATTGTTCATGAGGATGTAACGTGAGATGTTCCAAATCTTGTTAATGAAGTTCCATGACGCATCCATTTTCTCGTAAGAGAAACGCACGTCTTGCCCTGGTGCAGAACCGTTTGAAAGGAACCAACGAAGGGCATCGGCACCGTATTTCTCGATAACATCCATTGGGTCAATCCCGTTACCGAGTGACTTAGACATCTTGCGTCCTTGCTCGTCACGAATGAGACCGTGAATCAGGACGTTTTGGAATGGCTGACGGCCAGTGAATTCCAATGATTGGAAAATCATACGAGACACCCAGAAGAAGATGATGTCGTAACCTGTTACCAAGGTTGACGTTGGGAAGTAACGTTTGAAGTCTTCTGAGTCGACATCCGGCCAGCCCATAGTTGAGAATGGCCAAAGGGCAGAACTAAACCAAGTATCCAAGACATCTTCATCTTGTTTCCATCCGTCACCTTCTGGCGCTTCTTCGCCAACGTACATTTCACCCTCAGCATTGTACCATGCAGGGATTTGGTGACCCCACCAGAGCTGACGTGAGATTACCCAGTCGTGAACATTTTCCATCCATTGAAGGAAGGTGTCGTTGAAACGAGGTGGGTAGAATTCTACCTTGTCCTCTGTATCTTGGTTGGCAATGGCATTCTTCGCCAATTGATCCATCTTGACGAACCATTGTGTAGACAAGCGTGGCTCAACCATAACCCCTGTACGCTCTGAGTGACCAACTGAGTGGGTCATCTTCTCAATCTTAACAAGGGCACCAATTTCTTCTAACTTCTTGATAACAGCCTTACGAGCTTCAAAGCGGTCCATACCGTTGAATTCGCCAGCCAATTCATTCATGGTACCATCATCGTTCATAACGTTGACTTGCGGAAGATTATGACGTTGACCAACCAAGAAGTCATTAGGGTCGTGGGCAGGTGTGATCTTCACCACACCGGTACCGAATTCAGGATCTGCGTGTTCGTCCCCAACAATTGGGATTGGCTTGTTCAAGATTGGCAAGATAACATTTTGACCAATCAAGTCTTTATAACGGTCATCATTTGGGTTAACCGCTACGGCAGTATCCCCAAACATGGTTTCAGGACGTGTTGTTGCTACTTCAAGGGCACGTGAACCGTCTTCCAACATGTAGTTCATGTGGTAGAAGGCACCTTCGACATCCTTGTGAATCACCTCGATATCAGAAAGGGCTGTACGGGCTTTTGGATCCCAGTTGATGATAAATTCACCACGGTAAATCCAACCTTTCTTGTAGAGCTCTACAAAGACCTTACGAACCGCTTTTGACAAACCTTCATCAAGGGTAAAGCGCTCACGAGAGTAGTCTACAGAGAGCCCCATTTTACCCCATTGTTCCTTGATAGTCGTCGCATACTCGTCTTTCCATTCCCAAACTTTTTCAAGGAATTTTTCACGACCCAGGTCATAACGAGAGATGCCGTCCTCAGCCAAACGCGCTTCTACTTTAGCTTGAGTGGCAATCCCAGCATGGTCCATACCAGGAAGCCAAAGCGTGTCAAATCCTTGCATGCGTTTTTGACGGATGATGATATCTTGAAGAGTTGTATCCCAAGCGTGACCAAGGTGAAGTTTCCCAGTTACGTTTGGTGGTGGAATGACGATTGAATAAGGCTTAGCCTTTTTATCGCCAGAAGGCTTAAAAACATCCTCATCAAGCCATTTTTGGTAACGACCAGCCTCAACCTCGGCTGGATTGTATTTAGGTGAAAGTTCTTTCATTTTAGTTCTCCTTTGTTCTGTTATTCTAAAACTGTAAAAATTGCATCTTTATAATCGATCTTTAGTCTAGAATCGATATTTGGTATAAACACATGTATAGATTTAATCGTTACAAAATTAGAATATTTTTCTGTTTTCTTGTTAAATATAGCTTTTAAACAAATACCTCTAGGAATTAAATCATCATCACTATAAATCAATTTCACATAATAAAGCACTTGTGAATTAGTATTCTCATCCAAAAATTTCTTAATTTCAGACTCGTAATAGGCCAAGTTTTTTCCAACTTTTAAATCACCTTCCTTGGTTGCTTTGCTAGATTTATTACTCCATTCAGTTTGAGTAAAATACTTCCTATCCTTATCACATTCCCAATTGTCATCTGGATATAATTCATGAGCAATTATATGACCTCTGTTAATATAAGTGACACTACTATTAAGTTCCTTATCCCACCCAACTGGTGTAACTTTTTTACTAAATTCTTTTGGCCTTGGTTTGTTTGCTAAAAAATTTTTAGTAAGCAAGACTTTGCACCCTATAGGCAATAGGACTTCTTCCTCACTTTTCACGATTCTTTTCGATTGATAAAAGTCTAAACCTCGAGAAGAAATAGTCAATCTAACTTTTCTTCTAATATGAAAGCTACCGTTATCAAAAATTAATCTATCTTTCGAACTCACACCCAGTTGTTTAAGAACTGTTTTAGTGAGTACGGCATCAAATAATTCATATTCTTTTAACCTATTCATAGTATAACTCCCACTCACTCTTCAGCAAGCCATATCTCAAATCATCACAGCGATTGCCCTGAGCATCTTTGCGGTCCCTTATACGAGCTTCGAGGGTAAAACCAAGCTTCTCAGCGACTCGTTGACTTTGGACATTGTAGCCAAAGCAAGACAATTCTATCTTGTGAAGTCCCAATTCTTTAAAAGCTAAATCAATCAAGGCATGTGCTGCTTCTGGCACATAACCGCGACCCCAATAATCTGGGTGTAAGGTATAGCCAATTTCCAGCACATCATCTTCGTAGCGATGGTTGAAGTCAACAGAGCCAATGATTTTATCGGTTCCTTTGACCACAATGCCGTAACCAGCTGGAAGATTTTCTTTTTGATTGCGATCGGGAAGGATATGCTCTAGATAATAGATCTCGTCTTCCAAGGTCTTGACGGGTGGAAAACCTGCTGGGTAAGAGACTTCTGGAAGACTAGCGTAAGCATGGATGTCCTCTGCATCAGCCACTGTTCGGACTCGTAAGACCAGACGATCCGTTTCGATTCGTTCTGGCAGTTCAGCTCTTGTCATTCTTCTTCCTCGCTTTCTTGATAAAGCACCCCATGGGATCGACTCGGTCATCTAGATAACGGTAAACACGCTGATGGCCGTCCCCCATAAAGTAAGTCGGCGCAAAACGGTCATTTTTAAAATGCCCCTTGTCATCTAAGAGCTCTGGATCAGCCAGTCGCTCAAGAATCTTAGCAAAGATATGGCAGATGCCATCTTCCTCGACAATCCGATCTACCTGGCAATCCAAAACGACTGGACAAGCCTCCAAAATCGGAGCCTGAGTCCGTTCAGAAATCTCGTAGTCTAGCCCTAGGTGTTCCAACTTCTCCCGATGGCTGATAAACCCAGCCTGCTCCATCTCAAGCATAAAGTTTTCATCAGGGATGTTCACAGTGAACTGTTGATAATGCTTAATCTGGTTAGCCGCATTTTCCTCACTACCAACCCCGATGACCAGCCAATCTCCCAGGCTATAAGAGGAACTGCAGGTCGTGATATTGTGCCCAAAGTTCTGGTCCTGATACCCCAAGATGAAGATCGGAAAACCATAGTAGAGTTTACTGGTGTTAAAAGATTGTTTCATGACAAGCTCCTTTGGCTAGGCTGCAACAAAAAAATCGCCCCTGTCATCAATCTGACAGGGACGAATGTGTTGATCCGCGGTACCACCCAATTTCGGGCAATGCCCGCAACTTTGTTTATTTCATTTTCATCCATTAGCAACCAGTTTTGACACATTTGTGGACTTCTCAGCACCGCCACTTTCTGTAAAATGTGGGACTCAAAACACCTCTAACAGGTTCATTTTAGCAAGTTTTCCTGGAAATAGCAAGAAATCATAAAAGCGATTATTTAAATTTAACGCCTAGTTCTTTCAATTTCTTGATTGTAGCTGGGCCGATTCCTTTAAGGGCCAACAACTCTTTTTCTGTCCAGTTTGCGAAGTCCGCAACAGAGCGAATACCTTCATCATAGAATGTTTGCGCACGATCAAGTGCCACACCTTCCAAACTTGCAGCAAATTCTTCCACTGAAGAAGCCGCTTGTTTCACTTCTTTCGCCACTGCTTTTGTAGCTTTCTCAACCTTTTTAGGTGTTTCTTTCACAGCTGCAGTTACAGTTGCGACAGCTTTTTTCAAAAGATGTCTATTTTGATGTTTGTATTGTTTCGCACGGTTTACGTTCTTCTTTGCCATTTTTCCTCCTAAATTCAGTGATCAATTCCTAAGGCAACAAGGTTTCATCACTATCATTCCATTCAAAAA
This sequence comes from Streptococcus sp. HSISM1, assembly GCF_000448565.1. GTDB lineage: Bacteria > Bacillota > Bacilli > Lactobacillales > Streptococcaceae > Streptococcus. The sequence continues at coordinate 5,594 of NZ_CM002128.1, read as the reverse complement.
TCCGTTGATGTCATTTCAACTTTTTTATTGTATCACAATCCCCTAAAAAATCAAGTCATTGCTCAATTTTCAGGTAAATCTAGCTAGTAAAACGCCTTCAATAAGGTGTTTTTAATATTTTCTTTCACCAAAGAGGCCATCTGGTAAATCATGAAATCCTTTTCCAGCATGGAAATTTTCAAACTTCCCTTGCAAGAACTGATAAGCGTCCAAACGGCTTTCATAGCGAATCATGGCGATTTTAGCTCGTTCATCCTGGTCTTCCTCAAAAACCTTCTTACTCTCTTCGAGAGCCATTTCATTGATCATGACTTGGGTCTTGATCCACTCCTCAAACTCCTTCATAAACTCTGTTTCGTAACTCATCTTTACTCCATTCCTCTATAAAAATCCGTATCGATCTCTCGATAAGGTTGAATGTCCTGAACATATTCCAAGACACCTTGGAAGTCTCCAGCTTCATCACGCACGGCTGCATAGGTAACATGGACAAATTTCCCACGCGATTCTGATTTGAACCACATTTCATACTTGTCTTTTTTCCCTTCACGAAGCCCCTGCATGATGGCTTTGACCTTCTCCAAATATTTCGGTGGGTGACACAGCTCAACATTGCGTCCTACCTGCGATGGCGTCCTCTTAAAAATCATTTCCTCAAAAGGCGCAGCATCATTGTAATATTGGAAAATATCATCCTTATTGACAAAGGTGATCTCCATTGGTAACTGGTTCAAGATTAAATTCGCTTGCTCCACCGATAAAAATCCATGACCAAAAGCTTGTTGCTGCTTGCGATCGAAGCTCTCTTCTTTTTCTTAGGCGTGAAGGTAATCGTCAATTGTCCCTCAGGAGTCTCAATGACCTGACGGTGCTCATCTCCTTTTGAAGAAGGAAGCGGTTCAGTTGAACTCTCTGACTCTCTTGCTCCTTCTTCCTTGAAGTCCACACGTTTCGGCACCGATTTCTCACTTGAGAGAATAATGGCATAACCATAAGCATCACTTTCTTCTGCAATGGAGAGCCAGTCATCCTGGGTAAAGGACTCCAGCAAAATCATCAAGAGGATCGACTCTTCCTTGAAGATCATGCGCTCAAACTCTTGTGCAAAGGCTTCAAAGCGTTCCTTGACTTCAGAAATACTAGAATCCGGTAATTTCTTTGCCGCATCCAAAGTTTTCGCAAAGAGTTCCCGAATCTGGTCATCTACTCCCCACATCACTTTTGGTGGGGAATCATGACCATATTTTTCCATAATCGGAAACATCAACTCTTCCTTACGACGGTAATGCCGGTCAAATTGACCCACCAAGCCCAGCTGACGTAACAAGCCCTTATGAATCTCCTGAATCATCTCAGGATCCTCAGTCGTCTCATAATTGTCTAGCAAGCGACGTACCCGCATCATAGCGGCTCGAAGGGCTAAGTTCTCCTGTTTAAAGATTTGAACAGGATGCCCTGGGTGGTCAGTATCTGCTACTTCGACCCCTTGAACCGCATTCTTAAAGAGATTGGCATGGACATCACAAAGCTCCATAACATCTTCAAAAGTAACCCCTGCATCGGAGTTCATCAGTTCATGCTCCATAAGAGAGATCTCAATCGCAGAAACCCCTGCAAAGGTCGCATCAAAGCGCTCCTGAACCGACTCAGGGGAAGCTCCATGATGAAGCTCTAATAAGATATCTCTTAAGACGTGAATTCGTTCATCACTCATTAGTCTAGCCCCACTACTTCATAGCCATTAGCCTCTAGTGTTCGCACAATCTTCTCCATAGGCGTACCTTCTAATTTTGATCCTTGTTTCAAAGAAACCTTGCGCCCAACTGTATTGCGCATGATCGGATTAGCTAAGGGTTTAAAGCCCAACTCCACCAACAAATCCAATACTTCCGGATGTTGATCAATGACTTGAGCAACTGGAATCGATACATCAATAACATTGTCCATTTTTCTATTTCCTCTACTCATTCCCTTTATTTTCTCTTTGACGAGCCCGTTCTTCCCCCCACCAAAGAGGCATCAGTTCACCTAAAGTAATGGTCTTGCGACTTTCATAATCCACCATAAATTCTAGATGACGATTCTCTGCATCTAGCTCAAGGAGAAATTCGCGACAGGCCCCACAAGGCATCCCTGAACCTTCTCCATAAGGAGGCTTGTCTCGAAAAGCAATAATGCGCTTGACCTTGGTCTGTCCTGATTGTTGATACATGTTGAAGAGGGCCGCTCGTTCGGCACATAAATGAAAGACGCCACAGGTTCCTTCCATACAAAAGCCCGTAAAAATCTGACCATCTGCAGCCTCAACAGCAGCAACCACATGTCGAGCATAGACAAAATCTGAAACCTCTTGAGGCGCATAGAGAGCTTTCGCCTCAAGATAAAGTTTTTCCCAAATATCCATTCTTCTTTCACTTCTTCACTAATTTCACAACTGCTTCTGCCCGTGCTGTATGGGGGAACATGTCCACTGATTGAATGTATTCAACCTGATAAACCTTCGTCAAAGCCACTAGATCCCTTGCCAAAGTAGAGACATTACAAGAGACATAGACCATCTTTTCAGGTGCATAGTGCAACAAGGTCTCTATTAATTTTGTCCCCAAGCCCGTACGAGGTGGATCCACAATCACAGCATTAGCCCGATAGCCTTCTTGGTACCAGCGAGGAATGATCTCTTCTGCTGTACCAGCCTCATAGTGGGTATTCTCAAATCCCATCCGTTTAGCATTGTATTTGGCATCTTCAATTGCTTCAGGAATAATATCCATCCCCCGAACACTTTTCACTCTATTAGCAAAAGCAAAGCCAATCGTTCCAACCCCACAGTAGGCATCAATAAGATGATCCTCTGGAGAAACATCTAGAGCCTTAACCGCCTCACTATACAATACTTCAGTTTGTTCCGGATTCAACTGGTAAAAAGCTCGAGGAGAAAGGGAGAATTCATAATCCAAAACACCTTCCAAAATGGCCTCTTCTCCCCAAATAATCTGCGTTTGTTCCCCATAAATCTCACTGGAACGAGACGTATTTTTGTTAACAGCAACCGTGACAATTTCAGGGTGTTTCGTGACCAAGTCTTGCACCAAATTGTTTACGTTAATCTGACGACTGGTGACCACAATGATCTGAACCTGACCAGACTTCCGAGCCCGTCTAACCATCATGGTTCTGACACCCAGTTCTTTACGCTCATCAGCAATCGGAATCTGATAATAGGTCAATAAATCCGCTAGATCGTTGGCGATAGCTTGAATAACCGGATCTTGAACCAAACAATCTTTTAATTCCACCAAATAATGTGAATTTTGAGCATAGAGTCCCGCCTTCACCTGGCCCTTGAATTTCCTTGTTTGAAATTGCAATTTTGCCCGATAGTAAAGAGGCTCCTGCATTCCAATTGTCGGCCGAATATCATACTGTTCAAATCCTTCAGGTGAGAACTTCTTCAAGGCCTGTTGCAACAAATCTGTCTTAAACTCCAGCTGCTTGTCATACTTCAAATGCATGATTTGACAGCCCCCACAGGTCTCATAGATATCACACATGGGCGTCACACGAAACTTAGACGCCTTATTCACAGATAAGAGTTTGGCTTCCGCAAAATTTTTCTTGACACTTGTAATTTGGCAGAAGATATCTTCTCCCTTTAAAGCACCTGGCACAAAGACAAGTGTTTTTTTATAAAAGCCAATCCCTTCACCGTTAATTCCCATTCGTTTAATTTTCAAAGGAATTTTTTGTTTTACTTTAACGTTCATATCCCTATCTTAACACATTTTTCGGTATAATAAAAACATGAAAATTACAAAACTAGAAAAGAAAAAAAGACTCTACCTCCTGGAATTAGACAATGATCAAAAACTTTATATTACAGAAGACACCATCGTCAAATATTTCCTTTCCAAAGATAAGGAAATCAGTGAGGAGGAATTAAAAGAAATCCAAGAGTTTGCTCAATACTCCTATGGTAAAAACCTGGCCCTTTACCATCTTTCTTTTAAAGCTCGGACAACAAAAGAAGTCCGAGACTACCTGACAAAATATGAGATTGAAAGTGACATTATTGATAAAGTGGTCCAACACCTAAAAGAAGACAAGTGGTTAGATGATCGTCAATATGCAAGAAACCTGATAGAGGCTAACCTTCTCAGTGGCGATAAGGGCCCTGCCTTATTACAACAAAAAATTCAACAAAAAGGGATCTCAAAATCTATCCTTCAAGAAATTCTTGCAGACTATGATTTTTCAGAAGTGATCGACCGTACCGCAATAAAACTCGTAAAAAAATACCAAGGGAAATATCCGTTAAAAGCTATTGAAACTAAAATCATCCAAGGACTCATTTCAAAAGGCTTTACATACAACCAAGCGAAGATAGCATTCCAAAATCTCGAGCTCGAAACAGATGAAGAAACAACCAATGAGCTCATTCTAAAAGAGTTAGAAAAACAATACCGTAAATACAGTAAAAAATATGAAGGCTATGACCTCAAACAACGCTTGACTCAGGCACTAGCCAGAAAAGGCTACGATTATAGTGATATAACGTCAGCCATTAGAGAATACTTAGATTCATAAACCAAATTGAAAATTAAATAGTAAAATAAGAAAAAATTTGAAAAATATGATACAATATAGAGGATATACTTAGATTGTAGAAAGTTGGTAAGTTATGAAACTACCTAAAGAAGGCGACTTTATTACAATTCAAAGTTATAAACATGATGGCAGTTTACACCGAACATGGCGTGACACCATGGTATTAAAGATAACCGAAAATGCAATTATTGGAGTAAATGATCATACACTTGTGACTGAAAGTGATGGTAGACGTTGGATCACGCGTGAACCAGCGATCGTTTATTTCCATAAAAAATATTGGTTTAACATCATCGCCATGATCCGTGACAATGGTGTGTCTTACTACTGTAACCTAGCAAGTCCTTTTCACATTGACCAAGAAGCCTTAAAATATATCGACTATGATCTCGATGTCAAGGTCTTTACCAATGGTGAAAAAAAATTGTTAGATGTTGAAGAATACGAGCAGCATAAAGAAAAAATGCACTATTCAGATGACATCGACTTTATTTTAAAAGAAAATGTTAAGGTTCTAGTAGATTGGATAAACCAAAACAAAGGTCCTTTTTCTGAGGAATATATCAAAATTTGGTATAACCGTTATGTTGAACTGCGAAATAAATAAAGTTGAAAAGAGCGAAAGCTCTTTTTTCTTGAAAATTAATAAAAAAATAACTACAAAAAAAGTCTAATGTCAACCATTAGACTTTTTCGATACACTATCGGGAAGACAGGATTCGAACCTGCGACACCTTGGTCCCAAACCAAGTACTCTACCAAGCTGAGCTACTTCCCGATCTAAAGCTACCGCTTTATGCACCCTAGAGGAGTCGAACCTCTAACCGCCTGATTCGTAGTCAGGTACTCTATCCAGTTGAGCTAAGGGTGCTCGTTCCTATTCAATTATTACATAGCCTTGCGACCATGCACCCTAGAGGAGTCGAACCTCTAACCGCCTGATTCGTAGTCAGGTACTCTATCCAGTTGAGCTAAGGGTGCTTCTTTCA